>NZ_JBGCUC010000003.1:0-292828 GCF_043420595.1 Erwinia plantamica
GTCAGAGAGATACCGTCGTTGGCGTTACGTGCCGCCTGAGTCAGACCTTTGATCTGAGAGTTCATGCGGTTAGCAATAGCTTCACCCGCGGCGTCGTCTTTTGCGCTGTTGATACGCAGACCGGAAGAAAGACGCTCGATAGCGGTGCTCAGAGAAGCCTGTGATTTGTTCAGGTTGTTCTGAGTAGTCAGCGACATGATGTTAGTGTTAATAACGGACATAATAGTTTCCTTCAAAATCAGTTAGTTTGTTAGGCTGAGCTTTTAACGCTCACGGCGTCTGCCACCGTTACTGAAGTTATCGGTTGGGTTAATCTGAACTTTAGAAAAAAAGTGAAAAACCCATTAGCCCGTTGAATCAACATTAAAAATCGTGACTATTCTACCCTTCCCGACCGCCGTTTCACGGCCGATGCGTACTCTGCAACTCTCATTATAGTAACCCCGGCCTGAAGAAACGATCTGGCTAATTACCTGCGGATACCCCTCTTATTCTGCCCATTAAATTTTTTTCTGCGGCGTAAACTTTTTATCTCTGCGGCCGATATGTGTTTTGCACCTATCTCATTCTTAAGGATCTCTCATGGCAAGTGTAAGCTCGCTCGGAGTCGGTACCAGCCTTGATCTGGATACCCTTTACACCAGTTTAGAAACCGCTGAGAAGACAAAACTGACCGCGATTACTAAACAACAGACGACCTATAATTCCCAGCTCAGCTCTTATAGCAAGCTGCAGAGTTCTATGGCCGCGCTGCAAACGGCGGCGGCGGCGCTGACCAAGACGTCTGCTTTCAGCGCGACGGCCGTAACCAGCACCAATACTTCCTTTACCGCTACTACCGACGCAACGGCCTCAACCGGCGATTACAGCGTTGACGTTGATCAAATAGCGAAAGCGCAGACGCTGATGTCCGGCTCGTTTAGCAGCAACAGCACGGCGCTGGGCGGCACCACCAGCGGCAACAGCCGTACGCTGACCATCGCCCAGGGCGGCAGCACTACGCCGCTGACGATTACGCTGACCGACAGCCAGACGTCGCTGTCCGGCATTGCCGACGCCATTAACAAAAGCGCCGGCAACGTCAGCGCCAGCATTATTAAAGCCAGCAGCGGCGATTACCGTCTGATGCTCAGCTCGAAGACCACCGGCACCGACAGTGATATGACCGTCAGCGTGACCGGCGACGATACGCTGCAAAGCGCGATTGGCTATAGCGCCAGCGCGACCGGCACGCAAAATATGTCGGTGCAGACCGCCTCTCAGAACGCCAAACTCAGTATTAACGGCGTGGCGATTGAGCGCAGCAGCAACAATATTACCGATGCGTTAACCGGCGTTACGCTGAACCTGAACGCTGCCAGCACCGACGCCTCCGGCGAGAAGCTGACGGTTTCACGCTCTATTGATGACAGCAAAAAAACCATCAATGCTTTTGTGACGGCCTATAACTCGCTGAAGTCGACTATTGCTTCGGTTACCAAGTATACCGCCGTTTCAGCTGGCGAAACGCAGTCAAGCAGCAACGGCGCGCTGCTGGGCGACAGTACGGTTCGTGCGGTAGAAAACAGCATGAACTCGATCCTGACCACCGTGCAGGGCGGTTCCTACTCGATTCTGGCGCAGCTGGGCATCACTATCGATCCGGCCGTGCAGAGCGACGGTTCTACCGGCGCGCTGACCGTAGACGACACCAAGCTGACCGCCGCGCTGACCAATAACCCGCAGGCTGTCAGCCAGTTCTTTATCGGCGATGGTACCACCACCGGTTTCGCGACCAAGATGAACAGCACCTTAACCGCGATGCTGAGCACCACGGTCGGTAAAGAAGGCATCATCAAGAACGCAGAGGATGGTATCAATACCACGCTGAAGACGCTGAGCGATCGCTATGATCAAATGAGCGATTCGATTGACGCGACGATGGCCCGGTACAAGACGCAGTTTACGAACCTGAGTACGCTCGTAAACTCCCTGACCAACACGTCGACCTACCTGACGTCGCAGTTCACTTCAACTTCATCCAGCTAATTAAGCCGGGGACGATATGTATAAAGATTCAGGAGCACAGCTCTACCGCAAAGTAGGTTTGGAAAGCAGCGTGCTGGGCGCCAGCCAGCAGCAGCTGACCACGCTGTTGTTCGACGGGGCGCTTAGCGCCCTGGTTCGCGCACGGTTGTTTATGCTGGATGGCCAGATTGAAGGCAAAGGCAACGCCATCTCCAAAGCCATCAACATTATTGAAAATGGGTTAAAAGTGGGCCTGGTGGATGAAAGCGGCGACGAGCTGGCTGCCAATCTGCTCGCGCTCTATGACTACATGATAAGACGCCTTCTCCAGGGTAATTTGCAGAATGATGTCGCTGCCGTTCAGGAAGTAGAAGATCTGCTGCGCAACATTGCCGATGCCTGGAAAGAAGTTACTGTTAATACTGTTCTTCAGGACGCCGTTTAATGAATATTGCACCGCATCTGCTCTCGATTTACCAACAGCTTTTAGTGCTTAGCCAGTCAATGTTGCGTCTGGCAACAGAAGGCGAGTGGGATAAATTGATCGAAATGGAAGTCGATTATGTCAGTGCGGTGGGAAAACTGGCGGAGTGTACGCAGCAAACACCCGTCCCGGCTCAGACTCAGGACCAGTTACGTCCTGTACTGCGCCATATCCTTGCCAACGAAGCGGAAGTGAAAAACCTGCTGCAGGCGCGCAAGGCAGAGCTGGCGCAGCTGATTAGCCAGACCAGCCGTCAGAAAACCGTCAATAAAGCCTATGGCGGCATGGCGGGCGTGATCCTGTTCCCGCAAAACGCCCAGGGCGTTTAATTCCACTCGGGCAATCGTCCCGAATGAAGCCAGTAAGCGCAGCGGAAAATATTTCTGCGCTTACCGCGCTTTTCCCGCCGCCTCTTCCATACTTCAGTTTCCCGCTGATGACTATTGGAGCAATGGCATGCGTAACCCCACATTATTACAGTTCTTTCACTGGTATTACCCCGAAGGAAGCAGGCTGTGGCCAGAAGTGGCTGAACGCGCCGAATGGCTGGCGCAGGCGGGGATCACCGATGTCTGGCTGCCACCAGCCTATAAAAGCTCTGAAGGCGCAACAGGCGTAGGCTACGCCACTTACGATCTTTTTGACCTTGGGGAATTTGAACAGAAAGGCAGCCGCGCCACCAAATATGGCGATAAAGAGCAGCTGATCGCGGCGGCAAACGCGCTGAGAGAGCATGAGGTCGGCGTCATTATGGACGTGGTCTTCAACCATAAAATGGGCGCGGACGAAAAAGAGAAGGTGCAGGTCAATCGCGTTAACCCTGAAAACCGGGAAGAGATCGATGACGAGGTGATTGAGGCGGAAGCCTGGACCCGTTTTACGTTTCCGGGCCGTGGCGGCCAGTACTCAAAATTTACCTGGGATTATAAATGCTTTAACGGCGTGGACTGCATTGATAACCCGGAGGAGTACGGCGTCTTTAAGATCATCAATGCCTATACCGGCGACGGCTGGAACGAACAGGTTGACGACGAGCTGGGCAATTTTGATTATCTTATGGGCGCCAATATCGATTTCCGCAATCGCGCGGTTACCGAAGAACTGAAGTTCTGGGCGCGCTGGATGATGCAGCAGCTGCCCTGCACCGGCTTTCGTCTGGATGCCGTCAAGCACATTCCCGCCTGGTTCTATAAGCAGTGGATCGATCATATTCAGGAAGTGGCAGAGCAGCCGATGTTTATCGTGGCGGAATACTGGTCGCACGAGGTCGAGAAGCTGCAAAACTATATTCATCAGGTCGAAGGCAAAACCATGCTGTTCGACGCGCCGCTCCAGATGAGATTCCACAACGCCTCCCGCGAGGGCGCCAACTTCGACCTCAGCCAGATTTTCAGCGGGACGCTGGTCGAACACGATCACTGGCATGCTGTAACTATTGTCGCTAACCATGATACCCAGCCGCTCCAGTCGCTGGAGGCGCCGGTAGAGCCCTGGTTTAAACCGCTGGCCTATGCGCTGATCCTGCTGCGCGAACAGGGCGTACCCTGCGTCTTCTATCCCGACCTGTTTGGTACCAGCTACAAAGACACGGGCGGCGATGGCGAAGAGTATCAGATTGATATGCCGGCAATCCCGGAGCTGCCTGCATTGCTGCGCGCGCGCCAGGAACATGCGCACGGCATCCAGACCGAATGGTTCGATCATCCGAACTGTGTGGCTTTCGCGCGCAGTGGCACGGATGAACACGCGGGCTGCGTGGTGATTATGTCAAACGGCGAACAGGGCGAGAAAACGCTGCCGCTGGGCATGGATTTTGCCGGTAAAACATGGCACGACTACCTGGGCCATCGTGAAGAACAGGTGACCTCGGACGAAGAAGGCAACGCGACCTTCTTCTGCAATGCGGGCAGCGTCAGCGTTTGGGTGCTGGATATTTAAAAAAATGCGCGCGCGGCAGGCCGCGCGCGGCTTGTACAGGATCAGGATTTCCCGTTTTTCATCATCACTTTATGATGCGACCGGCCGTTGCTATGTGCTTTGGCGACTTTTTGCGCCTGCGCCTGCTCTGTAGCCTGTTTTAACGCTTCCTGACACTCGGCGGTTGGCTGCTGCACCTTCTGCATCACCAGCTTGTCGTAGTGCAGCGCCTGTCCTTCCAGCACCAGCGGCATGACGCGCACTTCATTATTTACATTCACCCAGTCGCCGGAGAACAGGGTGATCTTGCCCGGCTTGGCGATAACGCGCTGCCACTGGCGACAGTCCAGCGTATCGCCTTCGGCGGTAACGATCAGGCTGGCTTTTGCCTCTTTGCTGACCAGCCCCTTCTGCGGCCCCATCGTCTGCCAGTTACCAACCAGGTTTGCAGGCGGCGGCGTTTTAATCGCGCTCTGGTAATTAGGTATTTGCGCACAGCCAGTCATCGCGACGGCAGCGGCCGCTAAAATCCACTTTTTCATGTTCAGTTCCTGATTCTTCAGCCAGGCGCTACGTTATAATTTTTTACCCGTACAATTCAAGCTGTCTCGCCCTGCCCTACGCGCTTTTCAACAGCAGATGCTGAAAAGACGCCGGACGTGTAAACTGGCGCATCATTTTTTTGCCGGACCCCGCTATGAAAACCATTGAAGAGTATTACGCCGCCGCCACCGCGCTTTTTCTGGAAGCGCACCCGGAAATCAAAGCCGGTATCGCCGCGCTGAGCCAGCAGGACGCAGAGACGCTCGGCATGTCGTTACCGGCCTTACAGCGTATGCAAACCGATCGCGCCTATGCTGCGTTTACGCGTGAAAAAAAGCTGGATGGCATGTTGTTCGCCATCCAGCTGGCCGAGCCGGATAAAGCCGTAGCGGCTCAGGCTATCGAAGCCTACCTGCGCCAGCACGCCGAAGCGCTCGGCATGAGCTGGGAAGAATTCTGCATCAAAAACGAGCTGTAGCCGTTTATCCTGCTTTTTTCCGGCGTAATCCCTCTGTTGCGCCGGATAAACGCAACTTCAGGACCGACCCCGGTGAGAATGCTCTCAAACAGAAAAGCGCAGTGAATAATAATGCGTAAAGCGCACTTTTTTACGGTATATATAGCCTTAACGCCTGTATCTCGTGATAGATCGCGACAGGATGATTAATTTTTCAGGAGATTGAAAACAGCAAATTATAAGGATATTCTTTACGCGCTTTTCCGCCTGGATAAATAAGCCTGACTTTATTGCCTTGTCGCGACCAGGGGCATTATCTGCTTTACCTGTTTGAATCATAAGAAATTATTAAGAATACTAAAGTCAGAAAACCAACTGTGATAGCTGGAAGTATAAGCGCAGGCCACGTTTGCGGCATTGCCTTAAATAAAATTTGAGCCACCGAAATGCCATTAAGTAAATATAAAATCAACCTGGTTATTCTGCTATTTTTTATCACTCTTTGTATGGCAATGCTGGGGCTTTACTGCCGCACTAACGCCGCGCTTTCTCTTTTCTGGCCCTGCAACGCGATGCTGCTGGGTCTGCTGGTCCGTTTTCCCCAGCTTAGCTCGGCCCTGACTTTTCCGGCTATTTACGTTGGGCTGGTGACTGCGGATATCGCTTTTGGCACGCATGTCGCTGCCTCAATGGGCATGGACGCGGCCAACCTCTCTTTTATCGTCACCGGCCTTGGCGTCCTGCTAACCGGCAGCACTACGTCACGCCGCCTGCAGGCGCTGAACCGCGTTTTTCCGGCTTCTGTCGTGGGCGCAGCGGTATGCGCGGTTATCGGCTCGGTCGCCAGCCAGCACTATTTTCATGACGATTTGGTGCAGGGCTGGATTTCCTGGTTTTGCGAGCAGGTATCCACTTCTATTCTGCTGTTGCCGGTCATGATTACCTTGCCCCGCAGCGATGAAATCAACGAGCTGCTGAGGGAGTGCCGTCAGGTTTCGCCGCTGCCGCTGATTTCGCTGGGCGTATCCATCGCCGCCGGCATTAGCGTGGGCGGCGGCGGCAGCCTGATTTTTCCCCTCCCGGCGCTGATGTGGTGCGCGGTCAGCTATCCGCTTTTTATCACCTGTCTGCTGACGCTTATCACGGGCATCACTGAAATTATCCTGGTCGCCAGCAACGTATTAACGATTCAGGGCAGAGACGATTTCTTTCTGATCGATAGTCTTGCTTCGGCGCGGCTGGGCGTAGCGGCGATGACGGTCAGTCCGCTGATCGTCGCCCTTAGCGCTACCGCCAATAAAAAGCTGGTGGCGCGCATTACCCGACGGGCCGATTACGATCTGCTTACCGGCGCGCTGACCCGCAGCGGTCTGGCCGCCAGGCTCGACGCTTTGATGGCGCGCAGGGATCATAACTTTAACGGCGCGGCTTTTGTGGTGGATATCGATCGCTTTAAAAATATCAACGACACTTTTGGACATGCGGCGGGAGATTATGTGCTGGCGCAAACCGTCGAGCGTATTCGTCAGACGCTACAGCAAACGGCGATTATCAGTCGGATGGGGGGTGAGGAGTTTTTAATTTTAATTGAGGATATTTCGCTGCCTCGCGCTTTTCTGCTCGCCAACCGGCTGCGGCAGAGCATTGAGCAGCATACGATTATTCTTAACGACGACGATTTAAGCGTGACGATCAGCATCGGTATCAGCTCGCTGGAGCGGGTTGATGCTAAAACGCTGGATGAAGCGATTAAGAGCGCGGATAAACAGCTCTATCTGGCCAAAAGCAGCGGCCGCAATCGGGTCTGTCCGGAAGTTGTGCTGTAAAAAAAAAGGCCGCCATCACTGGCGGCCAAAGCCTTAACGGCTAATAGTAAGCAATTTTACGGTCTGTACCGTTAATATTGACCGTGACATAGCCTGCTACTGTCGTGGTCGAAGGTGCTGTAGCGGTAGCGGTAGCTATCGTCAGCACGCCTTTTTCATTGGCGCCAATCCCTGCCAGTCCGTTGTGCAGGCTCATCCTGGCGTTAACCACCGTTGTCCCTACGACGCTGGCATCGGCTTCTGCCAGACTGGGTCGGTAGTAACAGCACTCGCCGGAATCAAAGCGGCTTGGGCCCGTCGCCCGCAGGCTGAACGAGGTATCGCCGCTGTTGGCTTTCACCTTGATAAAGACTTCCGCAACGGTCATCCCAACACGGTTGATTTTGGCCTCCAGCACGGACGGCAAGCCTTTGTGCTGCATATCGCCATAAATACCGTTCCAGCAGCGCGAAATATTCAGCCAGGTCATACAGGAGTTGGTTGAGGTGATCGGATTGCCCAGCGTTTTATCCAACGCTTCCGTACTTAGCTTGCCGATAATCTCAAAAACCCATTGCAGGTTATCTTTCGGGAAGTTAATTAATCCCAGATTGAACCACTTATCGGTGCTGGTATTGTTCGTCACCCGATAGCCGGAGTACCAGCCGGGACGAATCGAACCGTTGAGCGAGATACCGTAGTTTTCATCGCGGCGCCAGCCGTACTCAAAGGCGGACAGCCAGCGGCTTTTATCATCAAAGGTCAGGTCCAGCGCGCTGCCGCTTTGCAGGTTAAGCTGACGCATCTGCACGCGGCTGTTGGTCATATTCAGCTTGTTGGCGCAATCCTCCACGCTCAGCGCATCGACAATCCACTGCCCGTCACTTAAGTTGCCGGGGAAGCGGGTATGTTCGATCCAGACGTTGTTGATCAACCCCTGGGTCACGCGCGGCATCCACAGCGTCGCTTCGCCATAGCCGTACTGGAAGTTCGCATTCGTCAGCTCAATTGCCGTTGAGTGATCCCACGAACCCGCCGCCGTGCCGGAATAGTTGACGTCAAAAATCCGGCCGTAGGTGGTGGTGGTATAAACCTGGTTAAACTTGGTATCCAGGGTATCCAGCAGCTTGATAACCGTACCGCCGCAGTACTGCGCGCGGAAACCGTCAATCAGTACGGATTCGCCCGCCACGATGGTATTTTCAAAGAACGGCTGCGTGTTGGAACACATCGCCGCCGTAATCGCCCCCGTATTGGTTTTAACATCAGCCGCCGTCTGACCATCCCAGCAGATACCTTCAATGGTGACACGCCGCGATTTAACCTTGAATACCGGCGATGATGACTTATCGGAAATAATGGTGGTACGGGGGATGGCGCCGTGCGGGTTATGATCCCCGTAGAGATAGAAGAACGCCGTCTCACTTGCTGAAATATCAATGGGCTTAACCAGAAATTTACCCGCCGGGAAGCGCACGGCGATATCACGCATACTGGTGTTATACGTCTGTGCCCAGTTCAGCATGTTTTTAACCGGCGTAGTATCGTCGTTAGCGCCATCACCGCGTGCGCCGAAATGGAACAGGTTTACCTCATCCGGATCGTCCACCACGCGGCGCCAGTAGAAGCCGTTTCCGACCGCAATGGTACCGCCATTATCTGCCGGCAAAGAGGTGGTAACGTAGCCCACGAAATTACCGCCGCCGCGATAGTAGTTGTCGTTATTATAATAACGACGCAGGATAGCCAGCTCGCCGGTTTTGGATGGCGCAGTTGTTTTCAGTTCAGCAAAAGAGTTAACTTCAATCATAATAACCTCCGCGACAATAAGCAGGTGCAAATTGCCTGTAGTGAATAAAAGAATAGTTAAACAGATTTAGCCTTTATTATTTCCCGCCTGCTCCTTCCCCTGGAGGACGATTAGTGTCCGTTTTATTTGTGCAGAGTTTATTCCACATATCATTGTGCACATTTATTTCCTTCACTGTCCTGATGTCCATGAGTTTCCAGTCTTCCCCGTATGTTTTAATAGGTGAGAAAAACGTACAGGATGAATCCACAATTAGCCTAGGGCTGTTTGTCGTTGTATTGCGACTCGCGCAGCTTGCGACGAGCGTCGTCGTCATTAAGAGCATTATTAGCGGCCTGAACATTTTTGGCTTCCTCGCTATTTTTTGCCTGCTTTTCAGCAACGGCGGAAATTTGCGCGCTTTCAACCTTTGCGGCCTGAACGTCCGCTTTCGCTTTCTCCTGCACCTTGCCGGTTTTTTTACCGCCGAACCAGCTGGCCACGACTGCCGCGATTACTACGCCGATCCCGGCAAGGACATGCCAGCTCCCGTTAAATAAGGCGAGGAAACTTGTCATGATTTCTCTCCCGGTTTAGGCTGCGTTTCCGGTGCCACAGGGGCTGAAGCAGGTGCTGCCGCCGTATGCGAACCGCCTGGCCTGCCGGCTACGGCAGTTTGATCCGACGTTACTACCGAAACTTCAGGCGCTACGGGCGTTGATACCGGCGCTACGGGCGTTGCGTCAGAGTCCGCAGGTGCCGGGTCAGATGGCGTCGTTGCGTCAGAGTCCGCAGGTGCCGGGTCAGATGGCGTCGTTGCGTCAGGTGCCGTCGTTTCCGGCGTGACCGGCCTGCCGGGTACCGCGGTTTGCTCCGACGTCACGACTGACACCTCAGGCGCCACGGGCGTTGATACTGGTGCCGCAGGCGTTGAGTCAGATTCCGCAGGTGTCGGATCGGGCGGCGTTGTCGTTTCTGACATGGTCGGCCTGCCGGGTACCGCGGTTTGCTCTGACGTCACGACCGACACCTCAGGCGCCACGGGCGTTGATACCGGCGCTGCGGGCGTTGAGTCAGATTCCGCAGGCGCTGCGTCAGGCGGCGTCGTTGTGTCAGATTCCGCAGGTGCTGCGTCAGGCGTCGTTGTCGTTTCCGGCGTAACCGGTCTGCCGGGCACCGGAGTTTGCTCCGATGTCACGACTGAAACCTCAGGTGCCACGGGCGTTGATATCGGCGCGGCGGGCGCTGAATCAGAGTCCGCAGGCGCTGCGTCAGGCGGCGTCGTTGCGTCAGGCTGCGTCGTTGCGTCAGGCGGCGTCGTTTCCGGCGTAACCGGCCTGCCGGGCACCGGGGTTTGCTCTGATGTCACGACTGAAACCTCAGGCGCCACGGGCGTTGATACCGGTGCCGCAGGCGTTGAATCAGATTCCGCAGGTGCTGCGTCAGACGGCGTCATTGCGTCAGGCTGCGTCGTTTCCGGCGTAACCGGCCTGCCGGGCACCGGAGTTTGCTCTGATGTCACGACTGACACCTCAGGTGCCACGGGCGTTGATACCGGTGCCGCAGGCGTTGAATCAGATGCCGCAGGTGCTGCGTCAGACGGCGTCGTTGCGTCAGGCGGCATCGTCGTTTCCGGCGTAACCGGCCTGCCGGGCACGGGGGTTTGCTCTGACGTCACGACCGACATCATGGCCGAGGAGGATCCCATCCCCGATGCTGCTGCCATTGGCATTGCTAATATCTCTGGCATCACCGAGCCGGAAGCCATAGCCGGCGCCGTAACCGCGGTTAGCGGGTTAGCGACCGGCACCCGAATTGGCCTTATTTCCGCCGTTGGCCCGGCGGCCAGCTGCCCTTTTTCCGCCGCTAATTTTTTCTGTCTGATAAACTGGGCGATTACCGCCATCGCGACCATAAAAGAGGCCAGGAAGCCCAGAAAATGCTGCGGAATAACCGTTTTTACATCCTCAGGCAGGCCGTTCCACGCGCTGGAAGCGGAATCCGGGAAGGACTGCACCCAGGCGCCGATGGCCGAGCCGGCGGAGGCCAGCCAGACAGACCAGGTTTTGAACAGGAGCTTAGCGTGGGCTACCAGCTGGATGTTGCCGTGTTTACTGCTCCACCAGACGATAAACCCGATCGCCATCACAATAAGAATAAAGAGGATAAATTTCATAACGCCCCCTGCCACGCATCATAAGTTCCGCTGCGCATAGCCTCTGCATGACGCTTCGCTCGGGCAGGCGTCTGTTTTGCCCAGAGGCTGCTCAGCATTCCTTCCGCCGCGCCTGAAAAGTTTTTATTGGAAATCATGACCAGCGTATTTTTAAACGCGGCCAGCCCGTCGATGCCAAGCTGATAAGCCATACTGTAAAGCACATCAGCGCGAGCTTCGTTGCACTCTTTGAGCGCGGCTACTAATACCGGTCTGTTATTCATTTCCTTTATTTTGTCGTTAATTATTTTTTGCATCCATACATCGCCGACCTCACGCGGAACGGTGAATGAATAATATTTCAGCGGCGCCTCTTTGGGGCCAATGAGAATACCGCAACCCACCGTTGGGTAGCCTTCAGTATCGATATATGGCTTCTCTTTATAGCCTTCTTCATAGGCCAAAATTTGAATTATCTTACTCATTTTTCACCCCTTCATCGAATAAGCCGCCGTAGCGGAATGGATAAGGACCTTTCCCCGGTGAAAATGAATTTTATATTTATGCAGGCGGTTTAAATTGCCTTTCTAACACACTAGAACCGAAATTGCGTACGCAACCAATTTTTCTTAAAAAAATTTTCAAGCTATAGGAAAAGATATTTAAAGTTAAAGGAATTTTTTAAAGGAAATAAAATATTTAGGCCCGTAACGAGGCGAAAATTATTTTTCGCACTCCAGCTCTACCTCCAGCGCGCTCAGCACGCCTTCAACAAAGCCCTCGGCGGTTTGCAGCTGTTTACGAATGGTGCCGTCCGCACAGCGACGACGGCGCGCAATAGAGCGCAGTGAGATCCGATAGTGATAGTGCGCCACCAGCAGCGCATGTTCGTCAGGATGATTAATTTTCAGTCTGCTGATGCAGCTATCAAGGATCATGCCGTCGTTATCACTACAGGTAGGACGATCGGAAGGCGCGGCGGTAATCAATCCGCGGAATCCGGCGGCGATGTGTGAATAGCTGACGCCGCTCTGTTCCGTCGCCGCCCAGCCTCCCCATTTTTCCAGCAAGCGTTTCATGTCTCGCATCTTGACCCCCTCAGAGTGAGTAAAGCAGAAGAAAAAATGAAGTTTCCCACACTTTCTCTTAACACCTGCTAATTTCAAAACGGTACTGTTTTTTTGCGTGCGGCGCTGCCGCTTCGCTTGTTTTCCCTGGGTCAAATGGGTTGCCAGCGGTTAGGCTGGACGGCCTGATTGTCAAAGAGCGGGCGTGCTGAAACTGATAGCCTGAAGGAAGAACTTTTATCCGCTTAAGTATCAACACACCTTAATTAATAGCATAGGTTATTAAACCTGCCAATAGCAAAGCGTGTTTGACGAAAAATACGCGTCGCTATAAATTCTGGTATATGAAACCGAATACACTCGCCTACCGACTGAACATGGCTATGACCATGATGGGGATCACCCAGGGTGCTTTAGCTAAAGCATCGGGCGTATCACAACCTACGATCTGGCGTCTGACCAAGGGAGAGGCCGAAGGGTCGCGCAAACTGGTCGATATTGCCAGAGCGCTGGATGTTAATGTGCAATGGCTGGCCAGCGGCGAAGGAGAGATGCGCGGCAACGCTGGGCTGAGCGCTATTGATAAAGTAAAAAGTGGATCGACGATTCCGGTCTGGGGACCGGAAGGGAAAACAGGGGAAATAGTCTCTTCGCCCAATGGAGTAAAGGCGAAGAAGACCTGGCGCGCCTACATTCTTGACAGGAACAGTGGCTGCGCGGAAGCCACTACCGGCAGCATCGTTATTGTCGATACCGACGTACCACCCGAATCTGGAGATTTGGTCATGGCCAGGGTGAGTTCACGCATCTCGGTTTATCGCTATCTGGAAGGCCCCTCCAATGGTTTTTTAACCGTGGACGATCCCCGATTGCCCGCCGTAGAACTCTCCGATGAGTCAGAACTGATTGGCGTAGCGATCTTTCTAATCCGTGATTTAAGGCGATAGTTACTGACATCCTGCCCTGGCAGAATGGTTTCTTTGTAACGCCCCCCAGACACTCTGTGCAGCACAGATATCATCAGCTTATCCTCGCGAAAACCCATCCTCTGTAACAGTTAATCTGCGCAGAGGCTTTGGCGCATTGATTCAACTGAATAGATTAGTAAAGCTTTTAATAACATCGCCAGAATAATACGTAAAAAAAGCGTTAAGAAAATAATTAAGCAAACAAAAACAACAACTTAAGCCAATAACAAAAGTTATACTTGCAATACCTATTGATATTAATAATAACTATGGCTATTGTTTTTTAAGGTGGACAAATTCCCCCCACTTAACATTCCTCATCGCCTTGTTTAAGTCGCTGGGAAATCGACTAATTTGCCCGTAACCGGAGGGTTGTTTATGACCATTATCATCTGGAAAAAGTCCCGTCCTGCCGGCACCAGCAAGAGCCGTTATAAGGCCAGACGTGCCGAGATGCAGAAGGTGTTGGCGCAGGAAGAACAGCTTGCCCGGCGGATAACGCGAACGTTGGCGGGCTGCAGTTTGAGGGTGCTGAAGGCGGTACACAAGTGACACAATGGCCTGCTCCTGTAATTTATACTGGTTTTATATACAGTATTATTTCTTTTACCGGGCAGGCAAGTTTTTTTCATAGCGGCTGGTACGGTTTTAAAGGTCGTTCTCCCCTTCCCACCGTTCCCCCGTACTGTCGCAGGGCGCAACAGTGCAGGTCTGCGCAGTAAAATGCGCGCAGGCCGACGGAAAATCAGGCCCGATCGGCGTTAGCAGCGTGACAGGCCGGAAAAAAACTTTTTTGGGGCGATAGACTAGCTGGCGAAAGCTTTGTAGCTAACCGTCATGGTGGCTTTGCAGAAGATGCAGTTAGCGCCGTGAGGATTTTTAGGCGTGATACTGTGGAGCGAGAAGCGGTACTGACATCCGTGGCATGTCGGACATCTGAATTTGATAGGAGGAATAAGTAGCCTTAGTTTTACGAAATTGAAGCTCCAGCCTAACACTCCCTGCCGTCTCTGTCGAATCTAACACCCGTTCCACATCGATAAATGCGATTATTTATTCCGTCAGACTGCTTCGTTGACGTTGGTTAAGTTCTTAAAGCCTCTCCTGATATGGATATGCCTGCTAAAACGCCATCACAGCGCCGTTACAGCATTTTTATCCATGAACGTCCTGTCACCCTGGTAGCGTGCCGTAACGGTGTCAGTCGCTCGACAGCGGCTCTGAAGCGGGCTGCCGTCATAGCAGCCCGGATCCTGCGGATCCTTGATATATTCACGGCCTTTAAGGCCTTTTGCCGACATTAAGACTAAACTCAAGAGGCATTTACCCCGGTAGACATAATCCGGATAGCGTAGTCGTACCACCCCCTTGTCAAGCCTTACGCCTTTCACACTCAGAAACAGTCAAATCTTGTTTATCAATTCTTTGCGGGGGATTTTACCGTGGTGTTTTTTGCGACCCGTTTCCGGCTGCCGTACGTAACCAGAAGCAGGGTAAAAAAAATCAGAGCTGAGCCAATCAACGTTTCCATTAAAAGCCTGCCTTAATGATTTGATGAAGTCCCTATTTTTGCCCGGCGCCGCTAAACGCTTTGCCAACATGCTGCATAAATGTCCTGTTCTGCCCTTCTGGTAAGCGCTATCTGACGCCGCTATAACGATTTTTTGCTCCCGTTTTGCGAAGGGTTATGCATTCTTCTGCAAGTCGGCTGTAAGAGATTTTATTTTTTGGAATAAACGTCAGATCTGAAAGAAGTTGTCGGTGACAGCCTTTCGGCAACAGGCTTAGGATACAAAACGAAGTCAGAGAAAAGTCAGGACAGACCGTTACAACGGATGCCAAAAGCAGTATGGCAAGGGAGCGTAACTTATGCGAAGGCAAGTAAAGAAAACAGTCAGCTTGCCGTTCCCGGCGTTAAACCAGCCTCATGACGGCCAGATCAGCGGAGAAGAAAGGATGCTTAACCGAATCAAAAAACTGGAAGAAGATATGTACATCGTCCGGACAGACGTGGCGGTCATCAAGGCCAGCTATGCCACACGGACAGACGTCAGCGAAGCGAAACAAAGCATTATTTTATGGGTGGTAAGTGCCATTTTTCTGGTGCAGCTTTTACCTGCTTTTATTCACTACTTCAGCCCTTAAGCCGGCAGGCCACGGCATTCGCCCGGCAAAGCTGCTGCTGGCATCCGTAAGCCAGCCAGATGCGCAATGGCGCGATGGCCCTACCCCAGAAACGTTGGCGCCCAGGCCTGCGTATGGCCCTGGCGCGAAATACGGCGGTAATAAGCGGTTTTAAACCAGAAGGCTGGCGGACTATACCTGCATATTCATCACTTCGGAGTAGGCATTGACCAGCTTGTTGCGCACCTGAATGCCCATCTGCATAGAAAGCGATGCCTTCTGCATATCGATCATAACGTCATTCAGGTTCACGCCGGGTTTACCCAACTCAAAATCCTGCGCCTGCGTACGTGCTTCAGTTTGCGTATCGCTGATTTTGTTCAGCGCAACTTTCATCGCGTCTGCGAAATCTGCGTGGCTGACCGCATCGGTCTGCTTACCGCTTGCCTGAATCGCTGCGGTCTGCAGCTGCTGCATTACGCTCTCAATACCCTGAATTGCCATGACTTACCTCGGTTAGAAAAGGGAGAAGATTTTTGCTGTGTGAAAACTTACCACAATGTCAATAAGACAAAGCCCGTAAATAAGAGCAAAAGTCATAGCTTATCCAGCCATCGAATTTTTCATTTCAGAAAATAATGGCACCCCATAAGAGGTGGATTAATTTGTTTAGCCAGCACATCAGGGAGTCAGATTTGTTACGACACTACACGAAACAGTCCGGTCAACTGTCAGGCGGGAAAGAGTCATGAATGCAACTGTCACGCAGGATCAACCAGAGAAGAAAGGTTTGAACGACCTTTTTGCTCGTTTAAAGGCAAATCCTCGCATCCCGATTATCATCGCTGCGGCGGCTGCCGTTGCCATTGTAATCGCCATGGTGCTGTGGGCCAAACAGCCTGAGTACCGTGTGCTTTACAACAACCTCAGCGATGAAGATGGCGGCGCCATCGTCACTCAGCTGACCCAGATGAACATTCCTTATCAGTTCGATGATAAGGGCGGCGCGCTGATGGTGCCCGCTGAGAAAGTGCACGAGCTGCGTCTGCGCCTGGCCCAACAGGGCCTACCGAAAGGCGGTGCGGTCGGCTTCGAACTGCTGGATCAGGAAAAGTTCGGCATCAGCCAGTTTAGCGAGCAGGTTAACTACCAGCGCGCGCTGGAAGGCGAACTGTCCCGTACTATCGAAACGTTAGGCCCGGTCAAGAACGTACGCGTACATCTTGCCATGCCAAAACCGTCGCTGTTTGTGCGTGAACAGAAAGCGCCAACCGCATCGGTTACCCTGACGCTGCAGCCCGGCCGTGCGCTGGACCAGGGTCAAATCAGCGCCATCGTGCATATGGTATCCAGCAGCGTTGCCGGCCTGCCGCCGGGCAACGTGACCGTGGTCGACCAGGCCGGTCATCTGCTGACGCAGTCCGATAATGCCGACCGCGATCTGAATGACGCGCAGCTGAAATACGCCAGCGATGTGGAAACCCGCTACCAGCAGCGTATCGAAGCGATCCTGAACCCGATTTTGGGTAACGGTAACGTACACGCTCAGGTAACGGCGCAGATTGATTTTAATGCTCGTGAGCAGACCGACGAGAAGTATCAGCCCAACACCGATCCTTCTAAACAGGCGATCCGCTCACGGCAGAGCAGCAACAGCGAGCAGTCCGGCGGTCAGTCCGGCGGCGTGCCCGGCGCACTCTCTAACCAGCCTGCGCCTGCCAACAGCGCGCCGGTGACGACGCCAGCTAATGGCGCAAACGGTGCGAACGGTGCGAACAGCACCACGGCGAACAACGCCACGGCAAACCAGAACAGCAGCACGACAAAAACCGGGCCGTTAAGTAGCCGTAATGATGACACCACGAACTACGAAGTAGACCGCACCATCCTGCATACCAAGATGAATGTAGGTGAAGTACAGCGTCTTTCTGTAGCCGTAGTGGTGAACTACAAAACCGACGCGGCCGGCAAGCCGATAGCGCTGACCGATGCGCAGCTGAAGCAGATTGACAACCTGACGCGTGAAGCGATGGGCTATTCAGAGCAGCGCGGCGATACGCTGAACGTGGTGAACTCCCAGTTCAACGATACGCAGGAAATCGGTGGCGACCTGCCATTCTGGCAGCAGCAGTCCTTTATCGACCAGATAATGGAAGCCGGACGCTGGTTGCTGGTACTGATTGTGGCCTGGATCCTTTACCGCAAGCTGGTTCGTCCACAGCTGCAGCGTAAAGCGCTTCAGGAGAAAGCGATGGTGGATGCCGCGACCCAGGCAAGAGCGGGCAGCGATGACGATGCCGTCTCCGTGAAGCTGTCGAAAGACGAGCTTGATCAAGAACGTAAGTCTCAGCACCGCATGAGTGCTGAGGTAATGAGCCAGCGTATTCGTGAGATGTCGGAAAACGACCCACGCGTGGTGGCTCTGGTCATTCGCCAGTGGATGAAGGACGAACTATGAGTCTCACCGGTACCGAAAAAAGCGCCATTCTGATGATGACGATTGGCGAAGACCGCGCGGCCGAGGTGTTCAAACACCTTGGCGCCCGCGAGGTGCAGCACCTGAGCGCCGCGATTTCAAATATGCGTCAGGTTTCTCACAAGCAGCTGACCGAAGTACTGCATGAGTTTGAAAACGATGCCGAACAGTTTGCGGCGCTGAGCGTTAACTCTAACGACTACCTGCGCTCCGTACTGACTAAAGCGCTGGGTGAAGAGCGCGCAGCCAGCCTGCTGGAAGATATTCTGGAAACCCGCGAAACCACTACGGGCATGGAAACGCTCAACTTTATGGAGCCACAGGCGGCGGCAGACCTGATCCGCGACGAGCATCCGCAGATCATTGCTACCATTATGGTACACCTGAAGCGTTCGCAGGCGGCCGATATCCTGGCCCAGTTCGACGAGCGTCTGCGTCACGACGTGATGCTGCGTATCGCCACCTTCGGCGGCGTGCAGCCAGCGGCGCTGGCCGAGCTGACCGAAGTACTGAACGGCCTGCTCGATGGTCAGAACCTCAAGCGTGCGAAGATGGGCGGCGTGAGAACCGCAGCGGAAATCATCAACCTGATGAAGACGCAGCAGGAAGAAGCGGTTATCGAAGCGGTACGCGACTTCGACGGCGAACTGGCGCAGAAAATTATCGACGAAATGTTCCTGTTCGAAAACCTGGTGGAGGTCGACGACCGCAGCATCCAGCGTCTGTTGCAGGAAGTGGAATCGGAATCGCTGCTGGTGGCGCTGAAAGGCTCCGAACAGCCGCTGCGCGAGAAGTTCCTGCGCAACATGTCGCAGCGTGCGGCAGATATTCTGCGCGACGACCTGGCGAACCGTGGCCCGATGCGTATGTCGGCAGTGGAAAGCGAACAGAAAGCCATCCTGCTTATCGTTCGTCGTCTGGCGGAAAGCGGCGAGATGGTGATTGGCGGCGGCGAGGAACAGTATGTCTGATAAATCTTCACTTCCCTGGCAGCGCTGGCAGCCCAACGATCTTGGGCAGCCGAATAAGCCGCTGATGGCCTCGTTCGACGAGCCGGAAGCGCCGCTGGCGGATCTGACAGACGATCCGTTCAGCCAGCAGCAGTCTGAGCTGGAGCAGATGCAAAACCAGGCGCGCAGCGAAGCGCAGGGCCAGGGCTATGCCGAAGGGCATCAGCAGGGGTTCAGTGAAGGACAGAAAGCAGGCTATGAAGCCGGCTTTCAGCAGGGGCTGGCCGAGGCGCAGCAGCAGCAGGCGCCGCTTCAGGCCCGTATGCAGCAGCTGGTCTCTGAGTTTTCCCACACGCTGGAAGCGTTGGACAGCGTGATCGCCGCCCGTCTGATGCAGCTGGCGCTGGAGGCCGCTCGCCAGGTGATTGGCCAGGCGCCGCACGTCGACGGCACCGCCCTGCTTCGTCAAATCCAGGGCATGATCCAGCAGGAGCCGATGTTCAGCGGTAAACCCACGCTGCGCGTGCATCCGGATGATTTACAGCGTATTGAGCAGTCGCTGGGCGCCACGCTCAGCCTGCACGGCTGGCGCCTGATGGCGGACAGCACTATCCATCCCGGCGGCTGTAAAGTCAGCGCCGAAGATGGCGACCTTGACGCCAGCATCGCTACCCGCTGGCACGAACTCTGCCGCCTTGCCGCGCCGGGAGAACTGTAATGACCACCTCTCGCCTGTCGCGCTGGCTTGGCGCGCTTGACTCTTTCGAACAGCGTCTGGCCAATGTGCCGGACGTTCGCCGCTATGGTCGCCTGACCCGCGCCACCGGCCTGGTGCTGGAGGCGACCGGCCTGCAGCTGCCGCTGGGCGCGACCTGCGTGATCGAGCGCATGGACGGCAACGGCGTCAGCGAAGTCGAGAGCGAAGTCGTCGGTTTTAACGGCCAGAGGCTGTTTTTGATGCCGCTGGAAGAAGTAGAAGGCATTTTGCCCGGCGCGCGCGTGTATGCCCGCGTGGCCGGCGACAGCCAGCACAGCGGCAAACAGCTGATGCTCGGCCCGGAGCTGCTGGGGCGCGTACTCGATGGCAGCGGTCGGCCGCTGGACGGGCTGCCTTCGCCGGAAACCGGCTATCGCGCGCCCTTGATTACGCCGCCGTTTAACCCGCTGCAGCGTACGCCGATTACCGATGTGCTGGACACCGGCGTGCGGGCCATTAACGCCCTGCTGACCGTGGGTCGCGGCCAGCGTATGGGCCTGTTCGCCGGGTCCGGCGTGGGTAAAAGCGTGCTGCTGGGCATGATGGCGCGCTATACCAAAGCCGACGTAATTGTGGTTGGGCTGATTGGCGAGCGTGGCCGTGAAGTAAAAGACTTTATTGAAAATATTCTGGGCGCCGAGGGCCGCGCGCGCTCTGTAGTAATCGCGGCGCCAGCGGATGTTTCTCCGCTGCTGCGTATGCAGGGCGCGGCCTACGCCACGCGCATCGCGGAAGATTTTCGCGATCGCGGCCAGCACGTGCTGTTGATTATGGATTCCCTGACTCGTTACGCCATGGCCCAGCGTGAAATCGCCCTGGCTATCGGTGAGCCGCCTGCCACCAAAGGCTATCCGCCTTCCGTTTTCGCCAAGCTGCCCGCGCTGGTGGAACGTGCCGGTAACGGCATTGACGGCGGCGGCTCCATCACCGCTTTTTATACGGTGCTGACCGAAGGCGATGACCAGCAGGATCCCATTGCGGACTCCGCGCGCGCCATTCTTGACGGTCACATCGTGCTGTCGCGTCGCCTGGCGGAGTCGGGCCACTATCCGGCCATTGATATTGAAGCGTCGATCAGCCGCGTGATGTCGCATCTGATCGACGATACGCACTATGCGCGGGTTCGCCAGTTCAAACAGCTGCTTTCCAGCTATCAGCGCAACCGCGATCTGGTAAGCGTAGGCGCCTATGCCGCCGGCAGCGATCCGACGCTGGATAAAGCGATCAAGCTCTATCCGGAGCTGGAAACCTTCTTACAGCAGGGCATGTTTGAGCGCAGTACGTTTGACGACGCCTGTCTGCATCTGCAGGCAATTTTTGGTTAAGGGCTGACTGATGGCAAAACACGCATCGCCAATTGAAACCTTGTGCGGCCTGGCGCAGAAAGATCTGGAAAAGGCCGCCATCCAGCTGGGCGACGTTCGTCGCGGTCAGAAACAGGCTGATGAGCAGCTACATATGCTGCTGAACTATCAGGACGAATATCGCAAAACGCTGAACACCACCATGACGGAAGGGATTAACAGCACCCGCTGGTACAACTACCACCAGTTTATCGAGACGCTGGAAAAAGCGATCGAACAGCATCGCCAGCAGCTGGCGAACTGGAACGGCCGGGTAGAAAACGCATTGCGCCTGTGGCGCGACAAGCAGCAGCGGCTTCATGCTTATGAAACCCTACAGGCTCGCGCGGCAGCAACCGCACTATTACAGGAAAACCGTCTCGATCAGAAACGGATGGATGAATTTGCCCAACGGGCATCATTGAGGAAAGGCGAATGATGACTTTGCCACTGGTTAACATGGCGGCGAAAACCGCGACCGCTTCCACTAACGGCGCGGCGGCGGATGCTACCGATATCGGCACGGATATTGGCGGTGCGGCTACGGCCGACGGCGCGCAAACCGGCAACGCGGGCTTTCTGTCGCTGCTTGGCAATAAGCTGCTGACGCTGGCGCAGCAGGGGCAAACAGCCCTGCCCGCCTCGGCGACGGCGGCCGTTGCCGCTGCCGACGATAAAAATGCCGCCTCGCCGAAGGCGAAACTGAACGCGCTGCTGGCCGCGCTGGATAAACCGGAAACGCTGAACTCGCTGCTACAGCCCGCGAAAACGCCGTTGGAAGACAACGCGATCGCGCTGACTAAAAGCCAGGACGACAGCGAAACCGCCGCCGCCGCGACGCCCCTGAGCAGCAGCGATATGCAGGCGCTTCAGGCGCTGTTCGCCATGCTGCCGCAGGCGCAGCAGCAGCCGACCGCAGCCCTTGCCAAAGGCGGCGATAGCCTGACCGAAGGCAATATCAAAGGCAGCAACGCTAACGCTACCCTTGCCTCGCTGTTAGCCAGCGCGGGCGGCGCTAAGACGACAGCCGTCGACGGCGATGAAACCGCAAAAGACAGCGACAGCAGCATGCCGCTGAGCAGCACTAACACCCTGAGCGCAGCGGCCGGCACGCAGAAAGGCGATATCGCTACGCTGAACAGCGCCTTCCAGCAGGTGCTGGGCCAGGTGACTAAAGACAGCGATAAAGACAGTGCCGCCAGCCAGACAACGATTACACCTGGTGTTATCAGCGCTGCTTCCGCCGCCGTGACGCCAGCTACAACCTCGCTGGTTAGCGCACCGGCTACGCCGCAGCTGAGCTCTCAGCTGGGCAGCCCGGAATGGCAGCAGGCGCTGGGCCAGCAGATTGTGATGTTCAGCCGCAACGGTCAGCAGACCGCCGAGCTGCATCTGCATCCGCTGGATCTGGGCAGCATCCAGATTAGCCTGAAGCTGGACAGCGATCAGGCGCAGCTGAGCATGGTGTCGAACCACAGCCAGGTGCGCGCCGCGCTGGAGGCCGCCATGCCGCAGCTGAAGGAAGCGCTGGCGCAGAGCGGCATCAACCTTGGGCAGACCAACGTCAGCAGCGACGCCCAGGCGCAGAGCCAGAGCTTTAGCGGCCAGCAGGAGCAGCGTAATAACAGCCGTGGCAACACCTTTAGTCTTGCTGCCGACGCCGACAGCGAGATCACCCCTATCGCCGTTCCTGCCTCCCTCCAGGCGCGCGCTTCGGGCAGTAATGCCGTTGATATCTTCGCCTGACGATCACAAACGCCAAAGCTAACGGCAAAACCCGCGTCTTTTCGCCCTATTGTTTAGCGAGCGATGCGGGATAATCTGCCCATAACGTCGTCAGAGAGCAGGCACTCCCGGCTCTTGAACATACTCACAGGAATTATCGCCCGTATGACTGAGAAGAAAGCCAAAAGCGGCAAACGTAAACTCTTGATTATCCTGATAGCGCTGGTGGTTCTGGCCGCTTGTGGCGCAGGAGGCTATCTGGTCTGGCATAAAATGCACGGGTCTGCCGACACGGCAAAAGCTGAAAAGCCTGCGCCGCCGCCTGCACCGGTATTCCTGGCGCTGGATACGTTTACCGTTAACCTGATCAACCCGGATAACGATCCCGATCGCGTGCTTTACGTTGGCTTCACGCTGCGTCTGCCCGATCAGGAAACGCTGCAGCGCGTAAATGATTATCTGCCGGAAGTTCGCAGCCGCCTGCTGCTGCTGCTCTCTAACCAGAACGCCGCGTCGCTGGGCAACGAACAGGGCAAGCAAGAGCTGGTCAAACAGATTAAAGCCACGCTTGCGCCGCCGCTGGTACCGGGACAACCTCCGCAAAAGGTGACGGACGTTCTGTTCACCGCCTTTATCCTGAGGTAGGGCAAAATGGCCGACAGCATTCTCTCACAAGCGGAAATTGACGCGCTGCTTAACGGCGACAGCGACAGCGCGGCGGAAGAAAACGTCAGCAGCGCGGGCGACAGTGATATTCGTCCTTACGATCCCAATACCCAGCGTCGCATGGTTCGCGAACGTCTGCAGGCGCTGGAGATCATTAACGAACGCTTTGCGCGTTCATACAGGATGGCGCTGTTTAACCTGCTGCGTCGTAGCCCGGATATCACGGTAGGCGCGATTAAAATTCAGCCGTATCATGAATTTGCTCGCAACCTGCCGGTGCCGACGAACCTGAACCTGATCCACCTGAAGCCGCTGCGCGGTACGGCGCTGGTGGTGTTTTCGCCAAGCCTGGTGTTTATCGCCGTGGATAACCTGTTTGGCGGAGACGGTCGCTTCCCTACTAAAGTAGAAGGACGCGAGTTTACGGCAACCGAACAGCGCGTCATTCGCAAGATGCTAAAACTGGCGCTGGAAGGCTACAGCGAAGCGTGGAAACCGATTTATCCGCTGGACGTGGAGTATGTTCGCTCCGAAATGCAGGTAAAGTTTACTAATATTACTACTTCACCTAACGATATCGTGATTACCACGCCGTTCCAGGTGGAGATTGGCAACCTGATTGGCGAGTTCAATATCTGCATTCCGTTCAGCATGATTGAACCGCTGCGTGAAACCCTGGTCAACCCGCCGCTGGAGAACTCGCGTCAGGAAGATCACAACTGGCGCGAGACGCTGGTGAAGCAGGTTCAGCACTCCGAACTGGAGCTGATTGCGAACTTTGCCGACGTCTCGATGCGGATTTCACGCCTGCTGGCCCTGAAGCCCGGCGATGTATTACCGATAGAAAAACCGGATCGCATTATCGCTCATGTCGATGGCGTGCCGGTCTTAACCAGCCAGTACGGCACCCTGAATGGGCAGTACGCGCTGCGTGTGGAACATCTGATTAACCCGATTTTGAACTCGATGAATGAGGAACAGCCCCATGAGTGACACCAATAAGCCGTCCGTTGACGACCTCTCTGCGGACGACCTTTGGGCTGACGCGCTGAACGAGCAGTCAAACTCAACCAGCACCGCGTCCGAAGGGGTGTTTAAATCTCTGGAAAGTAATGATATCGCCGGTTCGCTCCAGGATATCGACCTGATTATGGATATCCCGGTCAAGCTGACCGTGGAACTGGGCCGCACCAAGATGACCATTAAAGAGCTGCTGCGTCTGACGCAGGGTTCCGTGGTGGCGCTGGAAGGCCTGGCCGGCGAGCCGCTGGATATTCTGATCAACGGTTATCTGATTGCCCAGGGCGAAGTCGTGGTGGTTGCCGATAAATACGGCGTGCGCATCACCGACATCATTACGCCATCTGAACGTATGCGTCGACTGAGCCGTTAATGACGACCGCCAGCCAAACGCAGCAGGAGCAAGCGCCAATGAGCACGGGCCAGCAGCAACCGGCGGCGCATTCGCCGGTCAACGTC
Organism: Erwinia plantamica; assembly: GCF_043420595.1. Classification (NCBI taxonomy): domain Bacteria; kingdom Pseudomonadati; phylum Pseudomonadota; class Gammaproteobacteria; order Enterobacterales; family Erwiniaceae; genus Erwinia; species Erwinia plantamica. Next base: position 24,713 of record NZ_JBGCUC010000003.1, read on the forward strand.
GGACAAACGCAACAACCGCCAGGCCAGCCGGCCGCTTCCACCGGTTCAGTGTTGACGCAGGTCAGCAGCGTGTTGGCCGTGATTATTCTGTTGATTCTGGCCTGCGCCTGGCTGGCGAAACGATTTGGCTTCGCGCCCAAAACGGGCAAGCGCGGCCAGCGGGATATCTCGATCAGCGCCAGCTGCCAGGTTGGGCAGCGCGAGCGCGTGGTTATCGTTGACGTGCAGGATGCCCGGCTGGTGCTGGGCGTGACCGCACAGCAGATCACCCATCTGCATACCCTGCCGCCCTCACCGGTGCAGGAAAATCCGGAAGAGCCGCAGCCCGCTGGCGATTTCCGTCAGGTGTTAGAGCTTATTAAACGCGCCGGAAAACCAAAATGAAACGCATTCTTCCTTTCTTAGCGCTGCTGCTGCTGCTGGCGCCTGAAGTTCACGCCCAGTTGCCGGGCCTGGTCAGCCGTCCGACGGCTAACGGCGGTCAGAGCTGGTCGCTGCCGGTGCAGACGCTGGTGTTTATCACCTCGCTGACTTTCCTGCCCGCTATTTTGCTGATGATGACCAGCTTTACGCGCATCATCATTGTTTTCGGCCTGCTGCGTAACGCGCTGGGCACGCCGTCCGCGCCGCCAAACCAGGTGCTGCTCGGCCTGGCGCTGTTTCTGACCTTCTTTATTATGAGTCCGGTATTGGACAAGATTTATCAGAACGCCTATCTGCCGTTCAGCGAAGACAAGATCAGTATGCAGGACGCGCTGGATAAAGGCGCGCAGCCGCTGCGTGAATTTATGCTGCGGCAGACTCGCGAAGCGGATCTGGCCCTGTTTGCTCGCCTGGCCAACTCCCCGCCTTTGCAAGGCCCGGAAGCGGTGCCGATGCGCATTCTGCTGCCGGCCTACGTGACCAGCGAGCTGAAAACGGCGTTCCAGATTGGCTTTACCGTGTTTATCCCGTTTCTGATTATCGACCTTGTCGTCGCCAGCGTGCTGATGGCGCTGGGGATGATGATGGTGCCGCCCGCGACCATCGCGCTGCCCTTTAAGCTGATGCTGTTCGTGCTGGTAGACGGCTGGCAGCTGCTGATTAGTTCGCTGGCGCAAAGCTTCTATTCATAATAATCGGGCGACGACGTCGCCCGGCAAAAATCGCGGCGCTGCCTGTCGCGACGATATAGGCCCTCAATTTTCCCGGAGTCGTGATGACACCAGAATCGGTTATGTCAATTGGTCATGATGCGCTGCACGTTGGGCTGATCCTGGCTGCACCTCTGCTGCTGGCGGCGCTGGTCAGCGGTCTACTGATTAGCCTGCTGCAGGCGGCGACGCAAATCAACGAACAAACGCTCTCTTTTATTCCAAAAATCCTCGCCGTCGTTGCGACCATCGTCGTGGCTGGCCCGTGGATGCTGAGCCTGGTGCTGGACTATATGCGCACCCTGTTTACCAACCTGCCTAATATGATCGGTTAAATGATTAACTTCGACAGCAGCCAGCTGATGTTATGGATGGGGCAACTTTTTTGGCCCCTCGCCCGCGTGCTGGCGTTAATCATGACCGCCCCGATCCTCAGTGAAAAATCGATTAGCAAAAAGGTTAAGCTCGGCTTAGGCCTGATGATTACCTGGGTTTTGATCCCCACGCTGCCGCCGGTTAATGTGACCTTATTCTCAATTGGCGGCTTCTGGCTGCTGATTCAGCAGATTCTGATTGGCGTGGCTATCGGTTTTACGATGCAATTTGCCTTTGCGGCAGTCAGAACCGCAGGTGAAGTCATTGGTTTGCAGATGGGTATCTCTTTTGCCACCTTTTTCGATCCTTCAAGCCGACTGAATATGCCGGTGCTGGCCCGCTTTATGGATATGCTGGCCATGCTGCTGTTTTTATCTTTTAACGGTCACCTGTGGTTAATTTCTATGGTCGCCGACAGCTTTCATACGCTGCCTGTTGGCGGAGAGCTGATTAACGGCAACGCGTTTCTGGCGTTAACGAAAGCAGCCAGTCTGATTTTCCTTAATGGAATGCGATTAGCGTTACCCCTGATAACGCTGCTGCTCATCATTAACCTGGCACTGGGTTTGTTAAACCGTGTTTCACCTCAGCTGTCGGTTTTTGCCATCGGCTTTCCTATCACCTTATCAATCGGTCTTATCTTCCTGAGCCTGATGATGCCGCTCCTGGCCCCGTTTTGTGAGCATTTATTCAGCGAAGTATTTGATTTACTCTCACAGATCCTTAGCGAACTTCCTGCCAAATAAACTTAAGTATTCAGAACCACCTTAAGAGAGGCCCTGGGTGCATTGTTAAGCGTGTAGAATGTTTTTGCACATTTTTCAAACCACCGACACCAGAAAATTCTTAAGGAAAATCTGATTAATCGCTTCACCCAATGAAAATTATTCTTATTAAATGCCAGTTAGCGTATTTTGTTTAACGAAACGGATGCAATGTTGCTTAAATGTTAAGCATCGGAGTGAATAAAAACGTCTGTTTTTACTGGAAATTTTATTTTTTGCCGTTATTCTTGTAGCAAATCGTATTTCACAGCAGGTTTAGTGCCCTATACAGCGGCACACATTCGCGTGATGAATGTTTTTTAGGATTCGTCCTATCAGATTTCTCTGCGTTCTGCGCGATAGTGGCGAAGTTCACAAAGCAGTGCGGCAAACTTCTGTCAGATCCTCCATCTGTCTACGGATGTTTTACCGCGTTGGTAGTGGGTGGTTTGCCTAAACTAAACGGTTACATCGAGCATGGACAGGTTTGTTCAGCGTCCGCTAACAGACTTAATGCTGAGTACAAATAATAAAATTGAAAACAGAACATATTACTCTCGTAACTTACACAACGCGTAATTCATCGTTAGTTTAAACGAATAACAATTTGGTGAGGGTCGCAGTTATGCCAACAATTATAATGGATTCATGCAGCTACACACGCTTAGGTCTTACTGATTATATGTCCGTCAAGGGAGTTAAAAAGAAAAACATAACTTCCGTTACCGACATCGATCAGCTTCAAATTAAATGCCAGCAGCTCCAACCGGGCGTTGTATTTATTAACGAAGATTGTTTTATTTATGAAGCAGATGCCAGCCAGCGTATAAGAGACATTATTACGCAGCATCCTGACACGCTGTTTTTCATCTTTATGGCTATCTCTAACATCCATTTTGAGGAATACCTCTACGTTCGTAAGAACCTGATTATTACGTCAAAATCGATTAAGCCTGCTACACTCGATAACTTACTTCTGTCCTATTTCCAGAAGAAACTCAACGTGTCGCCTCGCTATTCCGCTGGCTTCGATGTTCATCCATTGACGCTAAGCCAAACCGAGTCGAACATGCTTAAAATGTGGATGTCCGGTCACGATACCATTCAGATCTCGGACAAAATGCAAATTAAAGCCAAAACGGTTTCTTCGCATAAAGGCAATATTAAACGCAAGATTAAGACTCATAATAAACAGGTCATCTATCATGTTGTGCGCCTGACTGATAACGTCACCAGCGGTATCTACGTCAACGTACGCTAAGCGTTAAAGAAGCCGGCTTATGCCGGCTTTATTTTATCCACTAATGTTAACAGGATCACACTTTTCCGTTAACCTTTCGCCTCTCTCTGCCGATGAGTTGTAAACAAAGCGAAGCCTGTCGCTTCGTTTACCCAGACAGAGAGCACAAGGACATGACACCACTCCCCCAACCCGAAGGTTCTTCTCACTTAAGTTTCTGGCAGCATCTGCGCCTCGTTCCCCTGTTCACCACTATTCTCGGTGCCATCCTGTTTCTGTTCGCCCTGTGCATCGGCCTGGCGAGCTATTATCTGATCCAGAGTAATCAGTCGCTCAAGGACGTTACCGAAGAGATCCAGGTACGTATGGCTATCTCTAACAGCTCCAATCACCTGCGTACGGCCCGGCTGAATATTATTCACGCGGGCGCGGCGGTGCGCATTGGCGATATGGATCTGTTTAACGAGAATCTTAAACAGGCGGAAAAGCGTATTCAGCTGGCTGGCGAGAATTTTAAAGCCTACACGCAACGGCGCATTAAAACCCCGGCGGACGAAGCGCTGGATGGTGAATTGACCACCCGCTTTACGGCCTATGTCAGCGAGGGCCTGCTGCCAATGGTAAAAAGCGCCAAAGACGGCAGCTTTGAAAATGTGATAACGCGAGAAACAGATTTCACGCGCGGCCTGGATAATGACTATAACGCCGTACTGCTGAAAGCCATCGCCATTCGTACCCAGCGCGCCACCGCCATTAACGCGGGCGCGGAGGCGCAAACCCGCATGGGCTTTATTATGATGGCCGGCGCTTTCGCCGCCGCGCTGCTGCTGACGCTGGCTACCTTTATCTTCCTGCGTCGCGTGATCATTGCCCCGCTACGCCAGGCGGTGCAGCGAATTGAGCGTATTTCGCATGGCGATCTGACCGCGCCGCCGCAGGCCTGGGGCCGCAGTGAAATCGGCGCGTTGGGCAGCAATCTGCAAACGATGCAGCAGGCGCTGGTGAAAACGGTCGGCACAGTGCGTGAAGGTGCGGTAGCTATCTATCAGGGCTCGACCGAAATTTCGGCGGGCAATACCGATCTATCCTCCCGTACCGAGCAGCAGGCGGCGGCGCTGGAAGAAACGGCGGCCAGCATGGAACAGCTGACCGCAACCGTGAAGCAGAATGCGGAAAATGCGCACCATGCCAGCCAGCTGGCGGGCGACGCCTCCGGGAAAGCCCGCCAGGGCGGGGATATCGTTTCCGGCGTGATCGGCACCATGAATAATATTTCCGCCAGCTCAAAGAAAATTGCTGAAATTACCACGGTTATCAACAGCATCGCATTCCAGACCAATATTCTGGCGCTGAATGCCGCCGTTGAAGCGGCGCGGGCGGGCGAACAGGGTCGCGGTTTCGCCGTGGTGGCCAGCGAGGTGCGGAATCTGGCGCAGCGCAGTGCGGGCGCGGCGAAGGAAATTGAAGGGTTGATTGCCGAATCGGTCAGCCTGATCGATCGGGGATCGACTCAGGTCAGCCATGCAGGCGAGAGAATGACGGATATCGTCCAGGCCGTACACAGCGTTACGGAGATTATGGCCGAGATTGCTTCTGCTTCTGATGAACAAAGCCGGGGCATCCAGCAGGTGAGCCAGGCCGTATCGGAAATGGATAACGTTACCCAGCAGAACGCCTCGCTGGTGGAACAGGCCTCCGCCGCCGCCTCATCGCTGGAAGAGCAGGCCTCGCGTCTGACGCAGGCCGTAGCGGCCTTTAATCTTAGCGGCACGCCACAGCCGACTGCGCCAGTGCTGAAAACCAAAGCGGCGCCGTTGCGTCCGGCGCTGGCGGACGGCGATAACTGGGAAAAATTTTAGAACGGGCGTAAAAAAGGGCGAATTGCTTCGCCCTTTTTCATCCTGCGCGGCTATTCGGTATGCGGTTCTACAAAAATGCCGTCCCGCTGCCCCAGCTCGTTAAAAAACCAGATCCCCTGCGGATAATCCTCCAGCGAGACCAGATACATGGTGCCTTCGCTAAAGTCCTCTACCGCCAGTACCGTGCCGGCGCGGCGCGGCCCGCCGTCGGTCTTTACCGTGACCCGATCGTTTACCTTCATTTTTTTCTCCTGGTAGGTGCGCTACAAATAAGATAGCGCATCTTACCCGGAAACCGGCGCGCTTAACGACGCGCAATGACCCAAACGGCGTGCACAATACCCGGAATGTAGCCGCAGAGCGTCAGCAGGATATTCAGCCAGAAGGCGCCGCCAAAACCGACCTGCATAAAAACACCCAGCGGGGGCAGAAGAATAGCAATAATAATACGTAAAAGATCCATGTCGCCTCCATAGCGCGGATAACAGCTTGTTTTGTAATCGTTTGTTCAGTATAGCCCGAATCTGCCGTTGCGCCTGCCGCCGCATGTAAAACAACGTAATGAACGTATATTTTTCACTTTTTTAACGTTTTACGGTGAGACTTCTGACAACGGCCCGGCATACACTGTTCCCACTGCACCAACCCCAAAGGCGCAGTCAACCTAAAAAGTAACAAGGATTTTTGCCCGCGCAGCGCGGGCTTTTTTTTGCCTTTTTTTCAGGCATTGCGTCGGTTATGCGCAAAAAAAACCCGGCCAGCGGCCGGGAAAAAATTAAAATTCGCTACAGAGAAAAATCTCTGACCCGCGTAGCCTACCGATTGGCCTTATTAAGAATTTTCTTAACTTCATAGCACATTATTTTTTTTCCTGTGAATTTATCCACCTTTTTTGTCTGAAGCCCTGTCGCCTCGCCTGCTCGCCTGTAAGTAGTTACTTACGTGAGTTATTGCTGTTTTTTAAGAGAATTCCTGGGCGAACCGCTTCGTTTGTTTGCCTGCCTTTTCTGCGCCTTCGATGGATACCGCTATACTTGAGTCACTTGCCTCAGGCTATGGAGAAACAACGATGCCGGCGCTGCATGATCCCCTGATGATAGTTACGGATTTAGATGGTTCCCTGCTGGATCATCATACCTACAGCTGGGAGGCTGCCGAGGCCTGGCTGGCGCGTCTGAAGGCGGCCGATATTCCCATCGTGATCTGTTCAAGCAAGACGGCGGCGGAAATTGAGCCTCTGCAGCGGGCGCTGGATATCGTCGGCGCGCCTTTTATTGCGGAAAACGGGGCCATCGTGAAATGGCAGCAGCAAACGCCTGCCGCTGCCGATCGGCCTTCCGCAAAGGATTATGCGGCGATCTGCAAGACGCTGCGGCAATTGCGTGAGCAGGATGGCTTTAAATTTACCGGGTTCGCCGACGTGACGGAAAAAGAGGTGGCGGACTGGACAGGCCTGACGCCGCGCGACGCCGCCCTGGCGAAAACGCGGGAAGGGTCGGAAAGTTTGATCTGGCGAGATACCAGCGAGCAGTTTACCGCTTTCCAACAGGCGCTGGCGGCGCAACAGCTGGAGCTGGTTCAGGGCGGGCGTTTCTGGCACGTCATGAATCAGGGACGCGGTAAGGGCGCGGCGCTTGACTGGCTGCTGACGCACTACCCGCCTCCCGGCAGCGGCCGCTGGATCACTATCGGTCTGGGCGACGGTCCCAACGATGCGCCCATGCTGGAGAAAGTAGATTATGCCGTCGTGACCAAAGGCTATAGCAAAACCGGCGTGACGCTGAAGCGTCAGCAACATGTTTTTTACAGCGCAGGCTTTGGCCCGGAGGGCTGGAGCGAGGGCCTGACGCACTACATTACCTGATAACAGATTTCCCATGCAGCCCAACTACGGGCCCGGCTTAAGGAACACGCGATGAGTGATTTTTTCCAGAACGGCGTTATCACCAACTTTCATAATCTCACCGCACGTCCAGTTGAGGAACTGGAGCAGGAGCTGGTGCAGTTCGCCACGCGGCGCAAGATGGGACTGATCCTGCCTTCGCTTTTTTCCGAACTGGAAGGCCCGGCGCTCGGCCATATCGTTGACGAGCTGGCTAAGGTGCCCTATCTCGAAGAGATAGTTATCGGCCTGGATCGCGCCGATCGCGAGCAGTTTCTTTACGCCCGCGACTTTTTTTCCCGCCTGCCGCAGCGCCATCGTATTTTGTGGAACGACGGGCCGCGCCTGAAGGCGATTGATGCCGAGCTGGATAAAGAAGGGCTTTCCCCTTCTCAACCGGGCAAGGGTCGTAACGTCTGGTTCTGTACCGGCTATACGCTCTCTTCGGAAAGTACCAGCTGCGTGGCGCTGCACGACTGCGATATCGTAACTTATGAACGCGGCATGCTGGCAAGGCTGCTCTATCCGCTGGCGAACCCGTCTTTTCAGTATGAGTTCTGTAAGGGTTTTTACGCCCGCGTGGCCGACAACAAGCTGAACGGTCGCGTTGGCCGCCTGCTGGTTGGGCCGCTGCTGCGTTCGCTGCAGAAAGTGTACGGCCATTCGGAATACCTGGACTATCTGACCAGCTTCCGCTATCCGCTTTCCGGCGAGTTCGCAATGCGCACGCACGTGCTGAACAATATAAAGATCCCCGGCGACTGGGGGCTGGAAATCGGCGTGCTGTCTGAAATCTATCGCAACTACACCACGCGCCAGAGCTGCCAGGTTGAGATCGCGCATAATTACGATCATAAACACCAGCCGCTGTCGGAAGAGGACGGCACCGGCGGCCTGCGCCGGATGAGTAACGATATCGTCCAGTCTTTGCTGCGCAAGATGGCGACAATGGGCGTGGATTTGACCAGCGACTCGTTCCGCGTGTTGAAAGCGACCTATTACCGCAACGCGCTGGATATGATGGAGATCTACAGCCATGAAGCGGCGATGAACGGGCTGAAGTTCGATCAGCACGCGGAAGAGGCGGCGGTGGAAATGTTTACTCAGTCGATTCTGGAAGCCGGACAATCCTTTATCGAGCGGCCGAACGAAAAACCGTTTATTCCAAGCTGGAGCCGCGTGCAGTCCGCTTTCCCTGACATTATGCAGCGTATCTATCAGGCGGTGGAAGAGGATAACAAGGGCAACGTTTAGTCCCGGTCGCAGACGCGATTGCGTCCTGACGTTTTGGCTATATAGAGCCTGCGGTCGGCAATCGAGCGCAGGCTTTTAAAATGATAGTCGCCCGACGCCTCGCTGGAGGCGACTCCCAGCGAGGCCGTTACCCTCAGCCATGCTGAATTCCCGGCAAACACCTGCTTTTGCGCCAGCGCGACGCGAACTTTCTCCGCTATTGCCACGGCCTCGTCGGCAGTAACGGCCAGCGCAATGCAAAACTCCTCACCGCCAACGCGCCCGGCGATCGCCGACGGGTCAATGGTGTCATCTATCACGGCGGCGGCATAGGCCAGCACGCGATCGCCTGCCTCATGACCATAGCTGTCGTTTACCTGTTTAAAGCGGTCGAGATCCAGCTGGATCACCGAAAAAGGCCTCTGCCTGAGCTGGCTCTCGTACGCCAGCGCGTTAGCCCGTTCGAAAAACGCGCTGCGGTTCAGCATCTTCGTCAGCCCGTCATGGCTGGCGCGCCAGCGGAGTTTTTCCTGCATCGCCAGCAGGCGCCTGACCAGACGAATAATGAGCTGGTGCGACAGCAGCAGCGCCAGCGTAAACAGCAGCCACATCCCCAGCAACGCCAGCGCTACCTGACCGGTGCTGCCAGTCAGGCTCTGCCGCAGCGTATCCACATTAATCAATACGCCTCGGGCATAACGGGTTTTGACCCAGCTGATATAGCGCGTATCAAGCCGCAACGCGCCGCGATCGCTGTGGGCGATGGCCCGTTGCAGCCGGGCGATCTGCTCAGCGGTAAAATGTGCGGTCGCTGGCCCGTCTACGGCGCTGGCCAGCGGCCTCAGGTTGATATCATAAAAAAGTATGCTGCCCATTGGCCGTTCAGGCAGCGACAGCAGAAGCTGTTGGCGAATGTTGGCGGCCGAAAAATCCATTGCCAGCACGCCATACCAGTAGCCGTCCAGATCGACAGGCAGACTGAGCGTCAACGCGCTGCGGCCTGCGGCAGTCGCGTCCGGGCCGCTCCAGCGCGGCTGCCTGGACAGATTGCTTTCAGGCCGCATAGCGGTAAACCAGGGCGCGTTCACCACGCGGGTAAGATAGCGCAGCGTATCCTCGCCCTGCGGCAACGGCGTGGAGCTGAGCCAGAATCCCGCCCGCGAGAGGTACCAGAGCCGCGAATGAAAATCTCTGTTGGCGTCGTTAAGCTGCAAAATCAGGCTCATCATCAGCGTTGCCGCCAGCTCCGGCTTTAGCCTGGCGTCGTCGCGCCTGAGCAGCGGATAGGCGGCAACCGCGTCGTCGGCAATACCGGATAGCGGCAGGCTGTGGGTCATGCTGGCGTAGAGATGCCAGACCGGCTGGCTACGCAGCAGCGAAAAATAGTCCAGCTGTCGCCGCATCTGGCTGTTTTCGGCAGGCGCGCGCATAACCTGTTGCAGCATATTGCGGCAGAACAACAGCTGGTCAAGGCTGAACTGAAACTGGCGATCGAGATCGTCGGCAATATCTTTCAGGCTGGCGCGCTGGCTAAGCTCATAGGTTGCTTTTAACACGCTGCCTTCTCGCCAGGTCAGTACCGAGGAGAAAAGAAAGACCAGCAGAAAACAGACATGAATAACCGCCTCAGGATGGGAATGGGCCAGCTTCACACGGCAACGCTCCTGCCAGCGGGAAAGAGCTTTTCAGTTTAGCTGCGGCAGGAAGGTTGCGCCAGCAGCGGCGCGGCGGGAAGTAAATGATAACAGGACGAAATTTCTCGTCCCGTTCGTTCAACGCTAGCTGGCAAGCCGGTTTTGCCCCGCGCTCAGCGCGCAAAGCTCCTCTTCCCGAAACGCTTCGCGCCGCACGCTGTAGCCGTCATACCAGCGACACTCCACCATACCGCTGGCATAGCCGGTAACCACCATTGCCGGACCGCCTTCTTTAAGCTGCACTGCCTCACTGACCATGATCATGCCGTTTCTCCTGAGCTGGAAACTTCGGGGGAAATTCAGGTATAGCAGGCAATCGCGCGGCGCGCCGTTAACGGTAGGTAAAAGTTTTGTTAAAAAGGAATAAGCAGTTAAAAAGGCGAAAATTAAAAAAAGCGAGTAAGGATTACTCGCTTCAAAGAAGGGTCGAACTCAGATTTTGCAGCCTTCGCAGTCCGCTTCGTCGCTCAGGTCAGTCGGGACTTCGCTGGCTTTTTTCTCGGCGTTGGCTTCTGCCTGTTCCAGCTCGGCATCAATATCAAATTCAAAAATATCGTCTTTCATCGTCGCTCCCGGTTTGGTGAAGGGGTGTCTTTATACTGATTATGCCCGCAGTTTGCCAGCCAGATTTACCCCGCACAGCACGATCGATCCGACGATAAAACCAATCACCAGATTTGCGCCGTTGCTGATAAGCGAGCTGATAAAACCGCTGTGGCCCGCGGCCAGATGCTCAATAAAGTGATGGATGAAGGGCACGCCGTGCGCAATGATGCCGCCGCCGACCAGAAACATCGCTATTGTGCCGACTACCGTCAGCACCTTCATCATTTTTGGCGCCAGGGTCAGCAGCACGCTGCCGATACCTTTGGCCAGCGATGAGGTTTTCTGTTGCAGCCACAGGCCCAGATCGTCGATTTTCACGATACAGGCGACAATGCCGTACACGCCGACGGTAACCAGAATGGCGATACCCGCCAGGATCATCACCTGGCTCAGCAGCGGCGCTTCGGAAACGATACCCAGCGTAATGGCCACAATTTCTGCCGACAGAATAAAGTCCGTGCGCACTGCGCCTTTGACCTTTTTCTTCTCGAAGGCGGCGGCTTCCTGCTGCGAGAGATTGCGCAGCCGCTGTTCTCGCGCCGCATCGCTGTTTTTCTCTTTGCCGTGCAGGCTATGCAGCACCTTTTCCACGCCTTCATAGCTAAGGTAAGCACCGCCCAGCATCAGCAGCGGCGTGATCGCCCAGGGGATCCACGCGCTGATGGCCAGCGCCAGCGGCACCAGGATCAGCTTGTTAAGAAAAGAGCCTTTCGCCACGCCCCAGACCACAGGCAGTTCCCGGTTGGCTTTGACGCCGCTGACCTGCTGCGCGTTCAGCGACAGATCGTCGCCCAGCACGCCGACGGTCTTCTTTGCCGCCACCTTGCCCATGATTGAGATATCGTCCATCAACGTGGCGATATCATCCAGTAAAGTCAGTAAGCTACTACCCGCCAAAATTTCCTTCCTTATTTAATGTTCATCATGCTGACAGCAGGGACAGACGTTGACTTCCGCTACCGTCATATCGGCTATGCCTTCGCAATCCCACTCAACCCTCACCGGCTGGCCCGCGTCCAGGTTGTGATGCACAAATTTGCTGACCGGGCTTTCGGTCATCCCGGCGATCTCCTCCGTCGCCACCAGCTGCTCGCCTACAAAAATGCGCGCGGTAGCCTGCGTGTTGACCATGCGCTCGCCGCTGATTTTGTACAGCCGTCTGACTGTGAGTTTGATACTGGCCATCGTCTGTCCTGCTACAGGATGTTAAAGAGTGTGATCTAAGCAAGTATGCACGAGAGATGCAAATTATGTGGACTGAATCGCTTTCCGGCCGTTAAAAAGACGCTATTTCATCTGGTTGAAATCTTTTTTTAACGGTAACTTAACGACCCCAACCCGCTGTGAGAAACCTTATGTTACGTCGTGCGCCCGCTCTGCTTCCGCTTCTGGCCGCTTTGTTCGCCCTTTACTTTATCTGGGGATCGACCTATTTCGTTATTCGTATTGGGGTAGAAAGCTGGCCGCCGATGATGCTGGCTGGCGTGCGCTTCGTGCTGGCGGGCGTCGTCCTGCTGGTGTTTCTGCTGCTGCGCGGCGAGCGGCTTCCCGGCTGGCGAGCGGCAGGTAACGCCGCGCTGGTGGGGATTATGCTGCTGACCATTGGCAACGGCGCGGTGACGATTGCCGAGCATCAGCAGGTGCCTTCCGGTATCGCTGCCGTGATGGTCGCTACCGTCCCGCTGTTTGCAATGTGCTTCAGCCGCCTGTTCGGCATGGCAACCCGCTGGATAGAGTGGCTGGGCATTGCGGTTGGCCTGGTCGGCATTATTCTGCTGAACAGCGGCGGCCACCTGGGCGGTAATCCCTGGGGCGCATTGATCATTCTGATCGGCTCGATCAGCTGGGCGTTTGGCTCGGTATGGGGATCGCGCATCACGCTCCCGACAGGCATGATGGCGGGCGCAATAGAAATGCTGGCGGCGGGTGTGGTTCTGCTGGCGGTCAGCCAGCTTAGTGGCGAAAAGCTGGCTGCCGCGCCGGGCCTGTCCGGCCTGCTGGCGCTGGGCTACCTGACGCTGTTCGGTTCGATTATCGCCATCAACGCCTATATGTTTTTGATCCGCAACGTCAGCCCGGCGGTCGCCACCAGCTACGCCTACGTTAATCCGGTGGTGGCGGTGCTGCTGGGGATTAGCTTCGCCGGTGAAAGCCTGTCGCCGCGCGAATGGCTGGCGCTGGGGGTGATCCTTTTTGCAGTGGTGCTGGTCACACTGGGCAAATATCTTTTTCCCGGCAGGCCGGTGATTAAATCGGTATCTCGTCCAGACTAAGGCGCTATGCGGGGCTTTTATCCATTAGTGGATGCCCTCAGTCATCAATGGCCAGAGCACTATGCAGGGCGTTCGCGCATCAGGTGAATGCCCTGCCAGTCGATTTCGGCGTTACCCTCGCCGGCAAAAAGCCACTCTTCCAGCCTGGCGCTTATCGCCTCGTCCGCCAGCTTGTGCTTACCGCGCAGCGCGCATTCCCAAACCACCAGCACCCGCCAGCCGCTGGCGCTCAGCTGATCGATAAAACGCTTATCGCGCGTCACGTTGCCGCTGATTTTATTCATCCAGAATTCGGTGCGGGTTGCCGGCACTTTAAACAGATAGCAGTCGTGATGATGCCAGAAGCAGCCGTGCACAAAAATAATGGCCTGAGGGTTCTCCAGCACGAAGTCCGGCTTTCCCGGCAGCGTCTTATCCTGCACGCGATAGCTGAACCCGCGCTCGGCCAACAGCTCGGCCAGGCGGGTTTCAATGGCGGTATCCTGGGTACGGATAGCGCGCATATTTTTACTGCGAATTGCGGAAGTGTGAACATCAGCCATAGCATCCTCCTTGAGGTGGCTTAAGTATAGACGCCTCCGGGCCTACTTCTCCGCCTGCTTAACCGCCTGCGCTATCCAGGGCTGCAACAGTCTGGCGACGGCGGCAAAGGCGGGCACCACCACTGAATTGCCAAACTGGCGATAGGCCTGACTGTCTGAAACCGGAATGCGGAAACGCGTTTCGCCCGGCGCCTCAAAGCCCATCAGGCGGGCGCACTCTCTTGGCGTCAGGCGGCGCGGACGGCGCTGCTGGTTTTGCGGATGGTCGAAATCCACCTCGCCCTGCTCTTTGTCCCAGCCGCGATCGATCAGGATTTCCGAGCCGTCTTTGTAGTAGCGCGCGGAGAGCGTGCGCACCACGCCGTGCTCTTTATCCGGGTCGACCAGCCCGTAGCCAAAGCCGTTGCCCTTCGCCTGATGCTTTTTCGCGTAGTTATAGAGATATTTCCACAGCGACGGCGTCAGAATATATTTGGCCTCGACCTGGCTGTCCAGCAGCTGGCGCAGCGGGATCCTTTGCTGCGGATAGTGCTGAGCGAGCGCGGAAAGCGTGAATTTGGGCAGGTTTAAATCGCGCCGAAACCCGACCAGCACGATACGTTCACGGTGCTGCGGCAGAAAATGCCTGCCGTCGACGATTTTCGGATCGGCGGCGCCGTTGAGATCCGCATCGGCCACGTCGTAGCCCAGCTCGTCCAGCGTTTCCATAATGATGCGGAAGGTTTTGCCTTTGTCGTGGCTCTTCAGGTTTTTGACGTTTTCCAGCACGAAGATCGCCGGTTTCTTCGCGGTGATAATGCGCGCCACGTCGAAAAACAGCGTGCCCTGCGCTTCGCACTCAAAGCCATGAGCGCGGCCCAGCGCATTTTTTTTCGATACGCCCGCCAGCGAAAACGGCTGGCAGGGAAAACCGGCCAGCAGCACGTCGTGCTCCGGTACCTGCTGGTCAATATGCCGATAGGCTTCCTGCTCGCTGACCGGCTGCGCGCTTAGCGTCACGTCGCGGATATCCTGATTGAAAACGTGCGCCTGCGGATCGCAGTACCAGTTCGCCTTATAGGTTCTGACCGAGTATTTATTCCATTCGCTGGTAAACACGCACTGCCCGCCAATCGCCTCAAAGCCGCTGCGGATACCGCCGATACCGGCAAACAGATCGATAAAGCGGAAAGCGTAGTGCGGATGGTGCGCGGGCGGCTGAGGCAGCAGGCGCGCCAGCGCGTCCGCTTCCGCCTGGCTTAACGTCCCGCCCGTGCCTTTCAGCCAGCGGCTTAACGATTCCCGCGTCCACTTAGCGTGACCAACCTGCTGCAGCGTAGCCAGAAGGGTTTTGATATCGTAAACGGCCTGCAGGCGGGCGGCCAGCTGGCGATCTTCCAGTCCAGGCTGCGCCTCTGCAATAGTGTCGAACTCGCTCATAGTCTCTCCGGAAATAAACGCCTGCCAGTCTACCACTTCATCACGCTAAAACCAGGGGCAACCGCCTTTTACTGCGGGCCACGATCCGTGACATCGGGCGGCCATCAGCCTAAACTTGCCGTGTTTAAAACAATGGAGCTGAAATGATGAGCGATATTACGCGACCGCCGTTAACTCTGCCGAACGGCGCGAACAAACTGCTGCTGCACTCCTGCTGCGCGCCCTGCTCTGGCGAGGTTATGGAAGCCATCGCGGCGGCCGGCATCGATTACACCATCTTTTTCTATAACCCCAACATTCATCCACAAAAAGAGTATCTGCTGCGCAAAGAGGAGAATATTCGCTTTGCCGAGAAGCACGGCGTGCCTTTTATCGATGCCGATTACGATACCGATAACTGGTTTGAGCGGGCTAAGGGCATGGAATGGGAGCCGGAGCGCGGCGCGCGCTGCACGATGTGTTTTGATATGCGTTTTGAACGCACCGCGCTTTATGCGCACGAAAACGGCTTTCCCGTTATCACCAGCTGCCTGGGCATCTCGCGCTGGAAAAATATGCAGCAAATTAACGAGTGCGGCGAGCGGGCCGCGGCGCCCTATCCGGGGCTGGTCTATTGGGATTACAACTGGCGGAAAAAAGGCGGATCGGCGCGCATGATTGAAATCAGCAAGCGCGAACGTTTTTATCAGCAGGAATATTGCGGCTGCGTTTATTCACTGCGCGACAGCAACCTGCATCGTAAAAGCCAGGGGCGTCCGTTGATTAAGCTTGGCGTACTCTATTATGGTGATGAAGACGAGTAGCGGCTGACAGGCGTCCCTGACCAGGCAGTCAGGGACGGAAAGGCCTTTTTACTTCTTCTTTTTCGTTTTTTTCAGCAAGGCGCGTACCTGTTTCAGCTCGCTGGCGTTCAGCTGGGGATCGACGTCTTCGAGCACGCTCTGGTTGTCCACGGCCGGATGCTGCTGGGTGGTCAGACTGAGCTGTAAACGCTGGCTGACTTCCTGGCTGAGCGAAATCTGGTTTTCCTGCGCCAGGTTTTTCAGCGTTTCTTTCAAAGCGGGGTCAATTTTTAACGTTAAGCTAACAGCGTCGGTCATGCCTGAATCTCCTGATAAATGTTAGCAACACGGTAGCCTGAAAAGATCTGCTTAACCATACTGTCACAAAAATTTAATATTTCCCCCGCGCCGCGACAAATTCACGCAGCACATCCGGATCCAGCTCGCAAAACTCCCCTTTCAGTTCGGCGCAGAGTTTGGCCATATAGGTAATCAGGAAATCCGCATTATGCTCGGCAAGCCGACGCCCTTCCGCCGTCTGCATGGTTTGCGGCAGCTTAAGCAGCTTCTTCTGGAAGTGATCGAGCGCCCATTCAGCATCATTTAGCGGGCGATCGCGACCCAGCGGATCGGCGCTGTCGAACAGCGAGCGGCCCAGCGCGCCGGAAACATAAAACACCCGAGCCAGCCCGATCGCGCCCAGCGATTCCAACCGGTCGGCGTCCTGAACAATTTTTGCCTCCAGCGTTTCCGCCGTTACGTTGGCGCTAAAGCTGTGGGCATGTACCGCATGCGCTACCGCCTCACGCTTATCGGCAGGAAAATCAGGAAACACTTCCGACAAAATTCGCCGCGTTTCAACCGCCGCCTTTGCTGAAGCCAGGTGTCTTTCGGGATGGTTCTTAGGCAGGTTGACGATATCGTGGAAATAACAGCTGGTGAGCACAACCAGTTCATCCACCGCCATCCCTTTCATAATACGCTGTGCAGTCAGCCAGACGCGCCGTAAATGGGCGATGTCGTGCGCTTTATCATCCTGCGGCCAGGTCTCAAACAGCCAGCTTTCAAAGCGGGTTTGCCAGTGGGTTAGTGTCATAGCCTTCTCCCTGTAATGTAAAATTGCAGAGACGTCAGCGGCCTTGCTTCACCGCGGCGCCACCGGCGATAAAAATGCGATCTACTTCATGTTTATAACGTTTGTCTTAACACTTCCACAACCCCTTTCCCGTTACCTTCGTCGCCCGCCATTATCAGGTGGCGCGTTTTTAACCAAAAAGATAAACGCTTATAATGTTGTTTTTGCAATAAGTTACCAGCATTTTGTTGCACAGTAAGTTAGAATCAATGCCGGTCGGTCGTTGTTTTTAGCTCATGCCATCATCAGAAAGCTCCGATAATACACCCTTGCGGCTACTGTAAGGGATTGTAAAGGCGGCATATGTCAAATTTATGATGGCCCGGATAATCCGGCGCTAACCGGCCTTCCGAACCCGATCCTGGCCACCCGTCGCACACAGAAAGCGAGAGCGCAGAACGGGTTCAAAAATAAACAAGCACGGCTAATGATTGCATACTTTTTGTATACACTTTTCACTACAGGCTAACAGCATATGCCGGATCCCTTTTCGCCTGACGGCGGCGAGCGGGTCTTAACTAATAAGAAACAGGGGTCAAACCATGAAAGAACGCCCGATTTTGTTTAGCGATCAACGGGTGCGAGCACTGCTCTCAGGCCAGCAGCGCCAGACCCGACGCATTATGAAGTCACAACTTTTTGGTCCAGGCCAGGATAACCATGAAGGATGCTACGGGATTGATGTTCTGAACAATCACTTGCAGGGCAACCGCGTGATGGGCATGGAGAACTTGAGCTACCACTGCCCTTACGGTCAGCCTGGCGATCGCCTGTGGGTAAGAGAGACCTGGCGCGGCCCGGTGGTTCCCGTAGAAGAGATGGCTAACTACGAGCGCAATCCGGCCCAGTTTAAATCTTCCGCCTGGTGCCGCTATCGTGCCGATACCAGCGAGTTCTCCAGCGCAGGCGAAGAAGACGAGCATTTTGGCTGGCAGGCCGGCATCCATATGCCACGCTGGGCAAGCCGCATTGATTTAATGGTGACCGCCGTTCGGGCAGAGAAAATTCAGGATATCAGCGACGATGATGTGCTGGCCGAAGGCGTGCAGACAGACTCCCATTTTCTGAATAACTTCTTCACCATGCATAACGAGGTCGTTTCGCCTAAGGATGCCTACCGCAAGCAGTGGGCATTGCAGTATGGCGGCACCAGCTGGGAAGTGAACCCCTGGGTGTGGGTTATTGAATTCGAG
Organism: Erwinia plantamica; assembly: GCF_043420595.1. Lineage (NCBI taxonomy): Bacteria > Pseudomonadati > Pseudomonadota > Gammaproteobacteria > Enterobacterales > Erwiniaceae > Erwinia > Erwinia plantamica. Next base: position 42,843 of record NZ_JBGCUC010000003.1, read on the forward strand.
CGTATATAACGCTGCCCGCAGGCTCCGGCTGGTCTGGGCCGCCGGGGCCTGAATATCTCGCTTCGTCACAGAAAATCGCTGAAAAGCTTGCTTAAGTTCGCTCTGCTGTTCCATGCTGCTGTGCCCTTTTATATGGCCTGCTCGCCGGAGACTGCGCCAAGCGATCCGCCGAGGCAGGGTGAGGTTTTTCTGCTGTGGGTTGCATCATGATTAAATGGTTCCGGAAATCCAACGATGCTGTGTTCGACGCGCTGCCCTGGCAGCAGGCGTTAGCTATTCCGCTGCTTGGCGCGCTGAATGACGCCGAGCGGCAACAGCTTATCCAGCTGGCCACGCGCTTCCTACAGCAGAAACGGCTGGTGGCGCTACAGGATTTCGCGCTGGATGAGCTGAAGTCGGCCCGGCTGGCCCTGCTGTTCTGTCTGCCGGTACTTAATCTGGGTTACGACTGGCTGGACGGGTTTCACGAGGTGCTAATCTATCCCGCGCCTTTTATCGTTGACGACGAATGGCAGGATGAGTTTGGCCTGGTGCATCGCGAGAGTATGGTGCAGTCGGGCCAAAGCTGGCAGCAGGGTCCGGTGGTGCTCAACTGGCTGGACGTGCAGGATTCGTTCGATCTTTCCGGCTATAACCTGATCGTTCACGAGGTTGCCCACAAGCTCGACAGCCGGGGCAGCGACCATGCCAACGGCGTGCCGGCTATGCCGCTGCGTCACGTCGCGGCGTGGGAGCACGAGCTGAATGCCGCGATGACCAGTATTGCAGAAGAAATCGAACTGGTCGGCGAAAATGCCGCAACGATTGATGCCTATGCGGCCAGCGATCCGGCGGAGTGCTTTGCGGTCCTGTCGGAATATTTCTTCAGCGCTCCTGAGCTGCTGAACGATCGCTTTCCTGCGCTTTATCCGCATTTTTGCCGCTTCTATCGCCAGGATCCGCTTTTGCGCAACGGCGCGGGCGCAGTACATTAGCTGCGCGCCCTGTTTTAAAGATAGCCAGTTGAAAGGGCTGGACTTTTTTCCTGTTGACACGCCGGTCCGCCCTCGCTACTATGCGCCCCATCGAAACCGATTCCTCTGTAGTTCAGTCGGTAGAACGGCGGACTGTTAATCCGTATGTCACTGGTTCGAGTCCAGTCAGAGGAGCCATATTAAAGAAGCCCGCTCAAGGAAACTTGAGCGGGCTTTTTGCTTTTTGGCCCAGGCTGCTTTTAGCATTACGCCTGTCCCCACCCGTTTTAAGCGTATAGTCAGCCCTCATTTTATTTTGCTATGCCATAAAATTACACCAGGCACGGGGTAGCGACATTGCCAGGTCTCTACCATCTGAACACCTGCTATTTGCTGCTTTAACCATTGAGCAGGTAATAAATTCAGCCACGCATACTCAGCAAAAGAGCCATAATTGCTGTCAGAGCACGGCCAGCTTCACCAGCCGCCGTTTTTTTAGCGGCAGCGGGCTGACAGGATGGCTTTTTGCGCCCCTGGCATCGAGAATAGCGCCCACGCGGTAATCCACGGAAAAAAGAGGTTATAACATGCAACAAGGACCCTTAACGGCTGAAGAGCTGGAATGGCTCGATAATATTCTGGCGCAGTACGGCACCGATGACGCGGTGCTTGATGCCTCAGAACTGGATGGATTGTTAACCGCCCTGCTCTCTTCGCCGGAACCTGTCTCCGACGAGCGTTTGCAGGCCATTATTTGGGGCGGCGAAAACAATCTTCCGCTTTGGAATGAAACAGACCAGCAGCGTTTCACCGAACTGGTGACGCAGCATCAGAACGATATCGCCGAGCGGCTGAAAGAGTATCCCGAGCAGTTCGAGCCGCTGTTCGGCACCAGCAGCGAGGAAGATCTGGAAGTCACTATCGTGGAAGAGTGGTGCATTGGCTATATGAAAGGCGTAGCGTTAAGCGACTGGTCGGCGCTGCCGGATCACCTTAAGCCTGCGCTCCATGCCATTGCGCTACATGGCAAGGAAGAGCACTTTAGCGAGCTGGAAAAAATGACGGCGGAAGAGTTTGAGCAAAGCGTGGAGGCTATTAGTCACGCCGCGCTGGAGCTGGCCGGCAACTGGCCGCTGCACTAAAAGCGAAGACGTGCCGCGTTGCTGAAGACGCGGCACGCTAAAGCGCACAGTTCATTCCAGTAGCTGTAGCGCAGCGTCAGGCGGTAGCGATTATTTTTCACCGTAGCCCCTTGCGCGCAGCCAGCTCATCTCAAAGCCGTACAGCTGGCCGATCGGCAGCAGCGATTCACTCAGCCTTGACGGATCGATGCTCTCTTCGGGTGTAACCGATGGCGTAAACCAGCCGGAAAAGGCGGCAAAATACTTTTTCAGACGAGACATAAATTTCTCCTGCAAAGCGGATAGATGCGTTAAGCGGATTTAACCGCAGGTGCGCCTGGCAGGGAAATATCCACTTCTTCCAACCTTTCCCAAAAATCAGCTTAGGGTTTTTATGGTATTCTTGTCCGCTTCAGCCGCTAAGGCTCTGGATCACGGATTAACTGATTTGCTATGCCCGCACTTGCCAAACGAAAAAACGACCCGGAAGGGTTAAAGAAACGTATTCTTGCCGGCGCGCTGGCTACTTTTGCCGAATTTGGTTTACAGGGCGCGCGCATGGAGCAGATCGCCGACCACGCCGACACCACTAAACGTATGGTGGTCTACCACTTTACCAATAAAGAAAACCTGTACATGGCGGTGCTGGAACAGGTCTACCAGGCTATTCGCCAGCACGAAACCGAGCTGAACCTGACCGAACTGCCGCCGCAGCTGGCGATGCAAAGGCTGGCGGAAGCGAGTTTTGACTATCATCTCTCCCATCCCGACTTTATGCGCCTGGTATGCAGCGAGAACCTGATGCGCGGCCGCTATATCAGCCAGTCTGCGCGCATTAAGACGTTAAATCAGAGCGCGCTTAACGTGCTGGAAGAGATCTTAACGCGGGGCAAAGCCGACGGCGTTTTCGACCCCAACGTCAATACGGTGGACGTGCACCGCCTGATTAGCAGCATCTGTACGCATAATGTCTCTAACCGCTACACCTTCAATACGCTGTTTGGCGATAACGAAAGCGAACAGCAAAGTATTGCCCGCAATCGCCAGCTGGTAGTGGATGCCACGCTGCGCTATCTGCGGCCCGGTGCCGCATAAGGTTGTACAACTTACAAATATGTTGTACAACTTTTTTACCCTGAACCGCTGTTGTTCCAGGGTGATTCAGCTACGCTTACTGAGGTTAACCCCTTTAGTTCGTCCCGCATTTTATCTTTTGAAAGGCCTCACGCCAGGAGTTGCCAATGGCAAGCGAAAATTCCGGTTACCCACGCCGTAAGCCGGATGCCGAAGAAGGCAAAATAATGAACTGGGCGCAGAACGCGACGCTGGCAGACAGCCACGCCGTCAGCGCCCCCAAAACGGAAGAAGAGCTGTGCCGCCTGATTGCTGCCAGCCGCGGTAAAATCCGCGTAATGGGCAATAAAATGTCGCCTGGCCGCGTGCTGAAACTGGCCGCCGCAGGCGATACGCTGCTGGATCTGCGTCATCTGCGAGGATTAATCGCGATGGATGAGCACAGCGCGACCTTTGCGGGCAGCACGCCTATGCATGAGATTTATGAAATACTGAGCGCCGAAGGTAAAATGCTGCCCGCGTCCCCTGGCGTTATCGCCGCGCAAACGCTGGCGGGCGCACTGGCGACCGGTACGCACGGTCAGGGTCTGCAGCAAAGCTCTATCGCCGACGAGGCGCTGAGCATCCGCATGGTGCTGGCCGACGGCACGGTGGCGGATTTCGATCGCGATCATCCTTTCTTTCACGCCGTGCAGCTGGGCGTGGGCGCGCTGGGCATTGTGACCCAGGTAACGTTGCGCACGCGATCTTCGCTGATCTACACCTGTTATAAAAATGCGGTCAGCGGCGATACCCTGGAGCAGGATATCTATGACTGGAACCATAACTATGCGCTGAGCAAAGCCTGGTGGTTCCCTAACGAAAATCAGGTGCACGTCTGGACGGCTCGCGAAGCCGATAGCGAAGAGATTGCGCAGTATCGCGCCAATAATAACGATCTGGTGAAGCAGGAACAAACCAGCGATGCGATGAATGAAACCATCGACCAGACGCTGGAACATATGCGCAGCGATACCAAAATCGTGGATGAAAACGGCAAGCCGTTCCGCACCGTCACGCGTTTTAAAGATTTCTCCGACGTAACCGGCGACGTTTACCAGGTGTTCTGTCGCGGTATCGCTACGCCGCAGATCAACGTTGAAATCGGTATTCCCATGTCGCGCGTGGGCGAGGTCATCCGTAAGATTAAAGACTGGCACAGCGAAACGCAGCCGCATATGCACTACCCGATTATCTTGCGCTGTACCGGCCCTTCCGCCAGCTGGCTCAGCCCGGCTTACGGCGTAGATACCTGTTTCTTTGGCTTTGTGGTTTATTACGCCGAAGACGGCTCGCTTTCTGAAGAGGGCGTCAGCTTTTTGCAGGCCATCGAGCGGGTGCTGGCGGCGGAAGGCGGCAGACCGCACTGGGGCAAATACTTTGACGAGTCGCTTTACCACTGGCCGGAAATTTACCCGCAGTGGCAGGCGTTTCGGCAGGTTCGCGAGACGCTGGATCCGCAGCATAAATTTGATAATGCGTTTACCGCAGCACTGTTTGATTAATTAAGGAGAATGCCAATGAAGGCATGGGCAACCCTGCTGACGCAGCCGGGCTATCTGGTGGGCGTCAGCGCGTTGAATCGCTCGCTGAAAAAAAGCGGCAGCCGCTATCCGCTGGTGGTAATGGTCACGGAAAATATCGACGCCCAAAGCCGGCAGATCCTGGAGCAGGAAGGCTGCCTGGTGCGGGAAGTGCAGCCGATCAGCCCCGACAGCAGCCTGGCGCAGCACTACGCCAACGCGCGCTTCTCCGAAGTGTGGACCAAGCTGGCCGCCTGGCAGCTGACGGAATTTAAGCGTATCGTTTTCTTAGATGCGGACATGCTGGTGGTGCAGAACATGGATGAACTCTTTGCCCTGACGCTGGCAAAAGAGAGTATCGCCGCGTGCCACGCCTGCCGCTGCAATCCTAACAAGATCCCGAGCTACCCGAAAAACTGGACGCCGGAAAACTGCTTCTATAGCTACTGCCGGGGCGTGGATCATACGGAGCAGCCTGACGAAGTGGATAATTATCTGAACGGGGGTTTTCTGGTGCTGACGCCGGATCGCGCCGTCTATGACGATATGCTGCAAAAGCTGGCGGAGGTGAAGGATTTGTCGCGCTATCTGTTTGCCGAGCAGGATTTTCTTAACGACTACTATCATCAACGCTGGCGGCCGCTGCCCTATATCTATAATGCGCTGAAAACCCTTCCCTTCCAGCACAGCGCCATGTGGCACCTGCCTGAAGTGAAGAATATTCATTACATTATCGATAAGCCGTGGGAGCGTCAGCCTAATCCTGACGATCGCTACTACTCGCTGAATAAAATGTGGTGGGAGATTGCCGGTTAACAGACCACAACGTTGGTGGTGTGCGGCAGCGCCATCATCTGATCGCCGCAGGTAAAAATCAGGTCGATCGGCTGAGGGAAAGAGTGTACCCGCTCACGCAGGTAATGCAGAACCGCTTTCGGCAGCTTTGGCGCAACGGCGCGAGACTCACGCAGGGCCGGGCCGCTTAAGCGCAGCGTCAGGCCGCCGCTTAGCGCAGGCACCTCAATAATCACGGTGGCGGGCGCGTCGCCTGGCGAAAATTCCGCAATGGCCATGTCGGAAGCGGCATGAAGCAGCGCCACCGACGCTTCCGCTTTGGCCGTGGTTCTGGCGCCAAAACGCTGTAGATTTTCCAGCATCGCCTCGTCGCCGAGCGAGCTGTCCAGCCAGAACGGCGTTTCCCGATCCACCAGCGTCATTAAAATAGCCGTTGCCGCAGGCGAAGCGTTGCCCCATACCGGGATTTGCGGCAGCGTCACTTTTACGCCGGGTTCGCTTATCGCTTTCAGAATAAGACGGAAGGCGCGCTGCGAATCGGCAAAAGAGTGGCTGAAGCTGGCAATCAAAGTCATAAATTTTCCTGTGAGATAATAGGCTGCCTGGTCGGCCCGCAGAACGGACGGCAACGGAATAGCCGTTAAGTTTTTAAGCATGGCAGAAAAAAATGACAGCGACGTTAAAAATGCGTGGCGTTCTGATGAAAATCAGACTGGGCCGTCCCGTCAGCCTTCAGCGCTGCGCATCCGGCGTCAAAAACAGCATTCTTTCGCGCTTTCTGCGCGGCAGCAGGAGATTGACCAGTTTGCCCGCTCTTTTCCACAGCAGAAAAGCCTCTGCGGCTTCCTGATAGTGTTTTTCATTCAGTTTTTTTCTGACCGTGGAATTAACGAAAGCCGTTACGCCAATATTAAAAATCAGGCTGCAAAGCGCGTCATATTGATTCTGGCTAAGCGGTACGGCGACATGCTTTGCAATAGCCTGCTCGACGACCGCTAAATCTTTGCGCAGCAGCTCGGTGGATTTTTCCGCGCTGATCATCATCTCTTTGCTGACGGCAACGCCATCGACGTGGCCGGTATGCCCTACGCCAATCGTCGCTATCCCCACCGAATCCAGATAGCCGCTCAGCTTCTCGCCCTCTTCCTCTTTAATAAAGCGGATACCTTTTTCGCTAATGTTCATTCTGCTTTCCGTTCTCTGTTTGCTGATTAACGCTGTTGCCCATATGCAGCGCTCGGCTGGCTGATTAATGACGGACAAACCGACGTGATTTTTAATACGCGCGGCTGTTAAACGGCGAAGGCGTATTAAAAATCACGCTGTAGTAGCCGTTAACGACTTAACAACGTGATTTGATTTAATTTATGTCAGGCGAACGGGCCGCGTCCCTTTGGCCCGCAAGGATAAATTAACGTGCCTGACGCCACAGGGTTTCTGCCAGACCCGGCGCCCAGTCAACGGCGTGGGCAACATGCGTCTGGATACAAACCCAGTTTTTACCTTGATGGGTAACGATATCGCCAGCGGTGTAAGATCCGCCCAGCACCCATGCCGGATACTGGCCGTTGTCGTCGTTGTCGTCGTTGCCGTTGTCGTCGTTGCAGTTAGCCAGAGTGGTGATGCTCAGTACGTTGCTCGGAACGGAAAGCAGATCCTGAGAATCCACAGCGGCAACGAAGTAACGGTAAGTGGTTTCTGCACGCAGGCCGCTGTCGGTATAGCTGAGCTGAGAAGCCGCCACGCGAGCGATTTCATCACCTTCGCGGTAAACGATGTAGCCGGCAATGGCGTTGCTGCCTTGAGAAGAACCCCACATCAGCGCAACGCTGTCTGCGGTCACGCCCATGCTGTGCAGCTGTGCTGGCGCAGTTGGTGGCGTGGTGGAGGCGGCAGGATTTTTAGTGGTCACGATAACAGCTTCGCTGCGAACGGATTCTCTGCCTGTAGCGCTGACCGCGCTGATGGTGTAGCGGTAAGCGGTGTTTGCCTCCAGGCCGTTATCCACAAAGCTCAGCTGGGTACCGTTGAAGATCATGTTGTTGTCACGATACAGACGGTAAGAAACGCCTGCGGTTGAAGAAGCGTTCCACGCCAGCGCAATGCTGCTGGTGGTGATATCGGTCGCGTGCAGGCTGGCTGGCACCGCAGGCGCAGTTTCGCCGCCGTTGCCGTTGCCCACGAAATCCAGATCGATAACCTGGTAGAACGCGTTACCGGTATCGGCAACTTCCCATACCGCCAGCAGCACATGGTAGCCGCGACGCTGTGGCAGCTGGATTTCATGCGTGGTTGGGCCGGTCGGACGCAGCGTGGCGCCGTGGCTCCAGTAAGGCTGCTCGGTAAATTCCGCTTTAAAGAACGGCGTGGATTCAAACTGCGCGCGGCTCAGCGGCTGGTTTGGATTCCAGTCTTCGCGGGTAATAAAGTAGTTATAGCGACGAGTGGTGTGGGCTGCGGTATAGGTCCAGACGAATTTCATGATTTCGCCTGGGGTTACCGTGTGTTTTTTCCAGTGGGTGCCTGGCTCATCCAGGAAGCGACCGTCGCCCTGGTTGGCGCTGGCGATTTCGCCGTCGCGTGGTGGCACAGCATTCGGGCTGTCGTCCGGCGCTACAGCGTCACGCAGACCGCTCTGCGCAGCCGGGAAGAATTTACCCGCTTCGCGCTGGTTCAGCTGACCGGCGTTCAGTTTGCCTTCCTGCCATGCAAAGAAAGCACGTGAAGCTGGCGTGGCGATATGACCGTGGCGCAGTGCCGGACCGATGTTATTTGACATTGTTTTAAATTCCGTAGTGGTTTTGTTGGTGGAAATTGGCTGCCAGAGCGATGTAGCCAGCTCAGGCGTCCAGAAAAGGTTAGAGTCATGCTGCATGACGCAGATATAGTTACGTGACTGCCAGCTCACGCGGGCACCATCGATATAACGCACACCCGCGCGCCACTGTTCAAACTGCGGTTCAGGCGTTGGCTCTGGGGTTGGTTCCGGTGTTGGCTCAGGCGTTGGTTCCGGGGTTGGTTCCGGAGTAGGCTCAGGCGTTGGTTCCGGAGTTGGCGTCGGCCCAGGCACTACACCATCACCGGCCAGGTAGCCGTAGCGACGGATAAATTCCCAGTTGTAAGGCACGTTATCGCTGGTAAAACCGGCATCCCAGTTAACGGACCAGGTCATCAGACCCGCAACAGGCAGACCAGCGGCCTCAAGGCGAGCCAGGGCATTTTTCACATCCTGTGGATTAATGACATAACCGGTCGCTGCCGCATCGTTATTGGTTGGCAGGCCGATAATGAATTTTTCGCTTGGGATCTTCAGGAAATTACGGGTACCGGTGACCAGGCTTTCAGTCAGGTAATAGAGAAAATCTTCTTTAATCGCGTCGTTGCTTTGCGACACCCATTGGTTAATTTCATCAACCCAGACGCCGTCGCCGCCCTGGTTATAGAACTGTGGCGCAACGTAATCGTAGTAGCCTTCCAGGCCGATGATATAAGGGCTGTAATGGCCGCCATTGGTCAGGTAAGGGAATTCTGGCGCCATGCTGATGATGAAGTTCTTACCGAACTTGCGGTAGTGATCTTTCACCACGCGCAGCGCAGCAGGGATCACCGTCTGGTTATCGGCAGCGGTAATCGCAGACTGCTCCAGATCGATATCCAGGCCGTCAAAGCCATATTTATCGCTCAGCGCGATAATACGCTCGGCCAGCGCCACTTCGTCCCCGGCGTGCATTTCGATATGCGCATCGGCACCGCCCATGGAAATCAGAACTTTACGGCCCTGAGCCTGCACTTTCGCGATTTCGCTGCGGAATTCAGCATCCGTTCCTTTATACGGTTTGAAATCAGGGATGCGGTCGCTGTCATCCAGCACTTTCATAAAAGCGACGGCGATAATGTTATATTGCACAGGAATTTCGGACAGGGTCATTTCCGTGAAGCGGCCCTGTTTATAACCCTGAGCGCCTACGGCTGGCCAGTTGTGCCAGAAGCCCATAACGATTTTATTTTGCGCGAAGCGTTTTCCGGCAATCTGACCTGCCGATAAATTTTTAGAAGCTGGCATAATTCCTCCATATGCATCTGCCATGATGCATATTCCATTATGTAAAATGTTCTTTTTGTTATGCAGCCAGCAAGCAAAATAATGCGCTTGCTGCATGCGTTCTATTTTATTCAGCCAGGAAAAACAGACAAACTCAATAATTGCATTTAGCTATTAATAATTGAAAAGCCTTTGTTTTATATGAATTATCTATAGAAGCGCCTCGTCATTTAATTTTATTTAAACCCTGAATAAACACCTTTGATTATTCTATTTACTTTTTAAATTACAGTATAAGAATTTATATGTTTAGCTGTTATTTAATTTTATAACATTGTGCAAACACCAGCAAAGGCATTCCATTACATCGTCATTTCATTTGGGTAATTAATCAGGGAAAGGAGCAGTAAATGCGGACAGAGATTCAGGTGGGTAAATAAAATAAAAATGAATATTGCGTTATTTTATGCAAGGGTAACATGAAAAAAAACCGGCCATATCAAGGCCGGTTTTTCACTAATGGGCATTAGCTGTTTATGGGTTTTAGTTCAATCGCGTAATCAAGACCGTTTACCCTTACCCGCAGGCATTCTCTGGCCGTACCAACCGACGCGGTGCTGACCACGCGGCCACGCATAATCAGGTCGTTATTATTGTTGTAACCATAGCCGACCCGATCCGTTCCTTCCCAGTGCTGCAAAAATGCCGTTACCGGCTCGGCATCCAGCACGGCCGCTTCCGCAGCAGAAACCTGCGTATAAGACTTGATAAAGCGGAAATGAACGCCGCGCGAGAAACGATCGTGGCAGTTAGTGGTGATCAGAGCGATACAGAAGCCGGTATATTTAGCCAGCTTAACAAATATTTCCCCTCTGCTGCTGCCCAGCGATCTCACCCTGACCCGCGTCACCGGGCACGATCCTTCCGCTGCCCAGGAGGCGTTAAAGCTGCCGTTCACGTTCTGAATAGAGATTATCGCTTCGCCTTCCGGCGTGCGTGACGTGAAGTCGATTTGCGTTTCCGGCATCGCATTAAACTGAGAGGAACCGATAATGCGCATCTGCATCTGCGTGGTCCATTCCGGCATCTCAATCTCGCCCACTTTAAACCAGGTTTCCCGATCCTGACGGTTATCCATACGTTCCTGGGAAGTGATGTACTCGTAGTTCAGCGAACCTTCAATACGCGCGCCGTGGTTTTCAAGGAATATCTGCCCTTCTTCATATACAGGCAGCCAGCGCTCGCCGCTGTCAGAGAGATCCAGCCCCTCGCCGTTATGCACATTCAGCATGGTAGAAATAAGGCGCGTATGATGGCACTTGAGCGGATTTTTATTGCCTTCCAGATTCAGCGCATTGACCTTCCACTGGCCGTTGGAAAGGTCGCCGGGGAATTCGGTATGCTCAATCCAGCCGTTATGCAGCACGCACTGCGTCGCGCGCGGCAGATCGATCATTTCAGACTTCACGCCGTACTGGATATTAAAGTTGCTGAGCTCGATAGCGGTAAGGTGATCCCAGGAGCCAGCGGCGCGATCGGACCAGCGGCCATAGATAACGCTGCCGGCGCAGCGGGTGGCGTACCACTGATCGATCTTACAATCCAGCGTATCGAGCAGATCCAGCGCGCGGCCGCCCAAATCCTGGAAATGCACCCCGGTCACGCGCAGATACTGACCGCCGGGGATGATATTTTTAAAGAAACCTTTGGTTTTAGTGTTGTCCTGCCCGTTAACGATAATGCCGCTGATATAGGTCCAACGGGCGTTGACGGTAAACATGTATTCGCCGTCTTTCTGGTCAGAGAAAAGACGGGTGTTAGGGAAGTAGCCGAAGTTGACGTGGGCGCCAGAGAGACGGAAACGGTTTACCTCCTGGCCGGAGAAATCAAATTTAGAGATAAAGAAGTTACCTGCCGGAAAGCGGATGCCGACGTTTTCATGGGTACGTACATTGTTTTGACGATCCATGATGCGTGACCAGTGCCACATACGGGTAACGGCTTCCAGACAGTCCGTTTTGCCATCCGGGATAGCGCCGAAATCGACCACGGTTACGCCCGCGTTATCGGTAATATAACGTTTCCAGCGCATATTTCGGGGAGTAACGACAGTCATGCCGCCATCTTCCGGCGCCGTCTTGTCGTTAAAGTCACTGATAAAAATACCGCCGCCGTAGCCGGTTCCTGCACTATAAGAAAGCACAATAGCCAGTTCGCCGTGGGCGGCAGGCTCGTGCGCCCGTAATTCATCAATAGAGTTCAGCATAGAAAAGTTATTTTCTTCATTAGCTGAATGCGCAAGATATACAATTCTGTCGAAGTCAATAGCTTTGCCATCTTTATCAAGTACGTTTAAGTTCCTGACCATTTCATTTAACTTAACCTGTTGTGATGTTAAATTATCCTGGTTGTTGTCACCAATGACACTCATTTAAAGCCTCTTTATTAAATATATATTATACGATGGTTGCATTTTCTGATGGGTTGCAGGCTTGCATTTAATGTTGGTTTAGGTTTCCACCAAAAAACACGGTTTAAACCATATTTCTTGCTTTAGTTTTTAGAATTGACAGGATAATAATTGAAGGTCATTCATACAATTTTAAAAAATGATGCTCACGCGTAGAAATTAGCATCTCTATGATTAGCAAAATAAAAACAGTCTTATTTTGTAAATACCCCCCATCCAGAGCTTTCGTAAGTATGCTATATTTTTCATAAATTTACGCTAAGTTAACAGTTGTTAAACGATCTGGAGGTTTTATGTTTCTGTCATCTAATCTGAAATGCTTTATTGTGCTGGCGAAAGAGAAGTCATTAAAGAAGGCTTCTGAGATATTATTCGTTACCTCTTCCCCTATTTCTCGCCGGATAAAAATATTAGAAGACGAGCTGGGATTTAAATTATTTTCACGCACGGACCATGATTTCACCCTGACCAAAAAAGGGCTGGAACTCTACGATAAAATAATGCCGCATTACGATAAGATGACGGAACTGGAAGACTATTTTTCACGAAAAAGAACCAACGTTAATATTCGCCGTGGCCTGATGATTGGTGTAGAAAACCTCAATCCCTTTTTATTCAACCTGCTGGTAAAAACCCGCAAGAAGACCGAAAGCGTCTCTTATTGTTCCTGCGATACCAAAACTTCGGTGGAATCGCTGCTTTCCGGCGAGATCCACGGCGTTATTTCCCATCGGGAAATCAACGATAACGGGATCCTGTCGATGAATTTTTTCAGCGAGCCCGCCTGCTATCTCTATTCTAAAAAGTTCCCCGATTCGCAGCTTAGCGATATAAAAAACACGCCCGTCATCATTCCTACCAATGGCTTTTACGAACACTATGTGAAAAACGCGCACGCCAAAATCCTGACTATGTGTCCTACGGCGCAGGTTATTATCGTGGATGATATTTATGATTATATTTCGCTGATTGCCAATGGCGAAGCCGTTGGGCTAATCAGTGAATCAATGGTGTCATTTTATCAAAGCAAAATAAGCAATTTCAGTGAGTTAAGTTACAGAGTCGAAAAATCATTCCCGGAGCTTAAAACCTATATCTACTATCTGAAAGAACGTGAGTTCTCTTTGAAATATGCGTTAGACACCGTTGACGCCGCACAGGTAAATGCGTGATAACAGAGACAGGATGTCTCTTTTTTAACATTCTTACAGGCTGAGGGACAACGGGAAACGCATCGGGAAAAAACTTTTTCCTGATCTGGCGGGTAAAGCATGGCGCCAGAATTAATGACTGGTATCATCCGCGACGGTGAAAAGCGAACTATCCCTGGCGTATCGCCAACCAGGGAAAATAAGAAAGGATAACGCCCTTCATAACATTTTTGCCGTCATTATGTCCGACAGCCATCAGAACTCCATCGTTTGACGAAAGATAAGCGAACGCAGCGGCACGCTGCTTTTCAGGATCGGCGATTTAATAACAATGTAGCTAAAGTATTTATCTATCCCGATTTTAGCGTCCAGAACGCTTTCAATGACTTCCTGGTAATGTTCGATGCTGCGGGTAATAAAACGCAGCAGATAATCGTATCCACCGGTAATCAAATGACACGCCATCAGTTCGTCCACCTCCCGGAGCGCGTTTTCAAAACGCATAAAGTCTTCGCGCCGGTGTCCGGCCAGCGTAACCCCGGTGAAGACGGTAACGGAATCGGTAATTTTAGGTAAATTAACGTGCGCCTCGTAACCGGTAATAAACCCTGCCGTTTCCAGACGTTTTACCCGCTGTAGACAGGGACTGGGTGAAAGCCCGACAGCGTTGGCAAGGTTTACATGACTGATGCGACCGGCCTTTTGCAGCTGTACCAGAGCAGGGATATGTAACGCCTCGCCGATATCCGGCCACTGGCGAAACACCGCTTACGCCGCCGGCTCCGCCACCAATGCCGCCCGGATAAGGCCGCGCTCCGGCTCTGATTGCTGGAGGATATTTATGCCATTGCCTGGCTCACCAGCGCGAACGCCCGCACGTCCTGCGGCTGCCAGGGGGTGCCTTTATACATGGTGATGGGCTCGTCAACCTGAACCATACCCAGGGCGACGAGCCATTCGCCCAGCCCGCAGGCGCTGTCGGTATCGATACGGACGAAGGCGCCTTCCAGACCGGCAAGCAGTTCGCTGACCAGTACTTTCGCCTGCTGTAGACTGGCACAGATAATAGGGCCGATAGCGAAGCCGTGCCCGAAGCGGCGCAGGCAGGCGAATCCCGCCGTTTGATCCTGCTCTTCCAGTACCAGAAAGCGGTCTGCGCTGGCAAAAAGCTCGGCGATCAGTGCCGGACGATGCTGCCCGTGAGCCCTGGTTTCCAGCTTGCTCAGCGCCGTCAGCTCTTCGCGGCGAGCGGGGCGCAAGCTTTGCGACGCCTGCGGTAGAACGCGTTCGCCCGGTGCCAGCGCGCGACATTGATGCTGAGCGATCGTTCCCGTGACCACAAACCCCAGCTTTTCATACAGCCCTTTGCCCATTTCCGTGGCGTGCAGGCGCAGCTGATGCCCTTCCAGCGCGGCCAGCGCCGTCTGCATAAGCTGTTTACCGATACCTTTGCCCTGCGCGCTGCCGGCGACGTTCACCAGACCAAGGGTGGCGTAGTCGCCCCAGCGCCAGTAAAGCACGGTGCCAATCAGCTCGCCGTTTTCCATCGCCGCCAGGCCTTCACCCAGCGCCAGCGCCTGCTGCCAGTCTTCACGGCGGTGCGGCCAATGTAACCGCTGCGTCAGGGCATAAGCGGCATCAAGATGCTGCTCGTTCATCGTTACTATGTTCATCCTTTTCTCCTTAAATCATGCCTGGCTGTTGCTGGCCGCTGCCGTCTGTCAGCCTGCCATAGCGGGACGGCGTGGGATCAACCACCGGCGCAGAATCGGTCGCTAAATTAGCGGCCAGCCGCCCGGCACCCGGTTCTCGCAGGAAAGGCATCAGGCCCCGTTCCAGCCTGAGGTTTTTGCGCCTGGTTTTCAACATGGGATAAAACTACCGCGCATAGCGCAGCCTTTGTACGGCACAGGTTAGGACGCTCAGCCATGTGCAACAGGAATTTATACTGTGGACGCGCAGCCATGTACAACAGAGGTTTATATTGTGGACGCGCGGCCATGTGCAACAGAGGTTTATACTGTGGACGCGCAGCCGTGCGCGGCGCAGGTTTATGCTGCGGGCGGAGATAACAGGGCTTAAGCGAGCCCAGAAAAATTATGATGTGGCCGGATAATGTCAGATATTGCACAACTACATTTTATGCGCTGAATAAGGGAAAGCTTATTTGGGGGCGATTATCGGGCCGCATCATGGCCCGATAATTTTCTCCGTTCATTTTTATAAATTTTCAAACATACTTTCCGACAGCGGTCAGGCCGTTGGCGCTTTACCGCCGCAAGCCTGGCTATGGCGTTGAGAACGTCGCCACATCCTTCACCATATCGTCAATAGCGCCCTTCACGTCCGCCGGGGTAATTGGCACAGTGCCGTTCGCCACGCTTTTACCGTATCCTTTACGGATAATTTTAATAACCGGCTTGCCGGTAGCAATATCAATCGCTTCCGCCTCGATAAATAGCTCGGCGTTCTGGCTGCGATGCCCGGTGGCGGCCATCGTGCCTGCTACCACGGCGGCGACCGGCACCACCTCATAAAACTGGAGATCTTTGTTTTCAGCGGTTACGGCAGTAATGGCCGTTTTCACTATCAGACCGCCAGGCTGAGGGGTGTCGACAATCTTCTTACGCCCGGCCAGCGCGCTTTTAAGACTGGATTCGGTATAGCTACGGATTTGCTCCAGCGTGGCGGCAGAGACCCGACTGTTGGGTAACGCGCGAGGATAATAAGTAACAGGCGCAAAATAGAGGCTGGTATAACGATCTGACTGATAATCGGGCGCAATCCAGCGCAGCGTTTCATGCCCGCTTGCTGTTTTTACCGGTTTCATCTCGGCATAATTTCCTAAAAAGCCGGAATATTGCGACTGCTCGGCGGTTTTGCTGGCACAGCCGGTCAATAAAATAGCGAGGAGAGCAAAAGGCAGCGTTCTTTTAGCAACAACCATACAACCCCCTGGTGGATAAACCTGCTTTACAGCATAGTCGTTCGCCGTTGATTTACTTGCTGGCAGTGTTAACTGTGCGATCGCCCCGCCGCTTTGCTTTCAATAACATGCTGTACGGCGATAGCGCGCCTGGCCAGGCGCGCTAAAGGCTATTACCACTATGGATCGCATCCAATGAATAAAACCCCACCATAAAAAATTTTTGCTGCACGACACCGAACGCAAGCTACCCAAGCCCAGGGGCAAAAACAAGGCAATATTGCCGGGCGAACGGCTTTCTTTGCTGTTCTTCGGGACGCCTCTGAAATTTTAAATCTGAAAATCCAGCACCGGTTCTACCGCGTCATGCGTGGAAAGCGCCTTGCGCTTGATCTCTTCCAGCGACAGGTTGGCGTTGCACAGTTCCAGAAACTGCCAGACGTAGTTGCGCTGTAGCTGCCCACGCTTCAGGCCCAGCCAGACGGTATTGGATTCAAACAGGTGTTTGGCTTCCAGCCGGGTCAGCGCGGCCTGCGCATCCAGCTGGCAGGCCTGATCCGCCAGCACGCCCACGCCCAGCCCAAGTTCGACATAGGTTTTTACCACGTCGGAATCCTGCGCGCTGAGCACGATATCCGGCGTCAGCCCGGCGGCATGAAAGGCGCGGTCAACGCGGGAACGGCCGGTAATGCCCTGGCGATAGGTAATTAAGGGATAGCGGCTGAGCGCCGCCAGCGAAACCGGCTGCTCCTGCTCCAGCGGATGCCCCTTTGGCACCAGCAGCGCATGATGCCAGCTGAACCAGGGAAAAGCCGCCAGCGACGGATTATTGACGACCTGTTCGCTGGCAATACCGATATCGGCTTCGCCCGCCATCAGCATGGCGACAATCTCCTGCGGCGTGCCCTGATTTAACTCCAGGCGAACACCGGGATAGAGCGCGCGAAACGCTTTGATCACCTTTGGCAGACTATAGCGCGCCTGGGTATGCGTGGTGGCGATGGTCAGCACGCCGCTGGATTCGTTGGTAAAGACATCGGCCAGACGGCGCACCTTTCCGGCTTCATCCAGGATGCGTTCGGCAATAGTCAGCAACGCTTTGCCTGGCTCGGTCATGCCGAGCAGTCGCTTGCCGCGACGGATAAAGATCTCCACGCCCAGCTCATCTTCCAGATCGCGTATATGGCGGCTGACCCCTGACTGGGAGGTAAAGAGCGCATTAGCCACTTCGGTCAGGTTAAACTCGCAGCGTGCCGCTTCCCGGATGATTTTAAGTTGCTGAAAATTCACGTGCGCCTCTCCCTCTGTTATCTGTTGGTTTCAGCTATGTTAATAAGGCACATTGATAGCAACAAATAATAAAAAGAGGTTTTATATGCTTTTTAGCGATATAGGAGTGAGGCGCGCCGACGCGCGCCCGCAGAAAGGCATTAGCTCACCAGCATCAGTTCACGCTCTTCAATCGTCGGTTTGTTGAGCAGCGACAGCAGGATATTTTTTACCGCCTGCGCAGAAGGAGAAAGCGGCGAGCGCGCCGAAACGTTCAGCGACAGCGGCAGGTTCAGCGTTGGGCTGTTGATGCGCGCCATCCAGGCATCGGTGGAGCTGACCAGCGCGCGCGCTGCGGATTCCGGCAGTACGGTCACACCCATGCCGCTGGAGACGGCGGCGGTCAGCGTGGCGATCGATTCAATTTCGCCGATAATGCGGGCGCTCAGGCGGCGCAGCGAAAACGCTTCGTCAACGCGTTTGCGCACGGCGCTGTAGTCGCGCGGCAGAAACAGGTTCATTTTGGCCACGTCGGCTAAATCGATGTTTTGTCCAGGGCAGTCGGTTGCGCCAACCAGATAAAGTTCTTCTTTCATCAACGGCAGGCTGGTGATGCCGGCGGACGGCGCGCGGTCGTAAAGTACGGCCATATCAAGCTGCCCATCTATCACTTTTTCGTTTAGCGATGCGCCGCTGTTTTCGTGCAGGTAAACCAGCACTTCCGGAAACTGTTCGCGCACGGTTTGCAATAAAGGCATGGTCAGCGAAGAGGCGGCGGTGCCCGGCGCCAGACCGATCGAAACCTGGCCGGTCAGCGTCTGCCCGGCGTTGATCACCGCCGTTTGCGCCTGTTCGCACTGCCGTAAAATGGTACGGGCGTGGGCGTATAAAATCTTCCCGGCTTCCGTAGGCGTCACGCCGCGCTTGGTACGGATAAGCAGCTGCTGGTCCAGCTCGTTCTCCAGCGTGGCAACCTGCTGACTGAGCGCAGGCTGCGCAATATGCAGCACCTCTGCGGCCTGGGTCAGGCTGCCAATATCGACGATTTTTACAAAATATTTCAGTCGTCTTAAGTTCATTTTGCCTCCGTCACGGGACGCCATTGTTACTGGCGCTAAAAAATAAGTTTTCACTCTGGTGCGGGTTAAGAATTGCAAGTGACGTGCCAGAAACTTCCGGCTGCGCTTTCAGCCCATTTGTTTCAGGCTAAGCGCCGGTAAAATAAGAGAATCTGATTACCTTTAAAGGAGTAACGCTTTTTTTTAATGCTTTCACCAACCGCTTGCCTGCACCGATGAGGTGCAAAATATGCTGTCAGGCTGTGCATGGTAACGTTTACATGGCATAAAAAAGCGGCGGCTGAGAGGAATACAGGGGCCGGCCTGGCCCCTGCCCGCTAGCGCTTTTTACGATTGCGGTACATATCCACTGAAACGGCGCTGACGATAATAATGCCTTTGATAATGTCCTGAACGTAGGCGTCCACGCCAACAAAGGTAAAGCCGCTCTTAATCAGCCCTAAAATCACCGCGCCGATCAGCGTACCTGTAATCCTCCCTACGCCACCCATCAGGCTGCTGCCGCCGATGACGGCGGCGGCAATCGCATCCAGCTCATAGGACATGCCCATGCTGGACTGGCCGCTGCTGACGCGCGCCGCCAGGACTACGCCAGCCAGGCCGGAAAGCCCGCCCGCGATGGTATAAACAATCACCAGGTATTTATTGACGTTAATCCCGGAAACTTTCGCCGAGGTCATATTGCCGCCAATGGCGTAAACGTACTTGCCGTAACGGGTGTGTTTCAGCGCGATATGGAAAATGACCGCGACGACCAGGAAGATGACTACCGGCATTGCGCCCTGGCCGATGGCGGTAAAACTGTCGGAAAGGAAGCTGATCGGGTTGCCCTGCGTGTAGTATTGCGCCAGCCCGCGCGCGGAAACCATCATGCCCAGCGTGGCGATAAAGGGCGGAATACCGGTTTTAGTGATCAGCACGCCATTCACCACCCCGCAAAGCAACCCCACGCCGACCCCGGCTACGATCGGCACCGCCGCAGGCATGTTGACCAGCGACGGGAACATCGGGGAAAGGCTGTCGGAGGTTTGCGCCAGGCTGGCCGCCACCACGGCGGTTAAAGCAATCACCGAGCCGGATGAGAGATCAATCCCCGTGGTAATAATCACCTGGGTCACGCCGACCGCAATAATGCCGATAATGGCAACCTGCAAAATAATCAGCACCAGCCGGTTTGGATTAAGCAAAAACGATTGATCGCGCACGTACCAGCCTGCCGCTTCAAAAATCAGCGCGATGGCGACCATCACGATAAAAATGCCGGTATCCTTCGGCATCTTTCCCTTAAAACTGCTTAAAAACGTTGCCGAAGACGGCTGTTGGCCACTCATTTTTACGTCGCTCATGGTTTCAGCCCTTATTCAGACGCCAGTGACAAAATGGATTCCTGATCGGCCTCTTCTTTATTGAGGATGCCGGTGATGCGGCCGCCGTGCATGACCATCACCCGATCGCTCATGCCGAGTATTTCCGGCAGTTCAGAAGAAACCATGATGATGGCGACGCCGCGATTCGCCAGTTCGCTGATTAGCCGGTAAATTTCCGCTTTCGCGCCCACGTCGATGCCGCGCGTCGGCTCGTCCAGGATCAGGACTTTGGGCTGTGCCAGCAGCCAGCGGGCGATCAGCACCTTTTGCTGGTTGCCGCCGCTGAGGTTATTGATGATTTGATCCATAGTGGGCGTTTTGATGTTCAGCCGACGGATCTGCTCCATGCAGTCCTTCGCCATCTGGATATGACTGACAAAGCCCGCGCGGCTGCTGTATTCCGGCATGTTGACGATGCTCATGTTTTCCATCACCGACAGCACCAGAAACAGCCCGGACTTTTTCCGATCTTCAGTAAGAAAAGCCAGCCCCTTTTCTATCGCCGTGGCAGGCGAATCTATTTTTACCGGCACGCCGTCTATCAGAATTTCGCCGCCGTCGGGGCTGGTCATGCCAAACAGGCTTTCCATCACCTCGCTGCGGCCCGCGCCGACCAGCCCCGCCACGCCCAGAATTTCACCACGGCGCACGCCGAAGCTGATGTCATCAAACACGCCTTTACGCTGTAAATGACGTACCGTCAGCACCTCTTCGCCAATGGCCGTGTTGAACTTGGGAAAAAGCTGGGTCAGCTCGCGCCCGACCATCTGGGTAATCAGCGACTGCCGCGTATAGTCCGCCGTCGCGCTGCTACCGACCCAGGCACCGTCGCGAAATACGCTGACCTCATCGGTAATCGTAAAGATTTCATCCATTTTGTGGCTGATATAGATGATGGCTTTACCCTGCTCTCTGAGATCGCGAATGATAGCGAAAAGATGCGAAACCTCGGTTTCAGTCAGCGCGGAGGTTGGCTCATCCATGATCACCACATCCGCATTCCAGGATACGGCTTTAGCGATCTCTACCATTTGCTGCGAGGCGATGCTCAAATCGCCCACCAGATCGTCCGGCGCAAGGCGAATGTTCAGCTTGTTTAACAACTCGCGGGTCTGGCGATGAAGGCTGCCGTGATCGACAAAGCCATATTTCATCGGCTCGCGGCCCAGCCAGATGTTTTCCGCCACCGTCATATGAGGCACCAGGTTAAGCTCCTGGTGGATCATCGAAATGCCTGCGCGCAGCGCGTCCAGCGTGTCCTGAAACGCTACCGCCTCGCCCCTGACGCGGATTAAGCCTTCATCCGGGCGATAAATTCCTATCAGGCATTTCATCAGCGTGGATTTTCCCGCGCCGTTTTCGCCCATCAGCGCGTGTACGCTGCCGGGCCTGACCCGTAAAGAGACGTTGTTCAGTGCCTTTACGCCAGGAAAAAACTTGCTGATGCCTTCGGCTTCAAGCGCATATGCGGTCATGATGCACCCCGGCTATTTCTGGTTCAGGCTGGTAAACTTCGCCATGTTTTCTTTGGTGATCAGCTGGAAAGGGATATCGACGTTCGATTCCACGTTTTCACCTTTTGCCAGCTTCACCGCCGCCTGTACCGCCCCCTCGCCCTGGCCTTTTGCGTCCTGAAAAACGGTAGCGACCATTTTGCCGTTTTTGATCATTTGCAGCGCGTCCGGCGTGCCGTCAACCCCCGCCACCAGCACGTGGTCGCTGTTTTTTCCCAGCGCCTGAAGCGCGCCAATCGCCATTTCGTCATTATTGGCAGCGATCGCCTGAATATCGTCGCCAGCGGTGAGCCAGTTACTGACCACATCTACCGCATCGTTACGCATAAACTTCGCGGTCTGCTCCTGAACGATTTTTAAACCAGGATATTTCGCAACAATCTCCTTCACGCCTTTGGTACGTTCACGCGTCGATTCATTGGCCAGATCGCCTAACAGGATGGCGACGTTGCCTTTGTAATTCATTTGTTTAGCCAGCGCTTCCATCTGCAAACGCCCCGCCAGCTGCGAGTTGGAGCCAACATAGGCCATTTTGCCCGTCAGTTCGGCTGCGGGACGGCGGTTAATAAAAATCAGCGGGATGCCCGCCTTGCTGGCCTGATCCATAATCGGTTTAACCGCGTTGGTGTCGACCGGATTGACGATAATGGCGTCCACGCCCTGCCCGATAAAGTTCTGCACCTGCTGTAGCTGCTGGGAAACATCGTTTTTGGCATCTTCTACCTGCCCTTTAACGTTTTCTTTTTGAAGTTCTTTTTGCATAGAATTGCGAACGATGGTGAGGAAGTTGTCGTCAAACAGCGCCATTGAGACACCCATCTGGAGATCTTTTGCCAGCGCGACAGCAGGCAGCGAACAGACTAACAGTAACCCTGCAACGAATTTTTTCATGATAGAGCCCTTATGTGATTAGCTTGTGCGGCTGGCTGGACCTCGAATGAAAGATATTTTTTACATTCACACAACTTCACCGGTGCCTGGATAACATTTTTAAGCGGTGAAAAAGCAATGTCTTAGTCAGATTGCTCCTGGTTATTAACAATATTTATCAAAAGCTTAATTTAGTTTTTCAGTCTTTATCGCTTCGACATATAGCGGCCGACTGACTGATCAGTGCAATTATTCCATAATTAACATTTTTGAAACTTTTTACATAAAAGCACCGAAACGCACGTTTTAAAAACGGCAAACAACAAAATTTTGACACACCTCTAACATCAGCAAGGCATTCGCCGTAAAGTGCGATCTGGCGCAAGAGATTGAATTTTGCCCGAACGGGCGAGAAACAGAGCGGGTTGCTGATTTTGCGGCCGAACGCGCGGCAAAATGGCATTCGACCTTTGACACGCCCGGACGCGGCCGTTACTATGCGCCCCATCGAAACCGATTCCTCTGTAGTTCAGTCGGTAGAACGGCGGACTGTTAATCCGTATGTCACTGGTTCGAGTCCAGTCAGAGGAGCCATATTTATGTTGTCATGCATCTTCACGAATCTTTATATTATTAAGATTCAACAAGCTAGCGTGAAAACCTACCCAATGCATTTTCATTCCCCCTCTGCATTGGGCAAGATTTGGGGTCATTTCAGTTTTACTATGGAGTGACCGCCCAGTGTTTCTGAACGTCACTAAAATCCACAGCTTTAAGCCTTCTGAAAATCCCTTTACGCTGACCGATTCTCATCTCCTGTATTTGCTTGTCGATTCAGGCGGTTAAAACCTCTGGTATTTCAAATATCGCTTTAACCGAAAGGATCTTCCCTTGCTCTGGATGCATATTCGCAAGCCTCGCAAAAACGAGGGCGCTGTATGTGACAGCGCCCTCGTTCAGGTGGCCTAAAAAACATTAGCTCAACATGGCCTCCAGGCGGGCCAGCACTTCATTCACAACGACGTCAGGTATACGTTCCAGTCGCTTACCATTTCGGGCCGCCATATCAATGGTTCTGGGCTGGTCGCAGCGGATCACGCCCGTCGTTTTTGTTCCCGCCTCGTCCAGTGAAACGGTAAAACCGGCTGTTCGGGCAACGTTTCCGCCGTGGGTAACGGGAACAATAACGGGTAGCCGGGTCAGCTTGTTAAACGATGCCTTCGATACGATCAGTACCGGACGTTGTCCACTTTGCTCGTGGCCGGCAATCGGATCCAGTGAAACAAGCCAGATTTCCCCTCTGTCCATTTACAGGATCTCCTTGCCCATCGCAGGCGCATCAATCCATTCACGATCCTCTTCGCTCATTTCGGCGTGCGGATCGCACTGCGCCAGCAGCTCCTCAAGCGAATAACGGGGCCGTTTTTGGGGTTCAATAATCAGGCAGCCATTATCAATGGTCATACCTACTTCGCTGTCCGTCGACAGCGCCAGCGTTTTCAACACGGCAGGAGGAACCGCCAACATGACGGATCCGCCGACCTTTTTCAGGCGAGTGGTATACATAGAGCACCTCCGGATATTATATTTTAATATAACATCCAGGGCAGACGATGCACAATTATTCATCAGATTCATTGTGATTTCCTTAGCGTAAGAAAGCCTTAACCCATCGAAGGACAGAGCCGGTAGTCTTCAAAGCGGCATTGCCGGTAAAACGGCAAGCATCCTGATACATCAGGCGTTTCTTTCAGATCCTAAAGCATGCCATGCAGAGAGGAGCTTAATGCGCGACAAAGAGGGCCGATAATAGAAAACTGTTTTTTCGGTGCAAAGATTTATTACGAATCGGATAAACAAAATGCGGCATATCTTCCGTATTCAGGCTGCGCCGGAGGGTTATCAGTGATAGCGCGAAGGCCCGTTTTTTCAGGCGCAGGCCCAGCACTTCCGCTATCAGCTTTTCGCCGTGGGCCAGCGCTGGTTAAGAGCGTTGGACAGCGTGGAGGACGCCAGCCCAGCGTTACGGGAAACGGCCGCCAGCGACCTCTCCCTTTTTTCAGCGACGCAATAATGTCGGCAGGATAGCAGTCGGTTGCGTCATGCGGTCACCTTATTGATAAACATCACACCGTCGGCAATGCGTATCTAACGCGTTGATTTAAGTTCGGCGGCAAAAAACCAAAGCAGCTCACCGAAAACTCGTTCTGCTACATAGTAATTTATCAATTTTAGACAACCCTGAGGTTGGCACCTTAGCTGCGCCGTCTTTTTACGCGCTGCGTTTTTTCAGCAAGGTCTGATAATTAAACATGCGGCACCCCAGGCGCCCTCGCTGCCTTCATCATGGATATCGGAAATAATCTGTTCGACCCGATAACGATCGGAGATATTCTCGCTGACATAGGTTTCTACGCGTTCGAATTTATTAAGCACTTTCTGCGCCCCGCTGAGCAATTCGCCATCCGCTGCCGAATAATAGTAAGCAAATACGCCAAATTTTATGGATGAGGCGTCGCGGTTAATAGAAAGCACTGAGGTTATCCTTTCAATATCGTGATACCAGCCCGACGGGCCGCCCGGCTGGTTTTTGACTTCGATTACCGCTCGCGGCTGGGCTTTCCCCCACCACAGCAGGAGATCGAAACGGCCGCTCAAACGCGCCTTAACCGGCTTTGGCCCCGGCGCTATCGCGCCCGCGTGATCCATTGAGCTAAGCCCATTGCTTTCAAGCGTCACGAATTTAGCGCCCGGCATGTCGCTTAGCGCTTTGGCAATATAGGTAGTGAGCATATATTCCGCAGCCGTCCAGACCCAGTATCCGCCGGACATTTGACGATAATCTTTATGCGCTTTTTCTATACCTGAAATGATAGCGCCACTAATTGTTTCAGTTGAAACGGCAGCCATTTGGTGATCCTTATAAAAAAAGGATAAGCCTATACCGCAGGGCCGTTTTCTATGGCCTTAATAACGTTAATTATTAACCTTATTTCGGAGCTTAAAGATAAACCTTCACAGGGAATTTTGTCATAACGCTTGTTCTTTAGCCAGGCGCTGTGTTTTTTTATTCATTTTTGGCGCCCCAAGTGGTGAACTTATTTTTTTGCCTATATTTGAATCAGTCGCATCCAAAAATCACATTTCCCCTTTGATAGTCTGCTGCGTCCTCGTTATAATTCGCCCCGTTTCAACAATTCCTCTGTAGTTCAGTCGGTAGAACGGCGGACTGTTAATCCGTATGTCACTGGTTCGAGTCCAGTCAGAGGAGCCATATTAGAGAAGCCCGCTTAAGGAAACTTAAGCGGGCTTCTTGCTTATCGACCTTGTTCTGCCTTTTACTCTTTATCTGTCGGCGTTGCGTTTTCATCGATCCTGGTCTCGCCCTGATTACGCAGTGCTTCGGATAAACACTCTGCGCCCTGGCTCAGCAGGGTGCCGTGCCAAAAGGGTGCCGGTAAAGTGCTGACTGCATGGCGCTGCCGCCCAAGGTTAAGCATTCTCTCGTTAGCCGATTGGTGTCATGCCCCTTTATCAACGCTACTCTTTTAACCTCATCACATCTGCTCGCTATTGTTCCACAGCTTAAGGAACCAGGCGGTTTTTCTGTTCACTTACTCTTTCTTACTTTGCAGTGAAGTCGGATCGGGCTGCCCTTGCCGTGCCGGTTTGCTACCTGAGACAAATAAAAAGGAGGATTTATGTCAACAACCTTTAATAGTGCTCTTATTCCCTTGTTCAATTACCTCAAGCTAACGCCTGAGATGCGGGGCGATGAAGAAGCCTTTGAGTTAGTGATGTGGTCAGATTTATCGCTGCGGCTTTTGCATTATCCCGGTAACCACATCACCTTTAGCTGCCTGCTTCCTTTCAGGACGGCTAATGACATTACCACTGAGCTTCTCTGGGAACTCCTGCAGGCAAATTTGATGAACGAAGAGTTCCCTCCCATTGTGCTGGCGGCTTCGGCAAACAGTGACGAACTAGTGATATGGTCGCGTTTGCCGATGAACACGGCAGATCCTCAGGCCCTGATTGCCCTGTACGAAAATATGGCTTTTTATACTCATACGCTGGGACAGCGTCTGGGCATCATCAGCCAGCACCTTCCTGATGAAGTCGGAGTCGGATTATGATGCGTATATTTTCTTCTGGCAGCAGCCGCCAAACTCAGCAGAGCCAGCCCGCTCATCAGAGCCTCAGCGCGACACAAATGCAGGCATCCGGCCCCTTTCAGCATCAGGTCAGGGTGGTTTCACCACAGACGCTGCAAAGCATGGATCTGGCGGCGCAAGTCCAACAGGAAGTGCGTACGCAATTAGGGCGTGGTGGTAATCAGTGGTTGCCGCTTGTGGCCGATAAGGGAGAGAGTGCGATGCGCGGTATCATGGCCGTGCGCGCTGCGGACCGCTTTAGTCATGAAGCCAGTGAACGCTTTACACAACGGTTTCCTGACGCGGCGACCGGCCTGGATCGTGCTTATGCGAGTGGACACAGCGCCCTGAGAGTGCAAGGAGGACATTGTCAGGAATTTGCCGATCTGGCCTACACGCAAGTGGCGGCCAGAGGAGCCAATAAGCCCGTGTTTAATACTCTCTACAATAATGACCACGTCCTGGTGCTGTTAGGAGACAAACGTCAGGAAGATCCGGTAGTGCTTGATGCCTGGCAACATCTGCCGATTGTGACCACGCTGGAGAACAGCAAACTCGATCCAGGCAGGCTTGACGTTATCCAGCAGCGAAACGATCCCCGCCCCGATCCGCACGCCCAGTGGGCGCTGCGCCATGTACGTACCATGCCAATGGCGGAGATCGAGGATATATTAACCTCGACTACCTATCCGCCAGTGGGGAAAAAATTTGTCAAACATATGGTAGAAAGTGCGCGGGCGAAGGAACCTGGACGTTATGACGTACGCTCGCTGGCGAAAGATCCCAGTACCCGCTTCACTGACGATCCCGCCCGGGCGGCGAAACCTTTTGACGTCATGTCTGCCTCATCCCTATCCAGTACCCGACGAACTATTGAGAAATATGAACAGGCTGCAGCCGCCGATCCCGGGGGCTATGGCAAGGCAAAGCGTTTCTGAATACGGCATCGGTGACCGGCGCTTTGCGCCTGCGTAAGTGCGCCTGAACCCAACCTCTTCTGAGTAAAAAATTTACTGGTCAGCCAATAGATTACGACACAGGTTGGGCTCATTCCTGTAACAGGCGGAGTGTGCAACCGGCTAAGGGTTGCAGCAATCTTACGCAGGATCATTCGTGCTTTTGCAAGATTGGGTGTATGCCGATCCAGGGTGGACGCTGCAATAGTTTTCGCTGCAAGCTATGGGCCTTTTCTTTCTCTCGCTCAGGTTTCATACCTGAACGCCATCGCTTTTTCTTATGGAAAATCGTCAATAATCGAGATGAAAATCTCAAAAAGGTTAATATATAACCATAAGAAATTATGAACTGTAACAATTCAACATTTCTACACCTTTAGCAGTTCAGAAGAAAAATAAAATCCTGACCAACAAAAAACAACATAATTATCAATTAGTTGAAAAGAGCACATTCTCTCCATAAAAGATACACACCAGTTTTACTAATCAATAATCAATGATTTATTGTGATAACACTCACACTTACATAAAAATGTATTAACATAAAATTATCAAATTACATTACTTTTAAATCTCCGGTGACATTTACTTAATTTTCCTTACATTAATTAAAGATCACTGCGTTTACATTTTTGTTTAACAACAATCCAAGTCAAATTACAGGAGCAATAACCATGAATGATTTCGAAAGCAAAGAGTTTCGTTCTTATGTATCTCCAACTGAGACTCAAGATTTTGATGTTGAATTCAAAATTGAAAATGTACAGCTGGCTGAGATTGAACTGGATAACGAACTGTTATTAGCAACTCACCGCTGCTAATAAGATCGTCGGGTTCTGGGGGCAACCCCAGAACTTAAATTTATAACTTATCGTGAGAATTCTCTATGAGCGTATTCCGGCCACATGTTGAAGATGTCGCAAGTGTTGAAAACCACCAGTTTGAAGAAACATTTTTCAATAAGACCCAGCCCGTGCAGTATGCAAATTTGAACAGCGACATGCCTGCCTATAAAAAATGGAGTTTTGAATTTTTTAAAGCGCGCTGTAGCGAGATATTATGTCAGGTAAGTGATAACTTAGAGGATCCGGCAAACATCACCAGAAAGATTTCAATATCAGAATACATTGATCTGATGAAAAATGGCGAGCAATGCCCCTATATGACAGGCTGGAGTTATCAAAAAAGCTTGCCTGAGCTGGACGAAGATATCTTTTTTCCAAAATTCCACCCGGATGATTTCATCGATCGTTTGCCAAAAAGAATGCAATTCCGCAGACGATGGGTGTTTTTTGGAAAAAAAGGAATAAATTGCGATCTTCACATTGACTGTTTTTCAACCAGCGCATGGTTAATGATGATTGAAGGTCAAAAAACATTCCGCGCTATATCTCCACTTCATCGTCACCATATTGAAATGGGGACTTCATTATTTAATGAGGAAGTCGTAGCACATCTGGATGAATTGAACGTTGAGATCGTTGAATTCACTCTTACTCCCGGGACTATTCTCTACGTGCCGACTGGATGGGTACATGAAATCCGTAATGACACGGATAATATCATGGTGACAGGTGGTTTTACCTCCAGACAGCATGCCATAAGATTTTATAAAAATTATCACTCCTATATCTCCCGAGATTCAAATGAGAGTGACATTGCTTTCAATGATTACCTCGAAGTGCTTACAGAAAATAAATTAAAAATATCGGATGAAGTCAGGAATTCTATTATAGAGGAGGTCTCTTACACTAAAGAAAAAATAGAGATCTTGCTTAGAAAACAAAAAATGTATGAAGAGATGATTAAGACAACCGCTTAGGTAAACGGCCTGAATATCATGAATAATTTAAATATCGCTGTTGATGTTTTCCCTTATAAAGAAGATATCTGGTCGATCTGTGATTACAGCGGAGAGCAAATTTACAGCAAGCTTGCGCTCCCGTTGTTCTCTTTGGAAAAGGGCGAAGTCGAGCTCTTAGGTGCCGAATCCTTCCAACAGACGGCTGACTCCCTCAGAATAACTATCAGAAAAGATTTATTCTGGAGTAATGGCGATAACGTGAAAGCTGCGGATTATGTGCGGGCGATCAGACATATCTGTTATGATGAGAATAATCGTTATAATAAGATCCTTGCATCTGTAGCGAAACTGGGTTCAGAAACAGAAATCCATAATGACCACAGCTTCACTATTCAAACCTCATGGTATGACCCCTTTATTATTCAGTATTTATCTTTATTGAATTTCTCTCCCAAACACGAGCATAGTGATGACGTTTCTGCCGGACCTTATGTTCTTTTGAAAAAACAGGATAACGTTTATCAGCTGGTTGCTAATAAATATTTTACACTTGATAAGCACCTGCCTAATGTGGAAAAAATCAATTATCTTCTGGTTGAAAAAGATCCGAACGGCGAGGCCTTTTTTGACGGTAAAGTGCATGTCAGTTGCAACACTGCCGTTAACCTGAAAAATTACCGTACCTTCACGGCTAAGCAAAATTTTGTGGCTGCTGAAGGGAACTTAATGATGATACTTTCTCCCGGAAGAAAATTTGATAAACTGCCAGACTACGTCAAAGAAATTTTAACTTGTAAAATTAATCGCAGCTCAATTGCAGCACGTTACGACAATATATTAAAGCCGGTTACGTCATGGATGTCTGTGTATTTTGATGGTTCTTATCATCCGCTCAGGGATACTATCACCTACTCAAAAAACAGCTTTGTTATCGACATATCTTACGAAGATTTCTATCCAAATGATGAAATTCTTGAAGATATTGCTGAACAACTCTCTTGCTTTAATATTGAGGTCCGCAAACATCAGGACAAATATGGCTACTGGCGTTCCGAATCCCATTTACGCTTTGAAATTCGTAAAATTCCTCAGCGAAATCCTGTACAAATCATTCGATCTGATTTGAGTCATGTATCTACGAGTCATGTAAAATTTGAGAAAATAAAAAAGCTGTATTCCTTGCTTTTTACTGAAGCGCTATCATCTCAACAACCAGAAATATTCAAAGCTATTGATTTTTATTTGCGGGAGCAGTGTCTTAGCCTTCCGTTATTTATCTTTCCCACTGGTTTTTTTTGTCACAGTTCAATTCTGGAAAACACCTTATATGCTCCGGGACGTAAGGTTCTCATAAAGGAAACCGTGAGTGAAAATTAAACTGAATGCCTCGATCATAAGATCCGATGATAAAATCATATTTTTGGGTAAAAAAAATTACCAGATGACCGACATTATTGGGCCTGAGGTGGAATATTTTTTAACCAGGCTTGAAACAGGCCTGGACGAGACAGAATTACAGTCGTGGCTTAAAGATGATTGCTGCTATGCACTTTATAAAACAATGTGCAGCTTGAATTTGCTGGTACTGTCGGAAAATAAATATAGTGGCACCGTTTTAGAGAAAACCTATGATTTCCTTAATTTTCATTTAGGAACGTTACACTCACCGTTTAGCTTCAAGAATGATATCCATATAGCCCTGATTGGATGCGGTGGAACAGGATCAAATGTAGGGCTGTGTCTGGCCTCATCGGGGATCAAAAAATTCACGCTGATCGACTATGATAAAGTTCAGATAAGTAATCTGAACCGCCAGTTTGCTTATGATTCTGCCGATATTGGCAAAAGCAAGGTGCAGTGCTTAAAAGATAAATTGCTCAGAATAAATGCTGAGGTCAACGTTTCTTTATACGAGCGTAAAATTACCTGCTCAGAAGATCTGCATTGTCTCCCTGATGATGTTAATTTACTGGTATCCGCTATCGATACGCCTGCCATTAAGTCATCCCTCTACATCGTTGAATATGCTATGCGCCACAAAGTCCCGGTTATCTTTGGATCTGCAGGATACGATACTATTACAGCAGGCCCTCTGTTAACCACTGAAGCGGCCAAAACCGAATTCCTTAGCCTTTTGCAGAAGAGTTCACACGCAGTAACAAAACCTATAACAGGATCTATCGCATCCACTAATTTACTGCTGAGTGCAATATTGGCTAACAATATTACCAGCCTTTTTTATCCTTTTAGCAAACCCGACTTGATTAATGTGAGAAAAATATATAATCCTGTCAGCATGATTACAATGGGGGAAATAAGCTATGACAATAACTAAAAGAGATATTTTTTCCATATATTTAAACCGGGAAGTTGTTGAACAAGAGTGTACACTCTGGCGTCAATTTGTTGCCTGTAATAAAAAACAAACCATTCTTAATTTCCTTACAGAAAACCACGCCTACGCTCCCTGGCCCGAAAAGGTTGTTTGCTATCAGGCAGCCAATCGTGACGATTATCAGGCAGTTCTGAAATCAGTTGCTGCGGAAATGCAACGTCAAAATGAAAAATTCTCGGCAATACATTACTCTGCAATGAACAGTTACAGAGAAAATATTCTGGCAGCGATTGAATTGCTCTCTACCAACAGTGCCGTGATGGATTATACCTTGAGGAATCTTATTGGTCGTGTTGTTGTTGTCAGTTGCGACTCACTTGTAGCAACCAGTTCCGTGCTTTTTTTAGGTCTTATTGTTATCTCGCCTAAAGAAGACTGGACGCTATCTGATTATGTCGAAAATATTATTCACGAGATGTCTCATATTGAACTCTATATTAAGCAACTGCTCGATCCCCTTGTATCGACAGGAACTTACCTGAAAAGTCCTTTTCGTGATCAACCCCGTCCTGCCAACGGGGTCTTTCATGCTGCATTTGTTTTAACTCGCATTATTTTTTATATGCGAAACCTTACCTTCCCAGGAGCACATAAGCAGTCTGCCGCCGTCAATATTAACAAAGCATCGCTGTTATTGCAGGAGACACTGGCGCAGTTTGACCATAAGAATTTCCTTACGGCACAAGGCAGTAGCATAGCAGAAGAAATGTGTTTGGTCTTATCTCAATTTCAGAAAGAGGATGCAGCCAGTGCAATTATTTAAAAATGAGCAAGCATTTTTGGAAAACTGCCGCATTAATGATTTGACAGGTACATGTTTTCTTATTCATGAGTATTGTTTTCACTGGCCATTGTTTACGCAGGGCAATTTTTCTTTTATTGAGAAAAATTACGGTAGCGATAAGATATTTATTGAGGAAGGAATAAATAAATCGGGCAGAGTGGAAATTACGGTAAGTGATTATATCAAGCGTATTCAATCTGGCGTTAAAGGCATGGGTAACTGGTCATGGCAGCCACATCTTTCCCACGCAAAATCACTTAACGACAGTTTCACCGTGCCCAAAGCCATTACATTAAATAATATTGAGAAATCGTTAGTAGGCGAGCTGGTTCTTGCACCCTGGATTTTGATGTCTGCGCCTGAAACAGTCACCAGCATGCATCAGGATATGCTCAGCGTGAACGGCATTGTCGGACAGTTGCAGGGCGTAAAAGAATTTACGTTAGTGGCACCGCAGTATGCGCTTGAAGAGGGTAAATTTTACAGCACATACGAGCTCGAAGCGTTGGGTATTCCTTTTGAGTGCGTAGTGCTTCATCCCGGTGATTTTCTTTACTTTCCTGCGCACTGGTGGCATCAGGCAAAAACGATTGAATGCTCGGTGACCTTCATTCATAGTACAGTAAATCTGTACAATATGACCGCCTTTTTGGATGATGCCATCTCTCAAATGCCGGCCTTGATACAAAGAGTGCAGTCAGCAGCGAAAAAACGTGGCTATTTCGGCGACAGAATTAACTGGTTGTGTAATGGATTCCGGTCATTGGGGTAAGAGAATGTTTAGAGCAGAAGTAAAGGAACGGCTGGCACTGTTTGAAAACAAGAATTTTTTGTTTTTCACCGTGAGCGGCCTTTTTGCCACTTTTGGCAACGGATTAAATTATATTGCGCTTTCCTGGCTGGCCTATAACAAAACCAACTCTGTTAAAGGCGTGGCGATAATGATGTTTTGCATCTGGATGCCCAGTATCCTTTTCGCCCCTTTATTTGGCCTGCTTGCCGATCGTTACAATCGTAAAGCACAAATCATTATCTCAAATCTGGTCAGGGGGATGGTTATCGTTGCATGGGTCCTGATGTGGGAAATGAATATTGAGCCAGATCTGATGATTTTGTGCTCTCTGCTTGGGGTGTTTATCTCATTTTACATGCCTTCCGCGGTGCCTTTTATTCAAAGTATCGTGCCTGAAAAGGAGCTTGTTAGCGCTAATGCGACCATTGATATGGTTTACGAATTCGGCACTATTATGGGAATGGGTTTAAGTGGCTTCATACTGGCTGTAGCAGGCATCAAAGGCACGCTGCTTATCGGTGGTATACTTTTTATTATCGCTGGCCTTTTCAACCTTGCCATGCGTACGGTAGCAACGGCAGAAAGCGCAAATAAACAAAGTGAAGGCTGGTGGTATAGCTATACCTCTTCGCTGAGATACTTTAAAAGTAAGCCTGCGCTTTTTATGCCTTATATGAGCCAGATGATAATAATGGTTCTTTTGATGACTATTCCTATTATTTTAGTTCCTTATACTCGTGAAGTGCTGCATGCGAGCACACGAGTATTTGCCCTTTATGAAGCGCTCTATTCGCTGGGAGTTTTGGCCGGCGGCTTTTTATCACCTGTGCTTTGTAAAAAAACCAGCATCAGGAAAACGCTGGCCTTGCTTTTATTGGTCATGGCTGGCGGTTTATATATTCTCTCTGTAAATGATGCTGTTATTTTGGTATTCCCGGTTTATTTCCTTATTGGTTTTGGGATTTCCAGCTGGGCCCTGTCGATATCTCTTTCACAACTTCACTGTGAGCCTGAGTATCAGGGGAGACTTCAGGCTACTTTTAACGGTCTGTCGGGAATACTTATTCTTGCCATGTATCTTCTTATGGCAAAAGAAGGGAATGGCTTATCCTCGCAGGGGGTTTACCTGACTCAGTCGGTTCTTGCGCTAGCGGGCATTGTGATTGTGCTTTTTTATCGTAAAGGGGATCTTCGTGAATCGTAAAGAACAAGTTTTCCTCTCAACTAATCAGTTGAGTTACCATAATACAACCCATCTGTTGTTTAGCGATGTCTCTCTTTCATTAAACTCCGCTGAAAAGGTGGGCTTAGTTGGATTCAACGGTGCCGGTAAGTCTACCCTGCTACAGCTGTTGACTAAGAAGCTGGAGCCGAGTTCAGGCCAGGTTACTCACGCCAAATCGTTACGTTATTATCTGGTGGAACAGCGTTTTCCAGAGCACTTATTATCTTTGACGCCAGAAGAGGCTCTTCTTGATGTTTTAGAAACTGATGAGCGCATAAGTGAAAGCTGGCGCGCTGAAGTTATTCTTGAAAATATTGGTATGGGGCTTACCCAGCGTGACACGCCGTGTTCAGAACTTAGCGGTGGCCAGCAGACGCGCCTGTTACTGGGTAGAGCGCAGCTCTCTGCTCCCAATGTTCTTTTACTTGATGAGCCTTCAAACCATCTTGATTTGCCGACGTTAATCTGGCTTGAAACCTTTTTAGCAGACTGGCGTGGAAGCTTAATTCTGGTTTCCCATGATACCCGCATGCTTGATACTGTCACCAACAGTACCTGGATTATTGCTAATGGCGGCGTGCATCAATATCGACTCCCCTGCACGCAAGCTTTAGTGCAGCACGAACAAAGCGATCTTGCCTGCCAGCAGCAATATCAGGATCAGGCAAACGAAATTGAGCGCATTGAAGCCAGCGCGCGTCAGCTGGCGGTGTGGGGTAAAGAGCAGCACAGTAAAAGCTCGGCAAGAAAAGCGCAGTCCATGTTCAAACGTGTCGACAAACTCAAGCTTGAGCAAAATACTTTACCAGAGCCTTATCCCTGGAATCTCTCCTTTCCCGGACAAATGCTGCCGGCAAAACGACTCCTGTTTTGCAATGAGGTCATGGTCAGAGCGCCAGGGCAGACTACAATCCTGTACGCAATAGATGAGCTGTTGATTCAGCCAGGAGAAAAAATTGCTTTAATCGGTGCCAATGGCATGGGTAAGTCGACTCTGCTGCAGCTTATCTGGAAGAGTTATCTGGAACGGGATCGGGCCATTACGCTGCATGACTCGACGGTGATGGCCTATTACGATCAGCTGCAAAATGGCGTGGATAGCGAGCTGGATATGATGAATGCATTATTCAGTTTCTGCAGTACGTCGCGCGTGAATGCCAATAATGAGCAGCTGAAGCAGGCGTTACTTAAAGCCGGATTCCCCTGGGAACGTCTGCAGAGTAAAGTCAGAACATTGAGTGGGGGAGAAAGAGCAAGATTATTATTTGCAGGTATATCCCTTATCAACAGTCATCTGCTTTTGCTGGATGAGCCCACTAACCATCTGGATATTTCAGGTAAAGAGGCCCTTGAACGTCAGTTAGCAGAGTTTAACGGCACTGTGCTTCTGGTCTCGCACGATCGTAGTCTTATTGAAAAGGTCTGCAAACGCTTTTTAGTGATAAGCGATGGAAAGCTGCACTCTTTCAACGACTACCACAAGGCTTACAGCGCCTCACAAATGACAGTTGAAGGTTATCTACTGAGTAATGCGTCATGATCTGTTGCTGAACAGAGCCTGTCTCATTCGATATTGGGGCTTTACCCGCCCCTCGTCTGTAAAGATCATATTTCACCCGGTATTGTGGCTTTACCTGTCCCTCCCACCAGCATTTTTACTCCTGCCGCCTCTGCTGCCCGGGTCATCTCTTCGGCATCAGCCACATCAGCGCCAGCGGTTTTTCTGAGAAGACGTGCTTACCGTGGCGAATCGCTTCCAGCGCCATCTCCTTGTGCAGGCAGTTGGGCGCGCAAATATCCACCCCATCTCTCTCAGGCTCGGCAACCCGTTCACGCCAGTCGCCTGTTGACCGTTTGAACCCCAGCAATGCAGCCCGCGGTTTCGCCACCTCAAGGTTCACTTCCGCCACCATTTCCCCCCTTTAACGAAAAAACGGTGGAAACCTGTGCATAAGCAATTGCGTGGCAGCGTCCGATATAGCCGCTACCAATCAGTCCAACTCTGACCTTTTCCATTCTTGTTCCTTGCCGGTGAGCGAAGCGCGTGCATGGAATGCATATTTCAAAATAAGAGGCGGCAACCACGAAATGAAATAAACGTAATTATTCTGACGTAAACGGCTGTTATGCTTGTTGCCATTTGTCAGAGACCTGCGGAGCATTCCGCAAAGAACAGAGATGAGGAACACCTTCTAACCTGAGGAAATCTCAACAAAATGCTGATTTATTCAGCAGCCGGTTAAAAAGGTGCAATCAGGCTTTGACATCCCTCTGCCCTCTGGATATTATGCGCCCGTTCCAACAATTCCTCTGTAGTTCAGTCGGTAGAACGGCGGACTGTTAATCCGTATGTCACTGGTTCGAGTCCAGTCAGAGGAGCCAGATTAGAGAAGCCCGCTTAAAGAAATTTAAGCGGGCTTTTTGCGTTTGTGCCGTCAGGTATTCTGCGCGAAGGGAATGGACTGGCGGCTGCCCTTGTTCATTCTTTAACGGCCGGCCGCTGGCTCGATATCTGAAGGCGCCTGCATCGTAACCACCACCTTCCCTTTTGCATGTCCCTGGCCAAGCCAGGCCAGCGCCTCCTTTGTTTCAGCAAAGGAAAACACTTTGTCGATCGTTGGTTTGATTTGTTCAGCCTCTATTAGCTTGCCAATTTGGGTCAGCTGCTCCCCCTCCGGGCGAACAAAAAGAAAAGAATAGGTCAGACGTCGTTTTTTGCTGAGGCGCGTGATTTTTCGGCTCATCATTTTCATCACAAAAGTCAGAAAAAAGTTTACCCCTCTGTCCCGTGCGAAGGCGGCATCTAAAGGCCCGACAAGAGAAATAATCTGTCCTCCAGGCTTAAGGATCTGTACGGATTTTTCAATCGTATCGCCTTTGAGGGTGCCCAGAACGATATCGTAGCTGCTTAAAACGTTTTCAAACTTTTCTTGTTTATAATCTATCACTTTATCGGAGCCAAGCTGACTAACCCACCCGACGTTAGCCGTGCTGGTAGTCGTGGCCGTCGTGGCGCCCAGGTGCTTAGCCAGCTGGATAGCAAAGGTGCCAATGCCTCCCGAGCCTGCCGGAATGAAAATCTTCTGGCCCGGCCGCAGTCTGCCCCGCTCCGTCAGCGCCTGCCAGGCCGTGAGGCTTACCATCGGCAGCGACGCCGCCTGCACGAAATCGAGATTTGCGGGTTTTAAGGCGGCTGCACTTTCAGGCACGGCTGCAAATTCGGCAAGAGAGCCTGTTCCACTGTCGAACAGGCTGGCAAAAACTTCATCGCCTGGCCTGAAGCGAGTGACCTGCTTGCCCACCGCAATAACTACGCCAGACAAGTCGCTCCCCAATACTCCCGGAAGTTTAAAATGCAGAACCGGCTTAAATATTCCAGTGGGGATCATATTATCAATGGGGTTCAGCCCCACCGCGTAAATTTTTACCAGAATTTCATTGGCGTTGATCGCTGGATAATCGACTTTTTCGAACCCCAGCTCAGGATGTTTGCCATAGCGTTTAAACGTGAAGGCTTTCATCGTTTTATTCATTTATTATTTACCTGCAACGGCCGGTTGCGAAAATATTCTTTCTTATCAAGCTAAGGCTATTTCGGCTTCGCCGGATAATTTCGCCGGCGCACGGCTTTTCCGTGAAAAGAGAAAGGCCCTGCGCCGACAAGAAAACTCAAGGGATATTGCCTCGTCCTGCTGGCTCCCTCGCTTTGGCTAAAGCGCTTTATATCGCTCCGCCGCTTCCGCCTGTCTGATATCCGCCATCAAAGCCTGACGGGTAGCATCAAGGGCATCCCAGCGTGCCGCATTATGTAAAGGCGGAATGGTGACAAGTTCCCGACGGTCAAAGCCAACCAGCGCGGCATCGACCAGCTCGCCCACTTCCATCATTTGGGGCAAAGTGCGGGTATCAATGCCTGTCCGCTGCCAGATTTCCGTATAGGTTCCGGCAGGAAGCACCGCCTGCACGTAAATGCCTTTGGAAGAGAGCTCGTGATCCATCCCCTGCGATAAAAAGAGAACAAAGGCTTTGGTCGCGCCATAAACCGACATGCCAAATTCAGGGGCCAGGCCGACAACGGAGCCGATGTTGACGATCGCGCCTTCACCAGCTTCAACAAAGCGTGCCGCTGCCGCCCTCGCCAGTCGCGTCAGCGCCGTTATGTTAAGCGCGATAAGCCGCTCGATCGCATCAGGCTGCTGGCCGATAAAGTTACCCGACTGGCCGACGCCCGCGTTATTGATAAGAATACCGATCCGCGCGTCATCACGCAGACGAGCTTCGACAGCCGTTAAATCCTCTGCCTGGGTGAGATCGGCAGGCAGAACGTCGACGGAAATCCCCCTTTCATGACGCAAACGTTCTGCAAGGCTATCCAGTTTTGTCTTGTCGCGAGCGACCAGCACAAGGTTGTGGCCCCGTGAGGCGAACCGTTCCGCGTATACAGCACCAATCCCTGTAGAAGCGCCGGTAATAAGAACTGTCGATTGGGTCATAAGTTATTCTTCTCTGTTAAAAAATAAATGAGAGCGGCGCCAGGCGATACAGACAGAATCGGGCGCTGGCAAGGTTATGCGTTAACGGCGCCATCGAGGCCCACAGGGGGGAAACAGGTGCTGGCGCTTCCCCTGCCAATGAACGTCCGATGACGCAAATTAATGATGGTGATCGTAATCTAAAAAGTCAAT
Source organism: Erwinia plantamica (assembly GCF_043420595.1). Lineage (NCBI taxonomy): Bacteria > Pseudomonadati > Pseudomonadota > Gammaproteobacteria > Enterobacterales > Erwiniaceae > Erwinia > Erwinia plantamica. Next base: position 81,832 of record NZ_JBGCUC010000003.1, read on the forward strand.
CAGTTTGATTACGATCGTCATCAATGTATACTGAGCGTGGAAATGACAGGTGGAAAGGGTAAACCGATGAAGGTGTCGAAAGAGCAGGTTCGTGAAAACCGCAGGCGCATTGTCGAAACGGCTTCGGAGCTGTTTCGCGAGCGGGGCTACGACGGTGTGGGCGTTGCAGAGCTGATGTCAGCCGCCGGTTTAACCCACGGTGGGTTCTACAAGCACTTTGGTTCCAAAGCTGATTTGATGGCAGAGGCGCTGGGCTGCGGTTTTGCGCGCTCCGCCGAGAATGCTTCAGGCGTCGGTCGGGAACAATTTGTTGAACACTATCTGTCACGGCAGCATCGGGATGCGATGGGAAAAGGGTGTGCGATTTCGGCGCTGGCGGCCGATACGGCGCGTCAGCCTGAATCAATTAAGGCAGTATTTGCGGCAGGTATTGAAAACCATCTGGCCCGTTTAGCGCATGAAGAGCAGGCAAGCGCCGAAACCCGTGCCGACCTGCTTACTACCCTTGCACAGCTTGTCGGCGCGCTGGTGCTGTCACGTGCCTGCCCTGATGATTCTGCTCTGGCCGATGAGATTCTGGCTGTTAGCCGCTCGCGTATTCTCGGTCAGGAAGACGAGGCGAAATAAGGTTTCGATTTAAAAAAGCCCGCTTTTACAGCGGGCTTTTTGCTCTTCCCCTTGCGGCAAGTGGCATCAGCTACAGTAGATCCCGCCACGTCATAATCAGCTTCGCCGGTAACGGCTCCGCCAGCAGCGCCGCGTCCGGCTGCCAGCTGTCCCAGGCGCGGAAAGCGCTGAAATCAAGCCCGGTCAGGGTTTCCAGCGCGCTGACGGCAACCCGGTATTCATCCACATTGGGCACCGCTTCCGGCTGCGCCTGCGGCAATACGCGGCGCGGTTCGTCCAGCAATTTATCCTGGCTCACCAGCAGTGCCGTAGCCTGTGGCTTGCCCTGCGGCCCGATGCGCAAAACGACCTTCCAGAACATCAGCGGCACCGCTAAATCCGCATATTGCCTGCTTTGCTCGTTAAGCACCGGCCCGGTCAGCACGCTGATCCGCTGCTTTGACTGCAGGACGCCAGACTCAAGGATGTAGCGCTCAACGCCCTGCCAGTACTGCAAACTCTGATTAAAGCGGAAATGCTGCGGTGAGCAGTTGGTAAAGTGAAAAGTATCTTTATTGGCGCGCACCGCTTCGGCCGCGCTGCCCCAGGTGGGATCGCTGCGGCGGGTCAGATGGCCCCGATCGAACCAGCGGCTGAACTCGCTGTAAAACGCCTGACCGGTGACGAAACGGCTGTCGATGCGGCTGTCTTCATACCAGCGGTCGCCCTCCGGCAGCAGCGAAGGCTGTCCGCTGTCGCGATCGATATTGATATAGCTCGCGCCATCAATGTTGGTGGCGGTAAAAAAGGCCAGCCGCCGCTCACCGCTCATCAGCAGAGAAAAGTGCTGATAGTCGAGCCTGGCCTCTGCGCCTTTGCTGCCGTCGCGCAATGGGGCGACTTCCGCCGCGCGCGGAGCGATAATCTCCGCCATATCAATATGCGTACCGGCAAGAAAGTCGGCCTGATAACCATCACGATTACCATAATTGCTCTCCGGCGCGGCGGCGCTGGCGACGGGACGCAGCGGCGTAGCGTCCGAAGTTAACGCCTGCATCAGCTGTGCCTGCATATCGGCGGACAGCTGCGGCAGCTCGCCTTTCAGCCAGTCGGTTAAGGCGCTGAGGCGTATGCCTTCATTAACCCATTTTTCGCCGTCCTCAACGGCACCGTGGTGCAGCGCCACCAGCTGCCAGCCGTCGTTGAACACGGGCGCGCCGGACGATCCGCCCTCGCTGTCGGCTTCGTAATGCAGAAACTGCTCGTGCCGCGCCAGCAGCGCATTATTACGCAGCGTGAGCTGCTGTGGCGCGCCGCCCGGATGATGGATAAGGTTCAGGCTGATACCCAGCGCATGTTTATCGTTGCGATCGTTAAGCGCCAGCGGCAACGGCGTTTCCCCGCTGCCGCTAAGGGCCTCGCCCAGCGCAATCAGCGTGCAGTCGAACGCCTCTGTCGGGCTGGTCAGCCAGAAACGCTCTGCATCCAGCGTGTAAAGCCGCCCGTCGCTAATTTCGCCAGTCTCGCTCTGACGGAAGCCGAACTGTACCGTCACCGTGCCTGAAGCAGGCGGTTCAGGCAGCACGTGATGGTTGGTGATAAACAGGCCGCCGTGGGTCAGAAAGCCGCTGCCCTCAGGAATGCCGTCTTTGCGGATCAGCCCTACCGCCCGCGCCGAACTCAGGCCCTGCTGCAAAAAAGAAACCGGCAGCAGATCGCGCTCGCCAATAATCAGGCTCTGCCGGGTTCGCTGCTGAAAAGCATAGCGCTGCGCGCGTCGCCGATCCGGCTCGGCCTGCTCACCCTGCGCCAGGGCCGCGCGGGTTTGTTCTCGTTGCTCTGCGGTCAGCGCCAGTCTTGCAGCAATCAGCTCGTTAATTTTCATTCGCCTCTCCATGCCAGGGATATGTGCCTTTTAACCATAGCTGCTGCCTGTGACGGAACAAGCGCTACGCTGTTACGCCCTCGTCATGCCGTTCCGGCTGCTGCGATATTTTATCGGCGTCATAGCCAGGTTTTGCCGTGAAACGGTGCAAAAATATTGCGGCGTGCTGTAACCGCACAGACGGCTGATTTCGGCCACCGGCAGCGAGGTGGTTTCCAGCAGCTCCTTCGCTCTGGCAAATTTCTCATCCTGGATCACCTTATGGATCGTGGTGCCCAGCTCGGTCATAAATTTTTTATCCAGATTGGAACGAGAGGTGCCGACCGCTTCCAGAACCTGTTCAACGGTGGCGCCCCGGCAGGCGTTTTTACGGATAAACCCCATCGCCTTCACCACCATAGCGTCGATAATCGATCGGTAATCGGTAGACTGCCGGGCAATTACGCTTTCCGGGGCGATTATCACCGGTTCGCTACTTACGCGACGGCCTGAAAGCAGATTGTCCAGCAGCCTGGCCGCTTCGAATCCCATTCTGCGCGTGCCCTGCACTACCGAAGAGAGCGAAATTCGCGACAGATATCGAGTTAATTCTTCATTATCAATGCCGATCACGCACAGGCTTTCCGGCACCGCAATGCCGATATGCTCACAGGTTTGCAGGATGTGCCTGGCGCGGGCATCCGTGACGGCGACGATGCCGGTATGGGCGGGCAGCGAATGCAGCCATTCGGCCAGCTTCTGCTGGGCCGTTTCCCAGGTGTTGCTGTCCGTGACCATGCCTTCATAAAGCATGCCGGGAAAGGCCATATCGCAGGTCAAACGCCGGAACGCCGCGGCCCGCTCCTGCGCCCAGCGTTTTCCTGCCTCGGCGGGCAGGCCGAAAAAAGCGAAGCGCTCAATGCCTTTCTCGGTAAGATGATGCAAAGCCGCAGCCACCAGCGCCTCGTTGTCCGTGGCGACATAGCTGACGCCGGGATAGTCTTCCCGATTACTGTAGGAGCCGCCCACGCCCACAACAGGCATAGCGATCTGGCTAAGCTGTGCGGCCAGCTGCGCGTCGTCAAAGTCCGCAATAATACCGCTGCCGGAAAGAATGTTCTCGTTCAGGTGATGAACGCTGAAATCTTCTTCTATATAGATATCCCAGTCGCACTGCGAGGCGTAAAAATACTCGCCTATCCCCTCAATGATCTGGCGGTCATAGGCTTTGTTAGCGTTGAACAGCAGCGAAATCCTGGCGTGCCTGGCGGGAGCCTCATTTTTCTTCATATTCAGACCCTGAAACTAAAGCGACCGCTTCAATATGAAGAGTTTTTTTGTAAAGACAAGGGATTGGGGGGAGCAACCGTCAGGTCTGCTCGGGCGATCAAAAAAATGCGGCGCGGCTTCCTCCCGTTACCGCGAAGAAGCCGCTGACTGCCGCTTAACGCAAAGCGGTGGCGTTGCTGCCAGAACGCCAGGCTTGTCGATAAACTGTGGCCGCGCCTTAAAGCGAGGCGGTTTGTTGATAAAGCGCGCTGAACAGCCTTTGTCGCTGGCGGTAGAAGTCATGGCGATCGGCACGGGGCGTATAGTGGGACTCCAGCGGCAGCACCGGCAACAGCTCCGCTGGCGAAACGCCCGGATGACAGCTCATGCGGGCAAGCCTGGCGGCACCCAGCGCCGGGCCGACATCGCCGCCCGTGCGGTATTCCATGGTTACGCCGGAGATATCGGCCAGCAGCTGCCGCCAGAACGCGCTGCGCGCCCCGCCGCCAATCAGCGTGACGGCCGCCGGCCTGACGCCCGTCGCCTGTAGCGCGGCCATTCCTTCCGCCAGCCCCAGGCTGACGCCTTCCAGCACCGCCATCGCCAGATCTTCCGGACCGTGCTGATGGGTGAAGCCCCAGAACACGCCGGTAGCATCAGGATTATTATGCGGCGTGCGCTCACCGGACAGATAAGGCAGAAAACAGGGCGATTTATCTCCCGGTTGCGCCTTTTCGGCCAGCGCCAGTAGCGCCGCTACCGAAGGCTGCCCGGTCAGCCGCGCCGCCCAGTCCAGACAGGAAGCGGCGCTGAGCATCACCGACATCAGGTGCCAGGTGTCGGGCAACGCATGGCAGAAGCTGTGCACCGCCTGGTCGGGATTGCTGAGAAAGCGCTCGCTGACCGCAAAACAGACGCCGGAAGTGCCCAGCGACAGCATCGCCTGGCCCGGCTGCCAGATCCCGGCACCAATCGCGCCGGCGGCGTTATCTCCCCCGCCCGCCACCACCGGCAGCTCAGAGGGCAGCGACCAGCGCTGACTCAGCTCTGCGGTTATCTGTCCCGTGACTTCGTTGCCTTCAAACAGCGTCGGCATCTGGTCGCGCGTCAGTCCACAGGCGGCCAGCAGCTTATCGCTCCAGACGCGCTTGCCGACATCCAGCCACATCGTGCCCGCCGCGTCGGACATATCGCTGGCGAAATCGCCGGTCATCCGCCAACGTAGATAATCCTTCGGCAGCAGAACATGCGCTATCTGATTAAAGATCGCCGGCTCATGCTCTTTTACCCATAGCAGCTTTGGCGCGGTGAAGCCCGGCATCATCAGATTGCCCGTGATCTTTCGCGCATCCGGCACGCTTGCCTCCAGCTGCTGGCAGGCCCGCGCGCTGCGGCCGTCATTCCACAAAATAGCGGGCCGCAGTACCTCATGCTGTCGTCCCATCAGCACGGCGCCGTGCATTTGCCCGGTCAGCCCGACAGCCCGAACCGCCTTCAGCGACCGCTGTGCGGCCAGCGCCAGCATCACCCGATCGGTGGCCTGCCACCATGCCTGCGGATCCTGCTCCGACCACAAAGGATACGGCCGTGAGACGGTCAGCTTCTCCGTGTGGCTGGCTAATACCGCGTTGTTTTCGTCCAGCAATACGGCTTTTACGCCGGACGTACCCAGATCGATTCCTATATACATGCGTCGCTTCCTCTGGCGTGAGGCTAAAAGACACTAGCGGTAGAGCGCCTGGTTGACAATATTTTCCAGCCGCTCCTGATGGCCGCTGCGGTGTTCCGGAAAGAACGCTGATTTTTCCGTATAGCGCGCCAGCTCCTGCAAAGAGTATTTCCCGGCAAGAATGTCCTGGCCCAGCGGGCCCTTCCAGCCCGCGTAGCGTGCTTCGCGAGCCTGTTCAAGCCGTCCTTCTTCGATCAGACGAGCGGCAATCCGCAGGCCCTGTGCCATCACATCCATCCCGCCAATATGGCCGTAGAACAGATCGTAAGGATCGGTGCTCTGCCGACGAACTTTGGCATCGAAATTCAGTCCGCCGGTGGTGAAGCCGCCCGCTTTCAGGATCTCATACATAATCAGCGCGTTTTCCTCCACGCTGTTCGGGAACTGATCGGTATCCCAGCCCAGCTGCAAATCACCCCGATTGGCATCCACAGAGCCAAAAATGCCCAGCGCTGCCGCTGTGGCAATTTCATGCTGGAAGGAGTGCCCGGCCAGCGTCGCGTGGTTAGCCTCTACGTTGACCTTGATTTCGTTTTCCAGCCCGAACTCCTTCAGGAAGCCATAAACGGTTGCCACATCATAATCATACTGGTGTTTGGTTGGCTCCTGCGGCTTTGGCTCGATGAGCAAAGTGCCGGTAAAACCGATGCGGTGCTTGTTCTCCACCACCATCTGCATAAACCGGCCAATCTGCGCACGTTCCTGTTTAAGATCGGTATTTAACAGGGTTTCATACCCTTCACGACCGCCCCACAACACATAATTTTCACCGCCCAGCTTTTGCGTGGCGGCCATTGCCGCATTAACCTGCAAAGCGGCCCAGGCAAAGATTTCCGGGTCCGGGCTGGTCGCCGCGCCCGCACCGTAGCGTGGATGGGTAAAACAGTTCGCCGTGCCCCACAGCAATTTCACCCCGGTCTGCTGCTGTTTTTCCGCCAGGATATCCGTCATCACCGCAAAGTTATGCAGGTAGTCTTTGACGGAGTGGCCCTGAGGCGCCACGTCGGCATCGTGAAAGCAGTAAAACGGCACGTTGAGCTTATCGAAAAACTCAAAGGCGATATCCGCTTTCGCTTTCGCCTGTTCCAGCTCGTCACCGCCCTTAAACCAGGGCCGATCGAAAGCGCCCGTGCCGAACATATCGGTGCCGGCCCAGCAGAAAGTGTGCCAGTAGCAGGCGGCAAACCGCAGGTGTTCTTTCATGGTTTTACCCAGAATGACTTCATCCGGATTATAAAAATGAAAGGCCAGATCGTTCTGGCTGTCGCTGCCTTCATAAGCAATTTTGGTAATACGATCGAAATAGTCTGCCATGGTCATTATCCTTAAAGATATGTTCAGGAATTAGCGGGAACCCCATCACTATGCAAACAACAAAGCGCGACACTCAATTATAAAATTTCACAAAGCGGCGCTGTAATATCCCAACCATGACCTTAGTCACAAAGTTGCTACCGGCGTGAACGAAGACACCCGTGATCCCTCTCATAAAAAGCAAAACGGGCATAGCGATTACAAAAAATTGTAATTTCTTTGGCGAGTCAGGGAGATTATGTTTACCTCGCGACATTGGGAGTTCAAAAAATAAACGCGTGAAAGTTTATAAAAAGCATCCGTCTTACCTCCAAATATAAACGTGTTTTATCCTGTTTCTTTCTACCCAAGAGGTTTGTTATGGCAATAGCATCCGAGATGAAGGCCAACAATCGTTATATAATCTCTGTCACGCTGGTGGCAACATTAGGCGGGTTATTATTTGGTTATGATACGGCGGTGATCTCCGGCACCGTTTCCTCCCTGGATAAAGTTTTTATTTCGCCCAGAGGATTAAGCGAGTCGGCGGCCAATTCCCTGCTGGGCTTTTGCGTCGCCAGCGCGCTGATCGGCTGTATTATCGGCGGCGTGCTGGGCGGCCCGTTAAGCGCCCGCTTTGGCAGAAAGAAAACGCTGCTGGTGGCTGCCGTGCTGTTCTTTTTATCGGCGCTGGGTTCAGCTTTCCCTGAAATCGGCCACCGCGCCGTCGGTACTGACAGCGGCGTGCCTTATTACCTGTCGGGCTATCTCAGCGAATTTGTGATCTACCGTATCGTCGGCGGGATTGGCGTAGGCCTGGCCTCTATGGTTTCCCCTATGTATATCGCGGAAATTACGCCGGCGAAAATTCGTGGCCGTATGGTTGCCTGTAATCAGTTCGCTATTATTTTAGGGCAGCTGTTAGTTTATTGCGTGAATTACAGCATTGCGCTGTCCGGCAATGCCGACTGGCTGGATACGATGGGATGGCGGCTAATGTTTCTTTCCGGCGCCATTCCTTCTTTATTATTTTTCATTTTATTGTTTGCCGTCCCGGAAAGTCCGCGCTGGCTGGCAGCCAAAGGTATGAATGATAAAGCCGCCGCCATTCTGGAGAAGCTTTTTGGTAAAGCGCAAAGCCAGAAAGAGCTACAGAATATTTTACAGTCGGTTAATACCCGTACCAGCAAAAGCGCTCCGCTGTTTTCTTTTGGCGCTGGCGTCATTGTTATTGGCATTATGCTTTCCGTTTTTCAGCAGTTCGTTGGTATTAATGTGGTTTTATATTATGCGCCGGAGGTCTTTCGCTCTGTTGGCTCCAGTACGGATGTCGCTCTGTTACAAACTATCATTGTGGGCGTCATTAATTTAATTTTTACCACTATTGCCATTATGACGGTGGATAATTTTGGCCGTAAGCCGCTGCAAATTATCGGCGCGCTGGGCATGGCGATCGGCATGTTTACGCTCGGCACCGCTTTCTACAGCAAAATGTCCGGCGTGGTGGCGCTGGGCGCAATGCTGTTTTACGTGGCGTCCTTTGCCATCTCGTGGGGGCCGGTCTGCTGGGTGCTGCTGGCGGAAATTTTCCCCAACCGCATCCGCAGTAAAGCGATGTCGCTGGCCGTGGCGGCGCAGTGGGTGGCAAACTATCTGGTTTCCTGGACCTTCCCGATGATGGATAAAAACAGCACGCTCAATGCGCATTTCAACAACGGTTTCGCCTACTGGCTGTATGGCGTGATGGGGCTGCTGGCGGCGCTGTTTATGTGGAAGTTCGTGCCGGAAACCAAAGGCAAATCGCTGGAAGAGCTGGAATCCCAATGGAAAAAACCCGCTTCAGCCGGACTGAGTGAGAAACTGGCGGACTGACCGGTTCGTGCACGGGAGGCGGCCCATCTTCCCGGGCGGAGTGATTACGACAGCCAGCCCTGGCTAAAAAAATATCAGCTTTGCCATAAAAAACTGCACCTTACTCAGTTGGGTGACCAACTTTTAGGGTGCAGCCCATTTACAACGGGTCTGTGGTTTTTCTTACCGGCGTTTTGTCAAAGGCACAGGCATCGGCTGCTATTTAACCGATGCATTACTTTTCAGCTGCCTTATTGCCGGAACCAGGCTGGTTGCAACGGTAGCGATAACCACGGCAGCAGCGCAACACAGCAGCACGGCGCTATTGCCGTAGCGGATCGCCAGCGGCCCGGCGGCCAGCTCGCCTACGGGAATAGCAACAAAAGACCCCATAGCGTCATAAGCGTAAACGCGCGCCAGCCTGTCACGGGGAATATGCGTTTGTAGCGCATGCGCCCAGACCACGCCAAACTGCCCGAATCCTGCGCCCGCCAGGCAAAACCCGCCCATCAGTGCCAGCGCCGTCGCGCCGGTCGCCAGCTGCAAAACAGGAACGGCACAAAGCGCCACCAGCATGACGCCGATAAACATCGCGCGCTGCGGTCGCCAGCGCAGCGCGACGCACGAGCCGAGGATCAGTCCGATGCTTTGCGCGGCAATCATCATGCCCCAGCGGGTGCGGCCAAAAGAGGCATCGGCGATCACCGGCCCTAACACCATTACCATGCCGGTAAAAGCGGCGTTCACCACTGCAAACTGCACTACCACCGCCCAGACCCAGGCGCGCGCCGTAAACTCGCGCCAGCCGTCGCGCAGATCCAGCCAGAGATTACCCGGCGCATCGACAGGCTGATAGCTAATCCGGATGCACCGATAGAGCGGCGCGGCGGCAGCGAACCCCAGCGCATCAACGGCAAGCCCCCAGCCCGGCCCAACCGCGCTGGTCAACACGCCGCCGAACGACGCGCCAAACACCGTCCCGATATAGATGCCGACCTGAATAAAGGCGTTAGCCTGACGCAGCGTTGGCGAGGGGACGGTTTGCGGTACAAGCGCTGAGGAGGCAGGCAGCGCAATACCGGCCGCTGCGCCGTTCACCGTGCCGAGCAGAACCAGCAGCGGGATAGTCGCCATCCCTTCCAGCACCAGCCATGCCACCACGCCCTGCGACAAAGCAGCCACGGCGGAGGAGGAAAAAAGCACCAGGCTGCGCGAATAGCGATCCGCCAGCACGCCGCCGAACAGCAGAAAGGCAACGTTGAAAATGGAGCGCGCCGCCACCACCAGCCCCAAATCCGCTGCGGATCCGCCCATATCCAGCACGGCGAAAGCCAGCGCAACGGGCGCAATGCTGTTGCCCAGCACCGTAAGGAAACGGGCCAGAAAAAGATTTCTGAACGGCGCATAGCGGAACGCATGTTGTCGGTGCGGGAGTGCGGCTTTAGCGTTCAAACCTGCCTCCCTGCGCACCGCCTTGAGAGCGATTTCGGCTCAGGCAGGGACTGGTGCGATCCCCGCCTCCCCGTGCGCAGCCTTGATACGGGCTGTGGTTTGACGCCGCGCGCCCTGTAATTTTTCTGCTCATGCCGCCAGCTATCGCCTCCCTGCTTTTGCCTTTAACCCTGAAAAAAAGAGGGTGAAATAATAACGGCTGGCTGGCCCGTTGCCTATGCCCTTTTGCCTGCGCTTTTACACCTTGAATCCATAGTGCGAGCCGTCCGGCAGCTCAATATTCAACTGCAGCTTGCCGCCCGCCGCTTCGATATAGCGTTTTAGCGTGGAAAGTTTGATATCGCGCCCCGGCTTTTCCATGCCCGCCACGGTAGGCTGTTTTACCCCCAGCGCCTGCGCCATCTCGCTCTGGGTTTTCTGCACCCGCTCACGCAGTTCAGCAAGCTGAATATCCAGCTGTATCTCTGCGGCCAGCTTTTCCGCTTCTGCCACGACATGCGGTGCTTCTTCCGCCAGCATCTGTTCTAATGTACGCATACGTTACCTCTGGTCCTGTTCAGATAGTCAGTAAACTCCCGATCGGCTATCGGGATCATCACGCGATAAAAACGTTTTTCATTGCCTGTTTTGCCGCCTGCGCAAAGCAGCACGCCGGTTCTCTGTGGGTCAAAAGCGAAAAAGATCCGTATCGGTTTGCCACGGCACTGCACGCGAAGCTCTTTCATATTGCTGTAGCGCGAACCCTGAATGCTGTCGGCCCTGGGACGTGGCAGCTCCGGCCCTCTTGCGCGCAGTACCAGCAGCGAACCCAGCACGGCTGCCCGTTCGTGATCCTGAAGCGTGCTGAACCACCAGTCAAACCTGTCCGTTGTTTTGAGCAACCACATATGCGGCCTCCGTTAATATAGCTCCAGACCTATATAGGTGTAAAACTATAATGACGGCTTTTTTTGTAAGATGCCGCTGCCTGTTTGCTAAAACCAGAAGCGCTTTCCTGAGAAAGCGTGCACGTATGCCTTGCTTGCAGTGTGAATGCAGCGCCGCTCGCAAAACTGCGCCTCGGAAAGCGCAGTTTTCTGCCTGTAACGAATTCTTTTGCGGCCGATCAATAAGCGTTAGAAAGTAACTTATTAGCCTTGAGCAGCGGCTATGTTGGCTGCGCGCGATGCCAAACAGGCTAAGGGTTAAGATGACAACTTTTGAAAAACGCATTCAGGTTAATTTCAGCCAGAGCCAGATGTATAACCTTGTCGCCGACGTCGCCGCTTATCCCGACTTCTTGCCCTGGTGTCGGCAGGTCGAGATCCTTGCCAGCCAACCGGAAGCAAAAATGGTGCGCATCGGTTTGCGCTTTCAGCAGTTTCCTGAACTTAGCCTGACAACCCGCGCCACTTTCCATCCCCCCTCCTCGCTGCATCTGCGGCTGGTAAGCGGTTCCTTTCTGTCGCAGTTTGAGGGCGACTGGTTTTTTGAGGCTACAGGAGAAAAAACCTGTACCGTGACTTTCGCGGTGAAATATCGCTTCGCTAACGGCCTGCTGCGATTGACCCTCGCCCCTTTTTTCAGCCTGATGGTCAGAATGCTGCCGGGCGTATTTATTCAGCGGGCGGAGGAAATTTATTCGCACGCCTGAAGCCAGGATACGGCATCTGCGCCTGCAAACTGCCGCGCCCCTTTTTCCCAATTCTGACTATCCTTATCTTTCCGATACGCTCCTCTGAGAAGAGCGATCGCATTCACCTTTTCAGGCTTGCCTGTATTCAGAGCAATGAGGCAGTGTCGACATGAGTAAGCGCTGCGCACACTGTCAGTGACCTCCCCAATCTGGAGACGACAATGACTCAACTTTATCCTTTGCAGCTCACCGTCAACGGTGAAAGCTGTCAGCTGATGGTCGATCCGCGCACTACCCTGCTGGATGCGCTGCGGGAGCACATTGGTTTAACCGGCTCGAAAAAGGGCTGCGACCAGGGGCAGTGCGGCGCCTGTACCGTGCATATCGACGGCGAACGCGTGCTGAGCTGCCTGACGCTGGCGGCCCAGGCGGCGGGCAGAGATATTACCACCATTGAAGGTCTGGCCGCGCCGGACGGGACGCTGCATGCGGTGCAGGCCGCTTTCCTGCGCCACGATGCCTTCCAGTGCGGTTATTGTACCTCCGGCCAAATCATGTCGGCCGTCGCCTGCATCAAAGAAGGCCATGCCCGTTCCGATGACGAAATCCGCGAATATATGAGCGGGAATTTATGCCGCTGCGGCGCCTATCCCAATATCGTCAAAGCCGTGAAGGACGCGGCGGCCAGCCTGAGCCAGGAGGCCATATCATGAGATCGTTCAACTATCAACGCGCGACCGACGTCAGCCAGGCCACGACGCTGGCCAGCCAGCCAGAGGCGCGTATTCTCGCCGGCGGCACGACGCAGCTGGATCTGATGAAGTGCGGCGTCGAGCGTCCCGCCACGCTGGTGGATATTACGCATTTGCAGGATCTGCATGATATTACGCTCAGCGACGGTGAGCTGACGCTCGGCACCCTGGTAAAGATGAGCCAGGCAGCCGACAGCAAAACGGTAAAAACTTTTGCGCCCGCGCTGGCGGAAAGCCTTTCGCTCGCCGCCTCGGCGCAGCTGCGCAATATGGCCTCGCTGGGCGGCAATATCCTACAGCGCACCCGCTGCAGCTATTTTCGCGATCCGCTGGCCTGGTCCGCCTGCAACAAGCGCAACCCCGGTTCCGGCTGCGCCGCGCTGAACGGCCTGAATCATAATCATGCGGTGCTGGGCACCAGCGACAGCTGCATCGCGCTCTATCCCGGCGATTTTGCGGTGGCGCTGACCGCTTTCGACGCGGTGCTGAACCTGCAAAACAGCGCGGGCGAATTGCGTTCCGTTCCCGTTACCGATTTTTTCCGCCTGCCGTCCGATCGTCCCGATCTTGAACACCAGCTCGCGCCTGGCGAGATGATCGTCAGCCTGACGGTGCCGCGTAGCGCCGCGCTGGCCCGCTCGCACTACCTTAAAGTGCGCGATCGTAGCTCCTACGAATTCGCCGCTGCCAGCGCGGCCGTAGGGCTGGAGATGGAAGAAGATAACCTGACCATCAAAGAGGTACGCGTCGCGCTGGGCGGCGTGGCAACCAAACCCTGGCGCGCTTACCAGGTAGAGCAGGCGCTGAAAGGCCAGCGGCTGGAGGAGAAAACGCTGCGCAAAGCGGCGGAAAAAGTGACGGAAGGCGCCATTGCCCGCCAGCATAACGGACACAAAATTATTCTTGCGCCTCGCGTTATCGCCAGGGCTTTGATGACCGTGGGAGGTCTGGTATGAGCACGCTCGAAACGTCATCGATCGGTCGTCAGCAGGCTTTAGGCAGCCCGCTGGATCGCGCCGACGGCAGGCTGAAAATTCAGGGGCTGGCGACCTACGCTGTCGAAAAATCGCTGGATAATCTCGCTTACGCGGTAGTGGTTCAGTCAACTATCGCCTATGGACGTATTACCGCGATGCATACCGAGCGAGCGCGCCAGTCGCCCGGCGTGTTGGCGGTGTATAACCACGAAAGCGGATTAACCATTCATTCAGCCAAAACCTTTGGCGAAGGCGGCGCGGCGGCGCAGGCTTTTCTGCCGTTGCAGGACGATAAGGTTTTGTGGAACGGTCAGCATATTGCGCTGGTCGTGGCCGAAACGCTGGAGCAGGCCACCGAGGCCGCCGCGCTAATCGAGACGGAGTATGAACAACAGCCGCCTGTGGTGCATCCGACCCACCCCAACGCTAAACCAGAAACGGTGGATGCGTTAACGATTGACTGGGGCGACGCCATCCCCGCGCTGGCCCAGGCGGAGGTGCAGGTAGGCGGCATCTATACCACGCCCAGAGAATATAACTCGCCCATTGAGCCGCACGGCTGTATCGCGCACTGGCAAAACGGCAGCCTGACGCTGTGGGAACCGAGCCAGTGGCCGGGCGGCGCGCGTCAGGTAGTATCGGAATGGCTGGCGATAGATCACGACAAGGTGCGCGTGATTTCACCCTTTGTCGGCGGCGGCTTCGGTTGCAAAGGCGGGATACAGCCGCATAGCGCGCTGGCCTGCGTGGCCTCGCGCGAGCTTAACCGGCCGATTAAACTGGCGCTGACCCGGCCGCAGACCTTTACCGCTTTCGGCGGCAGGCCGCGCACGCATCAGCAGCTGGCGCTGGGCGCCAACCGTGACGGGCTGTTACAGGCTATCGTGCACGACAGCTGGAACGAAACCGCGCTGAACGATGTGCACAAGGAGCCTTGTAATTCCGTAACGGCGCTGATGTACGCCTCGCCAAACTTTTTATCGCACCACAAGCTGATCCACCTGAATACCGTCAATCCAAGCTGGATGCGCGCGCCGGGCGAAAACCCGAGCGCCTTTGCGCTGGAAGTGGCAATGGACGAGCTGGCGTGGGCGCTAAAAATGGATCCGCTGGCGCTGCGCCTGAAAAACTATGCGGAGCAGGATCCGCAGGCCAGGATCCCCTGGAGCTCTCGCCAGCTGCGCGAGGCTTATCAACAGGGCGCCGACGCATTTGGCTGGAGTAAACGTCCTCTTGAGCCGCGCAGCCTGCGCGAAGGCCGCCAGCTGATCGGTTGGGGAATGGCTTCCGGTACCTATCCGGTACGCCGTACGCCCGGCGAGGCGCAGATTGTTTTGTCCGCTGACGGCAGTATTGAGGTGCAGAGCAGCGGGGTGGATATCGGCACGGGCACCTACACTATTCTGGCGCAGACGGCGGCGGACGTGCTGCTGGTTGCGCCGGAAAGCATCACCGTGTCGCTTGGCGATACGCTGCTGCCCCGTGCGCCGGTTGCGGGCGGTTCGCAGCTGGCGAATTTGCTGACTGGCGCGGTGCATAAGACCGCGCAGGCGCTGCGCGATATGCTGATAACGCTGGCGACTGCCACGGAGAAATCGCCGCTGTGGCAGCAGCCGCCTTCCGCTCTCTCGCTGGCCGACGGTTATCTCTGGCTGAGCAACAGCCCGGGATTACGGATTAGCTTTGCCGAGCTGCTGAAGCTTAGCGGCCGCGAAAAGCTGGTAGCGCATCAGGACACTTTCGATAAAACCGCCAGCGAGGAAGATCGCAACAAAGCGGATCGTACTTCCACTATGATGCTGCCGCCTACCGATGGCGGCGTGTCGGCTCACAGCTGGAGCGCTATCTTTGTCGAAGTCGCGGTAGATGAAGACTTCGGCACGGTGCGGGTCAAAAGGATGGTCGGCGCCTTTGATTCCGGCCGGGTTTACAATCCTAAGCTGGCAGAAAGCCAGTGGATTGGCGGCATGGTAATGGGCATTGGCCAGGCGCTGCTGGAGCAGGGACAGATAGACGATCGCGACGGCTGGATAGCCAACGCCAACCTGGCCGACTATCTGATAGCGGTCAACGCGGATATCCCTGAACTGACCACGATTGACGTTGGCAAGCCGGATTACCTGGCTACCGTGCTGGGCGGCAAAGCGGTCGGCGAGCTGGGGATCGTCGGCGTGGCGGCCGCCATATCCAATGCGGTCTGGCACGCCACCGGCAAACGCATCCGCGATTTACCCATCACTCAGGACAAGCTGTTATAACCGCAGGCGGGCTGGCAAACGGCCCGCGATTTTTATGCGGCGCCAGCGCTGTTTCGGCTGGCGTTTTGCTGCCGATCGCCAGCCCTACCGGCGCAAACCGCACCGCCCCCGTCAACGATCGGCAGCGATCCCACTGCCCAAGGCGACGATCCCCAGGTTTTGATGACGATACAGAGCCAGACGGGCCGATCTTTAGTCCAGCTCAGCGCCTGGCGCATAACCCGATCGTTGAGCGACAGCAGGGCTCTCTCCTGCTGGCAGCTGTGAAGGCAGATCGATATCCTGCAAAATTGACGCATCCTGTAGCTCAATCGTATACAGGGGAAACTGCACCAGCAGGCTGCGTGCGCCCTGCTCATCGGTCAAGGCGCTGAGCGCCCTGAAAGCGCAGCGGCCAAACCCCACCGGATGCCCCGGACTGGCGCGAAAAACGGGACGCACGATCCCCTCCTCAACCACTTTACTGGCTACCAGCCGCAGCGTGGCCGCAGAAATAAAGGGCATATCGGCCAGATGGATCAGCCAGCCGTCCCATGCCGCCGTCTGGCGAACGCCGGCGGCGATCGATTCGCCCATGCGGGTATTTTCCACCAGCACCGTCGGAATGCCCTGCTGCTCGCAGTAGTCCCGGATGGCCTGCTGCGCGGGCCGCGTCACCACGCATACCGGCAGGCCGCTCTGCTGCGCCGCCTGGCAGCTGTGAACAAACACCGATTTTACCTGCCCTGACGCATCGGCGAACGCCGCCTGGAGCTTATCGGTTGCGCCACCCGCTTCGGTAAACCGCTGTCCCTGACCGGCCGCGATAACCAGAACGCCGATCGTTTTTTCCCTGTGCTCATGCTTATCCATATCCCATTCCCCTTATTAACGTTCGGGGCTACCAGCGTAGCGCAAATTATCCCCTGTGGGGATGAATTCAGACTGCGCCTGAGCGCGCACGCTTTATTTCAGCTAACATGCTGTTAAGAAAACAATAACCGCCCAGGAGAGACTTATGACGCGGCCACCATCAGGATTAACCGTAGACGAGGCGCTGGATAAGCTGGATGCCCTGTACGAAGCAGCGGTCAGCGCGCTGCGCCAGGCGATTACCACCTATGTCAGCGAAGGCACCTTGCCGGATGCGGCCAGCCGCGCCGCCGGCCTGTTTGTTTACCCGGAGCTGCGCGTCAGCTGGCAGGGTGATGCGGCGGGCCACAAGCTGTCGCGCGCCTTTGGCCGTTTTACCCGCCCCGGCAGCTATGCCACCACCATCACCCGCCCCGCGCTGTTTCGCCACTATCTTTCCGAACAGCTTTCCATGCTTTGCAGCGAGTATCCGGTAACGCTGGAAGTCAGGCCTTCGCAGCAGGAGATCCCTTTCCCTTACGTTATCGACGGCTCCAACCTGGGGCTGGATCGCAGCATGAGCGCCGGGCTGGCGCAGCATTTTCCGACTACCGAGCTGGCGCAAATTGGCGATGAGAACGCGGACGGCCTTTACCAGCCGGGCGAAAAGTTCCCTTTGTCGCATTTTGACGCGCTGCGCACCGACTTTTCACTGGCGCGACTGCGTCACTATACCGGCACGCCGGTCGAGCATTTTCAGTCGTGGGTGCTGTTTACCAACTACACCCGCTACGTTGACGAATTCGTGCGCTGGAGCTGCGAGCAGATAGCAGATCCGGATTCGCCTTACGAAGCGCTTTCCTGCGCGGGCAATATCTGCGTGACTGCCGAAACGCCGGATCCCCAGACCACTATTTCCGGCCTGGCGTGGAAAAACCACCAAATGCCGGCCTGGCATTTAATTGCCAAAGAGGGCCAGGGCATTACGCTGATTAATATCGGTGTTGGCCCCTCCAATGCGAAAACCATCTGCGATCATCTGGCGGTGCTGCGTCCGCATGCCTGGCTGATGATTGGCCACTGCGGCGGCCTGCGTGAAAGCCAGACGATTGGCGACTACGTTCTGGCTCACGCTTACCTGCGCGACGATCACGTGCTGGACGCGGTACTGCCGCCCGATATTCCGGTACCGAGCATTGCCGAAGTGCAGCGCGCCCTGTTTGACGCCACCAAACAGGTTAGCGGCATGCCGGGCGAAGAAGTTAAACAGCGCCTGCGTACCGGCACGGTGGTGACGACGGACGATCGCAACTGGGAGCTGCGCTATTCCGCCTCCGCTCTGCGGTTTAACCTCAGCCGCGCGGTAGCGGTGGATATGGAAAGCGCCACCATCGCGGCCCAGGGCTATCGCTTTCGAGTGCCTTACGGCACGCTGCTCTGCGTCTCCGATAAGCCGATCCACGGTGAGATCAAGCTGCCCGGCCAGGCTAACCGTTTTTACGAAGGCGCGATCTCTGAACATCTACAGATTGGCATCTGCGCGATAGATCTGCTGCGCGCGGAGGGCGATAAGCTGCATTCGCGTAAGCTTCGCACCTTTAACGAGCCGCCGTTCCGCTGAGCAACAGGGCGGAGGTAGAAGCCTCCGCCTGTCAGAGACTGATGTCGCCAAAGCCAGCAGCTGGTATCGCTAAAGTGGTCATTCTTATCTCCGGCGAAAAAGCATAAAAACGCCGCATTAAAACCGGGACGTGCCCTGCACCTCGATCCAGCGACGCTCCAGCGCAGAAACGGCTATCGCCTCCAGCACTTTCGATACCTGTAGCCCTTCGGCAAAGTCTGGCCACATCGGATCGCCCGCCGCGATACCGTTGATTAGATCCCGGATTTCCACCGTTTTTTGATCGTTAAAGCCGATGCCGTGTCCGGCAGAAATGCAAAAGGCAGCATAATCAGGATGCGCCGGGCCGGTCAGAATGGTTTTAAACCCCTGTCGTCCGGCGGCGTCCTCATGCTGATAAAGCGCCAGTTCCGCCATTCTCTCCTGGCTGTAGCGGATCGCTCCTTTCGTGCCGGTCACCACGTAGGTCAGCCCCATTTTGCTGCCGCAGGCGATACGCGACGTTTCAATCACGCCGTGCGCGCCGTTGGCAAAGCGCAGCAGCGCGCTGGCCTGATCTTCGTTTTCTACCTCGCGCAGCACGGCGGGATTTTTTGCATCGGGACGTTGCCCGATCACCGTCTGCATATCGCCAGAAACCTCGCGGATTTCGCCTGCCAGATAATGCGCCATATTAACGATATGCGCGCCCAGGTCGCCAAGCGCGCCCAGCCCGGCCAGCGCCTTCTGACAGTGCCAGTCCAGCGGTGCCTGCGGGCTGGCGAGATAATCTTCATTATGCGTGCCGTAAAAATGCACCACCTCGCCTATCTCGCCGCTGGCGATAATCTCTTTCGCCAGCTGGCTGGTAGGGTTTTTCATATAATTAAAGCCCACCAGCGTTTTCACCCCGGCCTGCGCGGCGGCCCGCGTCATCTCCTCGGCATCCGCCACGCTCAGCGCCAGCGGCTTTTCAGAATAGACATGCTTGCCGTGGCGGATAGCCTCCAGCGCCATTTCTTTGTGCAGAAAATTGGGCGCGCAGATATCCACCACGTCGATCGCCGGGTCTGCCGCCAGCTCGCGCCAGTCCCCTGTCCAGCGGGCAAAACCCAGCGCTGCGGCCTGCGCTTTGGCGACCGCCGGGCTGACCTCCGCCACCATCTCGCGCACGATCTCGCCTTTCAGCGCAAAGACGGTGGCCGCCTGCGCATAAGCAATCGCGTGGCAGCGTCCGATATAGCCGGTGCCGATCAAACCTATCCTGACCTTTTTCATTGGGGTTCCTTACGGGTGAACGAGGCGCGTCGATGGAATGTATATTTCAAAATCCGTCTGAACAATGTGAAAATGAAATAAACGTGATCATGCTGACGAAAATTGCTGCGTTATTCAGCGGTTACATTCACGGATTGCGAGGCGCTACGCAAAGCCTGGCCGACGGCGTTTTTCGCGTCGGGCGATGCCCGCCGCTTAATTGCCGATTAATGCAGCAGTCAGCGAAAAAAGTGCAAACAGGCTTTGACATCGCAAATCGCTATAGATATTATGCGCCCCGTTCCAACAATTCCTCTGTAGTTCAGTCGGTAGAACGGCGGACTGTTAATCCGTATGTCACTGGTTCGAGTCCAGTCAGAGGAGCCAGATTTGAAAAGCCCGCTCAGGGTTACCTGAGCGGGATTTTTGCTTTTTGCCGGGCCAGCGCCGGTTAGCGCGCCGGCCCCTGCCACGCCTCTTGCGCTATATCAGCCACCGCTATTCCGCCCCCATCGGCCTGTTCAACCTCATTAATAAACAGGCGGCGGCGTTCGCCTGCGGGCAGCGAGACAGCCAGCCGCCGCCATGCCGGTTTAAACTGTCCCTGGCGGGAAAAGCTTACCCGTACAGCATCCGCCTCGCAGCGCATCTCCCAGTGCAGCAACAGCGCCCGGCCTTCTTTATAACCCCATGATTCGCCATCATCTTCAAAAAGGCAGCCGTTGGCAGTGCCGATCCCTCTGAGCGGAAACAGAAGCAGCTCACGGCGATCGTCGGCGCGGGCGTCAACATGCTGTAAACGCTCGCTTATCGGCAGCCCCGCTCCGGCACGTACCAGCAGCGGCAGCTTTTCCAGCGGCGCGGCGAGCGTGATCCACTGGCCGCCGCTGTACCACTGGTGCGTGTAAAAGTCGTACCAGCCGTTCGGGTTATCCGGCAGCCACAGGCGCCGCTCGCGCTGCCCCGGCTCTACCACGCTGGCCACCAGCAGGTCGCGACCCAGCATAAACTCGTCGCATTCCGCAAAGGTCTGCGCATCATGCTCATGGTCGAGGAAGGTCGGCCGCAGCATTGGCTCGTCTTCGCTATAAGCCTGCCAGAGCAACGTGTAGAGATAAGGCAGCAGGCGATAACGCAAGGCGATGGCTTCACGCACGGCTGGCGTGACGGCCGGATACATCCAGGGTTCGTTGACGGTGCCGTCATCGTTCCAGGAGTGAATTGTAAACCGAGGATGCATCACGCCGTTTTGCACCCAGCGCACAAAGAGTTCCGCGTCGGGCCTGTCGCCAGCGAAACCGCCCACGTCATGCCCCACGTTATACAGGCCGGAAAGGCTCATCCCCAGGCCCATTCGGATGTTGTAACGAAGCGACTGCCAGCTGGTGCGGTTATCGCCGCTCCAGGTCTGCACATAGCGCTGCATCCCGGCGCAGCCCGAACGAGAGATCAGAAAAGGCCGTTGATCCGGCGCGAAGCGCTGCTGCGCCTCCATTGAGGCCCGCATCATTAACAGCGGCATGACCGGACGAAGATGTTTAATGGCTATCGCTTTTCCAAAGCCGTAACAACGCGCCTCGCCATCCCAGATTTCATATTCATTGTTGTCGTTCCAGCTGGCATCAATGCCTTTTGCCAGCAGCTGACCGGTAAGATTTTCCTGCCACCAGGCGATGGCGCCAGGATGCGTGAAATCGAGGTGGGAACCTTCATCGTCCCAGAACACGGAGCGTTCCGGCGCGTCGCTTTCTGAATCACGAATAAAGAAGCCCTTTTCCGCCACCTCCTGATAGCGAGGGTGATCCTGTAGCAGACAGGGTTTGATATTGGCCGCCAGCCGCAGGCCTGCCCGGTGAAAAGCCCCGGTCATCGCTTCCGGCTGCGGCACCTTGTCATGATTCCAGTGAAAGACATAGCGCTTGTTGTTAATCGAGGTATAGCCGGAAGAGAGCTGGAAAGAGTCGCAGGGGATCGCATGCTGTTGGCACAGCCGGATAAAATTTAACAGCTGGGCCTGCGCATCCGGCGCGTCCGTGTAGTGCATGGTAGAGCCGCTGTAGCCCAGGCTCCATTTCGGCCCGAAGCAGGTTTTTCCGGTCAGCCGGACAAAAGCTTTAGTGACGTCGACCAGCCGCGCGGCGGCAAAAAAGTAGTAATCGATATCGCCGCTTTCCGCCTGCCAGCGCCGATAGGGCGCATGATAATTATCCAGCTCGTTCCCCAAATCAAACCAGCTGCTGCTCAGGTTGTCGTAAAACAGCCCAAAACTGGCCCCGCTCCGATGGGTCAGCGTAAACGGCACGTGCTTATAAAGCGGATCGGTCGAGGCGGCGTTATAGCCCATAGCGTCCAGATTGCGCATCTCAAAACGCCTGCCGTTACGTTGCAGATCGCCCGCTTTTTCTCCCAGCCCATAATAGCGATCGTCGCTCATCCGCCGCTGATAGTGCGCCACGCCGTCGCCATGAGCGTTAAGCAGGTAAGCGCCGCTGGGGCGATCGCTGGCCAGAAACACCCACTCTCCGCCGCTATTCCGATAGTGCCATTCCAGCCACAGCGGCTGATGAACCGTCACCCGCAGCTGCTCCGTCGCGATAATCAGCCTGTCATCCTGCTCCGTCAGCGCGTAGCCCGGCAGGGAGAAACCCGCCAGGCTTTCACGCGGCCGCCCTTCCCAGGGCACATCCTCCTGCGGCGCAATGCTCCAGGTACGCTCCAAAGCAAACTGCCCATGCCGTTTGAGCGTGACCCGGATTAGCGCCTGTTCCAGTACCGACAGGCACAGCAGATGGCGGTTATCCACCCTGAGCTCAATACTATTTTTGTCCGAGGCGTTCAGGCTCCAGTGCTTAAGCGTTTTCATCGTTATCTTCCCTTCAGGCGCGTGCGGCGCGGCGTTCAGCAATAAAAGCGATCAGAAACAGTGCGCCGATCAGATCGAAAAATCCCATCGCGATAAACAGCGGATTGAAGCCGATTTTGTCCGCCGTCAGGCCAATGAGCAGAGAAAAGAGAAAGCTGGCGATCCACGCGCAAGAGCCTCGCATGCCGTTTACGGTTGCCATTTCGCCTTTATCGAACTTTTCCACCACCAGCGCGCTCAGCATGCAGGAGATAATCTGATGCCCGAAGCCGCCCACGGAAATCAAGGCAATCGCGATATAGGGATCTTTGGTAACGGCTACCAGCGCCAGCGATACCATCAGAAACGCGCCGGTGATCGAGCTGGCGACCACGCCGTTGACCTGCGTAAAGCCAAACAGGCGCGTATAGAGGCGCGTCAGATAGCCGCTGGCTATGCTGCCCAGATCGGCGGCCAGAAACGGCAGCCAGGCGAATAAGGCGATCTGCTTTAAATCCATACCCAGATCGTTTGCCAGATAGAGCGGCACCCAAAAACTTAATACGCCCCAGGCCGGTTCGGCCATAAAGGCCGGAATGGCTATCCCGTAGAATCGCTTGTTTTTGCCTACCGAACGCAGCGCGCGAAACAAGCTCTGTTTCACGGCGGGCGGTTCATTATCCTGCTGGATAAGGGCCAGCTCTTTTGCGCTCAGATTGGGATGGTCGGCCGGATTGTGATAAAAAAGCGCCCATAATCCAACCCACGCCATCGCCAGAAAACCGGTAAACAGAAAAGCGCCCTGCCAGCCGAAGGCGGCGTGCGCAAAATAGATAATGGGTGGCGCCAGCATCGCGCCGATGGAAAAGCCCACGCCAGCCCAGCCGGCCGCAATCGGCCGCTCTTTTTTAGGAAACCACTCGCCCAGTACTTTGGCATTGGCGGGCGTGGCCGCCGCCTCTGCGCCGCCCATAACAAAACGCAGGATCGCCAGCTGTAGCCAGCCGCCTGCGCCAGCATGGAGCAAACAGGTCAACGCCCAGACGGTGGCGCAAATCAGGAAACCGATTTTCAGCCCGATAACGTCAATAAGCCAGCCGCAAACCGGCTGAAACAGGGTGTAGGCCAGTTGAAAAGCGCCCACGATCCAGGAATAGTGTTCCGTCGTGATGCCCAGGCTGGTTTTCAGCTCGGGTGCCAGAATAGCTAATGAATTGCGGGTGATATAGTTAACCGTGACGCCGGTTAAAAACAGGATCAGCACCCACCATCGCAGATTGGGGAAGGTACGTTTGCTGCCTGCTGCGCTTATTTGTCGCTCTAAACTGCGGTTCATCTGCTTCTCCCTTTCAATGACACCGCCCTGGCTTTGCGCCTGGCCACAATACTGGTCAACCAATTAAAGGCGAGGTCGTCCTGATTATCAATCGATCTGATACCGTAAAAGCATCAGCTCAGATGCGCCCACAGCCCGCAAGGGCAAGCTGCCGCAGGGACTTACTTCAGCAAAGCAGCACTGGCATCCGAGCTGGAGTGAAGCACAGTTCCTGTCAAGGGTCGCCAGGGTGATAATATATTTGTGATGAGGTTAACCAAATAATCCATTTTGGTTGACTTATTTATGCGGATAACTAATTCTGCCCGTAACAGAGCGGGACACCGTGCGGCCAGCCCGCGCTGTCCGTTAACGTGTGGCGGCACGCGTCGCGTTTAGCTAAGAGCATGGAGGTGAAAATGGAACAAACCTGGCGCTGGTATGGCCCCGAGGATCCCGTCTCGCTGGCAGATGCGAGACAGGCTGGCGCAACGGGCATCGTCACCGCCCTGCACGCTATTCCCAACGGCGAGGTGTGGCCACAAGAGGCGATCCGCGAGCGAAAGACGCTGATCGAAGCTGCCGGGCTGGTCTGGTCAGTGGTGGAAAGCGTCCCCGTTCATGAAGAGATCAAAACCCGTAGCGGGCAGTGCGAGCGGTGGATAGAAAATTATCAGCAAACGCTTCGCAACCTGGCCGCGTGCGGCATCACTACTGTTTGCTACAACTTTATGCCCGTGCTGGACTGGACGCGCACCGATCTGGGCTGGACTTTACCTGACGGGGCAAAGGCGCTGCGTTTCGATCAGATCGCCTTTGCCGTTTTCGATCTGCATCTTTTACAGCGGCCCGGTGCAGAACAGGATTACAGCGCCGGGGAGATTGCCGAGGCCAGAGAGCGGTTTATAACCATGAGCGAGGAAAGCAAGGCTCGTCTGGTGCGTAATATTATTGCCGGACTGCCGGGCGCGGAAGAAGGCTATACCCTGGATCGGCTGCGCGCGCAGCTTCGGCGCTATGCCGCTATCGATAAAGCCCGGCTGCGCGAAAATTTCAGCCACTTTTTACGCCATATTATTCCGGTAGCGGAAGCCGTCGGCGTGCGGATGGCGGTGCACCCGGACGATCCGCCGCGCCCTATTCTCGGTCTGCCGCGCATTGTCTCTGACGCTGAGGACTGGCAGTGGATGGTCGACACGGTCAGCAGCATGGCTAACGGCTTTACCTTCTGTACCGGGTCGCTGGGCGTGCGGGCCGATAACGATCTGGTCGCCATATTTGAACAGTTCGCCCCGCGTATCTATTTTGCCCATCTGCGCGCCACCCGACGCGAAGAAAATCCCGCCAGCTTCCACGAGGCCCCTCACCTGGCGGGCGATGTCGATATGTATGCGGTGGTCAAAGCGATCGCCCACGAGGAACATCGGCGTAAAACGGCTGGCAAAGAAGATCTTATTCCGATGCGGCCCGATCATGGCCATCAGATGCTGGACGATTTGCACAAACAAACCAACCCCGGCTATTCGGCGATTGGCCGCCTGAAAGGCCTGGCGGAAGTGCGTGGCGTGGAGCTTGCAGTTCATCGCGCCTTTTTTTAGTGCCTGCTGAGTGAGCATCATTGTTTAAGGATAATGATTTATGGGCTGCCGGGCGGCATGGCGCGGGCTATTTGCATCAACAATGCAGCGCGCTGTTTCGCGCCGTAGTCTTTGTCGTCCGGCCTGGTCAATTGCTGCCCACAGCTGGCCCGCCCGCTGCCATCAATATGCTATAGTCAGCCGCTCACGGCGGTGATAACACCGGTCAGCCCAGCAACTTAAAAGAACATGATGAAATTAACTCCCTCTCAACAGCGGCCCTACCAGGAAGTCGGCGAAATGCTTCGTAAGCTGATCGCGCAAAAGCCTTACGCCGTCGGCGAGCGTCTGCCGCCTGAACGTGAAATCGCCGAAAAGCTGAACGTGACCCGAACTCTGGTGCGAGAAGCGCTGATCATGCTGGAGCTGGAAAGACTGGTTGAAGTCCGGCGCGGCGCGGGGATTTTCGTACTGGCCGATCGCGCTACGCCGCAGGCGCCTGCGGCGGCGGAAAGCGCCTGTAACGACGCCGGCCCGTTTGAAATGCTGCAGGCGCGGCAGCTGCTGGAAAGCAATATCGCCGGGTTCGCGGCCATCCAGGCCACGCGCGACGATATCCGCAAAATGCGCCAGGCGCTGGAGCTGGAGGAGCAGGAGCTGGCTTCCGGCGCGGTCAATGAAACCGAAAACGGCGACATGAACTTTCATCTGGCGATAGCCCAGGCGACGCACAACAGTATGCTGGTCGAACTGTTTAAGCAGTCCTGGCAGTGGCGCGAAAACAATACCATGTGGAGCCAGCTACACCGCCACCTCGATAACACCCACTACCGTAAAGAGTGGCTGAGCGATCATAAAAAGATCCTCGTGGCGCTGATTAAAAAGGATGCCCGCGCGGCGAAGCTGGCCATGTGGCAGCATCTGGAAAACGTAAAGCACCGCCTGCTGCAGTTCTCCGACGTGGACGATCTCGATTTTGACGGCTATCTGTTTGATTCCTGGCCGCTGGATACGGCCAACGGCCAGGCCGATCTTAG
The DNA here is from genome assembly GCF_043420595.1 of Erwinia plantamica. Classification (NCBI taxonomy): domain Bacteria; kingdom Pseudomonadati; phylum Pseudomonadota; class Gammaproteobacteria; order Enterobacterales; family Erwiniaceae; genus Erwinia; species Erwinia plantamica. Next base: position 107,957 of record NZ_JBGCUC010000003.1, read on the forward strand.
CTGAGATCGCTGCCGTTGCTGGCAATCACCTTCTGATACCAGTAGAACGATTTTTTCTTATAGCGGTTGCCGGTGCCGGAGATAGTGTCGTCCAGATCGACATAGATAAAGCCGTAGCGCTTACTCATTTCGCCGGTGGACATGCTGACCAGGTCGATGCAGCCCCACGGCGTATAGCCCATCAGCTCGACGCCGTCGTCAATCGCTTCCGCCATCGCTTCAATATGCTGGCGCAGATAGTTGATGCGGTAGTCGTCTTCCACCCGGAAGTTTTCATCCGGCTTATCAATGGCGCCCAGGCCGTTTTCGACAATAAACAGCGGCTTCTGGTAGCGATCGTAGAGCTGATTCAGCCCGATGCGCAGGCCGACAGGATCGATTTCCCAGCCCCAGTCGCTGGCCTCCAGGAACGGGTTGCGCGCGCCGCCCAGCAGATTGCCCTGAGCGGACTCCGCTTCCGCAGTTTTATTGATGGTGGTGGACATGTAGTAGCTGAAGCCGATGTAATCCACGGTATGCGCTTTGATTAACGCCATGTCGCCCGGCTGGATATCCAGCGTCACGCCCAGCGATTTCCACAGGCTTTTGGCGTAATAAGGGTAGTCGCCCTTTGCCTGCACGTCGGCGCAGTAGAAGTTAAACGACTGCATCTCTTTCAGCGTGGCCAGCTGGTTAAGCGGGTTACAGTCAAAGGCATAGGCGGTAGCGTAGATAATCATGCAGCCAATCTGAATGGCGGGATTGGTTTCGTGCGCGATTTTCACCGCCATGCTGCTGGCGACAAACTGGTTATGCCACGCCTGGAACTTCGCCTGCGGATCCAGCGCGCCGGTTTTTACCGTCAGGCTCTGGCTCATCATCGGGAAATGTACCGCGCTGTTGATCTCGTTAAAGGTCATCCAGTACTTTACTTTCTGGCCGTAGCGTTCCAGCACCGTCCGGGCAAAGCGTTCAAAATGCTCAATGACTTCACGATTTTTCCAGCCGCCGAATTCGGTGGCGAGATGCAGCGGCATTTCATAATGGGAAAGGGTGATAACCGGCTCGATGCCGTGCGCAAGACAGGTAGCAATCACCTCATCATAATGACGCAGGCCCGCTTCGTTGGGCTGCTTCTCAACGCCGTTTGGATAGATGCGGGTCCAGGCAATGGAGAAGCGATAGCACTTAAAACCCATCTCCTTAAACAGCGCGATATCCTCGCGGAAGCGGTGATAGTGATCGATGCCTTTATGGTTGGGATAGGTGTAGCGGGAAGGGTCCAGGGTGAAATCAAAATCAGGCGAGGAAACGATAGCCAGGCGGGACTTGCCGCCGGGAATGGCGTCCACGATGGAAAGCCCTTTGCCATCCTCGTTGTAGGCGCCTTCTACCTGATTCGCGGCGGTCGCGCCGCCCCACATAAAGCCTTGCGGAAATCTTTCTTTCATTGCATTCATCCTTTTTAAAACGGCAAGTTTTAACGGCAATTGATGACAAGATTTGTACCAGCGACGATTTTAAAGCAAAAGCAGGATGGCAGACAGGAAAGAAGCCGATTAATGCCGTGCGGGCACAATGGTCAGCGCTATGCGTTCTGCCAGCTCCAGCACTTTAAACCAGGTGCCGTGATCCTGTAGCAGAGAACGGGAAACGCCCGTGGGCCGTAGCGTTTTTACGCCGAGGCGATCGCCAAAAAGCACGATGGCGCGCGCCGCGTCATCCTGTCTGGATATCCAGAGCAATCCCTGCGCCTGCGGACACTGGCAATAAATAGCTTCGGCCCATTTTCGGGTGGCCGGATAGCAATCTTTTTCGGTATCGATTAGCTGGCTACGCTTCAGGCCGAGCTTGTGTAAAGCCAGGCTGCGTAAATCCACCAGCCTCAGCGCTTCCGTTACCTCAATAACCGAGTGCTGCTGGCCGGTAAACTTTGCCTTGTCCATGCTTTTGAACCCGGCGGTATGCGGAACGTCGTGAAACAGCGTTTCCATCAGCGCGCAGGAAAACGTCGTACCGGCATACAGCGTGGGAATAGCGCGATCTTTCTCATCTTTAATGGGGCTGAATCGCGCGTTGCCTTTAAGGCCCGGATTAAACTGCGTCGCTTGATATTTATCCAGATGGATACGGTGTAGCTTTTCACCGGCGTTAAGGAGCGTCAGGGTAACAGCAAGCTCTGCCGTGGGAGCGGGAAGCAGTAAAGCATCGGCAGAGCTAGCCATGTTCAACACCTTCTACCTCATCTTTCGCTGCTTCTATTACCTGCTCCGGGCTGCTGAGCAGCAAATCCTGCGGACGCCTGCCGCCCAGGGCGCTGTTGTCGGCCCGAAACCAGTAGGCCATTCCCCAACCGTCCTTGCTATCGGTGAAGATTTTTATGATTTCCGCCAGCGCCTTACAGGGCCGGAACCCGGTGTCCGCCGCCAGAGCCCAGGCAGGATAGTAATCAATACCGTGATGCTGAATGGTAAAAATCTGCTGCTGTTTTTTCCACTTATGCGGCTGCGCGCTGGGGTTGCGCGCGCTGAACCCGGCCAGCCCGGCCACTTCTGCCGCCGTCAGCCAGTCTCCGCTTTCCAGTACGGCCTTACGGGCCTGGATCAGCATAGCGGCTTCTTTCAGCAGCGTTGGCGAGACCGGCGCCGACGGCAACATGATTTCCGCCAGCCGCTCCAGCGATGACTGCTCCTGACGCTCCCGCAGCACCTCAAGCAAAGAAACGGTCATGTTCATAATGTTTTCCGTTAACGTCTCGACCACGCCCGGCTGCTGATGAACAAAGGTCATGGCCAATACGCGATCGGCCTGAGACTTATTTAAACGGGCCTGGATCTCTTTCGGAGTGCCTACCAGCGTGGCGATACCTGAAGAAACCGGAATGGCGCTCATAGCTTTATCCTTGGTGATGGTAGTTATGATCAATATAACATAACCATCATTACTGACAAGGTCGCTTTTTGAACGGAAACGTAAAGATAAAGCCCCGACGTCAGCGATCGGGGCAACGGATTACAGCGCGACGCGCATCACCTCGTCAGGCGCGGCGGCTTCCTGTTTGCGGGAAGAAGCCTGCTTAACGGAGATATACAACGTCTGACCATCCGGCGACAGCGCAAGGCTGTTTGGATGGGTCGGCGCCTTAAGGGTTTTGACAACTTTATAGGTTTTGCCGTCAATAATGCTGACTTCGCCCGCCTCACGGTGGGTCACATAAATTTCATTGCGCTGCGGATTAAACAGCACCGCCAGCGATTTTGGCACGGCGACCTTCTGTATGACCTTGCCGTCTTCGGTGTTCACCACCAGCAGCTCAGGCTGCTTAGAGTCGGTGATAAAGGCGCGATGCGTGGCCGGATCCAGGCTGATATTCAGAAAGAAGTGCTCGCCCTCTGCCAGCTTCACTTTGCCAAGCAGCCTGTTGCTGGCGGTGTCGAAAGTGAAGAGTTCGTTATCGCCGCCGGTGGCGTAAAGGCGGTGCGCGGCGGTGTCCAGCGTCAGGCCGGTAGCGTGCTTGCCTAAGCCCTCCAGCGTATGGCGCAGCGTCAGCTTATCGCCATCCACCACCCAGATGCGGCTCTCTTCGCCCACGCCGCCGATATAAACCGTATTGGTATTTTCATCTACCGCCAGCTCACGCGGCGCCAGCGGACGGAAATTTTCGCTGCGCGGACGCGCATCCAGCACCAGACGTCCTTTTACCTGACCGCTTTTTACATCGATCGCGGTGACCGTGCTGTCCAGCGTGTTGCCGACAAAAAGCGTGTCGGTTTTATTGTTGATTGCCGTACCAAAGGGCTTGAGGTCGTTGTGGATCGCCTGAGTAATGGCCAGGGTCTGCGGATCGAGGCGGTAAACCACGCCGCCCTTATCCAGCTGGCGGCTGCCGGAGGTTGCCACATACAGCGCCTGCTGCGACGGGCTGTAAGCCATTTCATAAGCGCCTTTGGCAACGGGCTGGCGCAGCGGTTCAGCGGTTTCACTGTGGGCGGGGATCGCGGCGGCAAACAGCGCCAGCGTTAACAGGTAGCCTTTTCCACGGCTGAAGGTAGCGTTCATATTCTCTCCATGTAACTGAATGATCAGAGGTAAAGCGGCCCGACGCGCTGTCTTGCGGCGGCGGGCCAAAAATTAGCCCAGCAGCGCCGTGGTCAATCTTGCGGTACAGCAGCGCCTGTCCCTGTCGTCATAGATAGCGATTTCCCAGACCTGCTGGCTTCTGCCCAGATGCAGCGGCTGACACACGCCGCGCACCAGGCCGCCGGTCACGGCGCGATGGTGGCTGGCGTTAATCTCCGTGCCGACCACGCACTGCCCTTCCTGGCTGGTCAAAAAGCCGGCCATCGATCCTAACGTTTCCGCCAGCGCGACCGACGCGCCGCCGTGCAGCAGGCCAAAAGGCTGCTGCGTACGGGCATCGACCGGCATGGTCGCCTCCAGCCTGGCCTCTTCCAGCAGCGTAAAGGTCATGCCCAGATGGGCGACCATCGATCCGTCGCCCATGCGGTTAAGCTCATCCAGACTCAGCTGGCGCTTCCAGATAGATTTTGTCATTACGCCCCCAGCGTGCTGCCACCGTCGATCACAATATCCTGCATCGTGATATGGCTGGCTTGATCGGACGCAAGGAACAGGATGGTGCTGGCGACCTCCTCTGGCCGGGCGATTTTGCCCAGCGGAATACCGACTTTAAACTGCTCCGCGAAGCCGCGAATGCGCTGCTGTTCGGCATCCGGGCTTTTCCACAGCGTGCGCTGCATATCGGTATCGGTCGAGCCTGGCGACACCAGGTTGCAGCGCACGCCGAAAGAGGCCAGCTCCAGGCCAACCGTCAGGCTGAGGCTGCGCAGCGCCGCTTTCGACGCGCCGTAGGCCGACATGCCGATGCGCGGACAGTGCGCAGCGTCCGACGCCACGGTGACGATAGCGCCGCCGCGCTGCTCGCGGAACCACGGCATGGTCTGCTGGAATAGGTTAAACGCGCCGCCAACGTTGACGGCCATCACCGCTTCCCAGTCCGCCACGTCCAGCTCATCCGTCGCGCCCATCCGCAGAATGCCTGCGCCGTTGACCAGCACGTCCAGTCGCGGCGTTTCCGGCCGCAGCCGCTGGCATACCGCTTTCACCTGCTGCGCGTCGGCTACGTTCAGCTCCACGGTCTGAAACGGGTAATCGGCCTGAGGGAAAGCGAGATCCAGCCCGACTACCGTCGCGCCCGCCTCGTGAAAGGCCAGCGCGGTGGCATAGCCAATGCCTTTACCGGCACCGGTTACCCAGATATGTTTATTGGTAAAATCGAGGCTCATGCGCGCTCCCGCGACAGCAGACGCCACCAGGCCGCCAGCGTCGGCTCTTTCGCCAGCATCACAAAATCGATATCGCCGTAAACTTTACGCCAGCGCGCCGCCAGCGCCATCATGCGCACCGAATCCAGGCCGTAATCGATCAGGTTCTCATCCTCTTCCGGCGTTTCGTCCTCATCCAGCATCGGCTGCACCAGCGCGCGCAGCTGCGCCATGCTCAGCGGCACCGGCAGCAGATCTTCCGTCAGCACCACTTTCCCGGCGCGACCGGCGGTGTATTTCAGCGCCATCAGGTGCTCGTCGCGGCTGAAGTCAGCCAGCGCATCCGCCACCATAAAGGGCTGGATATCCCGCATAAAGGCGTCGATAGCGGTGGTCAGGCAGCCGATATGCGCGTACACGCCGCAGATAATCAGCTGGTCGCGGCCGGTCTCTTTCAGGTGCTGCTCCAGCGGCGAGCGATGGAAGGCGCTGTAGCGCCATTTCACCAGCACTTCGTCACCCTCTTCCGGCGCCAGTTCGGCTACGACTTTCTGCTGCTCCGGATGTTTATTCAGCCCCGGCCCCCACATATCGTTCAGCAGCGCGCGGTCTTTATCGCTTTGATGATTAGGCTGCGCCGTGTAGTAAACCGGAATGCCGTTCTGGCGGCAGTATTCACGCAGCGCGGCGATATTGCTGATGACCTGTTTGATCATCGGGCAGTCTTCGCCCCAGAAATTAATAAAATAGTTCTGCATATCGTGGATCAGCAGCGCGCCCCTGGCGGGTTCAAACGTCCATTTGACCTTGTTTTCTGGCAGGTCGGCGGCGGCAGGCAGCGCATAGGCTTTTAGTGCAGGGATAGTCATTTTTTCTCCGGAATTCAGTTGGTCTGGCTGGCGGCCAGCTGTTGACGCAGGCGTTTTTTATCCACTTTACCGACGGGCGTCAGCGGCAGTTCGTCAACGGTTTCAATACGATCGGGCAGCTTGTAGTCCGCCACGCCAAGCTCGCGCAGATAGCGGCGGATCTCCACGGCGCGCACGGGACGTTTGCCCACGATAAAGGCGCAGCTTTTTTCGCCCAGCAGGCTGTCCTCCATCGAGACCAGCGCAACGTGCAGAATGGCCTCGTGGCGTAACAGCAGGTTTTCGATCTCTTCAGCGGCAATTTTCTCGCCGCCGCGATTGATCTGATCTTTTTCGCGGCCCTGCACGCAGATATAGCCGTCCGGCGTAATGGAGACCAGGTCGCCGGAACAATAGAAGCCGTTGGCGTCAAAGGCCTGCGCGTTGTGCTCCGGGCTGCGGTAATAGCCGCGGAAGGTGTACGGGCCGCGCGTCATCAGCCGTCCGGTTTCGCCCTGCGGCAGCGGATTGCCCTGCTCGTCCGCGACCCAGACCTCATCGTCCGGGCTCATCGGCGTGCCCTGCGTCGAGAAGATGTGCCACTCGTCGTCGGTCAGCTGCGTATAGTTGACCAGCCCTTCCGCCATGCCGAAGACCTGTTGCAGCCGGCAGCCAATTTCTGCCGGAATGCGTGCCGCCAGCGCTTCGCTTAAGCGCGCGCCGCCCACCTGCAACAGCTGGAGCGAGCCAAGCGCCCGATTGCTGCCCCACTCCTGAATCGCCTGTAGCCAGAGGCTGACCGCTGGCGGCACCAGCGCCGTCGCCGTAATCTGGTGTTTTTCAATCAGCGGGAAACAAAGGTTGGCGCTCGGATCGCCTGCCAGCACCACCAGGCCGCCGCCATAAAACACGCCGAAGGCGCCCGGCGAACTGAGCGGATAGTTGTGCGCGGCGGGCAAAGCGCAGAGATAGCGGGTTTTTTCGTTAAAGCAACAGACTTCCACGCTGCGGCGGATGCTGTAGTAGTAGTCGTTATGGGTACGCGGGATCAGCTTGGGCGTGCCGGTACTGCCGCCGGAAAGCTGGAAAAACGCGACTTCGTCAGCGGCGGAAGGCGCAGCGACAAACTCGCCTTGCGCCTCGTCAATTAAGGCCGCAAGCGAGGTATCGTCCTCACGAGCGTTGCGCAGCACCACCTCACGCAGCGACGGATAGCGCTGGCGCAGCGGTTGCAGATAGTCGTCGGTGGCGAACAGCGCGTGCTGACGATCGGCGATCAGCAAAGCAGGCTCAATCTGGCTGGCGTAGGCGTCCAGCTCCTGGCGCTGATGGCTGAACAGCGCGTTGACCGGCGCCACGCCGAGCTTCAGCAGTGCAAACAGCACGATATAGAATTCAGCCACGTTGCCCAGCTGCACCAGCGCGGTATCGCCGCACTTCAGGCCGCGACGCTGTAAGGCCGCCGCCAGACGGGTGCTGGCGCGCTCAAGTTGCTGATAGCTGTATTTACGGTCGCCTTCGATCAGCGCCGTTGCCGCGCTGTTGGCGTGGCGAGTCAAAATATCCGTTAGCGGCAGATCCAGCCAGTAGCCTTTTTCACGGTAGCGAGCCGCAAAATCGTCGGGCCAGCGGGAATAGGAAATCGTCATAAAATAGCCTTATTGCAGTCCAAATACGTGCAGCATGGTGCTGAGCTTGACGCCGGTTTCGCGCCATTCCGATTCCGGCGAAGAGGCCGGAACGATGCCCGCGCCGGCGAACAGGCGAATGTTTTTTCCGGCCAGCGTGCCGCAGCGAATGGTCACCACCCATTCGCCGTTGCCTTCGTCGTCGCACCAGCCGACGATGCCGCCGAACAGCTCGCGGTTAAACGGCTCCAGCTTTTCAATCCACTCGCAAGCGGCAACGTGCGGATAACCGCTCAGCGCGGGCGTAGGATGCAGCAGGCAGGCGAGCGACAGCGCCGTTTCCTCAGCCGCTGCGGCTTTGCCTTCAATCGCGGTAGCAAGGTGCCACAGCGTCGAAGTAGTGATCAGCTCCGGCTTGTCCGGCACCGCCAGAGAGCGGCTGCGCGGTTTCAGCACGTCGTACATGGCGTTGGTCACCAGGCGGTGCTCGTAGCGATCTTTTTGCGAGTACATCAGCTTTTCGCCTACCGCAAGATCGCGCGCTTTGTCGCTGCGATCGCGTCTGGCCGAGCCCGCCAGCGGCAGCGAAGTGTAGGTTTCGCCCGACTTACGCAGCAGCAGCTCCGGGCTGGCGCCCAGCAGCGTGCTGCCGTCGGCCAGCGGAACATGGAAGTGATAGCTGCCAGGGTTGAGCGCAATCAGGCGATCCATTAACGCCGTAGCCTGCACCGGCTCGGCGGTAGTGATATCGATCAGACGCGAGAGCACCACTTTATCCAGGCCAGGCTGGGCGGTCGCTTCCGCTGCTTTCGCCACCATCTCCATAAATTCAGCCTGTTCAGGAATGTTCTGGCGCGCGGTAATTACTGGCTCTACGGCAGATCTCGCCTGCTGCGCCGACTCTGGCTGCTGCTGGCGGGAGAATGCCTCATGACGCTCAGGAATAAATAGCGCGGAAGGCTGGCGCGTATCAAAGGGGATGGCGCCAACCATCACCGGGCGCATAATCCCTTTGGCCCTGGCTGCGGCAAAGGCGCTGCGTACCTGCTGCTGGAAAGCGCCCTGCAGGTTGTCGCCGTCGGCGGCGGGACAGGTAATTTCGGCAAAGCGACCAGTGGTGATAAAGCTTTTCCACGGCGATGCGAAGAAAAAGCTCTCAGATGAGAGAGAAACTGATGGTTTAACTGCATCAGCGCAAAGCGTCTCCATAACGGCCTCCAGCCACAACGATAAAAAGTATAATAATGATTATCATTTGCATTATTACCGCGTAACTTTAAGTAAATTCTTTGTGATGTCAAGCAACGTTTCGCAGTTTAAAACAGTGCAAAACACCACGCCGCGACCGGGCGCAACGTTTGCGCCGTTATTAGCATCATTTGGCAGCATTACCTGCCGCCAGGGCAGGTAAGGAAGGACTAAAACCCGATGTTATTCAGTTACGCTTTCTCCCGGCGAAGCGGGCGCGGGCTGGCGATAGCGTCGGAGCGAACCGAAGGCGGCGGCCAGCACCAGGCTGACGATGGCCAGCCCCAGGCCGCTGCTGCTGGCGGCGGTGGCGGGCAGCATCACCGTGGTCATCGCGCCCAGCAGCAGCGCGCCCAGCGAGTCACCCATCACGTTTTGCGCCGTCCACAGGCCGTTGATACGGCCCAGCATCGCGTCCGGCGTCAGCGTCTGGATCAGCGTGTATTGCAGCAGCGCGCTCAGGGCGCTCAGGTAGCCGAACAGCATCAGACAGAGCGCGCCCGCCTCCCAGTAAGGCATCAGGCCGCACAGCCCTACCGCGACGAAAGCGGCGACGGCGGTGAAAAGCATCACCTTGCCCGGACGCGGATGCTGTGCCAGATTGCCGCTGGTCAGCGCGCCTGCGGCCGCGCCGAGCGGTACGGCAGCATAGAGAAAGCCGATCTGCTGCGCGCTCAGCTCCCAGCGAATGGCCAGCGCCGGATAAAGCACGCGTACCGCCGTCGCCATGGTCAGCAGCGCGCCCACCAGCGCCACGCCGCCGATCAGACGATGGCCGAGCAGAAAGGTAAAGCCTTCCGCCAGCGACCGTAGCGGCCTGGCGTGCGACTGCGGCGGCGGCGGCAACGACGGCAGACGCAGCAGCGGGATCAGCGTAATAAAGGTGCCCGCCGCCGCCAGCGCGAAGTTCCAGAATACGCCGCCCGCCGCGAGCAGCACGCCGCCCACCATCGGCGAGATCACCGCGCCCAGCCTGACCGTGAGCATGGTGATCGCCCCGGCCTGCATCAGGTTTTCACGGCCCACCAGCGCGGGCGTGGCGGCAAGCAGCGCCGTCACGCCGATGGCGCCGAAAAAGCCGTCCCAGATGCCCAGCAGGTAGATGGCGGTCAGCGACGGGGACGGCATGGCGGCATTGACGCACAGGCCGATAAAGCCCAGCCCGCAGGTCGATCGCGCGAACAGGATCAGCCGCCGACGCTCGTGGCGATCCGCCAGCACGCCGCCCAGCATCAAACCGGTAAACAGGGCCGCGCCGGTCAGCGTGACCGCCAGGCTTACCTGCCAGGCAGAACCGGTCAGCTGCTGGATCTGCACCGGCACGCCGACGCCAAGCAGGCCCAGCGCCAGGATAGAGATAAAGCGGGCGATAAACACCGCCCGAAAATCAGGGTGCGTCTTCAGCAGGCTGAGGCTGAGCATAAAGGTCTGTTTTTTCATTGTGTTGCCCGATCCAGCAGTTGGTTAAGGCGTGGGCCGATATGGGTAAACGCCTCTGCCGAAATAATATCCACATGCGCGCATTCCACCGGGAAGGTTTGCAGCGCGTCGAGCCATGGCGCCCACGCGGTGTGCGCATCCTGCCCCGGCTTCAGCGTTTTCTGCGCGACGAACAGCGTGGCTTCCCCGACGAAGCGGCGGCTTTTCGCGGTCGCCAGCAGCCTGACCGCATCGCCGTAGTTGTCTTCGATAGCGCCAAACAGCGCCTGGCTGGCCGAGGCCGCCAGCGACTCGCGCAGCGACGCCTGGGCGGCCATAAAGGCTTCACGCTCGCGGTCGATTTCCGCCAGCACTTCGGCATCCAGCTGGTTATTCCGTGACCAGCTTTGCGTTTCCGGCGGCCAGGTATCCAGCAGCCCCAGGAAGGCGACTTTTTCGCCCTGCGCCTGCAGGCGCGCCGCGATAGCGTGCGCCAGCGTGCCGCCCAGCGAATAGCCCAGCAGATAGTAAGGGCCGTGCGGCTGCTGCTCGCGCAGCGTGGCCAGATGCCGCTCGCAAAGCTCATCAAGATTTTCCGCCTGCTGCATTGGCCCGTGCGGGCGCGGCGACTGAATGCCGATCAGCGACCAGCGCGCGTCCAGATAGCGTTGCAGAATGCTGAACTGCCAGGCGAAGCCGGAGGCCGGATGGAAGCAAAACAGCGTGGGGCCGTGCGAACGCCGCAGCGGCAGGATGGTTTCCATGCCCGCGCGGCTCGCCTCTTCTTCGCTCTGCCGCGTCAGCTTTTCCGCCAGCGCGCCGACGGTGGACGCCACCATAATCAGCCCCGGCGTCACCGGTCTGTCGAGACGGCGACGCAGATCGACCGCCAGCCGCATCGCCAGCAGCGAATGGCCGCCGAGGGCAAAGAAGTCATCATTAACCGAGCGGATCTCGCAGTCCAGCAGGCGGGCAAAGGCTTCGGCCACCACGGTTTCCACACCCTCTGCCGGCGCGCGACCTGCGGCGTGGGCCAGCTGTGGCAGCGGCAGCGCCTTGCGATCCAGCTTGCCGTTAGCGCTTAGCGGGAAAGCCGCCAGCTGCACCAGCACCACCGGCACCATGTGCGCGGGCAGGCGATCGCTAAGCTGCTCGCGTAGCGCGGCCGTATCCAGTTCGCCGGACGCGGCTACCACGTAGCCCACCAGCTGCCGTTGATCGCCGCCGCCCGCGCTGGCGTTGCCGAGCACGCAGGCATGGGTAACCGCCTGCGCCACATTATCCAGCGACAGCAGCGCCTGATCGATCTCGCCCAGCTCGATCCTCTGTCCACGGATCTTAAGCTGATCGTCGCTGCGGCCCAGATATTCCACCGCGCCGTTCTCCAGCCAGCGCGCCACGTCGCCGGTGCGGTACATTCTTGCGCCCTCGCCTTCCGGATCGGCAATAAAACGGCTGGCGGTCAAATCGGCTCGCGCCAGATAGCCCTGCGCCAGCTGCACGCCGGTCAGATAGAGATCGCCCGCAATGCCCGGCGGCACCGGCTGCATATTGCCATCCAGGATGCGCAGCCCGGTGTTCCAGACCGGATAGCCAATCGGCACGCTTGCGCCCGTTACGTTGGCCAACGCTTCGCCGTAGGCCGGATACCAGCTCACATCCACCGCCGCTTCGGTCGGGCCATAAAGATTGTGCAGCGGCACGGCCGTTTTGTCCTGCCACTGGCGACAGAGATCGGTCGGCAGCGCCTCGCCGCTACAGAATACCCGCCGTAAAGAAGCACAGTGGGCCACGGCCTCGTCATCGGTTAACGCGGTGACAAACGCCGCCAGCATGGAAGGAACGAAGTGCGTAGTTGTGACACCGTAACGGCTGAACAGCGCCTGGAGCGCCTGCGGATCGCGATGCGCTTCCGGCGGCGCCATCACCAGCTGCGCGCCGGTCAGAAACGGCCAGAAAAATTCCCAGACCGAGACGTCAAAACTGCACGGCGTCTTTTGCAGCACTACATCGTCGGTAGTCAATCGATAGTGGTCCTGCATCCACAGCAGGCGGTTTACGATCGCCTGCTGGCCGACCATGACGCCTTTTGGCCGTCCGGTTGAGCCGGAGGTATAAATCACATAGGCGGTATGGTGCGGGAGTGACAGATCCTGAGCAGGCGCAAGATCCACTGTCGGCAACGGCTGGTGGTAGCAGAAGCTTTGCAGATTTTCGAGCTGCGCAAAGCGGCCCAGCTGTTCTTCGGTGGTGATTAACAGACGCGGGTTAGCGTCTTCCAGCATCATGCTCAGCCGATCGGTCGGATAGCCGGTATCCAGCGGCAGCCAGGCGGCGCCCAGCTCCACAATGGCCTGTAGGGCAAGCGACAAAAATACCGAACGCGGCAGCGCCACGGCCACGATGTCGCCCGCCTGCACGCCTCGCTTTTGCAGCGCCTGAGCCAGCGCCGTTACCTGCTGACGCATCTCGCGGTAGGTAAAACTATGCTGGTCATCCGCCAGCGCGTCTGCGTCCGGGGTGCGCCGCGCCTGCGCCATAATCAGGCTGCTCAGCGTGGTTTGCGGTACCTCGATCGCCGTATCGTTAATCTGCCGCAGCCGCTTTTCCTCATGCGGGTGCAGCAGCGTCGCCTGCGCGTAGGTCAACGTCGGATGGCCCGCGAACTGGCTAAGCAGCAGCGGCAGGCGGGCAAGATGCTCACGCAGCGTTTCCGCCTGATAGCGCTCCGCGTTCGCCAGGATTTCCAGCGAGACGTTGCCCTCTTCGTCCGGGTAGAGCGCGATTTCCAGATCGCGTACCGGGCCGGAAGCCAGCTGGTGGGTCACGCCTTCGATACCGGCAAAATCCAGCCGGTAGTCAAACATTTTCAGGTTAATGACCGGGCCGAACAGCGGCTCGCTCAGCTGGCCGATATCCCTTTGGATTTGCTCCGCGTCGTAGCGCTGATGGCGGCGCGCTTTTTTCAACTGCTGCTGCAGCGCCTCCGCCAGCTGTGGCAACGTGGCCTGAGGATCGAGCCGTATCGCCATTGGCAGCACGTTGAGCACCGGCCCGGTGGCGCTCAGCGCGGCCGATCCCAGGCGGCGCATAAAGATAAAGCCCGCGCTGTATTCCGCCCGCGCGCTGAGGCGGCCCAGCCACACCGCAACCAGCGCCAGCGCCAGTTCCGACGCGCTGAGCTGGCTTTGCGCACGCAGCTCGCGGAAATCTTCGCGGCTCAGCTGCAAATGCTGACGAATAAGATGCGTGGTGGCGCTTTGTCCGTTCAGCGGCAGCGGCGACAGGCTGGCGGGCATCGGCAGCTGGCTCGCCTGCTCTTTCCAGAAGGCGGCATCGCGCTGGCGGGTCGCGGAGGCGCTATAGCGATCGTACTCCTCCACCACGTCGCTGAAAGGGACGAAAGGCGAAGGCTTCGGCTCGCTGCCGGTGCAAAGCGCAGTATAAATCTCCGCAATGCGACGAGTGATGGCGGTAAAGCTGAAGCCGTCCACCACCAGATGATGAAAACGCTGATACCAGTACCAGCGGCTTTCGCTCAGGCGAAAAAGAATATGACGGTAGATCGGACTGCCGCTGCTGATGCGCAAATCCTGATCCAGATCCTGCTGCATACGCGCCAGCGCCGCCGCTGCGGGATCGGCCTCGTGGCGCAGATCGACGCACTCCGGCAGGGTAAAGTCAGCGTCGGCATCGACCCACTGCATCGGCACGCCGTCCCTTTCGGTAAAGCGCATCCGCAGCGTGTCCGCCTCCTGCATCCCGCACACCACGGCCTTGCGCAGCAGCGGCTCATTCAACGCGCCGTTCAGCTCCACATAGTGCGCCACGCTCCAGGCGTTTACCTGTGACGAAAGCTGTTCCGCCATCCAGATACCGGACTGCGCCGCTACCAGCGGCATCATTTGCTGCTGCACTTTATGCATCAGCGCCTCGCTCATTTCACTTTTCACGCTGTGACTCCCGCCGCAAAATGGGCCGGGGTCAGCGTTTGCCAGCGCGCCAGCCAGTCGTTGCATTCGTGCTGCGTCGCCGGGCCATACGCCGGCTGCCAGCCAGCGGGCCGGGCGCAGTGGGCTGGCCACAGACTGTAGCCCAGATGATTTTGCAGCACGAAAAACGGCCCCTCAGGGCGATCGAAAGGATTACTCTGTTCCATCGGAAACTCCGGATTTAGCAGGGACAGACTGCCACAGCGTGGTCAGCCCGTTAATCAGGCCGCCTCGCCAGCACAGCGCGTCGTGGCCGCCGTCAACAAGGCGATAGTGCAGCGTCGGGCAGGCCCGTTGCAGCAGCGGATAAATGCGCTGGTTAGCCTGCAAAACGACAGGTTCGCGCAGGCCCGCTTCCAGATAAATGCGCAGCGGCGCAACGCTGAGCCGGCCCTGCATCAGCTGCTCTGTCAGCCAGCCGTCCTCGCCGGTGCGCTGGCGATGCGGCCACCAGAAAGAGCCGGACTGGCTGAGCGCGCAGCCGAAACGCTGCGGCCAGTGCAGCGCGGCATAGAGGGCGGAAAGACCGCCGAAGCTCTGTCCGGCCACCACGGTGGTCGCCGGATCGTCGCGCCAGCGCGCGTGCTGCGCAAGCAGCGGCAGCAGCTCTTCCTGGACCGCCAGCCAGAAGTCGGGATTGCAGGTCAGCTCCTCGCCGCGATGCTGCGTGTCGATGGCATCAATCAGCAGATAAACCGCCTGTGGCAGCTGACCGCGATCGGTTTGCGCCTGCAGTGCAGACCAGACCGGCATCTGCTCCGCCCAGAACTGGCCATCCAGCAGCACGGCCAGCGGGCGCTGTTCCGGCTGGCTTTCGCCAGTGGTGAAAAGCCATACCCGCCGCTGATTGCCCAGCCTTTTGCTTTCCCACGTCAGGCAGCACGGCGCAGCGAACTCAACGCGCTCTGTCCAACCCGGCTGCACAGGCGCCTGCGGCAGATGCAGCGCGGAGACGGGATGGCCGCGTCCGCCTCGCCAGCTGGTATGGGGATTAAGCGGATCGGCTATCGCCTGCGGCAGCAGCCTGCGCCAGCCTTCGCGCAGCGCCGCGCGGTCCGGCGGACTTTGCAGCGCCTCGGGGGGAAAATCATTTTCGTTTACGGAAGGGATAAAGCAGTAGCTGCCTCGCCAGCCCGCATTTAGCCGAACCTGCCACTGCCAGATAGCCGTGCCGCTGATGCGTTGCAGGCTTTGCGGCGCGCGCTGCTGGTGATGATCGGTGACGCCGGTGATATAAATCCATACCCGGCGCACCGGCGAAGTCTGTTCCGTTCCGGCGGGATCCCGCCAGTAAAAGGTGACGGTGCAGATGTCACCTTCCGTCACGACCGCTGGCGACCCCAGGCTCAGCTTGTGCTGCCAGCTCGCCTGCGCGTCGCTATCCCAACCGCCTGTCATATCATCATCTTCCATCATTAGTGCCATGAAAACAGGAACTGCAAGGCGTCGATTTTATTGATAATGGTTTTCATTTGCAATAAGAAATCATCACGTTTTTCAGACCGTCGAGACGTACCGCTTGGTCTTAACCCGCAGAAAAGATAAGGAAAAAAGGAAGCGACCACGGAAAAAACAGGCTGTCGATAACCTATCGGCGCGGCCAGCCTGGCGAAAAAAACGAGGGGGAGAAAAGCGGTAACGGCGCCGTTAATCATTAACGGCGCTTATTAAGGGTGGGATCAGGAAGAAGAAACGGGATCGTGCAGCCGCTGGCGCTTGCGAAGGCTCGGGAACCAGGCCATCCACAGGCCGACCACGATCAGCGTGCCAATACCGCCGACTGCCGCCGCCGGCGCCGCGCCCAGCCAGGCTGCCAGCATCCCCGACTCAAATTCACCAAGCTGATTAGAGGTATTAATAAAAATAGAGTTAACCGCGCTGACGCGTCCGCGCATCTCATCCGGCGTATCCAGCTGCACCAGCGAGCCGCGGATCACCATACTGACCATATCGAACCCGCCCAGCGCAAACAGCGCCAGCAGCGACAGCCACAGCTCTTCAGAGAGCGCAAACACCAGCGTCGCCACGCCGAAACCGGCTACGGAGGCAAACATGATTTTACCGACGTTGCGCTCCAGCGAACGACGGCTGAGCCAGAAGCCGACCAGCAGGCCGCCAACCGCTGGCGCGCCGCGCAGCAGGCCCAGCCCCCACGGCCCGGTATGCAGAATATCTTTGGCGAAAATGGGCAGCAGCGCCGTCGCCCCGCCCAGCAGTACCGCAAACAGATCCAGCGAAATGACGCCCAGCACGTCCGGCCGGTTACGGATAAATTTCACCCCGGCAAAGACGCTGGCGAAGGTGGCGGGCGTGCGCGGCGGCGGCGCATGGTCGTAGCGCAGGCGGCTGACCATCACGACGGAGATAAGATAGAGTACGCCAGTGGTGATATAGACCGCCTGCGGCCCGGCAACGTATAAAAAGCCGCCGAGCGCCGGGCCAAGCATGGAAGCCGTTTGCATCGATGCGGCGTTGGCGGCCGTCGCCCGCGCCAGTATTGAGGGCGGCACCAGCGCGGGCAGCATGGACTGCAGCGACGGCGCCTCTAACGTTTTGGCGATGGAAAGCACGAAAATCAGCGCCAGGATCACCAGCTCGTTGGTCAGGTGCATCAGCGTCAGCACCGCCAGCGCGGCAATCGCCAGCAGTTCGGTAAACTGCCCCAGTAATACGACGCGACGACGGTCAAACTGATCGGCAACGTGCCCTGCCGGCAAGGCCAGCACCACCGCCGGCAGAAACTGCGCCAGCCCGATTAAGCCTAAATCGAAGGCGCGGCCGGTAAGCGCATAAATCTGCCAGCCGACCGCGATAGAGAGCATCTGAAAACCGAAACTGGAGCTGGTGCGGGCCAGCCAGAAAGCGACAAAAGAGCGATGGTGAAACAGCGATTCCGACCCGGCGGAAGTAGGCGATTGCATGGTGATTTCCGGTTATTTTTTTGACAGCGCCAAATCCTGAGCGGCCGGCTCCTGCCGGGGCGCATATTTCCACAGCCAGCGTCCGCTGGTCATGCGGCGGTAGAAGAAGATACCACGGACAATCCAGTCCAGAAACATGCCCAGCCAGATCCCCACCACGCCAAAGCCGAGTACCACGCCCAGTCCGTAGCCCGCCACAATGCGGCATCCCCACATGCCCAACAGCGAAACCCACATGGTAAACCTGGCGTCGCGCGCGCCCTTCAGCCCCGCCGGTAAAACCCAGGATGCGGCCCAGAACGGCATAAACAGCGCGTTCAGCCAGATCAGGATTTTGACCACGTGGATAACCTCCTCGTCGCGGGTATAAAACGAAGCCAGAATGCCCGCAAAAGGCACCGTCAACGCCGCCAGCGCGCACAGCCCGATGGTTGAAAGCCAAAAAATATGCCGCAGCTGCCTTTCCGGCTGCTTCAGCTGTCCTTTGCCCAGGCGGGTGCCGACAATAATGGTTGAGGCGGAGCCAAGGGAGTTGCCCGGCAGGTTGATCATCGAGGCAATGGAAAAGGCGATAAAGTTACCGGCGATCACGTCGGTGCCCATTCCCGCGACAAAAACCTGCGTCAGCAGCTTGCCGCCGTTGAACAGCACCGATTCAATACTGGCGGGCACGCCGATGCTCAGCACCTCCATCAGGATATTGGTGTTGAGCCGGGTGAAATAGCTTTTCAGCGTGATTTTCAGGCGCGGATTGAAGCCGATAGCCAGCACATAAATTACCGCCGCCGCGCCGATATAGCGGGCGATGGTCAGCCCCAGTCCGGCACCAACAAAGCCCATCCCTTTCCAGGAGAAACAGCCGTAGATCAGCACCGTACTGAAAATAATATTCAGGATATTCATGCCGCCGTTAATCAGCATGGGGATCTTGGTATTGCCCGCGCCACGCAGCGCGCCGCAGCCAATCAGCGCAATCGCGGCGGCCGGATAGCTCCATGCGGTGATATTGAGATAGATCAGCGCCATCTCTTTTACCCGCGGTTCTGCGTTACCGGCAATAAGATTGATGATCCACTCGCCGTAAAACTCAATGCCTATTGCCAGCAGCACGGCGAAAATAGTCATCAGCACCAGCGACTGCCGGGCGGCCGCCTGGGCCCGTTCGCGGTTAAGCTTACCCAGGCTGAAGGCGACCACCACCGTGGTACCCAGATCGATAGCGGCGAAAAAAGCGATGATGACCATATTAAAACTGTCGGCCAGCCCGACGCCCGCCATCGCCTCCTTGCCCAGCCAGCTCACCAGGAAAGTGCTCAGCACGCCCATCAACAGCACGCAAAGGTTCTCAAAAAAGATCGGTACCGCCAGCGGCGTGATTTCTCGCCAGAACAGAACCCGATAAGAACGTCTTTTAGGATACCAGGGCGTACGCCTGATGGCCTCTAACGGAGAAATACGGAATATTTGCAAAGTGCTGCCTGCCAGAAATGGAGAAGACTCTACTGATGATGGTAAAAGGCGCTCTGATATGCAAAGTCTTTTCCGGAGAAAAGTGATTTTCCCCTGCGGATAGCGCCGTGCCCTGTACGATCGAAAAAGGCGATCGTCGATCGCCTTTTTTGGTTCTCCAGCCCTGGCTACTGCGCTTTAGGCTCGCCCAGCGCCTTGAGCCTTTTGGAAAGCTCACGACGCTCTTTGGAAAGATCGGCGTTTTTGATGATGTAATCGTCAACGCGATCTTCGTAATCGCTGCGCATGCTGCTGATAATTTCCTGAATGGCTTCGACGCTCATGCCGGGCTTGATATATTCACTCAGGTTATCCAGCAGCAGCACGCGTTTCTGGTTGTCGCGGATTTTCTTTTCAATATCGTGGATTTCACGCTGCAGCTTGTTCTTACGACGGAACATCCGCACAAACTCCAGTACGTCCTGAAAGGATTGCTTTGCATTTTCCATGGAAACACCTTCTGTTCAGGCCTGCAAGGCAGGCATTATTATCATTGCGCTCAGCGTAGCGGCGAACCGCTGTCGAGGCGATTAGTTGTAGAGTCGGACTGGCGTTATCTTAGCGCGAACCGGCGCTTTTCGCAGTAAGTTGTTATTAATCGTTTATTTACGCAGCACCAGACGCATCAGATCCGACAGCCTTTCCAGCTGCGCGGCCATCTCCAGACTCAGCCAGACGTAGCCGTGGATCGGCGTTTCCACCAGCTCGTCGCTGTTGGAGGCTTTGATCAGCTGCCGCAGCTCGCGGGTGATTTCCGCCAGCTCCGCGCTGTTGGCGGAGATTTGGTCCGTGCTGCCCGCCACTATTGCCTTTGACAGCGCGCGCAGCGTATTTTCCGTCATCTGCTGGGTGCGCCTCAGCGTAGGCGCGTTCAGCATTATCAGGTGGCTTTCGCGAGAGGACCACCAGGCGTTCAGCTGCAGCTCCAGCGTGCAGACCATATTGCGGTTCAGCGTCTGAATACCTTCAAAAACCGAACGCGGAATACGCGTTTCCTTGCTGGCGGGATCGATCAGCGACCGCATTTTCACCACGCCGGTCAGCAGCCGCTGCAGGGGGCGCGTCAGCCGGGGCTTGTCCACCAGGTTAGGTGAACAGCCGGCATGGTAAATTTTAGCGGTTTCCAGCAGGGAATCGGAAAGCTTGATGCGCCAGTGGGTATAGGCCTTTTGCGGATAAATGCTGGTAAAAAACAGCGCCAGCACCGAACCCAGGATCACGTCGCCGCCTCGCCACAGCGCCATGGTCATATCGCCCGGCGCGCCGCCGCAGATCACCGCCAGCGTAATGCCGATCAGCAGCGCCATATAAGGGTGCTTGCCCAGCGTCAGAAAACCGCATAAAAACATCACCAGCGTGCACCAGGCCAGCATTACCGGCAGCGACCACAGCTCCAGCCAGAGCGCAATCAGCCCCGAAACCGAGCCGAATATCGTACCGCCGATGCGCTGGATCGCACGCGGAAAGACGTTACCCCAGGAGGAAATCGGCCCCATCACCACCACCAGCGTAATCAGCGGCCAGCTGCCTTCCGGGATAGAGAACAGGCGGATCAGCAGAAACGTCAGCACGAACGCCAGCGCGATGCGAATGCCGTGCACCGTGCGATAGTTACGATAGAGGGTGAATTCAAAGGCCGATAGCGGCTTGTCGGGACGCAAAACTTTCTCCAGGGGCGGGCTATTTTCCGGCATCATACCCTGCCCTGCGGGGCTTCGCCCGCTTTTTTGCGTATTGCCGTCTCACGATAACAGTGGTGCAACAGCAGCTCAACAAACAGGCAAAATGGCGACCCGTTGCGGATCGCCATCAGGGGTTACAGCTTGCGTTTGATGTAGTCAGTAATGCGAGTGATCACGCCCGCTTTTTCCACCGGTTTCAGCGTCACCAACGGGTAAGAGGCCAGCTCTTTGTCGCCATCCACCAGCTGGATAGTCCCGACCTGCTCATGCAGCTTCAGCGGCGCCTCAAGATCCTTGCGGTCAATGACGTACCTGGCCTTGATTTTTTTGACGTCTTCACGAGGCAAGGAGAGATAAACATCCTTATCGCTGCCTACGGCTACCTGATGCGGATTGCCGTACCAGACATTCTCATGGCCGATCTCTTTACCAGCATGGAACAGCTGCACGGTATCAAAATTGTTCTGTCCCCAGATCAGCAGCTTGCGCGCCTGCTCTTCGCGCCCTTTAGGGCTTTTGCCGCCCATGATCACGGCGATCAGTCGGCGCTGGCCGTCCACGCTGGAAGCAATGATATTGAAACCCGCGCTTTCGGTGTGGCCGGTCTTCAGGCCGTCGACGTGCAGCGTTTTATCCCATAACAAACCGTTACGATTCTGCTGGGTAATGCCGTTCCACGTCAGCGATTTCTCGCTGTACATCTGATAAAAATCCGGCTCGCCGGAGATAATGGCGCGCGACAGCTTAGCCAGATCGCCAGCCGTGGTGTACTGTCCCGGCGCATCCAGGCCGTGAACCGTTTCAAAATGGGTGTTTTTAAGGCCAAGCTTAACCACATACTGATTCATCTGCTCGACAAAAGCGGCCTGGCTGCCCGCCACATAATCCGCCAGCGCCACGCAGGCGTCGTTGCCGGAATCGATAATGACGCCGCGGCTCAGATCGCGTACCGAGACTTTCTCGCCGGGCTTAAGAAACATCAGCGAAGACCCTTTAAACACGGGATTACCGGCGGCCCAGGCATCTTTACCCACGGTGACCATGTCGTCGCGGCTGATGTGCTTGCTGTCGATAGCACGATCCACCACGTAGCCCGTCATCAGCTTGGTCAGGCTGGCCGGGTTGCGGCGTTCGTCGGCATTGCCCTGCGTCAGCACCTGACCGGTCGTGGCGTCCATCAGCACCCAGGAAGCGGCGTCGATAGCGGGCGCGGTCAGGGGAAAAGCTAAGGGGTTATCTTCAGCATGGGCTACGGCGACCACGGCCAGAACCAGGCTGATACTTGCAAGCTGACGCTTCTTCAACGGTAAATCCTCAATAGACTGGAAAAAAACAGCCTGTTGTACGGGATCCGCCGTCGTAACGTGTTAAAAAATTGCAAGAAAATATTAAGATTTAAGATTAAGGAGTTTTTTTAATCTGACCTCCAGCCTGAGGGGGTTAAGCCAAAGATAAGGATGTTTTAACGTTGGCGTGCAGGCGCGCTTATTAAGACCCCAGCTGTGCTAAAAGGTCGGCCAAGGCAAAATTACCCCTTTTTAAATTGCAAAACAAACCCATCTGACATTGAAATTTTGTCGGTAAAATTTTATAGTATTATAATAAATATATACTGGATGACATCTCAATGCCGTTGAAAACTGTGGCCAACCTGTTGCAGCGTGGTAATAATAATCTCGACTTAATACGTATTGGTGCAGCATTAATGGTTATATGGAGCCATGCTTATGCTATCAATAATATTGCAAAGTTAACAGAACCTGTCTCCTCGTTTACCGGCAAGGAGACAGGTGGCAGCATAGCTGTTTATATTTTTTTCTTTATCAGTGGAATGCTAGTCACTAACAGCTTGTTAACTAAAAAAAACATTGTCGACTTTATACTTGCCCGAATATTTAGAGTTATTCCTGCCCTCGCTTTTTTATTGATTATAACCGCATTAATTATTGGCCCTTTTGTAACATCTTTAACAATCAGTGAGTATTTCTCTTCACCTCAATGGCATCGATATATTACAAAAAATCTATTAATGGATACGCAATTTTCCCTACCTGGGGTATTTGAGCATAATTCTTACCCTGGTAGCGTCAATGGTTCTTTATGGACGATTCGTTATGAAGTAATATGTTATCTTATTCTACCATTATTACTTCTCATGCGAGTAACTAACAATAAAATCATTAGCACCTCCTTATGTTTATTTGTTATCTTTGCTCCCACAATAGAAATTATTAAAAACCACATCCCACTATATAATTTTTTTTATATTGTGGTAGTTTTTTCCTGCTTTGCTTTGGGCGGAATTTACGCTATACATAAACATTTAATTCGCGTATCCCTCCTGATTCCGATGTTTTTTTTATTACTTCATTTGATTACAGAAAGACATTACCCTTCTATATCAAAACTTTTCCTTCCCTTTTTCTTTTGTACTATAGCATTGTGGTTCTCATCATTAAACCTCGTTAAAAATCTACATATTAAATACGATATTTCCTACGGTGTATATTTATGGGGATTCCTTATTCAACAACTTATTTCTAAATTCCTGAATATGAATATTTATTTATCGCAAATACTCGCTATTTTGTTAGCTATAGTGGCAGGTTACTTATCTTCAAAATTCCTCGAAATTCCGGCATTGAAATTATATAAAAAAATCATGAAGCATAGCTGGATTATGCGACTAACCCCTCAAAAATAAAAAATTATTTACTGACCGCTTGCTGGAAGCTAAAATTTGTCTTTTTTTGTTCAGAAAAATTTCGATGCTGCCTGTAATATTTCCCCTCTCGTTTTTTGCATCGTTTTATTATAAAATTAACATTCAGCTGTCGTCAACGCGCATAAGCCACTGTAAAATAAGGATTTATAATGTTAGCCCTCCTTACAAGGTATGTTTCAATTGGGGTTATAAATACGTTGATACACTGGATCACTTTTGCTACAGGCCATTATTTACTCAATCTTGACCAAATGTTGTCCAACCTGATTGCCTTTATTGTAGCAGTTAGCTTCAGCTTTTTTGCTAATGCAAAATGGACCTTCAAAGCCTCAGCAGGCCTGGCTCAATATATATTATTTACCATGTTTATGGGGTTTATGGCATTAACGGTTGGTTATACCGCTGACAAGATTCACTTAGCGCCTCTGTTAACGCTGATTTTTTTCTCAGCCCTGAGCATGGTATTTGGCTTTCTTTTTAGCAATTTCGTAATATTCAGGAGAAAAATATGAAGATCTCACTTGTTATACCCGTTTATAATGAGGAGGCTACCATACCAATTTTTTATAAAACGGTAAGAGAGCATAAAATCTTAAAAAATTACGATTTAGAGATAATCTTCGTCAATGATGGGAGTGAAGATAATACTGACGATATTATACAAGCATTAGCAATAGCCGACCTCAATGTCAAATTGATAAGCTTTACCCGGAATTTTGGTAAAGAAGCAGCTCTTTTTGCCGGACTCGAATTTTCGAGCGGCGATGCGATAATCCCTATGGATGTGGATCTACAGGATCCTATTGAAGTTATCCCACTAATGGTGGAAAAGTGGCGGGCCGGAGCCGACGTAGTGTTGGCAAAGCGTATTGACAGAAGCAGTGACACTGCTTTCAAGAAAAAAACCGCAGGCTGGTTTTATAAATTACATAACGCTATTAGCCACTCAAAAATTGTTGAAAATGTTGGCGACTTCAGATTGATGAATCGAACTACTGTCGACAACATTATCAAGCTTCCCGAGAGGAATCTTTTTATGAAAGGGATCCTTAGCTGGGTTGGAGGAGAGGTAGAGATAGTTGAATACAATAGAGCGGAACGCAGTGCTGGCGAAACCAAGTTTAATGGATGGAAGCTGTGGAACCTGGCACTTGAGGGGATAACCTCATTCTCAACATTACCACTAAGAGTTTGGACATATATTGGTCTGATTGTGGCTGGAATCTCCTTTTTTTATGGCAGCTGGATGATCTTTAATAAAATGATATGGGGGAATAATGTGCCTGGTTATCCTTCTATCATCGTTTCAATACTCTTTTTAGGTGGGATACAGCTTATCGGTATTGGTGTGCTTGGCGAATATATAGGAAGAATATACCTGGAAGTAAAACGACGCCCAAGATACCTTATAAAAAAAGCGAAATTGAGTTTAAAAGAAAATGACGAAGACTAAATTATCAGAGTGGGTATTTTTTAGCGCCATAATTTTGAGCATATTATTTCTTTATATGGCTCGTTATTCTATTAATGATTATAAAAAAGTAACCCCAGGCATAACAGAGGCGCTACCTGGCGATATTTCATACCATATCGACTATTGTACTGTTCAGTCCCGCTTTATTTTAATACAAGGATGGGCCGGATTACCTAATGGCGGCATTAATGTTGTAAAAAATATTTATATCCTCGATCAGAAAGGTCAAGCTCATAAATTACATAGTACGACTGTAAAGACACCCCAAATTGTCGAGAAAAAGAGAAACCCAGCTTTCAGCCATGCCGGTTTTATCGCCTCTGCAAAAAACGATTCTGGTATTAACGCAACGAAAAAATTTGTTATTGAACTAGCCCTTAATGGGAAAAAGAACGTGGTGACTTATGAATGCAAGTAGAAAAACAGCCTTGCCAATTTTATTTTACTTATTGACCATGATTTTTTTATACGCTCTTTCACGGACATTACATCCGGTGCCGGGAGGGGATGATGAAATGTTTTCTAATATCCTAAAAAATAAAAACCTGTTCACGCTTATATATGAGCGGTATCTCGGTTGGAGTGGAAGAATTACCATTGAAATGCTGTTGATAAAGACGATCAATATAAAAATTTTCTGGAAAGCAGCTATTCCTCTTTCAATTTTACTATTAGCTTATTCTGCCTGGAAGTTATTCTTTTTTGATATTGTTCGCCCATATATTGCAATTCCTACAGGCATAATGTTTTTTATGCTGATTACTCCAAGTGTTAATGCTGATGCAGCATGGTGGATTACGGGTTTTTATAATTACCTGTTACCTGTTTCATGCGGTGCCTGGTCATTGGTGGTGTTAAAAAATTCAGCTACTTCTCATCTTTCAAGCAAAATCATTGCATTAATGCTTTTAAGCATAAGTTGTTTTAGTGAGCAAGTTGCTATTCTAATGATAACTGCAGCAATATGCATTTATTTTACCAAGCAAAACAGAAAAAAATATGATATTGTTTTTATATCATTATGCTTAATTCTTACTGGTATATTGTTAACAGCACCAGGCAACGCACAACGATATGCTTTTGAAATAAAAAACTCTCTCCCCGAATTTTCGAGTTTCAATATTATTGATAAATTAATGCTTGGTTTAGACCGTTTAAACCACCATTTAAACGATCCTGAAAATATCATTGTAAATATACTACTCTTAATGACAATAGCGATTGCTATACGTCAAAAGAACTTATCATCAACAGATCTTGTAGGAATCGCATTTTTAATAATTAAGTTATGTGGTTTTTTGTTGTGTCATGCTAATTTAACCATGTCAGAGTTTATTTATAACCAACACTTTTTTAATGCCGCCTCATGGTTCGGTTATAAAATATACACTTCATTTTTCTTTACTTTAGCTTCAGTGTTTTCATTAATATTGCTTTCTTATAAATTTATTGATGACAATAAGACAGCTATAGTTTCAGTGGTAAGTTTACTGACAGGCTGTGCTACAGTGATGATGATGAGCTTTTCCCCAACGGTTTATGCGTCAGCGCAACGCATTTTATTCGCTTATGAAATCTGTTCGCTGGTAGCACTTTGTGCTTATGTGAGACACTTTCTTTTATCAAAAAGCAGAAAATAAATAAGGCACGCCGCACGAGATGACGTCGAGCGGCTCATTTTCATCCTGACCAGAATGGAGTATATATATATTAATTAAAAAAGAGTAACACTCACTTCATCTTGGCTTTGTACATTCAAATCCAAATGAATTCACGTTTCAAAATATGTATGCTTAAATAGTTTATTTATTTGATTACTATTTAACTCTCCTCAGCATGTCACTGTTACTCTTGGTATCTTATTCAGTGAAACTCAGATTTATACTTTTAAATTTAGCTCATTCAGTAGCAATTTTATTTGATGCGGAATTATGACTCACTCTATTCCACTAATATGTGATATACCAAAAAATCAGCGTGAACTTATGCAAATGTCTTATGTCTTATATCTTATGTTCTGACATTTACATAACTGCATTTTGTAGCAGATATAGTATTCATTCCCTACTCAATCTTCGTATCGCTGCTACCAAGGATGCCTGGGCAAGATCCCCATGTTATATGTCTTTTTACCTGCCGCTTCAGACATGGTGAAAGATAGGTTACCCTATGCGAACAAGGTTCAGCAGCGTCAAAAACATAGCACCTTTGGTCTGCGTAATCATTAAGCATGGATAAACTTCCTTACGGAATTAAGTGGTTACGCTACGGTCAATGCTGGCATTTTAACGTCGAATCTTATATTTATATAATTAAATTACCTCAATAAAGGGGACAAAACGTAAAAGTGAAAAACGAAAGCAATCAACCTACGTTCCTTTTCCACGACTACGAAACTTTCGGGAAAAGCCCATCGCTGGACCGCCCTGCGCAGTTTGCCGGCATCCGCACCGATATGGATTTTAACATTATTGGCGAACCGGAAGTGTTCTACTGCCAGCCTGCGGACGACTATCTGCCGCAGCCGGAAGCCGTGATGATCACCGGCATTACGCCGCAGCTGGCGAAAGCCAAAGGCATGAACGAGGCCGCTTTCACCCAGCGTATTCACCAGCTGTTTAGCGAGCCCAATACCTGCATCGTCGGCTATAACAATATCCGTTTCGACGACGAGGTCACGCGCAATCTGCTCTACCGCAACTTTTACGATCCTTACGGCTGGAGCTGGCAGAACGGCAACAGCCGCTGGGATTTGCTGGACGTGATGCGCGCCTGCTACGCGCTGAGGCCGGAAGGTATCGAGTGGCCGGAAAATGACGACGGCTTTCCCAGCTTTCGCCTGGAACATCTGACCAAAGCCAACGGTGTGGCGCACGAAAACGCGCACGATGCGATGTCCGATGTTTACGCGACCATCGCTATGGCAAAGCTGGTAAAAGAGAAGCAGCCGCGCCTGTATGATTTTCTGTTCAGCCATCGCAACAAGCAGAAAATTATGACGCTTATCGATATTCCGCAGATGAAGCCGCTGATGCACATCTCCGGCATGTTTGGCGCCCAGCGCGGCAATACCAGCTGGATCGCCCCGCTCGCCTGGCATCCCACCAATAAAAACGCGCTGATTACCTGCGATCTGGCCCAGGATATTTCTCCGCTCCTGGCGCTGGATGCCGATGCGCTGCGTGAGAGACTCTACACGCGCCGGGAAGATTTGGGCGATGCCGCACCCGTACCGATCAAGCTGGTGCATATCAATAAATGTCCGGTCGTCGCACCGGCCAATACGTTACGCCCGGAAGATGCGGAGCGTCTGGGGATCGATCGTCAGCGCTGCCTGGATAATCTGGCGCTGCTGCGTCAGCACCCGGAGGCGCGTGAAAAAGTGGTGGCGCTCTATGCGGAAGCGGAGCCGTTTGTGGCTTCTGACGATGTGGACGCCCAGCTCTACGACGGCTTTTTCAGCGACGCCGATCGCAGCGCCATGAATATCATCCGGCAAACGACGCCGGAAAACCTGCCCGCGCTGGATCTGACCTTTAACGATAAGCGTATTGAGAAGCTGCTGTTCCGCTTTCGGGCGCGCAACTTCCCCGGCACGCTGGATGAGGCCGAGCAAAAGCGCTGGTTGCAGCATCGCCGTGAAGCGCTCAGCCCGGAACGCGTGCAGAACTATGTGCAGGAGCTGGAGATGCTGTTTAATCAGTACGACGGCGATAAGGCGAAGATGACGCAGCTGAAAGCGCTGTTTGATTACGCTCGCGAACTGGTTTCCTGATTTTTCGGCTACGCGCAGCGGCAATTAAAAAGGGCGCGGTTCACAGAACCGCGCCCTTCTTTTTAGCCCATCGCCACGCTAAATGCTGGCTGGGTTACATCGGCTCTTCGGTGTACTGCGGCACTGGTTTGCGGAAGCGCTGCGTCACCACGGCCAGATAGACCAGGCCAATTGCGCCCCAGACCAGGCCGAGGATCATCGAGCTTTCTTCCAGATTGATCCACAGCGCCCCCACCGTCAGCGCGCCGCACAGCGGCAGCAGCAGGAAGTTAATGTTGTCCATCAGCGTCTTGTTGCGCCCTTCACGGATCCAGAACTGCGAGATCACCGAAAGGTTAACAAAGGTGAAGGCCACCAGCGCACCGAAGTTGATCAGCGCCGTCGCCGTCACCAGGTCGAAGGTAATGGCGGAAAGCGCGATAGCGCCTACCAACAATACGTTCAGCGCTGGCGTATGCAGCTTCGGATGAATATAGCCGAAGAAGCGCTCCGGGAACACGCCGTCACGCCCCATCACATACATCAGGCGGGAAACGCCCGCGTGCGCCGCCATGCCGGAAGCCAGCACGGTGATGCAGGAGAAAATCAGAATGCCGAACTGGAAGGTTTTACCCGCCACGTAGAGCATGATTTCCGGCTGCGACGCGTCCGGATCTTTAAAGCGCGAGATATCCGGGAAATAAAGCTGCAGGAAGTAAGAAACCACGATAAAGATCACGCCGCCAATAAGGGCGGTCAAAAAGATCGCTTTCGGGATCACTCGACCTGCATCCTTGGTTTCTTCCGACAGCGAACTGATGCCGTCAAAGCCCAGGAACGAGAAGCACAGAATGGTCGCGCCGGTGATCATAGGCACCACGTGCGCCTGCTCAGACCAGAACGGCTTGCTGCTGGTCAGGGTGCCGGCCCCTTCGCCATGGGACACGCCGTAAATTACCATACCGGTAATCGCCACCATGACCGCCATTTGCAGCACCACGATAATGCTGTTGAAATTGGCGACGGTTTTAATGCCCTTGAGGTTAGAAAGGGTCATAAAACCAACCAGCAGCACCACGAATATCCATGACGGGACACCCGGCACCAGCGCTTCAAAATAGATTTTCGCCAGCAGGATATTGATCATCGGCATGATCAGGTAATCCAGCAGCGAGGACCAGCCCACCATAAAGCCGACGTGCGGGCTGATGGCTTTTTGGGCATAGGTATAGGCCGAGCCGGCAGACGGGAAGCGGCGAACCAGCTTGCCGTAGCTCAGCGCAGTAAACAGGATCGCGATTAACGCGAAGGCGTAGGCGGTTGCTACGTGACCGTCTGTGAGGCCGGAAACGATGCCGAACGTATCGAACAGGGTCATTGGCTGCATATAAGCCAGGCCCATCATCACTACAGGCATCAGAGTCAGCGTTTTTTTCAGGTGCGCGCGCGGCGCAGCGGTCTGGGAATTATGCGACATGATTCAGCCTCCCCATAGCATCAACCTTTCTGGGTTGAACCACAGGGAAACTTCGCTTTATGCGAGCGTTGTTCTGATTTGGGAAGGTAAAGCAGGCAGGCGTGAAGGTGACGGCTGCCGCTGCGCCGTAGTCGTCGCGCAGATGTTTACCGGCTGCGGCCGGCGTAATGAAGTGTTGCCCCATCTTTATTTCCTCAAAAACACTGTCAGTGTGTATCAGTCCGGCTGAGCCGGCCTCTTTGGCTTCGTTTTTTTGTGCAAAAAAAATAACCGGCGCGTTAAGCGTCGGTTATTCATTTACAGTCCGTATATTTTGCCAGGCTGTAAGACAGAATACAAGTTTTTAAAGCCTTTCTGCGCCATTTCTTTACAGGAAACGTCAGGCATTTTTCAACATCCAGTCAATTTCTGTGGCGGTGATCAGCCGTTCAAAATGCATCAGTTCATGATGTTTGCAGCTGTGCCAGACAAACCCAAAGCGCTCACCCAGCAGCTTTTGCAGCGGAGAGCTTTGGGCAAATTCGTCCAGCGCATCGCTTTGCCTGATCGGCAACGGTCTGCCGTCGGCTTCATGGCCGTTGCCGGTAATGGCCGACGGCAGCGGCAGTTGATTATCGATGCCGTGCAGAATGCCCGCCAGCACCGCGGCGACCACCAGATAAGGATTAGCATCCGCACCTGCCACGCGGTACTCCACGCGATGGTTTTCCGCTTCGCCACAGGGAATACGCAACGCTACCGTACGGTTGTTGTGCCCCCAGGATGCCTGTAGAGGCACAAAGGCTTCCGGTAAAAAGCGACGATAGGCATTAACGTTAGGCGCCAGCAGCGCCATGGAGGCGGGCATCAGATCGATCATCCCGGCCAGCGCTCGCTTCAGCAGGGGCGAATCGCTGCCGTCATCGGTGATAAAGGCGTTATGATCGGCGGCGTCCAGCAGGCTGATATGAACGTGCATTCCGCTACCGGCCCAGGCCTCGTAGGGTTTTGCCATAAAGGTAGCGTTCATCCCGTGATTTTCTGCCACCTGACGGATTAGCCGCTTCAGCTGCACGGCATGATCGCAGGCGCTGAGCACGTTGCGGGTATGGCGCAGATTGATTTCAAACTGGCCTGGCGAGGCTTCCGCCAGCGCGCCGTCGGCCGGAATACCCTGCAGTCTGGCCAGCCTGTCGATATCATTGAGCACGGCGGCAAAACAGTCGAGATTATCAACCGAATAAACCTGGCTTTGCCGGTTACGATCGTCGCTGCCCGGCGAGCACGGCGGCTGAATGGCACCTTCCGCATCGCGTTTTTTATCGACGAGATAGAACTCCAGCTCTACCGCTACCACCGGAAATAATCCCCGATTGCGCAACTGCTGCCAAAGGTGATTCAGGACATTCCGGGGTTCAACGTCAAAGGGAGTACCATCTTGATTACGCATGGTCAGCAAAAGCTGCGCCAGGCGCTGCGGATCGGTTGCGGAGGGAGTCAGCGTGCCTTCGACGGGAAAGCAGATATTATCCGGTTCACCCAGCGCCTGGCCAAGTCCGGCCTCTTCCACCGTGTTGCCGAGAATATCCATGGCATAGACGGAAGCGGGAAAATAACAGCCTTTTTCCAGCCTGAGCAAACTGCCGATCGGGAGGCGTTTGCCGCGAAAAACACCGTTTAAATCATTAAGCAGAACATCAACATGCTGTGTTTCAGGATAGCGTTCCAGATAAGTTTCTACTTCAAGCTGGAACGCGCTGGTTCGCTCGCCATGCCGCGTAAAATCTTCCACTTCGACGATATTGGTCATGATGCCACCCGCCTTCGCTCAGTCTGATGTTTGCGCGCCGCTCAAAATAAGCGCCGCCTTCTTAACATAGCGTCAACTATTCAGCGCGGCAAATGTTATGACAGAGTTTATTTTCCAGGCAAAATCTTTTGCATATTGCCTTGCAGAGTGCCAGATTGGCTGGATAAGGCACGGATCCGTCCTGCCTTTCCGCGCTCACTAAAACCGGACGGAGAGTTGGGATGGGCATTATTTCGAACAACCCCTTGATTGACGTAATAATGTATCAGGCAAGCCTTAGCAAACAGGCCCTGACGACGGCGCTTCCCGATGCCTGCCCGGCATGGCAAAACCCAACCGGGTATGCTGGCTTTGACCTTAAGAAAGACTATTTATTAACGCCTTTACGTGCGTTTTTTCGGCAGCAAAAGGAAACCCGTCGATGAGCGATATTTCTCTGGCCCCCGGCCGCCGCCTGGCTGAAATCCGCCAGCAGCAGGGCCTGTCGCAGCGGCGCGTGGCCGAGCTTTCCGGCCTGACGCACAGCGCCATCAGCACTATCGAGCAGGACAAGGTCAGTCCCGCCGTCGGTACATTACAGAAGCTGTTAAAAGTTTATGGCCTCTCCCTTTCCGAATTCTTTTCCGAGCCGGTCCAGCCTGCCAGGCCGAAGGTGGTAATAGAGGCAAATGAGCTGATTGATATTGGCAGCCAGGGGGTCTCGCTGCGGTTGATCCATAACGGCAGCCCCGAGCGGACGCTGGCTATGATGTTAGAAACTTATGAACCCGGCGCGACAACCGAAAAAATTCGTCATCAGGGCGAAGAGATCGGTACGCTGCTGGAAGGCGAAATCACCTTAACCGTCGACGGCCAGCGCTATCAGCTTCGGGCTGGCCAAAGCTACGTTATCGATACCGGCCATCCCCACAGCTTTAATAACACCTCTGCGCAGCCCTGCCGGATCGTCAGCGCGCATACCCCAACCACCTTTTGATCGCCAGTTGACGCCGCTTCGCGCTTTTTGTTGGAGAAAGCTATGGAACATGTGCAGAGCTATTACGCCGCTACGGCCAATCCTCATGACCGCTGGCCGCGGCTGACGGATGATATTCTCTGCGACGTCTGCATCATCGGCGGCGGTTTTACCGGCCTTTCCTCGGCGCTCTACCTTACCGAAGCGGGTTATGACGTGGTGGTGTTGGAAGCGGCCAGGGTTGGCTTTGGTGCCAGCGGCCGTAACGGCGGGCAGGTGGTTAACTCCTACAGCCGTGATATTGACGTTATTGAGCGCCGCTACGGCAAAGAAAGCGCACGACTGCTGGGCAGCATGATGTTTGAAGGCGCAGCGGCGATCCGCGACCGTATCGATCGCTACGCCATTAGCTGCGACTACCGGCCCGGCGGCGTTTTTGCCGCGCTTAACAGCCGTCAGTTTAGCCATTTAAAGCAGCAGCACCAACGCTGGCAGCACTATGGCAATCATCAGCTGGAGCTGCTGGACGAGCTGGGCATCCGGCGTAAAATCGCCAGCGAACGCTATGTCGGCGGCCTGCTGGATCGTAGCGGCGGTCATCTGCATCCTCTGAATCTTGCGCTGGGCGAAGCGGAGGCGATTCGCCGTCACGGCGGCAGGATTTATGAAGAGTCAGAGGCGACCGCCGTGACCTACGGCACGCCGCATCGCGTCAGGACGGCTCAGGGTAGCGTATTGGCTAAATACGTTATTTTTGCCGGTAATGCCTATCTGGCGCCGCAGCTGGAACCCAGACTGGCGAGCAAGAGCCTGCCCTGTAGCTCGCAGATCGTCGTCACGGAACCGCTCTCACGCGATAAGGCGCTGGCGCTGCTGCCGGACAACTACTGTGTAGAAGATCGTAACTATCTGTTGGATTACTATCGCCTGACGGCCGACAACCGCCTGCTGTATGGCGGCGGCGTGAGCTATGGCGCGCGCGAGCCGGGCAACATCCACGAGCTGATCCGGCCCAGGCTGCTAAAGACCTTTCCACAGCTGGAAGGAATAAAATTTGATTATGCCTGGAGCGGGAACTTTTTGCTGACGCTGTCCCGTATGCCGCAGATCGGCAGGCTGGAAAACGGCGTTTACTATATGCAGGGCGACAGCGGGCACGGCGTGACCTGGACGCATCTGGCGGGCAAACTGGTTTGTGAAGCGTTGCAGGGCGAGCCAAAACGCTTCGATGCGTTCGCCCGCTTGCCGCATCTGCCTTTCCCCGGCGGTCGCTGCCTGCGCGCGCCTCTGACGGCGCTGGGCGCCGCCTGGTACGCGCTGAGGGACAGATTGGGGGTTTAAATGAAAGTTCGTATCAGGCAAAAGATCGAACAGGATAGAAAATTTACCCTTGAACTTTTAATTATTCCTGGATTGATTTGCTTATTTTCCAACGTACTTAATAGAAACCGCCCGCTGAAAATGATTCATAACATTTTCGGGGCGGTAAAATGACGCTACTCTCAAGATTAGAATCTTTTATCGATAGCGATAGCTCAGATTCTTACAAGTATAAAAGTTATGTCCTTGCAACACAGCCAGACCTAAAACGTTTTCCCCTGTCACTTCAGGAAGCTCATATTGAACCTCAAAGCCTGTAAGTCGTAACTTATTGTTTTTAAAGTGGTTAGCTATATCTTCACGCGCCACGATCCGTGTTCTGACAAAATATTCGTTACCCTTCTCGTCAACATTATGCACAAAAATCTCGTCGGGGGCAGTGTCTTCAGCTAAAGGAGCTTTACTCCACCCTACAATAGAAACCTGACGCTGATTATTTTGCACAGAAAATTTAACACTTTCGAGATACCCTTCACAGCTGGCTGATGTTCTCTCACCTTCGTAATCCGGTGAAGAAATAATCTCACCAGGATAAGAAGAATGAATATCCATATTCTCTAAAGAAAGATTTTCCCAACTATATTTAAACTCAGGATAGAAGTAATTTGATGACATGACAGTAAACTTAATTTTTTTTACTTTATCCCCTACATAGGGGAATGAGTTTAATAATGGTGAAGCCAAAACCCCGCTGCCAGCATTGAGAATATTCAACCTGAACTTTTTTTCCTCTCCAGAATAGAGCAAGTAATGCACATAAAGGACATCACCACGAAACATTAGGTTTTTCATTTTAGCATAATTTGTTAATTTGAAACTTGGAATTATTTTTACTATCCCGTGAACAGAATTAGGAACATCAATCCAGCGATCAAATTTTTCATTACCTGAGAAGGAAATGTTCGGTTGATAATGAACAAGGCCTTTATTCGCCTGTAGTAACATCACAGGTTTATTATTCTTGTCTATAAAGTGCTGCACAACATGATAATTTAACATAATAGCGTTCGTGGTTAAGGGATCTTCATTTAATGCATATTTCCCGTCAAAGCCTTCAAAAGTATTGCATGTTTCATTAAAACAGTTTTGCCCTGCATGCCATATAACAAACTCTGGCCGATTATTACTTTCAAAATAATGTTGATTCATTTTATCCAGTATTGGCGTCAACGTCATATAATTTTGAAAGAGCGGTCGATTTTTATAGTTAAGATGGTTTGCAAAAACAAATTCATTATTATAAGGATAAACATCAACACTGGCCTTACCGATAATAGCAAGAATACTTTCAGGAAGCAGATAGTTTTTATATTTTTCAGCAATTCTTTGTTCAGGGCTTTTACTGAAATCCTCATGTTTATAAAAAGGTTTAGCTATAGAAAACCCTGCAACCACAGGAACAAATGAGATAAAAACCAAGGAACCCAAGACTGTCACAAACACTCCAAACCATCTTTTTCTGCTATTAAAGCAAGTTATCATAGCGATAACTGAAATTGGTATAATAAAATAATTAAGATAATGATCAGCCCTTCCAAAGCCTAGTTTGATAAATATAATCATTAAACCATTAAATGTTAGAATCAACGCAGGATAATGTGAAATTAAAAACAAATTCATTGCAAAAAAAATAATAATAAATGCAATATAAATCCCAATTGGCAGGACATTATCATACGTCATATCAACCGCATTACCAAAATTCAATTGCGAATTGATAGTGATATAATCTTTCATGCTAACTAAATCATGAAATATAGCTAAACCTACCGCTACGTAAGCTAAAAACAAAGCGATAACAAAGTAAAAAATCACCCCTGGTTTTTTATATTGAATAGATTTATACAAAAAATAACTACCAAAAGTCGCTGCAGCCACCATTCCATAAAGAAATCGCACGTAAAAGAAAGCACCTGTTACCAGCCCTAAAAATATTATTATTTTCAGAGAGTATGGTAAAGCCATGCCCTGACGTTTTACACCCTTATGATTTTCAAAAAGCACGACCAATAAAAAAGGCCATAACAAAAAAACAGAAGGGAACATCAGATTATTAAGATATAGAAAAAAAACAATAATAAAAGCACACCATGCGTGAATGCTTTTAGTCAACTTGATAAGGAGAAACCAAAATGTTGCTGCTACGAGGCTCATAAATGTTAGCGAGAGCCAATAGGTTAGTTCACTATATTGCGTGACAGTGCCTCCGGTCAGCCAATAAAGTGGCCCATAGCTAAATAAGAAATCCTTATTCCCATAAAACATGGAATTTGTCATATTAATCCACTGTTCAACACCGCGAATAGAATTCCCATTCATAGGGTTAGAATGTAGATATGCGAAAAGGAGACAAAAAATAACCGCAAAAAGCTTTGCGTTAGTGGTTTTTATTGAGCTCATAGTACTTTTTATCAACATAGCTCAGTCCTTTGGATTAAATTTACCCAGGCATGCATCAAACAGCGTTTTCAAAACCGCATAATTGCCGCGAAAGCTGCTAATTTTAGTGGGCACCTCACCCTTCGGATATCTCCTGACAGTTGCCATTTCAGTACACTTATAACCTAACTTAGGAGCACGATAAGACAGATAGGCAAGAAGTTCATAACTCATAAAAACATCACGAAACGGTGCTATACGCGGATCGGCCAACATTTTGCTACTGTATGCACGGAATCCCTGAGTTGTGTCAGTCCATCTGAAGCCTGAAGACAGGCTTAGTAAAGGGGCATGGATTAAGCGAATAGCAAAATGTCGAGATTTAGGCGTATTCTCCGCCACGCCGCCGCTAATAAAACGAGAAGCTTGAACGAAATCTACCCCCTTTTCCAAAGCAGAAATAAAGCGTGGAATAGCTTCAGGATCGTCTTTATCATTACCATCTATAGTAACAATACCATTATAACCTTGTTCCAGACAAAAAGAATAAGCGCAGCGTAATTGAGCACTCAATTTACCATTCCCTGTCTTAACTAACAGACCACTAACCCGGTATTTTTTTAATTTATCCAAAGCTAAGGAGCCATCCTGGCTGCCACCGTCAATAATAATGATGTCAGCGTAAGAACTCACGTTTATTTCAGCCATTCGACTTAATAGACTAGTAATACGCTCACCTTCATTAATAACAGGTATAACCACACACCAGGGATGATTTTTACCTTCCCACAATGATATTTTATAAGCAGGAACTTGCCATTCTGTGCGAGCTTGAAGATTTGACATAGCCTTTAAAATTCCTATTTAACTTTAGCTGTAATCAGGACGACGCCAGCCATCACCAGGGCGATACCAAGAGCGGTTGTCCAGTAGAAAGGTTCACGAAATATAATGAAAGAAAGTAAAGCAACGCAAGCTACTGCTCCGGATGTCAAAATTGGGTGAGCAACATTCAGTGGTAAAAAAGCTAACGCTGCGGCATAAAGAACAAAAGCCAGCCCGTAAAGTATTAATCCCAGCCAAAATGGCCAGTTATATAAAGCCGATAACGGCTCGCTTAAAGATGGAAACTTTCTTGGCGGTATCATCGCCATTTTGATCAAAACACTCGCTGAACTGTTTGCTGCAATTCCTAAGAGCAGGACTAACCATTTCATTGCATTTCACCATATTGCGCGGAAATAAACTTCAAAGTTTGCTCAATAGTATTCAGGCGATTTTTTTTGTCAGTCAACATCTCAATGGTCACGTACATTTCTGGAAGGTTTTTTTTGAGCTGGCTGCTTAAAATTTCATGCATTCCATTCTTTGCGGTTGGCGGGACAAGATTAGGCTCACTGATATGAATATGACCAATCAAGGCTTGGTATTCCTTTAACAACGTAGATATTTTTTCTTTATTTAAAGATATTGCGCCTGTATCAAGCTGCATACGAATGTGAGCATGGTTAACTGCTTTCACAACGCATGCTGTTTCTAAAGCCGTAGTCATGAAATTGGCACCATAATGTGTAGGGTTAGGCTCAAGGCAAATTACCACGCCAAAATATTGAGCAATATTACCGAGTTCGCGAAAAAAACTTACCGCTATCTTCTCTACCTGAGCATCGGATAGCTGTTTCCTGTCCCTGTTCTTAGGGGAGCCAAAAACCAGCTTTGTTGCGCCTGTTCCTGCAGCTATACGGCAAATGGCTGTAAGATGGGCAAGCATTTTCTGACGAGTGTCTTCATCGTCGAAAATATTAAATCCTTGTGTGCCAAACAACAAAGATTGCATTCCTGTGATAGTAATACCGCGCTGTGACCACCAGCTTTTTACCAATTCAATCTGCTCATGACTGGTGGTAAGAATATCTGGGAAATATTTCCCTGGCGCAATATCAATAGCGTTGACGCCATACTTATTCAGCAGTGAAGCAACTGCGGCATCTTCTTCTTTATCCCAGGCGATATTTGATATGGATATTTTCATGAGTCAACGCCATTTCTTTTTAATTCGGACTGAGCATAAGCTCGTATTGCCATCAGAGTTTCACGCTTACTGTATTGATACGCGCTGCCGCCTGAAAACAGTGCCGAGTGAAGGCTTTTCATATCATAGTGGCCAGGGCTTTCAGTAATATGATTTTTAAAATCGAGATTGAATGCCTCTTTAGCCACCTCAGCAACAGAAACAGGCTCAGCGCTCAAATGCAACAATTTAAGATTGTTTTTAACAGCTATATCGATATCGTACCAGAGATTAATCATGGGATAGAATTGAAAAACGCCCCGACTTTCAATTTGTGTGATATTATTGTTGTTATGGAAATCATAAATAATATTTTTACGTAACCCCGGCCCAACCAAACCTGGTAAGCGAACAATTAAAGCCCCTTCGAAATGTGACTCAACAAATTTTTCCAGATAGCGTCGATGTAAGCCATAAGGGTGCAACCCCTCTTCCTGAACCTTACTGTTTTCATCAACACCTATCGGCTTTTTAAAGACATCCACTGTACTAATCAGGATGAATTTTCGGCATTTGATTTTACTTAGCTTATCGATTAAAGAGTTTATTTTGTCTAAATCATCCTGTGGATGTTGATTAGCCAGCCATTTTTGCGCTGGTGCCCCTGCACATACTACGACATCAAACTCCTTGCCACAAATTTCATCAATATTTATTGAGCGATAGAGGAAAGAAAAACTCCTTTGTTTTAAAAGCGTTGAGCCAACGAAACCCGAATATCCAATTAAAGCATCCATATATCACCTTGAACTATTTATTACGCCCGGTTTGCACCGAATTATTACCTGATGAAAGTGATTCGCTAAGTACATTCACCCTGTCAGTATTTAACATAACTTCGCTATTTCTTTCATAAACAACAGCATATTCAGACTGTACGCTACTTTCATCCAGTAACCTTCCCAAATATTCGCCAAAAAAGGCCATCATGATAAACTGCAATGTGAAAAGAAGGGACATAAAAAGTACAATTGTAGTCCATCCTTCAACTACATGACCGTTAATCAAATGGATCAGAACGCTATAGCCAGCAAAAACAAATGCTGCCAGGCTGCCGCAAAAACCTACTGCGGACATCCAACGTAAAGGCCTGGGTGAATTGAATACCATCAAGCGTAACAGACGTCTTACTGACTTTAGCATTCCCAGTCCTTCCGCTTCCATTATGGGTGTATATGGAAAAGCGCCCGCCGGATATCCCGTTTTTTGTATACGTAAATAAAATTGATGATGGAAACGTCCAATGCGCGTTACAGCATTAACAGCCCTACGACTCAGGCAGCGTAGCCCAGTAGAGTTAGTCGGAAGTTCATATTCAATAGCACGCAGAGCCCCATTAATTAGTTTGCGTAACAGGCGATAAGAAAAGGATTTTGTGCTATTGGTAACGCCAATGACCACATCATGCCCTTGTCGACATTGCGTAACAAGTTGAGGAATGACTTCAACCGGATCGGAACAGGGGTTCCAGAGAACAACAAAATCACCAATAGCATTTTCAAGGCCAGCCGCCAGCGCCACATCTACATCTACAGCAGCTGAAAGATGAATAATTCTCATACTCGGAATAACTCGCAAAAGATTGTCTTCATCCTGTGCGTTCGTTGAAGATACCCCTGACGCGATAATAACCATTTCGTAATCTGTATAGTTTTTATCGAGGAGCATATGCAACCTGAACAGTTGTTCATTTATTTCCTGGAGCCGCGACTGAACCACGACAACAACGGAAACGAAAGATTCGCTTTTCATAATATCAACTCAGTTCAATGACGCGCTCTACTTCCTGAAGAGCGTCGTATATGTTATCTATTTTGCCACCCATGATACAATGTAATCCCCGTAATCCATGATTCGGCTTAAACAATATGGGTCTTGAATCATCAGAATCACTGCGCGGTAAAATAGTTTTCACTTCCCATATGGACTTTTGATATTGGCATTCACTCAATGACGGAATGTAGCGTTGCGCATCAGCAATCATATAACGCCAGGCACTGTGACGTTCATCTTCGTCATATCGTTTCTGTGAGTCCTGGTAATCTTCCCCAAGCGCATCTGACCACTGATAATGCGGTGTGTAGCGCACGTGGCTAAACGAGTGCCAGGCTGTTGAAGGAAACGGCATTACCGAGAAAAAGGGGCCGCACATCACCGTTATGCCTATTTTTTTGAGATGATCAGGTACTTCCACAAGGCACATCTCCGTCATCTCATGTTTCAAAGGAATGAGCTCAATACCCGATGATTCTAATAAATAATTGATACGTGAGTAAGTGCAATTGAATACATGATCAGCGAAAACTTCATCGACGGACCCCGCTGAGTTTACCTGAACGGACAGACCATTACCTGCCGGCATCACCTGTGTAACATCAGTGTTAAGCACGATTTTGACATTAGCCATCTGTAAACGCTCTAGCATGATCGTACGTAGCTTATGTGAATCGAACGCAAACTCTGTAGTCGTGAATACAGCGTCAATCATTGCAGGGTTGACTAATTGCTTCACTTTCGCAGGTGCTTCTTCACAATCGGCACCTATCCGGCCGCAAAAACGTTTGAACTGATCGGCCGTGACTTTACCCAAGTGGCCTGAAATGAGGTAGTATTTTTGAAAATCACTTTCAATACAATCCTGAAATTCGCTGACAAAACGAGGAAAGGAAACACGCGAGCGCAATGCTGTAAGAATACTTCGCGGATAGTGGTAACCGTTGTGGACGCGCGCCTGATTAACATAGGAAGCCCGTGACATCAGCAGGGGAGACTTCTCAAAAATTGTGACATCATTACCTTTTAACGCAAGTTGCTCGGCCAGATACAAACCAAAAAAACCGCCGCCGACTA
This sequence comes from Erwinia plantamica, assembly GCF_043420595.1. Lineage (NCBI taxonomy): Bacteria > Pseudomonadati > Pseudomonadota > Gammaproteobacteria > Enterobacterales > Erwiniaceae > Erwinia > Erwinia plantamica. The sequence goes on from NZ_JBGCUC010000003.1 coordinate 149,322, forward strand.
CAACTATGTTGTTCATTCTGCTTTTAATCATTTCTGATTCAACCCGCAAAAAAAGTTTAAATATATTGCAACAAGAATGAGCTTTTTGTAACCATTATTTTTAATTAAATCAATCCAGGGGAGAAAACGGTGTGGGTGGATTAGGGCTTATCCATGATTTCGCCCTTTTAGATACAATTTTATCAGAGTTTCCATACCGAGACATTCCCTTTAATGAAAATGTCTCTGGTAACCTTAATCCAGGACGCAATATAACAGCCTGTCAACATTACTTCTGATATCCTTCATCAGAAACAGGTATTCCAAACTGGTTATCATTATGCGTGATTTACCGTAACGGCATTTTCAATGGATCGGGATAGCGGTAGCTGAAACCCAGCTCCTTGCAGATACGCTCGCCGTTGATGATTTTGCCCGTTGCCTCGCCCGCTTCTGCAAGAAATGTCGGCGGCGTCAGCCCCAGCTGACGGGCAACCGCCGGATAAAAATCTTTGCGGGCAGGATGATGCGGCGCGCTCAGGTTATAAGTTCTTCCACCTTCGCCGTTTTCCAGCAGCAGGATAATAGCGGCAACCACATCTTCAAGGTGCACCAGATTAACGCCGTGTGAGCCGTCGCCTAAATCGGTTTTACCCGCCAGGAAGCGGCCCGGATGCCGCTGCGGCCCCACCAGGCCGGACAGCCGCAGAATATCTACCGAGGTGCCCGGCAGATTATGTAGCCAGGTTTCCAGCTCTTTCAGCGTCTTACCCGCTACCGTAACCGGCTCAAGCGGGCTGTCTTCATTCATCTCGCCGTTTCCACTGCCGTAAACAGAGGTGGAACTGGTAAAAACAATGCGCGGCACGTTTGCCGCCAGCGTGCTGTCCACGATTTGCTGAACCGCCAGCAGATAATTTTCGCCGCCCTCCGCCGTGCGGCTGGCAGGTAAGGTGATGACCAACGCCTCCACGTCCAGCAGCGCGTCAAGATCGTCGGGATCGCACTCCAGTTCCGGCGTCAGCGTCAGCAGCACGCTTTCCAGCCCGCACATGCGCGCCGCCTCCACGCCGTCAGCCGTGGTTTTGCTGCCGGTGACCTGCCAGCCTCGCGCCGTCATCGCCAGCCCCAGCGGCATACCCAGCCAGCCCAGTCCTACAATCGCCACTTTTTTCATCTTTGTTCCCTGCTTTCTCAATCATGCCCTAAAACTACGCCAGCCTTTCGTCAACAACAATCGGTTAAGCCTTTTTATCTGTCATCAATGATAAAAAAGTGTTGCGCCCGACATTTGTCCTGAGTTAGGTTATTGGTCACGAAATGAATAATCATTCACCCCTATTTGAGAAGACTATGACACGCGTTCAGTTCAACCACCATCATCACCATCATCCTGACTAGTCTTTCAGGCGATGTGTGCTGGGAGACATTCAGATCTTCCAGCGGTGCAGAACGCAAAAAAAGCCCCCGGAAGATCGCCTTCCGGGGGCTTTTTTTATGGGCGCAGGCCCGGGCCTGAAAGGATGAACAACGCTGGCCGGTTAAATCGAGCAGACAGGAAAAGAGGATAAGCACCGATGTTAGATAACAAACGTTTACGCATAGCTATGCAGAAATCAGGCCGTTTAAGCGATGAATCACGCGAGCTGCTGGCCCGCTGCGGCATCAAAATCAACCTGCAGCAGCAGCGTCTGATCGCCTTTGCCGAGAACATGCCGATCGACATCCTGCGCGTGCGTGATGACGATATTCCGGGGCTGGTGATGGATGGCGTCGTGGACCTGGGCATTATCGGCGAAAACGTGCTGGAAGAAGAGCTGCTGACCCGCCGCGCGCAGGGCGAGGATCCTCGTTATGCCCTGCTGCGCCGTCTTGATTTCGGCGGCTGCCGCCTGTCGCTGGCGATGTCGGTTGATGATGAATATACCGGCCCGCAGTGTTTGCAAAATGCCCGTATCGCCACCTCCTATCCTCACCTGCTGAAAAAGTACCTCGACAAACAGGGCGTTGCTTTTAAATCCTGCCTGCTGAACGGCTCCGTCGAAGTGGCACCTCGCGCTGGCCTGGCCGACGCCATTTGCGACCTGGTTTCCACCGGCGCGACGCTGGAAGCCAACGGCCTGCGTGAAGTCGAAGTTATTTACCGCTCTAAAGCCTGTCTGATCCAGCGCGACGGCGAAATGCCTGCCGCCAAGCAGGAGCTAATCGACAAGCTGATGACCCGCATTCAGGGTGTCATCCAGGCACGTGAATCCAAGTACATCATGCTGCACGCGCCGAGCGAGCGTCTGGAAGATATCATCGCTCTGCTGCCGGGCGCGGAGCGTCCAACCGTTCTGCCGCTGGCGGGCGACAAGAGCCGCGTCGCCATGCACATGGTGAGCAGCGAAACGCTGTTCTGGGAAACGATGGAGAAACTGAAAGCGCTGGGCGCCAGCTCCATCCTTGTGCTGCCTATTGAGAAGATGATGGAGTAAGCGATGATGACCCCGATTGACTGGCAGGCGTGCAGCGCCGAAGAACAGCAGGTGCTGCTGACTCGTCCGGCTATCTCCGCTTCTGAAAACATTACCGCCAGCGTGCGCGCTATCCTGGAAAAGGTAAAAGCGGAAGGCGACGAGGCGTTGCGCTACTACAGCGCCGCTTTTGACAAAACTGAAGTTGAGGCGCTGCGCGTCACCAGCGAAGAGATAGAGGCGGCGTCAGCGCGGCTTGGCGATGAGGTCAAACAGGCGATGGCGGTGGCGGTCGCTAATATCGATAAATTTCACCAGGCACAAAAGCTGCCGGAAGTGGATATTGAAACCCAGCCCGGCGTGCGCTGTCAGCAGATCACCCGCCCCGTGGCGTCCGTCGGCCTCTATATTCCCGGCGGCTCCGCCCCGCTCTTCTCTACCGTGCTGATGCTGGCGACTCCCGCCCGCATTGCCGGCTGCAAGCGCGTGGTGCTCTGCTCGCCGCCGCCGATCGCCGATGAGATTTTATATGCCGCTAAGCTGTGTGGCGTGCAGGAGGTGTTTCAGGTCGGCGGCGCGCAGGCTATCGCCGCCATGGCGCTGGGCACCGCATCCGTGCCGAAGGTCGATAAAATTTTCGGGCCGGGGAACGCCTGGGTGACCGAAGCGAAACGTCAGGTCAGCCAGCGTCTTGACGGCGCGGCGATCGACATGCCTGCCGGCCCTTCCGAGGTGCTGGTGATTGCGGATGGTGCAGCCACGCCGGATTTTGTCGCCTCCGATCTGCTTTCTCAGGCGGAGCACGGCCCCGATTCGCAGGTGATCCTGCTGACGCCCGATCGCCAGATGGCCGAAGCGGTCGCCGACGCGGTAGAAAAGCAGCTGGCCAGCCTGCCGCGCGCCGAAACGGCTCGTCAGGCGCTGGCCGCCAGCCGCCTGATCGTGGCGAAAGATTTGGCGCAGTGCGTTGAAATCAGCAACCGCTACGGGCCGGAACACCTGATTATCCAGACGCGCCAGGCGCGCGATCTGGTTGCAGACATCACCAGCGCCGGTTCCGTGTTTCTGGGCGACTGGTCGCCGGAATCCGCCGGCGATTACGCCTCCGGCACCAATCACGTGCTGCCGACCTATGGCTTTACGGCGACCTGTTCGAGCCTGGGTCTGGCCGATTTCCAGAAGCGGATGACGGTGCAGGAGCTGACGCCGCAGGGCTTTTTAAATCTGGCGCCGACCATTGAAACCCTGGCCGCCGCCGAGCAGCTGACCGCCCACAAAAACGCCGTGACGCTGCGCGTTGCCGCGCTGAAGGAGAAGCAATGAGCAAGATTGAAGATCTCGCCCGCGCCAACGTGCGCCAGCTGACGCCCTATCAGTCCGCTCGTCGTCTTGGCGGCAGCGGCGATGTCTGGCTCAACGCCAATGAGTATCCGCTGGCGGTGCCGTTCGACCTCCGCCAGCAGACGCTGAACCGCTATCCCGAGTGCCAGCCGAAAGCCGTAATTGAGCGCTATGCGGCCTATGCGGGTTTGTCGCCGGAGCAGGTGCTGGTCAGCCGTGGCGCGGACGAAGGCATCGAGCTGCTGATGCGCGCATTTTGCGAGCCGGGCAAAGACGCCGTGCTGTTCTGCCCGCCGACCTACGGCATGTACAGCGTCAGCGCCGAAACGCTGGGCGTGGAATACCGCACCGTGCCCGCGCAGGAGGGCTGGCAGCTTAACCTGTCCGCCATTGCTGAAAAACTTGACGGCGTGAAGCTGGTCTACGTGTGCAGCCCGAACAATCCTACCGGCAACCTGGTGAAGCCAGAGGCCATCCGCCAGCTGCTGGAGATGACGCGCGGCAAGGCGCTGGTAATAGCAGACGAAGCCTATATAGAGTTCTGCCCGACGGCGACGCTGACCGGCTGGCTGAAGGAATATCCGCACCTGGTGATCCTGCGTACGCTCTCCAAAGCGTTTGCGCTGGCCGGATTGCGCTGCGGCTTTACGCTGGCCAACGCTGACGTTATTGCGCTGCTATTAAAAGTTATCGCGCCTTACCCGCTCTCCACGCCGGTAGCGGATATCGCTGCCCAGGCGCTGAGCGAACAGGGCGTCGCCCTGATGAAGGAGCACGTCGACGAGCTGCTGGCGACGCGTAACAAGCTGATTAGCGATCTGCGTGACTGCCGCTGCGTGGAAAAAGTTTTCCCCAGCGAGACCAACTACGTGCTGGCCCGCTTCACTGACTCCGCATTGGTCTTTAAAACCTTGTGGGATCAGGGCATTATTCTGCGTGACCAGAACAAACAGCCGGGACTGGCGGGCTGCCTGCGCATCTCCGTCGGCACGGCTGAAGAGTGTGACCGCGTTATCTCCGCGCTGCAAAAGTTATCCGGCGCGTCCGCATCCATGGAGCAAGCATGAGCCAGAAAGTTCTTTTTATCGATCGCGACGGAACGATTATCGCCGAACCGCCGGAAGATTATCAGGTTGACCGCATGGAGAAACTGGCTTTCGAGCCGGACGTGATCCCTGCCCTGCTGGCGCTGCAAAATGCCGGTTATCGACTGGTGATGATCACCAATCAGGACGGGCTGGGCACCGCCAGCTTCCCGCAGGCGGATTTCGACGGCCCGCACCAGCTGATGATGCAGGTTTTAAGCTCGCAGGGCATCCGCTTTGACGAGGTACTGATCTGTCCGCATCTGCCGGAAGACGGCTGCGCCTGCCGTAAACCGAAAACCAAACTGGTCACGGCGTGGCTGGCGGAAGGCGTGCTGGATACCGCTAACAGCTATGTTATCGGCGATCGCACCACCGACCTGCAGCTGGCAGGTAATATGGGTATTCAGGGGCTGCACTACTCTAAGGAAGGTCTTAACTGGCAGGGTATTCAGCAGCAGCTGACCAAACGCGATCGTCACGCGCTGGTGAACCGCAACACCAAAGAGACGCAGATTAAAGTAGAGGTCTGGCTGGATCGCGAAGGCAACAGCCAGTTCAATACCGGCGTGGGCTTCTTTGACCATATGCTGGATCAGATCGCCACCCACGGCGGCTTCCGCATGAATATTGAGGTGAAAGGCGATCTCTATATCGACGATCACCACACGGTGGAAGACACCGGCCTGGCGCTGGGCGAGGCGCTGCTGAAAGCTCTGGGCGACAAGCGCGGCATCGGCCGCTTCGGCTTTGTGCTGCCGATGGACGAGTGCCTGGCGCGCTGCGCGCTGGATATCTCCGGCCGTCCGCACCTGGAATACAAAGCCGAGTTCAGCTATCAGCGCGTGGGCGATCTCAGCACCGAGATGGTGGAACACTTCTTCCGCTCGCTTTCCTATACCATGGCCAGCACGCTGCACCTGAAAACCAAAGGCAAGAACGATCACCACCGCGTGGAGAGCCTGTTTAAAGCCTTTGGCCGCACGCTGCGCCAGGCGATCCGCGTGGAAGGCAATACCCTGCCCAGCTCGAAAGGAGTGCTGTAATGAACGTGGTGATCCTGGATACCGGCTGCGCCAACCTTTCCTCCGTTAAATGGGCGATCCAGCGCCTGGGCTATGAGCCAGTGGTCAGCCGCGAGGCCGACGTCGTGCTGCAGGCCGACAAGCTGCTGCTGCCGGGCGTCGGTACGGCGCAGGCGGCGATGGATCAGCTGCGCGAGCGCGAGCTGATCGAGCTGATTAAAGCCTGTACCCAGCCGGTGCTGGGGATCTGCCTGGGGATGCAGCTGCTTGGCTCGCACAGCGAGGAGAGCAACGGCGTCACCACGCTGGGGATTATCGATCAGGCGGTTGAGCAGATGAACGACTGCGGGCTGCCGCTGCCGCATATGGGCTGGAACCAGATTACTGCTCAGGCAGGCAACCATCTGTTTCGCGGCATTCCCGACGGCGCGTACTTCTATTTTGTGCACAGCTACGCTATGCCGGTGAATGCCTGCACCATCGCGCAGTGCAACTACGGCGAGCCTTTTACCGCCGCAGTACAGAAAGATAACTTCTTCGGCGTCCAGTTCCATCCGGAACGTTCCGGCGCGGCTGGCGCGCAGCTGCTGAAAAACTTCCTGGAGATGTAAGTGATTATTCCCGCATTGGATTTAATTGAAGGAAAAGTGGTGCGGCTGCATCAGGGCGATTACGGTCAGCAGCGCGACTACGGCAGCGATCCCCTGCCGCGCCTGCAGGAATACGAGGCCCAGGGCGCGCAGGTGCTGCATCTGGTCGACCTGACCGGCGCGAAAGATCCGGCGGCGCGGCAGATCCCGCTGCTGAAAACCCTGCTGGCGGGCGTCGGCGTGCCGGTGCAGGTTGGCGGCGGCATCCGCACGCGGGAAGATGTGGAGGCGCTGCTGGAGGCGGGCGCCACGCGCGTGGTGGTTGGCTCTACGGCGGTAAAAAACCCCGAAGAAGTGCAGCGCTGGTTTAAGCAGTACGGCGCGGAGGCGATCGTGCTGGCGCTGGATGTGCGTATCGACGCGGCTAACCGCAAGGAAGTGGCGATCAGCGGCTGGCAGGAAGCGGCTGGCGTGACGCTGGAAGAAGTTATCGAACAGTTCCGGCCTTATGGCCTGAAACATGTGCTTTGCACCGATATCTCCCGCGACGGCACGCTCGGCGGCTCTAACGTGGCGCTGTATCGTGAAGTCTCGGCCCGCTATCCGCAAATCGCCTTTCAATCTTCCGGCGGCATTGGCTCGCTGGAGGATATTCGTGCCCTGCGCGGCTGCGGCGCTGCGGGCGTGATTGTCGGCCGTGCTCTGCTGGAAGGTAAATTCAACGTATCGGAGGCGATAACATGCTGGCAAAACGGATAATCCCCTGCCTGGACGTGCGTGACGGCCAGGTGGTCAAAGGCGTGCAGTTCCGCAATCATGAGATCATCGGCGATATCGTGCCGCTGGCGCAGCGCTACGCGCAGGAAGGCGCGGACGAGCTGGTATTTTACGATATTACCGCCTCTTCGGCCGGTCGCGTGGTGGATAAAAGCTGGGTAGCTCGCGTAGCGGAAGTGATCGATATTCCTTTTTGCGTGGCGGGCGGTATTAAATCAGCGGAAGACGCGGCGCAGATCCTCTCTTTCGGTGCCGACAAAATCTCGATTAACTCACCGGCGCTGGCCGATCCTGAGCTGATCACGCGGCTGGCCGATCGCTTTGGCGTGCAGTGCATCGTGGTCGGTATCGATACCTGGTACGACAGCGAAAGCGGCAAATACCACGTGAATCAGTATACCGGCGACGAAGCGCGTACGCAGGTCACAACCTGGGAAACGCTGGACTGGGTACAGGAAGTACAGCAGCGCGGCGCGGGCGAAATCGTGCTGAATATGATGAATCAGGACGGCGTGCGTAACGGCTACGATCTGACCCAGCTGCAAAAAGTCCGCGAAGTCTGCAAGGTGCCATTAATTGCTTCCGGCGGCGCGGGCACCATGGAGCATTTCCTTGAGGCTTTCCGCGACGCCAACGTCGATGGCGCGCTGGCAGCCAGCGTATTCCATAAGCAAATTATTAATATTGGCGAGCTGAAGGCTTTTCTGCTCGACAAAGGTGTGGAGATCCGCGCGTGTTAACAGAACAACAGCTTGCCCAGCTTGACTGGGCAAAAACCGACGGCATGATGCCGGCTATCGTGCAGCACGCCGTCTCCGGTGAAGTATTGATGCACGGCTATATGAATCAGGAAGCGCTGGCGAAAACGCTGGAAACCGGCAAAGTGACCTTCTGGTCGCGTACCAAACAGCGCTTGTGGACCAAGGGCGAAACCTCGGCGCATTTTCTTAACGTCGTCAGCATCACGCCTGACTGCGATAACGATACGCTGCTGCTGCTGGTCAACCCGGTTGGCCCAACCTGCCATCGCGGCACCAGCAGCTGCTTCTCGCCTGCCGCCGCCGACTGGACTTTCCTGTATCAGCTGGAACAGCTGCTGGCCGAACGCAAGCACGCCGATCCAGCCAGTTCCTATACCGCCAGCCTGTACGCCAGCGGCACCAAGCGCATCGCACAGAAGGTCGGTGAAGAAGGCGTGGAAACCGCGCTGGCGGCCACCGTTAACGATCGCAATGAGCTGACTAACGAGGCTTCCGACCTGGTGTATCACCTGCTGGTGCTGCTTCAGGATCAGGATCTTAATCTGAGTGCGGTAATCGAAAACCTGCGCCAGCGGCATAAGTAACAGAGCCGGGGTATAGCAACAAATAGCAAGGTCGGGAAACCGGCCTTTTTTATTAAGGGAGCAAGATGAGCACGTTTGACAAGTTAATCACTCTGCTGGACGGCCAGCAGGCACGTTATAAGATCATGACGCATGAGCCGACCGGCAAATGTGAAGAGGTCGCGGCCATCCGCGGAACTGCGGTTGGTCAGGGTGCCAAGGCGCTGGTGTGCCATGTCAAAGGCAACGGCGTTAAGCAATATGTTCTGGCGGTATTACCTGCCGACCAGCAGGCCGATTTAAGCAAGGTGGCAAAAGCGGTCGGTGGCCTGCGCGCCTCGCTGGCCAGCCCGGCGGAAGTTGACCGGCTGACCGGCTGCGTGTTTGGTGCGATCCCGCCCTTCAGCTTTCATGATGAGCTGAAAGTCGTCGTCGATCCTACGCTGTGCGAGCGTAACAGCGAGATTGCGTTTAACGCCGGACTGCTGGAGAAATCAGTGGTGCTGAACGCGCAGGATTATCAGCGTATCGCGCCGTCGCTCCCGGCTGATATTTTAAAAGCATAGCGGCAACGGGCAAAAAAAAACCCCACCGCAGAGCGTGGGGTTTTACTTTATGCTGTTTCAGCCTGCGGAGAAACTTAATCCAGCCACTCGGTGTGGAACACACCTTCTTTATCGGTACGCTTGTAGGTATGCGCGCCGAAGTAGTCACGCTGCGCCTGGATCAGGTTCGCTGGCAGCACCGCTGAACGGTAGCTGTCGTAGTAAGCGATAGCGGCGGAGAAGGTTGGCGTTGGGATACCGTTCTGTACGGCATAGGCCACAACGTCACGCAGCGCCTGCTGGTATTCGTCCGCGATGTTCTTGAAGTACGGTGCCAGCAGCAGGTTAGCAATGTCGGCGTTATCCGCATAGGCATCGGTAATTTTCTGCAGGAACTGTGCGCGGATGATGCAGCCAGCGCGGAAGATTTTAGCAATCTCGCCGTAGTTCAGATCCCAGTTGTTTTCGGTGGAAGCCGCTTTCAGCTGAGAGAAGCCCTGTGCGTAGGAAACGATTTTGCCCAGGTAAAGCGCGCGGCGCACTTTCTCAACGAACTCTGCTTTATCGCCGGAAACGGTCTGCACGGTCGGGCCGCTCAGAACTTTGGAAGCGGCAACGCGCTGAGTTTTCAGTGAGGAGAGGTAGCGTGCGAATACGGATTCGGTGATCAGCGACAGCGGCTCGCCCAGATCCAGAGAGCTCTGGCTGGTCCATTTACCGGTGCCTTTGTTGGCCGCTTCATCCAGAATCACATCAACCAGGTAGTTACCCTCTTCGTCTTTCTTGGTGAAGATGTCTTTGGTGATGTCGATCAGGTAGCTGCTCAGCTCGCCTTCGTTCCATTCGCTGAAGGTCTTAGCCAGATCTTCGTTGCTCAGGTTCAGGGCATTTTTCAGCAGGGAGTAGGCTTCTGCAATCAGCTGCATATCGCCGTATTCGATACCGTTGTGCACCATTTTCACATAGTGACCAGCGCCGTCCGGACCGATGTAGGCAACACAGGCTTCGCCTTCGGCGCGCGCGGCAATTTTATCCAGAATAGGTGCAACCAGCTCGTAAGCTTCTTTCTGGCCGCCAGGCATGATGGATGGGCCTTTCAGTGCGCCCTCTTCACCGCCGGAAACGCCGGTACCGATAAAGTTGAAGCCCTGCTCAGACAGTTCGCGGTTACGGCGAATGGTGTCTTTATAGAAAGTGTTGCCGCCGTCGATCAGGATATCGCCTTTATCGAGGTGTGGCGTGAGAGAAGCGATAGTTTTGTCAGTCGCTTCGCCTGCCTGCACCATCAGCAGAATACGGCGAGGTTTCTCAAGGGATTCAACAAACTCTTCGATGGTATAGTAAGGCGCCAGCTTTTTGCCTTCGTTCTCGGCGATGACTTCGTCAGTCTTTTCGCGAGAGCGGTTAAAGATGGATACGGTATAGCCGCGGCTTTCGATGTTAAGAGCCAGGTTACGACCCATTACCGCCATACCTACAACGCCGATCTGTTGCTTGGACATTACATACTCCTGTCATGTAAAAACAATGGCTTGCATCGCCCTCGTTTTAGTGCTTGAACTGTCTCTCTACCTTAGAGATTATCCATTCTATTGTACATAGCAAAATTAACATTCAAAGCTATCACAGCTATTACTCTTTTCAGATTAATGCTTAAGTAATAACCATATATAAAGCATGTCAATGAATAAAAAACAGTCATTAATAGTAACCGCGACAGCATTATTTACACTCTGAAATAAAAAGCCCCCGCGATGCGGGGGCCCAGGCACTATTTAACAATCTCGTGAATAGCACGATTTGATAATCGCCGTTTCACATAACGCTGCAAACGATAAGGGATTAGCCGCGCAACAACTTTAACGCCAGGAAGCTGAATGAGCTTCCACAGTTTCGCCAGATAGACCTCTTTTTGCGAGAGCTGATCGCTAATTACCCTGGTAACCTCAACATGATTGATCAACGTTTTGTAATCGATAATGCCGAGTTTCCCTTTGCGCTGCCATTCAGGATTGAGGTATTCCGCCTGATAAAATCCTTTATTTAGCTTGATGCCTTTATCATCAAGTATATTGTGCTTATTTTCACCATTATTCAGCAGTGCCGGATCGGCCGCCAGCGAGAGGAAGAATTCCTTCAGCGCCGGGATCGCCATATCCCACTGGATGACTCTGCTATATTGACGCTCGTTAACCCGCTCCGGGAATGCGCCAATGTTAGGCACGATCACAGGCAAACTATTCTCCAGGGCGATGCTAAGCGTATAGCTATAGGTTTCTGGCCATTGAGCAGGATACCAGACCACGTCAGGCTTCACTTCCTCAATGATTTTTTCGATATCGGCATCTGAATAGCCGCCCAGCGTATTAATTGCACTGTGTAACGGACGGAAAGCATATCCCATCAGGGTAAATTTCACCGGATGTCCATTCAGGGCGACGGCGGTTTCTTCCAGAAGAACAGCGCCCTTCTCTTTGCTGATAGCACCAATAATGAGGACATTCAGATTGCGCGAAGGCTGCGGCGCTTTAACCGGCACATCAAGCTGTTTAACATGATGGTCGATATGCCACGCGCTGACCGCATTGTAATTTTTCGCATCGTATACGTTGGCATAGCGCGCCTGCGTATCAATTGATGGAAAAATCACGCGCTGTGCGCCCTGTAGCCAGACGGCGACATGCTTGCGGTAGTCTTCCAGCGGCATATACATTGGCACTGGATAGTGCTCAATGCAGAGCTGATCCATAGTGGTTAAATCATCGCCGCAGAAGCGTCCGTTTCGGTCGGTTAACGTGGGGTTGCCGTTAATTAAAAAGTAGTCATGTACCGTTATATCATAACTGCATTTCAGCTTTTCATGCAGCGCCAGGATCTCTTTGCTGAATCCCATAATATGGTGATAGTGAATATTACCTACACCTACGAAGGTCAGCAAATCTATTAATTTATCTGTGCCCTGATCCAGATCGAAAATAATCCGGTCTTTGTTGGCCGCACCTTCTGCCGTTAGCGCCAGTGCATAGGTATTCTCTTTTTCACCTGGCGACAGCAGTAAAAAATGCACTTTATTCTTGTAATGCGCAATAAGCTCATTTAGATGGGTAACTACGCCGCCGCCCATTTTATGGCTGACCAGCAGCACTTTAGGGACCGGCGTGGTAGCGATAATACGCGCCATCATCTGTTGACGAGCTTTTTTAGCCGGATCGGCAGCGATAAAGGACATAACGTCAGCAGTATAATTCGGGTGCAGTTCGGACAAAAGCTCCATAGCTTTGATCTTACGTGGGCTTTGCTCGCCAGCAAAACTGACGCCGCCTTTATGGTAGGCAAATACGTTCAGCTGATGATAATTCTTCCACCCCAGCTTATCCGCTCGCTGACACCAGTCATTTTCTTCACCATAGCCGCGACCAAAGGTTTCGACATCGAAATAGCCTACCTGATTTAAACAGTCACGACGAATATACATGCAGAAACCGATCCCTGTTGGGATCTCAACCAGGTTGTCCTGGGTGCCATAACTGGAGAAATGGTCGTCCAATGCCTTAACGTCCAGCCCGAGCAACAGTTCGTTATCTTCACAGAAGTTAGGGAAGCTGCAAATAGTGGCATTATTTGAAAACGGCGTAATGCTGCCTACGCGCTCTTTGCTATAAGCGGCATCTTTAATCCTTTCAAGCCAGTCGTTCGCTACTTCAACGTCGCTGTTGAGTAACAGCACGTCATTACGCAGGTGAAGCTGCATTCCGCGGTTGACTGTAGCCACAAAGCCCAGATTGGTTTCGTTTTCCAGCAGGATAAACTCATCATTGCTGCTACGCGCGCGTAACCACTCCGTCAGCTCCGGCTCCGGTGAGCAATCGTTAATAACGACCAGCTGCGCCCAGTCCGGAATTGAAGCCAACGTGGATTCAATACACTCTTGGGTTTCTTCCAGGCCAGCATAGACAGGGACAATGACGTCAACCGTTTTCGACAGATCAATGTCGTTGCGTGCCAGCGCTTTGCGGTGGCTAGCCTGCACCTCATCCAACTGGGTTATTAGAGCGGCTACCTGCTCTTTCAGCGTCTGATTTTCCGCTTCCAGCGTTGAATGGTCATTAGCTGAAGCAATATGGCCAGCCTGGGTTTCAACACGATTAGCTTCCAGCATGGCTATAGTATTCTGCAACGCAGCGATGCTGGAGGTTAATTCCTTTATCTTACGGTCCTTAACGCCGTTTTCGATATCGGATGCCAGTGATCCCTTATCGTTATCATTCATTTTGTATTTCCTACACTTTCATAAAATTGAAGATGTTTTTTTATAATCGCCTTTTCATCGGGCTTAGCGAGCCTGAAACGTATATAATCTAAATCAAAGATAAGGGAATAGGGTACCAGATAAGCAAACAGGTAAAACCCAAGGCGGTTAATACGTTCCTTTTCATCTTCTGCCTCTAAAATAAATCGAAAAGATGAATCGCCAAAAGCAGCAACCGGCACGCCCATTAACAACGCTTCAAGACCTACACTGGAATTGATAGTCACTATTTTTTTACAACGAGCAATAAAATCAATGCTGGTAGCTGATTTGTCTACATTAAAAAGTTCGTCATTTAATCTGAAAGCGCTGCCCGGATGGCTACGCACGATAAAATCGCTGTCGTAGTTTAAGCGTGCGTAATCGAGCAATACCTGATTATTGAAACCATTAGCATAAGCAATAAGATTAGAGTCATTTTCGACCTGTAGCACTATGCCTGATTTGTATTCTTTTGTCAGCGGGGGCAACGGCGAAGAGGCAAAAAAATCTCTTAAATCTTCAAGCGTCAGGTCTAACCGGCATTCTTTCGCCACGGCCGCATAGCGAGTCGCTGCTTCAGTGTTGCCATTGACGCCGCTAAAATCAAGGTAGCCCGTAGAGATGTATTCCGGGTGTCTTAACGGCCCTAACTCCATATTCATTACTGGTATATTCAACTTTTTACAAGCCAGGGATAAAGAAGGACAATTACACCAGTTTAGTACAACTTCGACCTTTCCGATTGACAAAATCGTATCATGGAAATCTTTTTCAAGCGTAGCATCTTCTGTAGTGAGGTAATCATAAAACGCACGCGTCGGATTACCGTTATGCTCGGCCAACTTTCGGACAAAAAAGTCGCTGTTAAAAGGGGTGAAGCTCATAGCGGCCAGTTCTGCCGGAGTAGGCAGCCGATAGCCCTGACGAGTTTGCGAATCGTCCAGCAATTCCCAGCGTTCATACTGACGCCAGATATCGATATCTCTACGATAAAGATCGTCAGTTAGAAAATGCAGTCGATCGCCATAGGTCGTCAATAGCTTATAAAATATCCATAAATAAGGGGCAGACTGCCCCCTGAATGGAAAAGAAGGGAAATAGGCGACAATCATTTGTCGGCACTCTCTTTAAAGGAAACCTTGACCGGGGCGTAAAGCACACCACCCTGCTCACGCGGCGCCCAATATTTTATTTTGTGCATCGGGCGACGCTGATCCAGCTCTTCACGCTGTCCATTATCCAAAGAAGCCAGCCCACAATGGATTAAATAATCACCCGCATTGAGAGGCAGAGTTACCTTGTAATCAATATAATATTTACCCGGTTTAAGATGAAAAGGTTGCCCGGCGGCAATATTATTATCGCCCCAAACGTCTCCCCCCTGCGCTCTGGACAAAGAAATACCCAGCACGGCTTCTTTAATTTCCTCCGCAACCAACAGGGTGAAGTTAAAAGTGAGCGCCTCACCGGCTTTCACCATTGGCTTCTCTTCCAGAGGCGTACCGTCAGACTTGATGACGGCCATTTTTTCTATAATAGCGCGAGCGCTACCGAAGCGTTTTTCATCGACTTCACGATGAATACCTGTCTGCTGAATCCGCTGTAGATCTGGGACACTGAAAGCCGTGGCAGCAAGAGTTTCGTTTTGAGGCTTAACATTTTCTACCGCTTCGGCTTGCGAAAGGATCATGCCTTTTTCATAGGCAAGCACGGCAGCCAGAACATCCGTGGTGTCAGCGACCAATTCGCCGTTTTTCATCACGATGCAGCGATCGGCATATTCCAGGATACTGCCAGTCGAATGCGTCACCATCAGGATAGTTGTGCCCTTTTTCTTTAAGGCTTCCATGCGTTTGAAGCATTTGTATTGGAATCCGATATCGCCTACCGCCAATGCTTCATCGACAATCAATATTTCTGGATCCACACAGGCCTGCACGGCAAAAGCAAGTCGCACGTACATGCCGCTGGAGTAAGTTTTTACAGGCTGATCGATAAAGTTGCCTATATCGGCAAAGCTTAAAATTTCGTCAAGCTTAGCGTCAGTTTCGCTTCTACTCATGCCTAATACGCTGGCGTTGAGGTAGACATTTTCGCGTCCGGTAAATTCCGGATTAAATCCTGCGCCCAGTTCCAGCAGAGCGGCGACGCGGCCGTTGATTTCTACGCTCCCCGCCGTAGGGGAAAGCGTCCCACAGATCATCTGTAACAGCGTCGATTTTCCTGCGCCGTTGCGGCCAATAATACCTACGGTTTCACCACGGTTAATGGTAAAAGAAACATTCCTCAAGGCCCAAAACTCTTTAAAATAATTTTGGGTACTTTTCCCTGCGAAGCGGCGCGCGTGCGGGAGGACGAATTGTTTCAGGCGATCCCTGGGACGATCGTAGATGTGATAGCACTTACTCAGTCCTTCAATGCGGACAGCAAATTCATTAGAGGACATCAGCGAATCCCTTTCTGGTTTTCTGGAAGAAAGCAAAGCCGAGCCAGGCAATAACAGAGGCACAGCCGGTATAGATTAATAATCCTTTCCAGTTTGGTATATGCCCCCAAATTAGAACTTCACGTGCTTGCTCAATGATAAAAGTGAGCGGATTAAGCATAATCCAGATACGGAACTTTTCAGGAATAGCCGTGATAGGAAAAAATACCGGAGAGAGAAACATCATGATGGTAGTAATGATCATGGTGGTTTGCCCTACATCACGAATATAAACACCTAGTGAAGAAAGGATCCAGGATAAGCCAAGACAAAAAATTATCAAAGGTATAAACACAGCGGGTAGAAAGACGCTTGTCCAGTGCAGATAGCCGTTAAAAGTAAAGAAAGCGAGCATCAGGACAAACAGGCTAATTACGCTATGAAAAATAGCGGAAAGCAGGCTGATAACGGATAACGTTTCAAGGGGGTAAACAACTTTTTTGACGTAATTGATATTTCCCAAAATAATTGTTGGGGCTTTGTTTACCACCTCAGCGAACAGACCATGCACAATCATGCCCACAAACAGTATCAGTGCAAATTGCGTTTTACTTTCATCACCGCCCACGGACCAGCGGGCTTTAAAGGCTACGGAAAAGACGAAGGTATAAACCGCGAGCATAAATAAAGGATTCAGAAAAGACCAGGCCAGCCCCATGCTGGAGCCTTTATAACGGCCGACAACTTCTCGCTTGGTCATTTGATAAATCAATTGCTTATGACGAAAAACTGAAGCCAGCATCGCCCTGACGGAAATACGCTGTTTTAAATGAGGGTTGCTCATTTCTCTCCCCTCTCTGAACCTGCCATAATAAATTTTTTGAACATATTATTAATACCTCAAACAGTATTTAGGTATCGGCCCTGGTGGGTACCGACTTCAAACACTCTTTATTTTTTGAACGTCTTAGCGGATCGAAAAACCAGCCCCATTTATTAAAATATTTTATCGATGATAAAATATGTTGCAATAAGAGGTATTTACTTTTATAAGATCCTTTCTTAAAAAGATGTGTAACAGTGACATCTGAATAGTAAATAATATCTGTATACTTTAGGGCTCGGCGACAAAGATCAATATCTTCCATATACATAAAGTATCTGTCATCAAAACCTTCCAGTCTGGCAAGCAGATCGGATTCTAAAAACATAAAACAGCCAGATACTGAAGGTACAGTGAAAACTTTCGAAAAATCTGCATTTCGCAGCTCATATTTATTATCGAGATCCTTTGCCAATGCCGGGATAAACCGACGAACAAATAAATTTACTGGCGTAGGTAAAAGACGGCAGCTAAACTGTTTTGATCCGTCCGAATAAACAATTGAGGGCGAAACAAATTTATATTTGTTTTGCCTGGCCACGTGATATAAAGCGGAAACAGATCCTTCATGAAAGCGTATATCAGGATTGCAGATTAAAAAATACTCAGATTGCTTAAGGTATTTTTTTATTGCAATATTGTGTCCCGCGCCAAACCCACGGTTGCTTTCAGCCCGAATATAGTCAACTCGCGGATGATGCAACTTTGCAGCCCAGTCAGCACCGCCATTGTCCACCAGCACGATCTTTTCTACCGTTTCCTCGCTTAACAAAGAAGCCAGCGTTGGCTCGATGTCTGCCTGAGTATGACGATACAGAACGATTGAGGCGACTATTTGCATATATGGGTTATTATCCATCGTTAAACCTGTCTGAAATTAGCACCTGTCCCGTGTGCCGGTCCGTTGCTCTGATTTGCATGTTGCGCGAACGCCAGGTTTTTCAGGATAGGCTTGTCTTCAGCTTTTGCAATACGAGATCAATACGTGGCAGCCAGCTAACGGGCATAATGCCTGCTGCTGCAATCTTTTGCGTAGACATAACCGAATACTTTGGTCGTTTCGCTGGCGTAGGAAACTGGGTAGTCGGGATGGGCGTCAGCTCAGGCATTTTTTCCAGCAGTCCGGCGACACAGGCCTTCTGTAAAATGGCTTCTGCGAAGCCAAACCAGCTAGTTTCACCTACACCGCTATAGTGATAAATACCTGTAGGGCGCGGGGCGGCAAATATTATCTCCATCGCAGCACTGGCTATATCGCCTGCATAGGTAGGGCATCCACGCTGATCGTCAATAATGCTTAGTGCGGGGCGCTCTTTACCCAACCGCAGCATGGTTTTCAGAAAATTATTGCCATATTCGCTAAATACCCATGACGTCCTCAGTACTATTGCCTGCTCACAGGTCAGCGCCGCTTTCTCACCAGCCAGTTTGGTAGAACCATATATGCTTTGCGGATCGCAGGGATGATCCTCAGCCCAAGGCTTATCTGCTTCTCCATTAAAAACGTAATCGGTAGAAATATGGATAAGAAACGCATGATGGCGCTGAGCGGCAAGTGCAAGGTTTTCTACAGCCTGTACATTTACGTTCCAGGCACCTTCAGGATCGGATTCCGCGCGATCTACCGCAGTATAGGCAGCCGCATTAAAAATAACGTCTGGCTGAAATTGTCCGACAAGCCGTTCAACAGCGGCAGCGTCAGAGATATCCAGCTGCGAGCGATCGGTAGCCAGCAGCGTAACCTGCGGAAACTTCTCTTTAGCAAGATCCTGGAAGCAAGAACCAACCTGACCAGATGCACCGGTTAACAGCACTTTCATTTGAACAGCTCTCTGAACAATTTACCTTGCGCGTCTTTACCGGAAAGTAGTGGCTCAGCGACAGGCCACTCGATATTCAATTGAGGATCGTTCCACAGCAGACAGCCTTCGTGTTGCGGGTCATAATAGTCTGTACACTTGTATTCAAAATCAGCAAATTCTGAAATCACTACGAACCCGTGCGCCAGGCCGGGTGGAACCCAGAACTGGTTTTTATTTTCTTCGGAAAGATAAACGCCAGCCCACTGGCCAAACGTAGGCGAATCAGGACGAATGTCTACCGCCACATCGAAAACTTCACCACGTACGACCCGGACCAGCTTGCCCTGCGGCCTTGAAGTTTGAAAATGCAGCCCTCTCAAAACCCCCTGAGACGAACGGGAGTGATTGTCCTGCACAAAATCTAAATCTATGTCCAGCAACGCCTGGTAACGCTCTTTCTGGAATGTTTCGAGAAAAAAACCTCGCTCATCGCCAAAAACCTTTGGCTCGATGAGTTTTACACCCTGTACACGCGTCTCAGTAACTTTCATTTGTACACCGTTCGTCATCCGTTAATACATGCTTTTGGCGCTGATTCGTATTTTATGGATCATTCAACAAAATCAAAAGAGCCAGTTTTAAGGGGTTGATCTTAGCATTAACTCGATCGACGCTGAACCCTGTGTCAGTAATTCTTTTTTTTCTTACGAGTTTGTCTGTAAAGGAATTTCATATAAAGGTCATATAAGCTCTTGACTTAAAGAAATTTTCGCCATTGCACCCTTAAAATATTCTTGCGCCTGCTGCTCATTTACATCTCATCAGCCTTTATATCCTTATGAGCGGTTACAGGCAGGAATGATACTGGGAAAAACTGTAACTAAACGCGTGTTTTTTGCCCTTCGATGGTTGAGGCGATTGTGGTTACAGGTATAATTTGCTCTCTTAACCTGTGGTCAGGTTATCTCTCTGATCCTGCGGCTTAATATGCTGGATAACTTCGCGATAGCAAATGAGTGAGCTTTAATTCATGAAAATTCTTGTAACAGGCGGTGCAGGTTTTATCGGTTCAGCCGTCGTCAGGCATCTTATTAACGATATTCAGGCGACGGTACTGGTGGTGGATAGCCTGACCTATGCCGGCAATCTGGAATCTTTAGCTGCCGTTTCACAAAGTCCTCGCTATCACTTCATTCAGGCTGACATTTGCGATGCGGCCGCCATGAAAAGAGCCTTCACAGAATTTCAACCGGATGCCGTTATGCATCTGGCGGCAGAAAGCCATGTTGACCGCTCTATCGATGGCCCGGCTGCCTTTATCGAAACCAATATTGTCGGCACCTATACGCTGTTAGAAGCGGCCCGAGCTTATTGGTCCTCGCTTTCCAGCGAGAAGAAATCTGCTTTCCGTTTCCATCATATCTCCACCGATGAGGTTTATGGCGACCTGCACGGTACGGACGATCTTTTCGTGGAAACCACGCCTTATGCGCCAAGCAGCCCTTACTCCGCTTCTAAAGCTTCCAGCGATCACCTGGTGCGCGCATGGCACCGTACCTATGGTCTGCCGGTAATTATTACCAACTGTTCAAACAATTATGGTCCTTATCACTTTCCAGAAAAACTGATCCCGCTGGTTATCCTGAACGCGCTGGCCGGCAAACCGCTGCCCGTTTACGGTGAAGGCCTGCAAATCCGCGACTGGCTCTATGTCGAAGACCATGCCCGAGCGCTGTATAAAGTCGTATCGGAAGGCGAAGTGGGCGAAACCTACAACATCGGCGGCCACAACGAACGGAAAAATATCGAGGTGGTGAAAACCATTTGCTCGATCCTGGATGAACTGATTGCTGACAAACCAAACGGTGTGAGCCATTTTGCCGAGCTGATCACCCACGTTACCGATCGTCCTGGCCATGATATGCGCTACGCCATTGACGCCGGCAAAATCGCTCGCGAGCTGGGCTGGCGGCCGCAGGAAACGTTTGAAACCGGTATTCGTAAAACCGTTGAGTGGTATCTGAATAATAGCGAATGGTGGCAGCGTGTGCAGAGCGGCGCCTATGCAGGCGAACGTCTGGGTTTAAATAAATAAAAGGTATTTTATGAAAGGCATCGTTTTAGCCGGAGGCTCCGGAACGCGTCTGTACCCTATTACCCGCGGCATATCAAAACAGCTGCTGCCCATCTACGATAAGCCGATGATCTATCATCCGCTTTCCGTACTGATGCTGTCAGGGATCAGAGAAATTTTGATTATCACCACGCCGGACGATCTATCTTCGTTTCAGCGTTTGTTGGGCGACGGCAGTCAGTTTGGCATTCAGCTGGAATATGCCGTCCAGCCTTCTCCTGATGGCCTGGCGCAGGCCTTTATTATCGGTGAGGAATTTATTGCCGGCGATCCCTGCGCGCTGGTGCTGGGCGACAACATTTTCTTTGGCCAGAGCTTTGGGAAAAAGCTGGAAACCGCTGCGCAGTTAAAAAGCGGCGCTACCGTGTTTGGTTACCAGGTAATGGACCCGGAACGTTTTGGCGTGGTCGAATTCGATGAAAACTTCCGTGCGCTTTCTATTGAAGAAAAACCGTTAAAGCCGAAATCGCACTGGGCCGTCACTGGCCTGTATTTCTACGATAACAGCGTAGTAGAAATGGCTAAGCAGGTTAAACCGTCCCATCGTGGCGAGCTTGAAATCACCACGCTGAACGAAATGTATATGGAAAAAGGTCAGCTGAACGTTGAACTGCTGGGGCGCGGTTTCGCCTGGCTGGATACGGGCACGCACGACAGCCTGATTGAAGCGTCGCAGTTTATCCATACTATTGAGAAACGTCAGGGCATGAAGGTTGCCTGTCTGGAAGAAATCGCCTGGCGTAAAGGTTGGCTAAATTATGAGGAAGTGGCAGTACAGGCAAAACTACTGTCAAAAACTTCTTATGGTCAGTATTTGCAAAATCTGATCGACGAAAAGATTTAAAAAAGCACAGCGGAAGCTGTGCTCGACGTTTTACCTGAAGCACAGCATTCGCTGTGCTTTTTTTATTTATAACCGTTAGGGTTATTGCTCTGCCAGTTCCAGGTGTCGCGCATCATCTCGTCGATGCCGCGTGAAACGCGCCAGTCCAGCTCTTTATCTGCCAGCGAGGCGTCGGCCCAGAACGCTGCCAGATCGCCATCGCGACGAGGCGAGACCTGGTAAGGCACCGGACGACCGGAAGCCTTCTCGAACGCCTTCACCATTTCCAGTACGGAATAGCCTTCGCCCGCGCCCAGGTTATAGGCTTTATAACCGCTGATAGCCGACAGATGATCCAGCGCTTTCAGGTGGCCTTCAGCCAGATCCATTACGTGAATATAGTCACGTACGCCGGTGCCGTCTTTAGTCGGATAGTCGTCGCCGAAGATACCCAGCTTTTCGAGGCGGCCAATCGCAACCTGCGCAATATAAGGCAGCAGGTTGTTAGGGATACCGTTTGGATCCTCGCCAATCTGGCCGGATTCATGCGCGCCTACCGGGTTAAAGTAGCGCAGCGCGATGGCTTTCAGCTCCGGATTGGCTTTGGCATAGTCACGCAGGATCAGCTCAACCATCAGCTTAGAGGTGCCGTAAGGGCTGGTCGTGCCGCCGATTGGCGTAGTCTCAACGTAAGGTACCGGCGCATCCGCGCCGTAAACGGTGGCGGAAGAGCTGAAAATAAACTGATTCACGCCGGCAGCGCGCATCTCTTCCAGCAGCACCAGCGTGCCGGTCACGTTATTTTGATAGTATTCCAGCGGCATACGGGTAGATTCCCCAACCGCCTTCAGACCAGCAAAGTGAATAACCGCAGTGATATTGTGCTGAGCGAAAAGGTCGCGCAGGCAGGCGCGATCCAGGATATCACCTTCGCAAAAAACGGCCTTTTTACCGGTCAGCTTTTCTACCCGAACGATAGATTCGCGGGAAGCGTTGCTCAGGTTATCCAGAACCACCACGTCGTCGCCGCGTTCCAGAAGCGTCAGCACCGTGTGCGAACCGATGTAGCCCGCTCCGCCCGTTACCAAAATAGCCATATTGACTCCTTTATGGCCGCGCTGGCGCGACCTTAAATAATGGGAAATTACTTAGCGAGGATCTTTTTGATTTCTTCGCGGAACTCGCGGCCCTGCGCGTTATTTCTCAGTCCCCAGGAGACAAAAGCTTTCATGTAGCCTAATTTACGACCGCAGTCGAAGCTGGTACCGGTCAGCTGCTGCGCGTCAACACGCTGCTTTTTCGCCAGGCTGGCGATAGCGTCGGTCAGCTGGTAGCGGCCCCAGGCGCCCGGCTCCAGATTTTCCAGCTCGGCCCAGATATCGGCGGACAGCACGTAGCGGCCTACCGCAGCCAGATCGGATTGCAGCGTCTGCGGCTGCTCCGGCTTCTCCACGAACTCCAGGATCTGGCTGGTCTGACCCGGGTTATCCATGACTTCTTTCGTTTTAATCACCGAGTATTCGGAAAGGTCGGCTTCAGGCATATGGTGCGCCAGCACCTGGCTGTGGCCGGTTTCTTCGAAACGCGCAACCATCGCGGCCAGGTTATAGCGCAGCGGATCGGCAGTAGAGTCGTCCAGCAGCACGTCCGGCAGAACGACCACGAAAGCTTCGTCGTGTAGCATAGGACGAGCGCACAGAATAGAGTTAGCCAGGCCCAGCGGCTGTGGCTGACGCACGTTCATGATGGTCACGCCTGGCGGACAGATTGACTGCACTTCGCTCAGCAGTGAACGCTTGACGCGCGCTTCCAGCAGGGCTTCCAGCTCATAAGAGGTATCGAAATGGTTTTCAACCGCATTCTTGGACGCGTGGGTGACCAGAACAATTTCCTTGATGCCTGCCGCTACGCACTCGTCGATGATGTACTGGATCATCGGCTTGTCGACAACGGGCAGCATCTCTTTAGGAATGGCTTTTGTAGCAGGGAGCATGTGCATACCCAGACCCGCAACGGGGATAACTGCTTTAAGCTTGGTCATATTTTTTCCATATAAATGAAGTAAAAAACGTTCAGCAATTATGCATTAAAGTGATATTCAGCAAGTATAATCTTAATCTGAAAATTTAGCTGCGGCTGGCCCATATAAGGACCGGCATTTTAATGCTTAGCCCATGAATTTTCATAAATGCACGCGGCAAACGGCCCTTGAGCTGCGAGCCTGCAAACGCAGGCGGCGCGGCTTTGCCAGACTTTGCCGTGAACCTCGTTCAGTTTCGATAACTTATCGGGCTTAAATAAAAAAAGGCCATTGCCACAGCAATCGCCTTTACCTGTCTTAGCTTAGCGCTGAATTAATTGTCGGGTATTCGATAAGTCCGCACAAAAATATAATTACGCTGCACTCAGCGGCAAATTTACTCTGCCGCTTTAATAAAGATTATCTGAAATTAATAGTACGATTTATTAACGCTTAGCCAGCTTTTCCAGCGTTTCCGCCAGTTCCTGATAGGCAATATGCTGGTTAAACTCCGTTTCCACTTTTTGGCGAGCGGCGGCGACCACGGGCGCGACGTCCACATCGCCTTTGGACAGCCGGAACAGGATATCGCTCAGCGCCTGCGCATCGCCTTCCGGGGCCAGCCAGCCGGAAACGTTGTTTTCAATCAGCTCCGGAATGCCGCTGTGATCGCTGGAAACCACCGGTAGTCCTACGGCCATCGCTTCCATCAGCGCAACGGGAATGCCTTCCATATCGCCATCGGCGGCGGTCAGCGAAGGCAGCAGGAAGATGTCGGCTTCGTCCAGGTAACGCTTAATCTCTTCCTGAGGCTTAAAGCCGACCATCTGCACGCAGTCTTCCAGATGGGCCTGACGAATAGTGTCGCGCATCTGCTCTTCCATATCGCCGTTGCCGATAATGGTGTACTGGAAATTAGCGCCTTTCTCTTTCAGATATTTGCAGGCTTCCACCGCCACACCCAGGCCTTTTTTCTCGGTCAGGCGCGCCACGGTAAGGATACGTAACGGCTGATGCAGCGCTTCACGCGCTTTCATATTGAATTTTTCAGGTTCAATACCCATCCGCGTGACCTGGATTTTCTCCGGCGGGCAGCCCATGGCAATCAGCTTTCTTTCCCACAGATGGCTGATAGGCAGCAGCAGCTCGGTATCGCGGAAAAGGATGGGATAATCTTTACGGTGCTCGTTGAGGATAAAGCGACGGGAAATATCCGCGCCGTGAAAAACCGTTGCCTGCTTGCCGCGCAGCACTTTCAGCTCACGCAGCTTGTTGGCCAGCGCGCCCGCGTAGCCGAAATGCACCAGAAACACATCTGAAGTAATAGGTTTCTTAGCCCAGGCGACGATAGCCGGCAGCAGCAGCTTCATGGACTGATCGCCATAGCGACCCACGTTCATGGCCTTAATAACCCCAGGCTTGAAGAGCTTCGGCAGGATCATTTTCAGGCGCTGCTTTAGCTTTTCCGCGTTGCTTTTTTGCTCTTCCGGCAACAGATAATGAATACGTTCCGCCAGATTGTAGCGATCGAAAGCCGCATGCCGGTTAACGTGATCGCCCGGAAATACCGAAATGATCTCTACGTCATATCCACTGTCAATGAAGTGGGTTACCTGGTTGAGCACAAAGGTTTCTGACGCTACCGGAAAACGCATGGTGAAAAAAGTTAGTTTCATCGATTTACCCTAAAATACTGACGACGTCTTCGGTAGTAAGTCCCGGGAACGCGCTCCTGCGCAGACTGGCGGATCGCCCGGGGCGAAAGACATAATATTCGCAGCGTCGTATCCACCAAGAGGCGGTTTTAGCAACAGGGCAGGAACGTCTCGCCCTGCCCCGAACAGCTTGATCAATTTTATCTAATACTAGCAGCTAACCTGTGCAGCCAGGCAAGCGTAATTATCCTAAAAATCAACCGGCTAGCCTGCTTTTTTACGATTAAAAGCAGGCTGACCGCCGAAAGCAGCCGTTAACCCTGATTTTTTAGCGCATACCAGGGCACCGCGACCTGCTGGCCGTTGATCACCATGGAAACAAAACCGCCGGGTTTGGTGGTATCGACCTCGGCCGCATCCAACTGCCGCGACTGCACCAGCAGATCGCCCTGCTCGTTGGCGCCTATCCCTGCTTTGCCATTGTGCAGCGAGAAGCGACGCACGGCCTGACGCGCGCCCTGCGGCGGATTTTTGAAGTCCATCTCCGCATCGAAGCGGGCGCACTGGCCGGTCAGGAAGCGATCGCGCGCCGTGGTTTTCATCATCACGCCGGACGAGCCGACCCAGCCTGCCAGCTTCACAAAGACCTGCGTATCGGCATCGTGCGTAGTGGTATACATCACGTCGACAATCGGGCTGCTGCCCTCGATGTGCCAGCTTCCTTCAAAACCGTGAACCTTACGTTGCAAGGTGATAACGGCTTTACCGCCGGTGTTGCGATCGTTCAACAGATTATGCAGCGGCTCCGACGTGGTGCCATTGCTGAACTGCGACTGCCCGAGGATCTCAATTTCCCAGCTGTCGCCCACATCCGGCGTATGGATGTTGCCCAACAGATACCATTTTTCCTGGTTGCTGTTGTTCTGAATACGAAAGCGTGAAGTCAGATAGTTGTACTTCATGCTGCCGTCGGCGGCGATGCCGTAAGACTCTACGCGAGTAGAACCGCGTTCGTAAGGGCCAAGCCACTCATCGCCCTGCAGCGAGTTATCAATCCAGCTTTTCGCCTGCAGGTTGATTTGCCGCATATTCAGCCGCGAGTGGTGGGCAATCAGCGGGTTCGGGCAGGTTTCAATGCTTAACGCATCCACGATCCACTGACCGTTAGAGAGATCGCCCGGAAACTCGGTGTGCTCAATCCAGCCGTTGTGAATAATCGACTGCGTACAGCGCGGCAGGTTCAGCGCCATGCCTTTAGAGCAGTGCTGCACGTTGAAGTTCGACAGTTCGATAGCGGTGCTGTGGTCCCAGTTGCCTTTTTTGGTATAGGACCAGGTCGCTTTGATCACATCGCCGGTACAGTTATTGGCATACCACTGGTCGATTTTACAATCCAGCGTATCAACCAGGCTCAGCGACGTGCCGCCAACGCCAATAAAGCGCAGACAGGAACCGCGGAAGTACTGCCCCGCCGGACACGAGTTGTGATAGAAGCCCTGCGTGTTCGGCAGTTCTTTATTGCGGCCTTCAAAGCTCAGGTTACTGATCTCTACCCAACGCGCGTTCACCTTAAAGGCAAAGTCCGATTTGCCATCGGAGACAATCGTGGTCGAGGGGAAATAGCCGAAGTTGATTGGCGCGCCCGATACGCGGAAGTAGCTGACGTAGTTAGCGGAAATATCAAACGAGGAGACGAAAAAGCGCCCGGCCGGGAACTGCACGGACAACATTCTGTTGTTATCCTGCGCCCAGTGGAACATTGCCTGAATGGCGGGCAGCGAGTCGGTGCGGCCGTCGGCCACTGCGCCAAAGTCAAAGATGGTCAGCGCGTTCAGATCGTCAGAGATGCGACGCCAGTGGTAATCCTGACCAGACGAGGCAATATAGCCACCGTCATCCTGTGCTTTGCTCAGCTCGCCGACAAAGGCGCCGCCGCCCGTTTCCGTTCCGGCGTGCCAGCCCTTAAGACGCACTTTTGCGCCGTTGAACAGCGGTCGGGTCTGGCGTAACTCATCGTAAGAGCCGATTTCGCCAATCAGCTGGTAGCCGGAAGGCTGCGCCAGACGGCGGCTGAATTCGGAAGCGCCGCTGTTTTTCACATCCGGCACGTAGAACAGCTGCTCGTCGCGATCGTTATAGAGCGCCATCGAATATTCGCTGTTTGACCACAGCGCGCCTTTGGCTGCCACAAAACGTTTTAAAGTATCGCTGTTCAACGACACGGGCTGCGACAGCAGCGAAACTTCGCCGTTGGCGCTTTTAACAAAAACGTCGATCGGATGCTGAGCGGGATCGGTGCCCGCCTTGCCGATATAGAGCTTGCCGTTAAAGTCATGCCAGAATTCGGCGGGCATGGTGAAGACGTCGTCAGGTGAAAAAATCGGCACGTCATTTTTGGGAATGGCATCGGCCGGCACTTTCTTCAGCTTCAGACCCGCTTCTTCACTGCGGGCGGCTGCGGGTAGCGAACTCAGTGCTGCGGTTGCCACGATAGAGGAAAATGCTGTTCGGATTAATTCTCTGCGCTTCATACAAAATTCCGTTAATCAGGTAAGTGTCGATGCTGTTTCATCCAGAGGTATAGTCCGGTGCAGGCTTTTTTATCCTTTGCGATCCCGCTCGTACAGGAACTTCATTACGCTTACCGGCATCACCCGCGTTGAGGTGCGGATCAGAAAATAGAGCGTGCCGTTCACGAAGTTAGTCTGGCGCAGGCGATTCTTTAACGACCACAGCTGCACCTCGCTTTTGATATAGGTCATGCCGCGGCGCTTGCTGACCATCTCGCTGCCCGAGCGCACACGCATCAGCACATCGTGCAGGTTGGCGACGTCATAGCCCTGCGAGAGCATACGCAGCCACAAATTGTAATCTTCCATAAACAGGTGGTGCTGGTAGCTGCCCGCCGCCAATACCTTATCCTTACGGAACACCACGCACATATGGTTGAACGGGTTTTTCATGCGGGCGAAATGGCGGATCTCTGCGTTGTTCAGCGGCAGACGCTTCAGACGCTCGTTGCCGAATTCATCAAATTCAATTACCGCCGCGCCCAGCAGCGCCATATCAGGATGCGCTTCCATATAGGGGATCTGTTTTTCAAAGCGTTCCGGCAGGCAGATGTCGTCGGTGTCCATGCGCGCGACGATATTATGCGAGCAGCGATCCAGACCCGCGTTAAGCGCCTTGCCCAGACCGACGTTTTTTTCCAGCGGCACGATGACAAGCGGCAGCTTGTCCATCCAGTTGTTGACCGCCGCTTTCAGATCGTCGCCCAGCGGGCCGTCGTAGACCAGCACGATCTCGTCAGCTGGCAGCGTCTGCTCGTACAGGCTCTGCATGCACTGCTCAACATTTTCCGGTTTCTCTCTGTGATAGAGAGACATAAGAACTGAAAACATAACATCACCCGTTAATTCAGAAGTTCATTCCACTTTTGTAAGATCAGCGTCGGCCCGTAGTTTTCGGCGTTGCGCCAGGCCGCGTGGGCAAAGGTTTTGCGCTTTTGCTCGTCGGCGATCAGCATGTTCAGCTGCGCCACAAAGGCGTCGTCGTTGTCGTAATCGATAACGAACCCGTCGTCTTTGATAATTTCCGCCGGGCCGGTTTTGCAGTCGAAGGCGACGGCGGGCAGCGCAAAGTTTTTCGCCTCGATCAGCACCATCGGCAGGCCTTCATAACGGGAGGTCATGATGATGATGCCGGCGGCGCGGTAGTAATCGTTGATCTTTTTGCTGGGCGTAATGATTTCCGTGCTCGCTTCCATGCCGTAGCTTTTAATTTTCGCCAGCAGCGCGGGTTTGTCTTCGCCGTCGCCGACGATTTGCAGCGTCCAGCCCTGCTTATCCACGCGTTGCCAGACGTCGAGCATCCGGTCGAAATTTTTCTGGTAAGTGAGACGGCCCACCGCCAACACCCGATCCTGCTTGCCGGCGAAAACGTCATCAAAGCTGCTGGCGCTGCTTTCAGCATGGAAAGGCGAGATGTTTCTCATCACGTGCACGTTTTTCACGCCGTAATTTTTTTCCAGATAGCTTTTATCGTGATCGGTAAGCACGGCGATTTTGTCCGCCAGGCCGTAGCAGAACACTTTCAGGCGACGGATCGGCGTTTTAAAGGTTTCAATCGAGACGTGATCGCAGCAGATGATTTTTGACTTCACGCCGAACAGCTTCATGGCCAGCAGCGCCTGCACGGAAAGCTTGCCCATGGAGATAATCATAATGCCGTCAAAGGGCTGCGATTTCGCAAAGCGGATAAACTCGCGGATCTTAAGCAGACGCGCGGTCGCTTCGGGATAGCGAATTTTCACCTTCGCATCGGTCGGATAGTAAGGATCGCCTTTGTTCAACGAATAGAGCGTGACGTCGTAATTATTATTGCTGAGCAGGCTGGATAAGGTGCTGGCAACGCGATCCGTACCGCCGCTGTTGGAAATGCCGTCAATAAGGATCAGCAATTTGTACATATTCAATCATCCTGTTGAAATTGAGCAAAAAGCGCGGCTCAGGGCCGCCTAGCCGCTGAACATACGGAACAGCGGCGCTACGCTATAGCCGGTAATCGACTGCGCGGAAAGTATCGTGTTATAGGCGAGGTAGTAAGAACAGATCCCCGCTAACAAGGCGACGTTTACCAGCAGATTGCGTATTCGCAGCAGCAAGAAAGAGAAAAGTATCGGTTCGGCGTGAAGGAACAGGTTGCCCACCCTGCCGCCAAAGATACTGAAGTCGGAGAACGTAATACGCACGCCCGCGCCCACCGCATACGAGACCAGCAGGATATAAACCAGACGATCGCCTTTCTGGATGCCGTTACGGAAGTAGTAAAGGGTAAAGGCGGCAATAAAGAAGATGTTTTTCAGGTTGGCCAGGCCAAACACCGGCGAGGCGGTATCGAAGTCGGTGCCGCTATAGCCCGCCGCTCGTTCGCCCAGGCCAGGCACGATGCCCAACGAGTCGAGAAAGAGCTTTTTCCCGCCGATAATTCCCAGCGGAATACAGGCGAAGACGATAATCAGCGGCAGATACTTGCGCTCGCGCAGGAAGAAGAACGGCACCGCCAGCAGGATGGTATAACCCGTGGCGTGCGACTGCGTACTGAGCACCAGGAATACCAGCGCCAGCACGTTTCTCTTCGTCGCCAGCGAGCAGATAAAGGCGATAGCAAAGGCGCTGGATAAGCCAAAGCGGATCTGGTTCATGTCTTTGTTGATAAACAGGTGAGTTGAATATAAACAAAGCGAACAGAGGATCAGCGGAGAATACTTTTTGTAGCAGTAAGCGTTAGTCGAAACCGCAATAAAGCAGATAAAAAAGAGAAAATAGTAGCTCTGGCTGGTGACCAGTGAAAACAGCCAGGCCAGCAGCATAAAGAGTTTTTCATAGCGATAGGTGTCGGTGATCGCGTCATAGGTGTTGACGTGAAGCTGTGCCGAAAAATCCGCGAAAAAGTCCAGGTACTGGCTGTCATCCATGCCGGAGTGCAGACCGCGCGAGCCGCCGAAACAGATCAGCGCCATCGTGCAGATAAACGCCAGCCACATGATGACGCGTTTGATCCTGGGGTCGTTAAGCTGGTTGATTGCTGCCAACTCAAAAATACAGCACGCCAGAATGCTGTAACTGATTATCCAATATATGGCCATTGTTGTTCCGCCGTCTTATTATTTTAATCAGGGCTATTTTTTTGCAATACGTTCTGAGAACTTCTGTTTTAAACGGCCGAGAAAATAATCGCGATTGCCTTTGTTGGTTAAAAAGAAATATTGCGCGAAGCTCAGGCTGGCGTGCAGCACCTTGCCATCCATTTTATAGCGGATCGGCAGCTTATACGCTTTATAGGTATAAACATCCCGCTTGCTCAGATACGGGCTCATGCTTTTCAGCCAGAAGGTGGAGTACTTTACGGACTCGCCTTTATGGCTGGAGTTGAATTTGCTCACCATATGGTAGTTAGCCAGTGGTTTTGCAATCATCACGAATTCAAAATCGTTTTTATCCGCGCGGATGCAGAAGTCGTAGTCCTGATGACGGATAAACCGCTCATCAAACTTAATTTCCGCCGCGTGCTCGCGCTTCAGCACAATAGTACTGGTCTGGATAAAGCCGTAGCAGCCAAACAGATATTCGGCGATGCTTTCATTGTGCGCAGGCAAATTGATCGGCATCACCTTTAAAAAGGCGCCGTCCTGCATAATGTTCACCTGGCTGTAGATCACAAAGCGGTCTTTGCCTCTGGCAGTCAGCTCCTGGATTTTTTTGACGTTTTCCAGCAGCTTGTCTTCATGCCATTCATCATCGGCGTCCAGGAAGCAGACATAGTCGCCCGTCGCCAGGTCAATGCCCCGGTTGCGCGCGCCCGCGCCGTTGAGTTTGACCTCTGACAGCACCAGATTAATTTTCAGGTCGCTGTAGCGATCGCTGTTAACGACCTCGGCCAGCTTTGCCGCATCGGCCGACTTGTCGTCGACGATAATCACTTCAAAATGCTTATAGCTTTGCGCTTTAACGCAGTCCAGCGTGGTGACGATCGATTCGGAGGCGTTATAGGCAGGGATAACGATCGAGAAGAAAATATCCTTCATCACAAGGCACCTTTTAAACGTTATACATAAAACAGCCGGAAACAGGCCTGATTCCAGAGGCGAAAGGATCCGCCTCGCGGCGGATCCTTTTAAGCATTAGCTTTTTGCATTGCCTTTGTAGCTGTAATCGTAATAGTCGTAGCCGTAGCCGTACGCATTGGCGGCTTTCCGCACGACGGCGTTAAGAATGACGCCTTTAATATCGATACCGTTTTGCGCAAAGCGCTTGTAGCTGAACTCTACTTCTTTCAGCGTGTTGGTTTCAAAGCGCGCCACCATCAGCGCGGTGCCTGCCAGCTTGCCGATAATAGTTGCATCGGTCACGGCCAGCACCGGCGGCGTATCGATCAGTACCAGATCGTAATTTTTGCTCGCCCACTCCAGCAGCTCGTTCATGCGGCTGTGCATCAACAGCTCGGAAGGGTTTGGCGGCACCTGTCCGCGCGGAATAAAGTCAAAGCCGTATTCACCGTGCTGGATCAGATCCTGCGTGAAGGCGGTTTTGCCCGACAGGATGGTGGACAGTCCGGACTTATTGGCCGCGCCCAGCAGCTCGTGCGTATAGCCACGGCGCATATCGCCATCGATAAACAGCACTTTCTGCCCCGCCTGTGCAACCAGCGCCGCCAGGTTGGCGCTGATAAAGGTTTTACCAATGCCAGGGCTGGCGCCGGTGATCATCAGCACGTTGTTACGGGCTTCCATCATCGCGAAGTGCAGGCTGGTACGCAGGCTACGGATCGCTTCGATAGAGAGGTCGGTCGGGTTGCCCAACGCCAGCAGGCTGTTGTGCGGATCGACCTTCACGCCGCGCTTGTTCAGCGCCTCGACGTCTTTCTTACGCTGCCATTCGGAAAGCGGCACGCTGGCATAAACGTTCATACCGGCTTCTTCCAGCTGATCCGGCGCGGTGATGCCGTGGTGGAACAGCGCTTTCAGCAGAATGATGCCCACGGAGATCACCAGGCCTGCAATCAGGCTGGCCAGCATAATCAACATTTTCTTCGGCGCAACCGGCTTGGATGCGGTTTCCGCATGGTCGATGATGCGCACGTCGCCAACCGTACTGGCTTTGCTGATGCTCAGCTCCTGCTGACGGTTAAGCAGCTGCATGTAGATTTCCTGACCGGCCTGCACGTCGCGGGTCAGACGTAAAATTTCCTGCTGGGTCTGCGGCATCTGACCGATTTTCTGGTTCAGTTTTTTCTGCTCGTCTTCCAGCGTTTTACGTTTTTCCAGCAATGCGCGATAGGTCGGGTGATCCTTGGTGAACAGCTGGGAAACTTCCGCTTCACGGAAGGTCAGCTCGTTCAGCTGGCTCTGTACGCTAACAGAGGAGTCCAGCGCCGATTTGGCTTCCAGCGACATATCCACCGAATCGTTATTGCGACGATAGGTGTTAAGCTTGTCTTCCGCTTCGTCCAGCTTGCTGCGCACCTGCGGCAGCTGATGCTGCAGGAACTCCAGGCTCTTCTGCGCTTCGGCGGATTTACGCTCCACGTTCTGCATCAGGTAGTTGCTCATCACCCGATCCAGCACCTGGCTAATCAGCTCCGGATCTTCACCGGTATAGGTCAGACCCATCACGCCGGTATCTTTGCCTTTGTCGGCCACGGCAAGGTTGTTAGTGACCATGCCGATCGCCGCCAGCGTGGACAGCTTAGAGACGGTAAAAGTGGTGCCCGGTTCAGCGTCAATGCCGCTAACCAGCATCGACACGCCATGCTGCTGCTGGAACTGGCCGATTTTACCTTTGAACAGATCGTCGCCGTCTTTCGAAACGGTGTAGCTGTCGGCGCCGGTGATCTCAACCTTTACGCTGGCATCTTTCCAGCTTTTCGGCATCTCAAGACGGGATACGGCGATTTTGGCCGGCTTTTCGCCCAGCAGGCGGGCAAAGCCTTTGCCCACTACGGGGAAGTGATTTTGCTCAACCTGTATGTTCAGGCCCAAATCGTCTACCGTTTTGCCAATCACCATACGAGACTGGATGATCTGGATTTCCGTGGCGGAAGCGGGTTCCACCGGCGCCTCGGTCAGATCGGTCAACACGGTGTTAGGGCTTTTCTGCTCTACCTGTACCAGCGCGTCCGCACTATAGATAGGCGTGGCGAACAGCGAATAGAGCGTGCCGAGCAGCAGGAAGAAGGCCGTAACGGCCACGATAATCCAGCGATGATCAACCAGCTGTCCGACAAGGTGCGCTAAATCCCACCCGCCAGCTTCCTCTTTCGACGCGGTCGGCGCCTTACTTTTTATATTCATCGAGTATCCCAACTATCGGCTTAATGCGGTGACCCATTTCTGGGCAGCTTTTTCGAGTAATCCGTACACGGCTTCAAAGGCATCGCGGCTTTTCTTATAGGGATCCGCTATTTCCTGCTGGTTGAGCCAGTGGCCAAATAACATGGTCTTGCCACGTACGGAGGGGTTAATGCGGTTGACCAGATCGACATGCCTTTTTTCCATCACCAGGATGAGATCGTAATCCCGGCACATGCCGGAGGTCAGCTGCCGTGCCTGATGGCCCGCCAGCGAAACCCCATGTTCGCTGGCGACGCTGCTGGCGGTTTCGTCGGCCGGATGGTCGACCAGCGCGCTCAGCCCCGCCGAGGCGATCTTTTTATCCGGTAGCGCCTGTTTCAGCAGCCGCTCCCCCGTAGGAGAGCGGCAGATATTGCCGACGCAGACCACTAAGATTGAATTAATCATCATGCCCCGCCGTTACCATCTGTGAATGATCTGTGCGTTTTCGCTCGCGTTATAGATACCGGTGATAGTTGGGGTCAGCTGCGAAATAACACGGTTCCAACGCGTCAGCGGCGTTGAGGTGACATAAACGATGTCATACGGTTCCAGCTGGAATTCGGAGCCCATCACCATCGCCGACGCATCCTTCAGGTTCAGCTGATAGATGTTGGCGATCTTGGTGCGGTTTTTCCCTTTGATTGGACGGATAACAAATACGCCCGTCGCGTCAGAGGCGGTCTGATCCATCCCCTGGGCGCTGCCCAACGCTTCAGAAAGCGTCATGCCGCTGCGATCCATTTTCAGCGTGGTCTGCTGTCTGACTTCGCCCATCACAAAGACTTTCAGATCGTCGTTGCGCGGCACAAACAGGATATCGCCCGGATAAAGCAGATGGTTCTGCGACAGATCGCCGTTTTGCATCAGCGCCTGCAGAGAAACCGGCACTTCGCTGCCGTTGTGGGTCAGCACCACGTTGCGCCAGTCGGCATTGGCGGTCAGGCCGCCTGCGGCGTTGATCGCATCCAGAATAGTCAGCGGCACGTTGGTAATCGGCTGCTGGCCAGACGTGGTCACTTCGCCCGTCACGTACGCTTTCTGCGACTTGAACGAGGCGACGCTGACGTCAACCTGCGGGCTTTCGATATACTGCGCCAGGCGGCCGGCGACTTCGGTACGCACTTCCTGCACGGTACGACCGGCTACGCGAACGCGGCCGATATAAGGGTAAAAGATGGTGCCGTCTGAGTGAACCCAGTTACCGGTGTCGCTGGCGCTGCGGTACTGGCCCGCTGGCGTGGTCAGCTCCGGGTGGTCCCAGACGATAACGGTCAGCACATCGCCGACGCCGATACGATACTCATAGTTTTGCAGTTCATTTTGCAGCTGAACGTTCTGTCGCGCCACAACGGGCGCCGGACGCATACGGTCAACCAGGCTTGGGGTCATCGGGAAGACATTAACGTATTTATCAATGTCAAAATCGTTGTCCTGCTGCTTAATTACGTCTTTTCCGCTGGTGGAAAGCTTTGAACCCGGAACTACCGTACATCCGGAAAGGAGGGTAGCCGATATCAACAAGGGCAGTAACTTCGTTTTGATTGTAATCATCTGTTTCATCGCTATCAGTAATTTGATTGATAGTGGCGGATCCGCCGCTGTGTAGCGTCTTGCAAAAGTAAAGATAAGCGTTTCAATCGCTATAACTGTCAGTCATTATCGTCCGATCCCTATCCTTTTTTAATGCCTTGCCGACTCGCTGTGAACCGACGCTTAACAAAGAAAGTGGTGAGCGCGTAAGTCCATGACGGTTACAGTCAAACTACGCTATAACAGCGACGCGCTCCGAAGAGCGCGTCGAAAGCTCAAATTAATAGGCGCCGTCGCGCTTAAGCACCACCCCGATGGTTTTGAACAGGATGGCGATATCGTTCCACAATGACCAGTTTTTTACGTACCAGGAGTCAAAATAAACGCGGGTTTCATAATCGACATCGTTACGTCCGCTTACCTGCCACAGGCCGGTCATACCAGGCTTAGCCATAAAGTAGTAGTCAACGTCGCCCGCATAGCGCTCCAGCTCGTCTTCAATTACCGGACGCGGGCCGACCAGGCTCATCTCGCCGCGCACCACGTTCCACAGCTGCGGCAGCTCATCAAGGCTGGTTTTACGGATAAAGTGACCGATGCGGGTGATGCGGGGATCGTTCTTCAGCTTAAAGTCTTTATCCCATTCCGCACGCGCTACAGGATCGGTGCGCAGCACTTCTTCCAGTACCTCTTTGGAATTCACCACCATTGAACGGAACTTAAGGCATTTAAATTTGCGTCCGTTTCGCCCTACTCGCTCATGCCCATAAATAGGATTGCCGCCGTCGCGAGCGACCATAAAGATCAGGAAGGCCAACGCAGGCATCAGCATGGTGATAATACTTAAGGCACCGACAATATCGAAGGTACGCTTAAGGAAACGCGAGGTGCGCTTCGCCAAATTATTGCTGACGCGCAGGATCATAACTTCATGGCTGAAGATATAAGCCATATCAGTACCGTATAGCGGTACGCCACGCAGTGAAGGAATAACGGAAACGGAACGGCAATTATGTTTCGCCAGATTTTTCAGCCAGAGATCACGATACTGACTCTGTTCATATTCTACGGCGACAATAAATTGCGTTTCGCTGTTGACCAGCTGCCAGAGCGAGGTTTCGTCACGAATGACCGGAATGCCGAACAGCGCAGGCGCGGGCGTAGTGCCATCCACATCGTAGAAAGCCACCACGTCAAAGCCCATTACCTCTTCGCTTTGCAGCGCCAGATAAGCTTCTTCCGCATTTTTACCGCTGCCGATAATAATGGACTGCTTTTTCCACAGGCCGTTACGGTTCAGCACACGCTTAACGATGGCGCGGCCGACAGGAATAAGGATCAGCGCCAGCAGCCAGGTAATAATCCACACCCAGCGGGACATTTCCCATTTTGACAATGCCGTAATCGACAGGTCAATAACGGAGAAGATCAGCACGCTGCGGAAGACTTCTTTTAATTCAAACCAGAACGGTTTGCGATAGGTATAGTGGCGCAGGCGAACCCAGAACCAGCCGATACAAATCACAGAGAGAATGATGTGTGTGCTTATTTTTAATTGCAGATCCTGCTCTGACATATTTTCCAACAAACTGTTTGGAAAAGTTTTCATCAGCAGAACAGCAATAAATAAGGAGGCGTTAAAGAAAATAAGATCTGAAAGTGCCAGTGATATTTTTATTAACAGTCCTTTAAATGTAAATTCTATATCGCGCATAGTTAACTCTTATTTTTTCTTCAAAAGCCTGTGATTTAATAATTCCCACCGCTAAGGATTGCGTATCTTATCGACACGCTCTTTATTACACAGGAGACGTATTCAGAAATTGTGTAAAAGCTCATGGTAACTGGCAGTACAATCAGAGAATGACATGTAAAATCAACAACTGCGGTGATTTTATCGCCAAAAGGCGTGGTCTTTTCACCGCTTCGGACACGCTACCGCCCCTGGCTTGTAGCTGCCAATGCGCTGTATTTTGTCCTGAAGTGTTGGTTTTATCCTGCCATCTAAAGGCACTAACTGGCGCGTCTACATAAAGCCGAACATAAAAAAGAACGTTAAGACGCGACCGTGCTAATTGCTACATTAACGCAGCCATTTACTAACACATTGCTATACTAGTTATTACTGGCCTGTTTACAAGAGCCTGCCGCTACCCATGCGCGCTTTTAGGATTAAGACTACCTTCAGCGCCATGCTAAACCATACCTTTCATCTTTATCCTCACGATAAATTCAGATTAGCTTTACTGTCACAGTCAGAATATTCCTGTCTGACTTTACTTCATTGCTTAAGTATCCCTTATTTCAACAGGCAGACCTATGCGAATATTCCTGAAAACCTTTTAATCAGATGCCAAATTTTGCGCGGGCAATTCCAGGAATGAGTGGCGATTTATTCGGCTGTTTATCGACCTTGCGGCGACTTTCAGGGGATTATTTGTTGAATCAGGCGGCGTTCACTATCATCATGGCATTTCCTTAATCTGTATGAGTGAACTTCTGATGTTTGAATGGATCGTCGATCCGTCAATCTGGGCTGGCCTTGTCACCCTGATCGTGCTGGAACTGGTGCTGGGCATTGATAATCTTGTCTTCATCGCTATCCTGGCGGAAAAGCTGCCGCCCGCGCAGCGTGACCGCGCCCGCGTCACGGGCCTGATGCTGGCGCTGATTATGCGTCTGCTGCTGCTGGCCTCTATCTCCTGGCTCTCTTCACTGACCTCTGCCCTCTTCTCGGTTGGCGGACACGCCTTCAGCGCGCGCGATTTGAT
Source organism: Erwinia plantamica (assembly GCF_043420595.1). NCBI lineage: Bacteria > Pseudomonadati > Pseudomonadota > Gammaproteobacteria > Enterobacterales > Erwiniaceae > Erwinia > Erwinia plantamica. The sequence goes on from NZ_JBGCUC010000003.1 coordinate 187,671, forward strand.
CATGCTGCTGGGCGGCGTTTTTCTGCTGTTTAAAGCGACAGTGGAGCTGAACGAACGGCTGGAAGGCAAAGATGAGGATGAAAATCCACAAAAGCGTGGGGCTAAATTCTGGCCAGTGGTAGCGCAAATTGTGGTGCTGGACGCCGTTTTTTCCCTGGATTCCGTGATCACGGCCGTAGGGATGGTGGACCATCTGGCCGTGATGATGGCGGCCGTTATTATCGCAATTTGCTTAATGTTGCTGGCCAGCAAACCGCTGACGCGTTTCGTTAATCAACACCCGACGATCGTTATCCTCTGCCTGAGCTTCCTGCTGATGATTGGTTTCAGCCTGGTGGCGGACGGCTTTGGCTATCATATTCCTAAAGGCTACCTTTACGCCGCTATCGGTTTCTCAGTGATTATCGAAGCGCTGAATCAGCTGGCGCATTTCAACCGTCGCCGCTTCCTCTCTTCCAAAGCGCCCCTGCGTAAACGTACCGCCGAAGCCGTGCTGCGCCTGCTGCGCGGCAGCCACGAGCAGGCGGAGCTGGATGCGGAAACCTCTTCGCTGGTTGCCGACAGCAGCAGCCAGGCGATCTTTAACAAGCAGGAGCGCATGATGATTGCGCGCGTGCTTGGCATGGGGCAGCGCACGGTCAGCAGCATTATGACCTCCCGTCAGGATATCGCTTCTGTGGATCTCAGCGAGTCGCCGGCAGAAATTATGGCGATGCTTGACCAGAACCAGCATACGCGGCTGGTGGTCACGGAAAACAGCGAGGATCCGCTCGGCGTGGTGCACGTTATTGACCTGCTGAAGCAGGCGCTGCACGGCGACAGTCTGGATATCCGCGCGCTGATCCGTCAGCCGCTGGTGTTCCCCGAGCAGCTGTCGCTGTTGCCGGCGCTGGAGCAGTTTCGCAATGCGCGCACGCATTTTGCCTTTGTGGTGGATGAGTTTGGGTCGGTAGAGGGCGTGGTCACGCTCAGCGACGTGATGGAAACCATCGCGGGCAACCTGCCTAACGAAGGCGAAGCTATCGATCCCCGCTACGATATCCAGCAAAACGCAGACGGCAGCTGGACGGCCAACGGGCATATGCCGCTGGACGACCTGATTATGTACGTGCCGCTGCCGCTGGATGAAAAAAGGGAGTATCACACGCTGGCGGGACTGCTGATGGAGCATATGCAGCGGGTGCCGCAGGAAGGCGAAGAGATCCAGATTAACGACTGCCTGTTCCGCACGCTTAAAGTAGAAAGCCACCGCGTGCAGAAAGTCCAAATTATCCCTCTGGTGACGGAAGAAGAAGACTGGTAACACCGGCGCTGATAAAGCGATGCTGCTTTATCAGCGCTGCCCATCAAAGGTCGTTAATCAGTTTCTGTACCGAACTGCTTTTGCCGCTTTGCGGATTTTTCTCCGACCACGCTTTCAGACGCTTCTTCGCTTCATCCTGTAGCTGCTGGCGCAGTACCTGATCGATTTGCAGCGAATAGTTCAGGCCATCCCACGGGCCGTAGATCCTTAACGGCACCGGCGTCTGCTGGAGCCGTCCAATCAGCTCGCTATCGCCCTGCCAGCCCTCGGTGACCGTTACGCCAAAGTTCATATCCGCCTGTTTGTCTGCCATATTCACCGTGCCCTTGCCGCTATAGTTAAGCATGGAGGCGCGTCCGTGCAGGTCGACGAAAGCCAGCAGCCCTTTTTGCAGCGACATCTTACCCGTGATTTGCTGGAAGTCGTTCTCCGGCCCGGCGGCGGCGTGAACGCGGCTGCTGCTACGCTCTACGGCGCGCTGGATCATACGCTGGAAGTTCAGTCCGGAGAGCAGCGCGTTGTTCAGGCTGATTTCGGCACTGCCCTGCCAGGCATGTTTAAAGGCGGGCACGCTCAGGCCCGCGCCGCTGAAGCTGCCGTTCAGCGTCAGATCGCCGCTCAGCGAAGCCGGCAGCTCAAACGCTTTAAGCAGCGGCGCCACGGCGATATTCTGCAAGGAAGGCGTCAGCGCGATCTGCGTCTGTGCATGGCGGAAATCGAGGCTGCCCGGCAGGGAAAACTGCCCGTTGCCCGTTTTGCCGGTCAGCGTCGCCAGCGTCACCAGGCCATTACTGCTGTTGCCCTGTAGCGTCACCCCGTCAAACGTCATACCGCGCCAGTTAAGCTTATCTGCCGACAGCGCCAGCTGTCCGTCCATCTGGTTAAACGGCGAGCTGGCGTTATCCTGCACGGGTTGAGCAATAACGGGCGCAGGGCCGCCGCGCTGAGTCTGGATATTTTGGCCTTCGCTGTTGACCTCGGTTTCCAGCCCTAACAGCGGATCCAGATTCAGCACGGAGGCATGCAGATCCAGCGCGATTTGCGGGCGGTCGCCCAGCGTCCCGCTGGCGCTGCCGTTGAGCTGGCTGTCGTTAAGGCTTAGCGCCAGATTTTTCAGGCTGAAAGCATCGCTGTCGCGCCACTCCGCCTGCAGGGTCGCCTGCCCTTTGACGCCTTCACGCGGCAGATCGGCCCCGCTCAGCTGGTAGTCCAGCTGGTTTACCGTTGCTGCAAGATGCTGTGGATAGTGGCTGAGATCCACATCCGCATTCAGATTCACCAACAGCTCACGCTGGTCACGGCTGACGCGGCTGCCAAATTCAATATGGGCATGGCGCTGCGCGTTCTGCGACAGCTGCAGGTTCAGATCGCGAACGTTAAGCTGCTCGCCGCTGTTCTGTTGCCAGATCAGCAGGCTGTCGGCAACCTGCAAATTATCGATATCAAAGGTCCAGCGCTGAGTCAGCGGCGGCGGCGGTGCGGTATCCGCCGGGCCCTGCGGTGCATTGGCCGGACGGTGCGCCGCGCTGTCGGGCGTCAGGCGGATCACCGCCCCTTTCAGCAGAACCTGTTTGACCGCCAGCTGATGAGAAAGCAAAGGAAGGAGCTTGACGTCAAGCCGCATATTGCTGGCGCTGACGAAGGGCTGCTGCGCGCCGGGCGCGGTCAGGGTCATCGGGCCGGAGAGAATGCTGAGCTGCGGCCAGACGTGCCAGCGCAAATCGCCGTTCAGCGCCAGCTGATAGCCGCTGCGCTGTTCGACCTGTCTGGCCATATAGGCGCGAAAATCATTGGGATTGACCAGCAAAACCAGCGCCGTCATGCCGGCCACGATAACCACCAGCAAAATGGCCAACGTGGTGATAAACCTTTTCATGCCTTCCCCTTATAGCTTCCACTTCCTGACGCATGCCGCTGGCTCAGGCCCTGCCCCGCCGCCGCTATACGTCGTCCTGATCTTTATCGATACGGCTGGCGTCCGCGCCCTGTTGCCCTTTGTATTTGGCATCCTGACGGCGGTTATAAGGACGAGCCGCCGGCCCGGAAAGCGGTTCAAAGCTCAGCGCGCCAATCAGCATCCCCGGCCGTAACGCCAGCGGCAGCTTACCAGAATTATAGAACTCCAGCACGATACGTCCCTGCCAGCCTGGATCGATACGGTGGGCGGTAACGTGCACCATCAGTCCCAGCCGGGCCAGCGATGAACGCCCGTCCAGCCAGCCGACCAGGTTATCAGGAAGGGTCACGGATTCAAACGTCACCGCCAGCGCCAGTTCGCCAGGGTGTAAAAAGAACGCTTCGCCTTCCGGCAGCACGATTTCGTCGCTCATCACGCGGTCAAGCGCCGCGCTGACCTCGTCTTTCGGGCCGCTGAGATCGATAAAGGCAGCGGTGTGGCCGCGGAAAGTGCGGAACTGATTGCCGAGGCGGACGTCAACGGTAGCGCCGTTAATACGCTCTACCGGCGGACGCGGAGAGATATCAAGCTGGCCGCTGTCGAGCCAGGCTTCTATATCACGGTCGCATAAACGCATGGACAGATACTCCCAAATTAATAACAGGCTGAGCGGCGGGAGCATGAGCGCTCCCTGCGCGGGCTACCCGGCTGGCCCTTTCGGCCGCCGGGACAGGTTTACTCGAAGAACTGATTGATCTTCGCCTTCAGGATATCGATCGCGATGCGGTTTTTACCGCCGCGAGGCACGATAATGTCAGCGTACTGTTTGGAAGGTTCGATAAACTGCAGGAACATCGGACGCACGGTTTTCTGATACTGCGCCATCACGGAGTCCATTGAGCGGCCTCGTTCGTTGACGTCGCGCTTCATGCGGCGCATCAGGCAGATATCCAGCGGCGTATCCACGAAGATCGAAAAGTTCATTTCGGCGCGCAGCCGCGCGTCCGTCAGCAGCAGGATCCCTTCCAGAATAATGACTTTCTTCGGTTTCAGCTCAATAGTCTGCGCGGTACGGGTATGTTCTACATAGCTGTAAACCGGCAGATCGATCGCTTCCCCTGCTTTCAGCATCTGCAAATGTTGCAGCAGCAGGTTGTGATCCATGGCGCTGGGGTGGTCATAGTTTGTTTTAACCCGTTCATCCATGGTCAGATGGCTTTGGTCTTTGTAATAAGCATCCTCAGGGATAACACCAATATTTTCATCGCCGACCCGATCGCGAACTTCACGATAGAGCGTACTGGCGATAAGACTTTTTCCCGAGGCAGATGCGCCGGCGATACCTACGATGACGCACTGATGCGACTTGTCAGTCATAAATTAAAGACCTGATTTGTGTCTGAGACAGATGGAGAGGATGAATTCGCGCGTAATTATAGGGATTTCGGGGTGTTGATGCCAGAAAAAACCGGCGGAAGGCTTTTAAGACTTTCCCGTTATACCTCTGCTGCCCCTCTCGCTAAACTGTTGGCTGTCAGATTCACAATGTCGGCCCGGCCGTTGCAGGCACCCTGTTGCAACAGCGTAGCGGGTTATCACAGCATAATAAGGAAACACCGTGTACTGGCGTACATTGCATTTTTTGACCTATTTTGGCGACAGCATGTTGCTTATCCCTACCGCTATCGTGATGGCCGGGCTGATTAGCTGGAAAAACAGCGATCGGCGCGCGGCCTGGTATTGGGCGCTGGCGTTCTGCACCGCCGGTGCCGTGGTGAGCCTCTCTAAAGTGGCTTTTATGGGCTTTGGCCTTGGCAGCGCGCACCTGAACTTTACCGGCTTCAGCGGCCACACCGCCATGTCGGCAACGCTGTGGCCGGTGATGCTGTGGCTGCTCAGCGGACGCCTGTCGGACAAGGGCCGCCTGTTTGCCGTTGGTATCGGCTACCTGATCCCCATCCTGGTCGGCGTCTCGCGGCTGCTGCTTAGCTACCACTCCACCAGCGAAGTGATTACCGGTCTGATCCTGGGCTTTACCCTGAGTACGGCTTTCCTGGTCAGCCAGCGGCGCGCCAGAGTGCAGGGCTTTTCCACGCTGCAGCTTTGCATTGCGCTCCTGCTGCCTCTGCTGCTGCTGAGCCACGGTCGTCTTGCCACCACGCAACAGTTTTTACAGCGTCTTTCCGTGCAGATTGCCGGCATTGACCATCCCTGGACACGTGACGATTTGCTGAAGCTTCGGCAGTAATTCCCCGTCCACCAGCGGCGCGCGGCGGTCAATCGCCCGAATAAAGCGATCTTTTGAATTAGCGCAGGCATTCAAAAACGAATGTGTTAGCATGCCTTAAGTTACCTGGTTCGAGCTGACCGTTCCCCGTTGCCTCGCTGGATTTTTATGACGACTGATACGTTTTCCCCCGCTGACCGCTCCTCTCTCCCCTGGCTCAGGGGAGCGATGTTTGGCGTGCTTTCCTTTGTCCTGACGCTGTTTTGTCTGGAACTGATTAAAGTCAGCATTCAAATCTCTTCGCTTTGGCTGCCCACCGCCCTGATGACCCTGCTGGTGTTCCACTATCCGCCGCGCAGGCTGCCGGGACTGCTGGGCGGCTGTATGGTTGGCATTATCGCCGCCAACGCGCTGATGGTAGGCACAGCCGTCGTCGTATTGACGTTTCCGCTAATCAATTTACTTCAGGCGCTGCTGGGCGGCGCGCTGTTGCGCAGGCTGCTGGACAGAGAAGCGCCGCTGGATTCGCTGCTCGGCTGGAGCAAGATGGTGGTATCGGTCGGCATCTTTACGCCGCTGCTCGGCGCACTGCTCGCCTGCTGGTCACTGAACTTTACCGGGCGGGCCAACTTCCACTTTTTTACCACTTGGGCGGTGTCGGAAACTATCGGGATGCTGGCGATCGGCCCGGTTTGCCTGCTATGGCGACCCGAAGAGCTGCGCAAATCCCTTAGCCAGCACGCGCTGGTGGAAACGTTATTGACGCTGATCGTGACGCTGGCGCTGAGCTACTGCGCGTTACGCTATCTGCCGTGGTCTTTTACCTTTGTGATGGTGGTGCTGTTCTACAGCGCCGTACGCCTGCCGCGCCTGTCTGCCTTTATTGTTTTCTTCGCCACGCTGCTGATGATGAGCCTGCTGCTGGCGCTAAACCAGCTGGTGCAATATACCAACGCGGTGACTATCGTGAACAGCGCGCCCTGGCTGCCGTTTTTGCTGGCGATCATTCCCAGCCATATTATGGCGCAGGTGATGCACTCGTTCCGGGAGGAAAAAAAGCATATCTCCCAGAGCGAGGCCAGATTCCGTCATGCCATGGAGTATTCGGTGATCGGTATGGCGCTGGTGTCGCCGGAAGGCCGCTTTCTACAGGTGAATCAATCGCTTTGTCGGCTGCTGGGCTACGCTCAAACCGAGCTGGTCACGATGACCTTTCAGATGCTGACGCACCCTGATGACCTGGCGGTTGATGAAAGCAAGTTTCACGAGCTGCTGGCAGGCGAGATCGAAACCTACAGTCATGAAAAACGCTATCTGCGTAAAGACGGGGGGATTGTTTGGGCGCTGCTGGCAACCTCGCTGGTGCGCGACAGCGAGCAGCGGCCGCTCTACTTTATTTCTCAAATTGAAGATATTTCCGACCTGAAGCAGACCGAAGCCGCCAACCGTCGCCTGATGCAACGTATTACGCTGGCTAATGAGGCGGGCGGCATCGGCGTCTGGGATCTGAGCCTGAAGACCGGCAAAATGAACTGGGACAAGCGCATGTTTCAGCTCTATGGATTGAAGGAAGAAGGCCAGGCGACCTATCTGACGTGGGTTAACAGCCTGCTGCCTGCCGATCGTCAAATGGCCATCGACGCTTTTGATAAGGGCATCAAAGAATCCCTGCCGGTAGATATCGTGTTCCGTATCGCTACGGATGACGGCATCCGCTTTATTCACAGCCAGTCGACGCTGGTTTTTGGCGACGACGGCAACGTTGAAAGAATGCTTGGCATCAATCAGGACGTGACCGCGATGCGTCAGCTGACCGACGCGCTCTACCAGGAAAAAGAGCGAATGCACATTACGCTGGACGCCATCGGCGAGGCGGTGATCAGCACGGATGAAGAGATGCGGGTGACGTTTATGAACCCGGTAGCGGAAGTGATGAGCGGCTGGACGCAGGAAGAGGCGGCAGGAAAACGGCTCAGCGATCTGCTGCGCATCACTCACGGCAGCGACGGCCCGGAAATGGAAAACCTGCTGTTATGCGGGCTGCCGCACAGCAAATCGGTGCCGGAACTGGCCGAAGAGCTGGTGCTGCATACTCGTTCCGGCGACTGTTTTGATATTCACTACAGCATTACGCCGCTGAAAACGCTGGAAGGCGGCTATATCGGCAGCGTGATGGTGATCCAGGACGTCAGCGAATCGCGGGAGATGATGCGGCGGCTGAGCTACGGCGCCTCGCACGATATGCTGACCCGCCTGCCTAACCGCGTCAGCTTCGAGCAGCGTCTGAAACAGCTGCTGCACAGCGCCAGTCAGCAGCAGCGTCAGCACGCGCTGATCTTTATCGATCTCGATCGCTTTAAGGCGGTCAACGACAGCGCCGGGCATGCCGCCGGCGATGCGCTGCTGCGGGAGATATCGGGCCAGATGAAACAGCATTTGCGCAGCGGCGATTTTCTGGCGCGCCTGGGCGGCGATGAGTTTGGCGTGCTGCTGCCGGACTGCGCGCTTGGTGAGGCTCGCGATATCGCAGAGTGCCTGGTGGTGGCAGTAAATCATTATCCTTTTCTGTGGGAAGGCCAGCTGCACCGCATTGGCGCCAGCGCGGGCATCACCCAGCTCAGCAAGGACAACGCTCACGCCAGCGACGTGATGGCTCAGGCCGATCTGGCCTGCTACAACGCCAAGCACAACGGTCGCGGCCAGTTTTCCATTTATGAAGCAAAGCTGATAGATACGCTTAAACCCGTGCTGTCACAGCGCGAAAACGAACAAATTTTACCGCAGCAGCTCTCTTCTCAAGGCAATAACAGCAGCCCGCTGCGGTAGCCTTTGCTCGCCCTGGCACACAACCAGCGCCGCGCGCGTCAATTAAAGCTTACCCGACGCTTGCTCTCCTGCCGCCCCTGGGCTAAAGTCGCCCCCTTTTTTTATTAGCGGAGGGAAGGAATGTTTATCGGCTTTGATTACGGGACGGCAAACTGCTCGGTCGCCATCATGAAAGAGGGCGTGCCCGCGCTGCTGCCGCTGGAAAACGGTTCCAGCCTGCTACCCTCAATGCTCTGCGCGCCGACGCGCGATACGGTCAGCGAATGGCTGTTTCGCCATCACCAGGTGCCAACGCCCGAAGCCGAAAATCAGGCGATTTTACGGCGCGCCATCGCGTTCAACCGTGAAGAAGATATCGAAGTCACGCCCGCCAGCGTGCAGTTCGGTCTGGCTTCGCTGGCGCAATATATGGCCGAGCCGGAAGATACCTGGTTCGTTAAATCGCCAAAATCCTTCCTGGGCGCGAGCGGCCTGAAGCCGCAGCAGGTCGCCTTCTTTGAAGATCTGGTGTGCGCGATGATGCTGCATATCCGCCAGCAGGCCGAAGCGCAGACGCAGGAAAGCATTACCCAGGCGGTGATTGGCCGTCCGGTCAACTTCCAGGGGCTGGGCGGCGAAGAGGCCAACCGTCAGGCGCAGGGCATCCTGGCGCGCGCCGCCAGCCGCGCCGGGTTTAAAGAAGTTGAGTTTCAGTTCGAGCCGGTCGCGGCCGGTCTGGAATTTGAAGCGACGCTGAAAAAAGAGACGCGCGTGCTGATTGTGGATATCGGCGGCGGTACCACCGACTGCTCCGTGCTGCTGATGGGCCCGCAATGGCACGACAGGGCCGAGCGACAGGAGAGCCTGCTGGGCCACAGCGGCTGCCGCGTCGGCGGTAACGACCTGGACATAATGCTGGCCTTTAAAGAGCTGATGCCGCTGCTGGGCAGCGGCGGCCAGACGCACAAAGGCATCGCGCTGCCTGCGCTGCCGTGGTGGAACGCTATCGCTATCAACGACGTGCCTGCGCAAAGCGACTTTTACGCCACGGCCAGCCGCAAACAGCTTCAGGATTTGATCCGCGACGCCCGCGAGCCGGAAAAAGTGCAGCGCCTGCTGAAAGTCTGGCAGCAGCGGCTGGGCTATCGCCTGGTGCGCGCGGCGGAAGAGAGCAAAATCGCCCTTTCCGATCGGCCTTCGGCCACCTCGACGCTGGATTTTATAGAGCAGTCGCTGGCGACCGATATCAGCGTGGACGCGCTGAAAAGCGCTATCGCCCAGCCGCTGGAGCGCATTCAGGAACAGGTAAAGCTGGCGCTGGACGGCAGCGGCACCCGACCGGACGTGATCTATCTGACGGGCGGCAGCGCCCGCTCGCCGGTGCTGCGCGAGGCGCTGCAAAAGCAGCTGCCGGACATCCCGCTCGCCAGCGGCGATGACTTCGGTTCCGTCACCGCCGGTCTGGCGCGCTGGGCGCAGGTGCTGTTTCGCTAATTAATAGCGGCTCGCTTCGGTAAGCTTGCGGATCGCTTCCTCGCTAAGCTGAAGACTGGCAGCCTTGCTCAGCTCTTCCAGCTGAGGAAGCGAGGTCACGCTGACAATCGGCGCGGTGATGCCCGGACGGGCAATCTGCCACGCCAGCGCAACCTGCGTTGGCGTGGCCTGGCTCTCTTCTGCCACCTCGTCTAACGCTTTCAGGATGCGCAGGCCACGATCGTTCAGGTACTTCTCGACCACGCCTTCGCCGCGCTTGCTTTTGTTCGCGTCGGCCTTGCTGCGATATTTGCCGCTTAAAAATCCGCTGGCCAGCGAATAGTAGTTGATCACGCCCAGACCATGTTCACGTGCTACCTGCTCCAGGCCGCTTTCGTAACCCTGGCGGTCATAAAGATTGTATTCCGGCTGTAGCGTTTCATAGCGGGCCAGGCCCTGCTGTTTGCTGATGTTCAGCGCTTCCTGCAGCCTTTCCGCGCTGTAGTTAGAGGCGCCAATGGCCCGCACCTTGCCTTCTTTAATCAGCGCGTCGAAGGTCGCCAGCGTCTCCTGCAAAGGGGTGTCGCTGTCGTCGCGGTGCGCCTGATAGAGATCGATATAGTCGGTTTGCAAACGTTTTAGCGAGGCCTCTACCGCCTGGCGAATATAGGCGGGCGACAGGCCGGTTTTGCCTTCGCCCATCTCCATGCCGACCTTGGTGGCCAGCACGATTTGATTGCGCTTGCCGGTTTTCTTCAGCCAGTCGCCGATGATGGTTTCTGATTCGCCGCCCTCGTTGCCCGGCGCCCAGCGCGAATAGCAGTCGGCGGTATCAATAAAGAAGAGGCCTTTTTCCACCAGCGCGTCCAGCAGAGAAAAAGAAGTTTGCCGATCGACCGTCCAGCCGAAAACGTTGCCGCCAAAAGTCAGCGTGGGAACCTGAATACCGGTACGGCCCAGCTCGCGATGCGTTTGGATCATCTTTATACTCCTGTATTGGAAGGGTTTCTGAAGTGACTATTAGCGTAGCAAATATCCACACGAGCCGTTTGTTGATTGACGGTACAGGCACGCCGGGGCAGGAATACTTACACTTGCTGAACGGTTATTCTTAATTCCTTCATTTTTATAATCGATAAATCCGTTAAAATTGAAATATTAAGCGTCTTCAGTCTCGGCCGGCCCCGAAAAACAGCCAGGCTTTTCGACCGGCGAGATTGCTTTACCGACGCTAACTTTTGCCTTTGGAGAGCTGATAACAGGATGAACACCCGGCGCCGTTTTAAAATCATACTTGTGGTGCTCGCGGCTATCGCAGCGGGCGGACTTTACTGGTGGCACAGCCACGGCGAGCCGCAAAAAACCACCGAACGCCCGCACGCTTCCGGCGGCGGTCGTAAAGCCGCAGGCGGCCCGTTGGCGCCGGTGCAGGCCGCCGCCGCCGCGCGTCAGAGCGTGCCGCAATACCTGACCGGGCTGGGCACCGTGGCCGCCGCCAATACCGTTACGCTGCGCAGCCGCGTCGATGGCGATCTGATGGCGCTTCACTTTACCGAAGGCCAGGAAGTTAAAGCGGGCCAGCTGCTGGCGGAAATCGATCCTCGCCCCTTCCAGGTCGCGCTGACGCAGGCGCAGGGCCAGCTGGCAAGAGATCAGGCGACGCTTGCCAACGCGCGTCGCGATCTGGCGCGGCTGGAGAAGCTGGTGAAAACCAACCTGGTTTCGCAGCAGGAGCTGGATACGCAGCGCGCGCTGGTCAGTGAAACCCTGGGCACGATCAAAGCGGACGAGGGCAGCGTTGCCAGCGCGCAGCTGAACCTGACCTACAGCCGCATCACCTCGCCCATTTCCGGCCGCGTCGGGCTGCGTCAGGTGGATATTGGCAACTATATCAGCAGCGGCGATACCAACGGCATCGTGGTGATCACCCAAACGCATCCTGTCGAGCTGGTGTTCAGCCTGCCTGAAAACCAGATCGAAACCCTGCTGAACGCGCAAAAAGCCGGGCAGCCGGTGCCGGTAGAAGCCTGGGACCGCAGCAACAAAACGCTGCTGGCGACCGGTTCGCTGCTGAGCATGGATAATCAGATCGACGTCACGACCGGTACGATTAAAGTCAAAGCGCAGTTCACTAATCAGGACGACCGCCTGTTTCCTAATCAGTTTGTCAACGCGCGTTTGCAGGTCAACACGCTGCACGACGCCATTGTTATCCCGGTAGCGGCGCTGCAAATGGGCAATGAGGGGCATTTTGTCTGGGTGGTTAACAGCGACGGCAAGGTCAGTAAAAAGACTATCACCGTCAGCGTGCAGGACAGCGAAAAAGCCATTGTAGACGCCGGACTGGATGAAGGCGAAAAAGTGGTGACCGACGGTATCGATCGCCTGACGGAAGGCGCCACGGTAGAAGTGGTCGCGCCGCAGGCTACGCCGCTGCCGGGCACCGGCACGCCGCCCGCTAAGGGAGCGCGCCAGTAATGCAGGTGATGCCTTCCAACCCCGGCGGCGGCCCTTCCCGCCAGTTTATTATGCGTCCGGTGGCAACCACGCTGCTGATGGTCGCTATCCTGCTGGCCGGTATTCTGGGCTACCGCTCGCTGCCCGTTTCGGCGCTGCCGGAGGTCGACTATCCCACCATTCAGGTGGTGACGCTCTACCCCGGCGCCAGCCCGGACGTGATGACCTCGGCCGTTACCGCGCCGCTGGAGCGCCAGTTCGGCCAGATGTCGGGCTTAAAGCAGATGGCTTCGCAGAGTTCCGGCGGCGCGTCGGTCGTGACGCTACAGTTTCAGCTAACGCTGCCGCTGGACGTGGCCGAGCAGGAGGTGCAGGCCGCCATCAACGCCGCGACCAATCTGCTGCCGTCCGATCTGCCAAACCCGCCGGTTTACAGCAAGGTGAACCCCGCCGATCCGCCGATCATGACGCTGGCCGTAACCACCACCAGTATGCCGATGACCCAGGTGCAGGATATGGTGGAGACGCGCGTGGCGCAGAAGATTTCGCAGGTTTCCGGCGTGGGGCTGGTGACGCTCGCGGGCGGCCAGCGGCCAGCGGTGCGGGTGAAGCTTAACGCGCAGGCGCTGGCCTCGCTGGGCTTAACCAGCGAAACGGTGCGCACCGCCATCAGCAGCGCCAACGTCAATTCGGCTAAAGGCAGTCTGGACGGCCCGGAGCGCTCGATTACGCTTTCCGCCAACGATCAGATGAAGTCGGCGGAAGATTATCGGCAGCTGATTATCAGCTGGCAGAACGGTGCGCCGGTGCGCCTGCGCGACGTCGCTACCGTGGAACAGGGAGCGGAAAACAGCTGGCTGGGCGCCTGGGCTAACCGCCAGCAGGCTATCGTGCTTAATATTCAGCGGCAGCCGGGCGCAAACATTATCACCACCGCCGACAGCATTCGCCAGATGCTGCCCGCGCTGACCGCCTCCCTGCCGAAGTCGGTCGAGGTCAAAGTGCTGACCGACCGCACCACCAATATTCGCGCCTCGGTCAACGACGTGCAGTTCGAGCTGATGCTGGCAATCGCGCTGGTGGTGATGATCATCTATCTGTTTCTGCGCAACGTGCCGGCAACGATTATTCCGGCGGTCGCGGTGCCGCTGTCGCTGGTCGGCACCTTTGCCGTGATCTACTTCCTCGGCTTCTCCGTCAATAACCTGACGCTGATGGCGTTGACCATCGCCACCGGCTTTGTGGTCGATGACGCTATCGTGGTAATTGAAAATATCTCCCGCTATATCGAAAAAGGCGAAAAGCCGCTGGACGCGGCGCTGAAGGGCGCGGGCGAGATCGGCTTTACCATTATCTCACTGACCTTCTCGCTGATTGCGGTGCTGATCCCGCTGCTGTTTATGGGCGATATCGTCGGCAGGCTGTTCCGCGAGTTTGCCGTTACGCTGGCGGTATCAATCCTGATTTCCGCCGTGGTGTCGCTGACGCTGACGCCGATGATGTGCGCGCGGATGCTCAGCGTGGAATCCTTGCGCAAGCAGAACCGCTTTTCGCGCGCCAGCGAGGCGATGTTCGATCGCGTCATTGCCGCCTATGGCCGCTTTCTCAAGCGCGTGCTGGATCACCAGTGGCTGACGCTTGGCGTGGCGCTCGGCACGCTGGCCATCACCGTGCTGCTGTGGATAGCTATCCCGAAAGGCTTTTTCCCCTTGCAGGATAACGGCATTATTCAGGGCACGGTGCAGGCGCCGCAGTCGGTTTCCTGGGCCAGCATGGCGCAGCGCCAGCAGCAGGTCGCGTCGATTATTATGAAAGATCCGGCGGTACAGAGCCTGACCTCGTTTGTCGGCGTGGACGGCACCAATCCGGCGCTGAACAGCGGACGGCTGCAAATCAACCTTAAGCCGCTGGACGAGCGTGAGGATCGCATTCCGGCGGTGATTGCCCGTTTACAGCAGGCGGTCGCCGCCCTGCCCGGCATTAATCTTTATCTTCAGCCGGTGCAGGATCTCACCATCGATACCCAGCTCAGCCGCACGCAGTATCAGTTTACGCTGCAAACCGGCTCGCTGGATTCGCTGAGCCTGTGGGTGCCGAAGCTCACCGAGGCGCTGAACCAGCTGCCACAGCTAAAGGATGTCAGCAGCGACTGGCAGGATCGCGGGCTGGAAGCCTATATCAAGGTGGATCGCGATAACGCCAGCCGTCTTGGCATCAGCATGGCGGACGTCGACAACGCGCTCTATAACGCCTTTGGTCAGCGGCTGATCTCCACTATCTATACCCAGGCCAGCCAGTATCGCGTGGTGTTGGAAAACGATATTTCCGCCACGCCGGGCCTGGCCGCGCTGGAATCGATTCGCCTGACCAGCACCGACGGCGGCAGCGTGCCGCTCAGCGCTATTGCCAGCGTGGAGCAGCGTCACGGCGCGTTAAGCATCAATCATCTGGATCAGTTCCCTTCCACCACCTTCTCGTTTAACGTCCGCGACGGCTATTCGCTGGAGGAGGCGGTGAACGCCATTACTCAGGCTGAACAGACGATGGCAATGCCCGCCGAGATCGTCACGAAGTTCCAGGGCAGCACGCTGGCGTTTCAGGCGGCGCTCTCCAGCACCGTCTGGCTGATCGTGGCCGCCGTGGTGGCGATGTATATCGTGCTGGGCGTGCTGTATGAAAGTTTTATCCATCCGATCACCATTCTTTCCACGCTGCCGACGGCGGGCGTCGGCGCGCTGCTGGCGCTGATGCTCAGCGGCAACGAGCTGGATGTGATCGCCATTATCGGCATCATTCTGCTGATCGGCATCGTGAAGAAAAACGCCATTATGATGATTGACTTCGCGCTGGCGGCGGAGCGCGAACAGGGCATGACGCCTTATGACGCGATCTATCAGGCCTGCCTGCTGCGCTTCCGGCCGATCCTGATGACCACGCTGGCGGCGCTGCTGGGCGCGCTGCCGCTGATGCTGAGCACCGGCGTCGGCGCCGAGCTGCGGCATCCGCTGGGCGTGGCGATGGTGGGCGGCCTGATCGTCAGCCAGGTGCTGACGCTGTTCACCACGCCGGTCATCTATCTGCTGTTCGATCGCCTGGCGCAGGCCGCCCGTCGTCGTCTGCCGTCGAAGGAGGCGCAGTGAAATTTTTTGCGCTGTTTATTCACCGTCCGGTCGCCACTATTCTGCTGACCATCGCCATCGCGCTGGCGGGCGCGCTGAGCTTTCGCCTGCTGCCGGTCGCGCCGCTGCCGCAGGTCGATTTCCCGGTGATTTTAATCTCCGCTTCGCTGCCCGGCGCATCGCCGGAGACGATGGCTTCGTCAGTGGCCACGCCGCTGGAGCGGTCGCTGGGCCGC
The DNA here is from genome assembly GCF_043420595.1 of Erwinia plantamica. Lineage (NCBI taxonomy): Bacteria > Pseudomonadati > Pseudomonadota > Gammaproteobacteria > Enterobacterales > Erwiniaceae > Erwinia > Erwinia plantamica. Next base: position 203,188 of record NZ_JBGCUC010000003.1, read on the forward strand.
ATCGCGGGCGTCAGCGAGATGACCTCCACCAGCTCGCTGGGCAGCACGCGCATCATTCTGGTTTTTGATTACGATCGCGATATCAACGGCGCGGCGCGCGACGTGCAGGGCGCGATCAACGCGGCGCAAAGCCTGCTGCCGACGGGGATGCCGAGCCGGCCGACCTGGCGCAAAATCAACCCTTCCGACGCGCCGATTATGATTATGACGCTGACGTCGGATGCCTGGTCGCAGGGCGATCTGTACGACTACGCCTCTACCCAGCTGGCGCAGAAGCTGGCGCAGATCGAGGGCGTGGGCGACGTCTCCGTAGGCGGCAGCTCGCTGCCAGCGGTGCGCGTGGATCTGAATCCGCAGGCGCTGTTTAACCAGGGCGTGTCGCTGGACGCGGTGCGCACGGCTATCAGCAACGCCAACCAGCGCAGGCCGCAGGGCGCGATTGAAGACAGCCATCAACGCTGGCAGATCAAAACCAACGACGAGCTGAAAACGGCGGCGGAGTATCAGCCGCTGATCGTGCACTACAGCAACGGCGCGGCGGTGCGGCTCCAGGATGTCGCCAACGTCACCGACTCGGTGCAGGACGTGCGCAACGCCGGGATGGCCAACGCTAAACCGGCGATTTTGCTGCTGATCCGCAAGCTGCCCGAAGCCAATATTATCGATACCGTCGATCGTATTCGCGCGGCGGTGCCGGAGCTGCGCAACAGCATTCCCGCCTCCATTCAGCTGGATGTCGCGCAGGATCGCTCACCAACTATCCGCGCGTCGCTGGCCGAAGTGGAACAGTCGCTGGTTATTTCCGTCGGGCTGGTAATCCTGGTGGTGTTCGCCTTCTTGCGTTCGGGCCGCGCCACGCTGATCCCTGCCGTTGCCGTGCCGGTATCGCTGATCGGCACCTTTGCCGCCATGTATCTCTGCGGCTTCAGCCTCAACAACCTGTCGCTGATGGCGCTGACGGTGGCGACGGGGTTTGTGGTGGATGACGCCATCGTGGTGCTGGAAAATATTTCCCGCCACGTGGAGGCGGGCATGAAGCCGATTCAGGCCGCGCTGCAGGGAACGCGCGAGGTCGGCTTTACCGTGCTGTCGATGAGCCTGTCGCTGGTGGCGGTGTTCCTGCCGTTGCTGATGCTCGGCGGGCTGATTGGCCGCTTTTTCCGCGAGTTCGCCGTGACGCTCTCCGTCTCCATTATCATTTCGCTGCTGATCTCGGTGACGCTGACGCCGATGATGTGCGGCCGCCTGCTGAAAGCGCATCCCCGCCGCGAGCAGCCGCGCCTGCGCGGTTTCGGCCGCGTGCTGACGGGCATTCAGCAGGGCTACGGCCGCTCGCTGAACTGGGTGCTGAACCATTCGCGCTGGACGCTGCTGGTGTTTATCGCCACCATCGGCCTGACCATGTACCTGTACGTCGTGGTGCCGAAAACCTTTATGCCAGAGCAGGATACCGGGCGGCTGATGGGCTTTATCCAGGCGGATCAGAGCATCTCTTTCCAGTCGATGCGCGGCAAGCTGGAAGATTTTATGAAAATCGTCCGTGACGATCCGGCGGTGGAAAGCGTGGTCGGCTTTACCGGCGGCTCGCGCACCAACAGCGGCTCAATGTTTATTTCGCTTAAACCGCTCAGCGAACGCAGCGACAGCGCCCAGGCGGTGATCGCCCGGCTGCGCGGCAAGCTGGCGAAAGAACCGGGCGCGAGCCTGTTTTTAATGGCGGTACAGGATTTAAGAGTGGGCGGGCGCGAGTCGAACGCGGGCTATCAGTACACGCTGCTGTCGGACGATCTGGACGATTTGCGCAGCTGGGAGCCGAAAATTCGTCAGGCGTTTTCTAAGCTGCCCGAGCTGGCGGACGTTAACTCCGATCAGCAGGACAAAGGCGCCGAGATGGCGCTGGTTTACGATCGCACCCGCATGGCGCAGCTGGGCATCAACGTCGCCGACGCCAACAGCCTGCTGAATAACGCCTTCGGCCAGCGGCAGATCTCCACCATTTACCAGCCGCTGAATCAGTATAAGGTGGTGATGGAGGTCGACCCGCGCTATACCCAGGACGTCAGCTCGCTGGATCTGATGTACGTGATCAACAACGACGGCAAGGCGATTCCGCTTTCCGGCTTTGCGAAGTGGCAGCCCGCCAACGCGCCGCTGTCGGTGAACCATGAGGGGCTTTCCGCCGCTTCGACGGTGTCGTTTAACCTGCCGGAAGGCGTCTCGCTTTCTCAGGCGTCCGAGGCTATCGAGCGCAGCATGACCGCGCTGGGCGTACCGTCCAGCGTGCGCGGCAGCTTTGCCGGCACGGCGCAGATCTTTCAGGAGACGCAAAGCAGCCAGCTGTGGCTGATCCTGGCCGCCATCGCCACCGTTTATATCGTGCTGGGCATTCTTTACGAGAGCTATGTGCATCCGCTGACTATCCTCTCCACCCTGCCCTCTGCGGGCGTGGGCGCGCTGCTGGCGCTGGAGCTGTTTGGCGCGCCCTTCAGCCTGATTGCGCTGATCGGCATTCTGCTGCTGATCGGCATCGTGAAAAAGAACGCTATCATGATGGTCGACTTCGCGCTGGATGCGCAGCGCAACGGTAATCTGAGCGCGCGCGAGGCAATCTTCCAGGCCAGCCTGCTGCGCTTCCGCCCTATTATGATGACCACGCTGGCGGCGCTGTTGGGCGCGCTGCCGCTGGTGCTGACCACGGGCGACGGCGCGGAGCTGCGCCAGCCGCTGGGGATCACCATCGTCGGCGGCCTGGTGATGAGCCAGCTGCTGACGCTCTACACCACGCCGGTGGTTTATCTCTATATGGATAAGCTGCGCAGAAAACCGGCCGCGCGCAGGCGCGCAGGCGCGACCGGCTGATGGAGACGCTTCCGGCCGGCGTGCGCTGGCAGCTGTGGATTGTGGCGTTCGGCTTCTTTATGCAGTCGCTGGACACCACTATCGTCAACACCGCGCTGCCCGCGATGGCGCACAGCCTGCACCAGGATCCGCTGCAGATGCATTCGGTGGTGGTTTCCTACGTGCTGACCGTCGCGGTGATGCTGCCGGTCAGCGGCTGGCTGGCCGATCGCTTCGGCGTGCGCAATATCTTCTTCAGCGCCATCGTGCTGTTCAGCGTTGGTTCGCTGTTCTGCGCGCTCTCCTCCACGCTTGACCAGCTAATCGCCTCGCGCGTGCTGCAAGGATTAGGCGGCGCGATGATGGTGCCGGTCGGCAGGCTGACGGTGATGAAGCTGGTGCCGCGCGCGCAGTATATGGCCGCGATGACCTTTGTGACGCTGCCGGGCCAGATCGGGCCGCTGCTGGGGCCGGTTCTGGGTGGCGCGCTGGTGCAGTACGCCAGCTGGCACTGGATTTTCCTGCTGAACCTGCCGGTCGGCCTGGCGGGCGCGGCGGCAACGCTGCTGCTGCTGCCCGATCTGCGCCTGCCGCGCCGCCGCTTTGACTTTCGCGGTTTTCTGCTGCTGGCCGCAGGCATGGGGACGCTGACGCTGGCGCTGGACGGCTCGCGCGGCGCCGTTTTTTCTCCGCTGCTGCTCTGTTTGTTTATCCTGACGGGCGTCCTGGCCCTGCTGTCCTATCTGCTCTATGCCCGCGCCAACGACCAGGCGCTGTTCAGCCTGAAGCTGTTCGACAACCGTATTTATTCTGTCGGCCTGTTGGGCAGCCTTACCGGGCGGATCGGCAGCGGCATGCTGCCTTTTATGACGCCGATCTTCCTGCAGGTCGGCATGGGCTATACGCCTTTTCACGCGGGGCTGATGATGATCCCGATGGTGCTGGGCAATATGGGCATGAAGCGCATTGTGGTGCAGATCGTTAACCGTTTCGGCTACCGTAACGTGCTGGTCGGCGCTACCGTCGCCCTGGCGCTGGTGGTGCTGCTGTTCCCGGTGACGGCGCTGCTTGGCTGGGAGACGCTGCTGCCGCTGGTGCTGTTCCTGCAGGGCATGGTTAACGCCATTCGTTTTTCGGCCATGAACACGCTGACGCTGAAGGATTTGCCGGACGAGCTGGCCAGCAGCGGCAACAGCCTGCTGTCGATGGTGATGCAGCTGTCGATGAGCGTGGGCGTCACGCTGGCCGGGCTGCTGCTCGGCACCTTTGCTGCTCAACAGTCGCAGCCTGAGCTGATGCAGCAGGCCTTTATTTCAACCTGGATCTGTATGGCGGCGGTGATTGTTCTGCCCGCGCTGGTGTTTCGCCACGTGCCGCCAGACGTCACCAAAAACGTGGTGCTGAGCCGTCGGAGAAAGCCCTGAATGTTTGCAAAATTACGTATCGGCATCACCGCCAAGCTGTTTATCGCTATTTTTTCCACCTGTATGCTGGTGCTGATCACCATGCACTGGGGCGTGCGCCTCAGCTTTGAGCACGGCTTTATCGACTATATCAAAAAAGGCAACGAGCAGCGGCTGGGGCTGCTGAGCGACGCGCTGGCCGATCAGTATGAGCAGCACGGCAACTGGGACTTTCTGCGCCATAACAACAAGCTGGTGTTTCAGATCCTGCATTCGCTGGAGCAGAACCCGGAGGCGAATAATCAGCTGCCGCCGCACGGCTGGCGTACGCAGTTCTGGATCATCGATCAGCAATATCGCGTGATGATGGGGCCGCGCGGGCCGGTGCCGCCGGAAGGCACCCGCCGCAGCATTACCACCAGCAGCGGCCATATCGTGGGCTGGGTGATCGGCTCGCCGCCGGAAAGGCTGACCCGCAGCGCGGATATTAACTTCGATCAGCAGCAGAAGCGCACCAGCTGGATGATTGTCGGCCTGACCATGCTGCTGGCGGCGCTGGTGACCTGGCTGATGTCGCGCGGCCTGCTCGCGCCGGTGAAAAGGCTGGTCGAGGGCACGCATCACCTGGCCGCCGGGGATTTCGCCACGCGCGTCAAGGCCGACAGCCGCGATGAGCTGGGCCGCCTGGGCCAGGATTTTAACCGACTGGCCAGCACGCTGGAGAAAAACGAAAGTATGCGGCGCGCTTTTATGGCGGATATTTCGCACGAGCTGCGCACGCCGCTGGCGATCCTGCGCGGCGAGCTGGAGGCCATTCAGGACGGCGTGCGCAAGCTGACGCCGGAGTCGATTGTCTCCCTACAGGGTGAAGTCGCGACGCTGACCAAGCTGGTGGAGGACGTGCATCAGCTTTCACTCTCTGACGAAGGCGCGCTGGCCTATCGCCGCAGCGATATCGATCTGGTGCCGCTGCTGGAAATGGTCGCCGCAAATTTTGCGGGACGCTACCAAAGCCGACATCTGACTTTGCAGCTTCGCCTGCCCGATTCCGCACCGCTGTTTGGCGATCCGGATCGCCTGATGCAGCTGTTCACCAACCTGATGGAAAACAGCCTGCGCTATACCGATGCGGGCGGCGGCCTGGTGGTGACGCTGCGCGCGGAACAGGGCCAGCAAATTATCGATTTTGAGGACAGCGCGCCGGGCATTACCGACGAGCAGCGCGAGCAGATTTTTGAGCGTTTCTACCGGGCGGAAAGCTCGCGCAACCGCGCCAGCGGCGGTTCCGGCCTGGGGCTGGCCATCTGTCAGAATATCGTGGAGGCGCACGAGGGCGCGATCAAAGCGGATCACTCTGCTGCCGGTGGCCTTAAAATTACGGTACACTTACCCGCAAGACTAACCCGGGCGTAATGCGCCTGCTTGCAAAGAAGAGTGTCATGAATCAGGAACCGCTTAGCCCACTGATCCTGGTGGTTGAGGATGAACCCAAGCTCGGCCAGCTGCTGGTCGATTATTTGCAGGCCGCCAATTACCGCACGCATCATCTGCTGCGCGGCGACGAGGTGCTGGAATGGGTTAAGCAGACGCCGCCGGATCTGATGCTGCTGGATTTAATGCTGCCGGGCGTGGATGGCCTGACGCTGTGCCGCGAGCTGCGCCGTTTCTCTGAGCTGCCGGTGATTATGGTTACCGCCAGAACGGAAGAGATCGACCGGCTGCTGGGGCTGGAGATTGGCGCCGACGACTATATCTGCAAGCCTTTCAGCCCGCGTGAAGTGGTCGCGCGGGTGAAAACTATCCTCAAGCGCTGCAAGCGTACGCCGGAAGAGGCGCAAAAAGCGTCGCTGCTGGTGGTGGATGAAGCGCGTTTTCAGGCCAGCTGGAACAGCACGCCGCTGGAGCTGACGCCCGCCGAGTTTCGCCTGCTGAAAACGCTGGCGCATGAGCCAGGCAAAGTCTTTTCGCGCGAGATGCTGCTGAACCATCTGTATGACGACTATCGCGTGGTGACCGACCGCACCATCGACAGCCATATCAAGAATCTGCGCCGCAAGCTGGAGGCGCTGGATGCCGATCAGCCCTTTATCCGCGCGGTCTACGGCATGGGCTACCGCTGGGAAGCGGACGTGTGCCGCTTGATCTAGCGCAATTTACATTCCTGCCGCCAGCTTTTACAATCCCCGCACATTTTGTAAGGCCGTCATACGGCCTTATGCCAGGATTGAGACCTCTATGTTTAAACCAGAACTGCTTTCTCCCGCCGGCTCGCTGAAAAACATGCGCTACGCCTTTGCCTATGGCGCGGACGCCGTCTATGCCGGTCAGCCTCGCTACAGCCTGCGCGTGCGCAACAATGAGTTCAACCACGAAAATCTGGCTATCGGCATCAGTGAAGCGCACGCGCAGGGAAAGCGATTCTACGTCGTGGTGAATATCGCGCCGCATAACGCCAAGCTGAAAACCTTTATCCGCGATCTGACGCCCGTCGTGGCGATGGGGCCGGACGCGCTGATTATGTCCGATCCCGGTTTAATTATGATGGTGCGCGATGCCTTCCCGGAGATGGACGTTCACCTTTCCGTGCAGGCCAACGCGGTCAACTGGGCCACGGTCAGGTTCTGGCAGCAGATGGGGCTGACGCGCGTTATCCTCTCGCGCGAGCTTTCGCTGGAGGAGATCGCCGAAATCCGCGAGCGCGTGCCGGAAATGGAACTGGAAATTTTCGTGCACGGCGCGCTCTGCATGGCCTATTCCGGCCGCTGCCTGCTTTCCGGCTATATCAACAAGCGCGACCCGAATCAGGGCACCTGCACCAACGCCTGCCGCTGGGAATATAAGGTGCAGGAAGGCAAAGAGGATGAAATCGGCAATATCGTGCACCAGTATCAGCCCATTCCGGTAAAAAACGTCGAGCCGACGCTGGGCGTGGGCCAGCCAACCGACAAAGTCTTTATGATTGAGGAAGCCATGCGTCCCGGCGAGTATATGACCGCCTTTGAGGATGAGCACGGCACCTATATTATGAACTCCAAAGATCTGCGCGCGGTGGCGCACGTGGAGCAGCTGACGAAGATGGGCGTGCACTCGCTGAAAATTGAAGGCCGTACCAAATCGCATTATTACTGCGCCCGCACCGCGCAGGTTTATCGTCGCGCCATCGATGACGCCGCCGCAGGCAAACCCTTTGATGCCTCCCTGCTGGAAACGCTGGAAGGCCTGGCCCATCGCGGCTATACGGAAGGCTTTTTACGCCGCCACACGCATGACAGCTACCAGACTTACGACCGCAGCTTCTCCGCTTCCGAGCGCCAGCAGTTTGTCGGCGAGTTTACCGGCGAACGCCGTGGCGACATGGCGCTGGTCGAAGTAAAAAACAAGTTCAGCCTGGGCGACAGCCTGGAGCTGATGACGCCGGCAGGCAACGTCAATTTCCGCCTGGAGCAGATGGAAAATCAAAAAGGCCAACCGACCAGCGTCGCGCCGGGCAACGGCCACTTTGTCTGGATCCCGGTGCCGGAAGCGATCGACCTCGCTTTCGCGCTGCTGATGCGCAATTTTCCTGAATCGGCATAACGTTCAGGGTGCTAAAAGTTTCCTGACGTGACTTTTAGAATGCCATCACATTCCGGCGCGCCGTTTCCGGTTATGATGCACGGGCCTCGAATGAAAAATTCTAAATAGCGGTTTTTAAAACCACCTCCTGGCCCGCCCGGCTCGCCGAGCGGGCCTTTCTTTTAGCCCACGGTTTTTTCCACCGATGGTCGGATGTGCTATAACAGAAGCTCGTCTGGCTAAGGCCATTTTGACAGGAAAAGAAGATGGACCAACAATCGCTTACGCTGGTAATCCTTAATGGTAAAGGTGCAGGTAATGAGGAACTGCGCGAAGCTATTCTGTCGCTGCGCGAGGAAGGACTGCAGATTGAAGTCCGCGTTACCTGGGAACACGGCGATGGCGAACGCTTCGTCAAAGAGGCGGTAGATCTGCACGCGGCGACCGTGGTTGCGGGCGGCGGCGACGGCACGATTAACGAAATCGCTACCGCGCTGGCGGGCGTGGATGCGCCGCTACGTCCGGTATTGGGGATTATTCCCCTCGGCACCGCCAACGATTTTGCCACCAGTGCGGGCATACCTGAAGAGATGGAGCACGCGCTGCGGCTGGCTATCGTCGGCAAGGCCACCTCCGTCGATCTGGCGCGGGTCAATCAGGATCGCTACTTTATCAATATGGCGACCGGCGGCTTCGGCACGCGTATTACCACCGAAACGCCGGAGAAGCTCAAATCAGCGCTGGGCGGCGTCTCTTATCTGATCCACGGCCTGTTGCGCATGGATACGCTTAAGGCGGACAGCTGCGAACTGCGCGGCCCGGACTTTAGCTGGCAGGGCGACGCGCTGGTGATCGGTATCGGCAACGGACGCCAGGCGGGCGGCGGCCAGCGGCTCTGTCCGACCGCGCTGATCAACGACGGCCGGCTGGAGCTGACCATTGTCACCTCAAAAGAAATTTTGCCGACGCTGTTTAACTCGCTGACCGGCGGCGATGATGAAAATCCAAACATCATTCGCGCTTCGCTGCCGTGGCTGGAAATTACCTCGCCAAACGAGATGGCCTTTAATCTTGATGGCGAACCGCTGCGCGGCACCACTTTCCGTATTGAGATTTTGCCCGCCGCGCTGGCCTGCCGCCTGCCGCCTTCCTGCGAGCTTCTGGCCTGACCGACCGGGGCCATTGCGCCCCGGTTTTGGACAGCGATGCATAAAGGCGAAGGCAGGCTTTTAGCCTTGTCCCACGCAGGCCGCCAGCCTGAACGTTCAGGGCGACCGGCGCTGACCGGCAGCCTTAACGTTCAGGGCGACCGGCGCTGACCGCCAGCCTTAGCGTTCAGGGCAAACCGACGCTGACCGCCAGCCTTAGCGTTCAGGGCGAACCGGCACGCGCCCTCTTCCGCCGTTACCGATCTTATCTCCTGCCGCATAGCGGCGCCGTTTCCGTCTGGATGCTGAAAAGCGCGCTTCCGGTGGATCCGGCATCGGCTTCCGCCAGCAAAAATGCCTCTCTGCTCATAACAATGCTTTCACAAGTGTGATCGCTATCGGAGTTTCGTCGCCTGCAACTTGTATGGTAGTACGCCAGAACGTATTTTCTCCTCATTCTCTTCACCAGGACGACAAGAATGAAAATTGTAAAAGCGGAAGTCTTTGTTACCTGCCCCGGCAGGAACTTCGTTACGGTTAAGATCACCACGGATCAGGGGCTGACCGGCATCGGCGACGCCACGCTGAACGGCCGCGAGCTGCCGGTGGCCTCCTATCTGAAAGATCACGTTTGCCCGCAGCTGATCGGTCGCAACGCGCATCAGATCGAGGACATCTGGCAATATTTCTATAAAGGCGCCTACTGGCGTCGCGGCCCGGTGACCATGTCCGCCATTTCGGCTGTCGATCAGGCACTGTGGGACATCAAAGGCAAAGCGGCCAATATGCCGGTCTACCAGCTGCTGGGCGGCGCCTCGCGCGAAGGCGTGATGGTTTACTGTCACACCACCGGCCACAGCATTGATGAAGTCATGGACGACTACGCAAAGCATAAAGAGATGGGCTTTAAGGCTATCCGCGCGCAGTGCGGCGTGCCGGGCATGAAAACCACCTACGGGATGGCCAAAGGCAAGGGCCTGGCCTACGAGCCGGCCACCAAAGGCGACTGGCCGGAAGAGCAGCTCTGGTCTACGGAAAAATACCTCGATTTTACCCCTAAACTGTTTGCCGCCATTCGCGACAGGTTCGGTTTTAATGAGCATCTGCTGCATGATATGCACCACCGCCTGACGCCGATTGAGGCCGCCCGCTTTGGTAAAAGCGTGGAAGATTACCGTCTGTTCTGGATGGAGGATCCGACGCCTGCCGAAAATCAGGAATGTTTCCGCCTGATCCGCCAGCACACCGTTACGCCGATTGCGGTAGGCGAAGTCTTCAACAGCATCTGGGACTGCAAGCAGCTGATAGAAGAGCAGCTGATCGACTATATCCGTACCACCATCACCCATGCGGGCGGCATTACCGGTATGCGCCGCATCGCCGATTTCGCTTCGCTTTATCAGGTACGTACCGGTTCGCACGGCCCGTCCGATCTGTCGCCAATCTGCATGGCGGCCGCGCTGCATTTTGACCTTTGGGTACCGAACTTCGGCGTGCAGGAATATATGGGCTATTCCGAACAGATGATGGAAGTGTTCCAGCACAGCTGGACTTTTGAAGACGGCTATATGCATCCGGGCGATAAACCGGGCCTGGGCATTGAGTTTGACGAGAAGCTGGCGGCGAAATACCCCTATGAGCCTGCCTACCTGCCGGTAGCCCGCCTTGAAGACGGCACTTTATGGAACTGGTGAGGAAAATAAAATGAAAAGCGTCGTTATTGCTAAACCCGGCGAGCTGGTAATTGAGGAGCGCGCCTTACCGGAGCCAGCCGCTGGCGAAGTACGGATAAAAATAGCCTATGCCAGCATCTGCGGTTCCGACGTGCATATCTGGCACGGCCACAATCCTTTCGCCCGCTATCCGCGCGTGATCGGCCACGAGTTTTTTGGCGTGATCGAGGCAGCAGGCCCGGGCGTAGAGGCATCGCGCGTTGGCGAGCGCGTAGCGGTCGATCCGGTGGTCAGCTGCGGCCACTGCTATCCCTGCTCCGTTGGCCGTCCCAACGTCTGTAGCGAGCTACAGGTGATCGGCGTCCACCGCGACGGCGGTTTTAGCGACTATGCCGTCGTACCGGCGCGCAACGCTTACGTGGTGCCGCCATCGATCCCCGATAAGCTCGCCAGCCTGATCGAGCCTTTTACCATCGCCGCCAATATCTGTGCTTTCCTGAAGCCCGTGCCGGACGATGTTGCGCTGATCTTCGGGGCCGGCCCGATGGGCTTAACCGCTATCCAGGCGCTGAAAGGCGTATTCAACGTGCGTAACGTCATTGTGGCGGACAGGCTGCCGGAAAGGCTGACGATGGCGCAAGAAAACGGCGCGGATACCGTGCTGGATAACAGCGAGATCCCGCTGGCTGCCCAGCTGGAAGGGGTTAAGCCAACGCTGATTATCGATGCCGCCTGCCATCCCGCCATTCTGGCCGAAGCCGTCGCGCTGGCTTCGCCAGCGGCGCGTATTGGGCTGCTGGGTTTTTCCGGCGAGCCGTGCACCGTGACGCAGCAAAGCCTGACCAGCAAAGAGCTTTCCCTGTTTACCTCAAGGCTGAATAGCCACCGTTTCCCTCAGGTGATCGAGTGGATGGAAAAACGCCTGATCCAGCCAGAAAAGCTGGTCACGCATTATCTGCCGCTGAGCGAGGTGGAGGCAGCGATGACGCTGTTTGAAAAAGATCCGCGCAGCTGCTGCAAAGTTGTCCTTAAAGTCAGTTAACGAACGCCGGGCTTAACGGTCAGGGCGGTAGTCGGTAAGGGAGGGCCAGCCTCCCGTTACCAGGCTCCCTGAGTCGTCAAGAGAATCACTTAAAACCATAAGAAATAAGGATTTTATATGTTCAAGCATCTCCGCTGGACTATCGTACTCCTGCTGTTTCTGGTCTACATGATCAACTATCTCGATCGTGTGGCGCTCTCTCTGACCGTGCCGATGATTGAAAAAGATCTGTTGCTGAACGCCGAACAGTTCGGTTTGATTTTCGGCAGCTTTTTCTTTGGCTATGCGATTTTCAACTTTGTTGGCGGCCTGGCCACCGATAAATATGGCCCGACGCTGGTGCTGGGGATTGCCGTCGGCCTGTGGTCGCTGTTCTGCGGCTTTACCGCGCTGGCTACCGGCTTCTGGTCGATGCTGATCCTGCGGGTGCTGTTTGGCATGGCCGAAGGGCCGATCTGCGCCTCGGCGAATAAGGCGATCAACGGCTGGTTTCCTAAAAAACAGGCCGCGACCGCGATGGGCTTTCTCAGCGCCGGTTCGCCGCTGGGCGGCGCGGTAGCCGGCCCGATTATCGGCTATCTGGCGCTGGCCTTCGGCTGGCGGCCGGCGTTTATGATTATTTGCTCTATTGGTATCGTCTGGATGGTGGCGTGGTTCTTTATCGCCGCGGATAACCCGTTAAAAAGCCGCCTTGTCAGCGCGCGCGAGCGTGAGCTGATTGCCAGTCTGAAAGCGGAGCAAACCACGCCGGACGAAGAGCTGGCGCAGGCGTCCCACGGCCTGGGCTACTATCTGCGCCAGCCGATTATCCTGGTGACCGCCTTTGCCTTCTTCTGCTACAACTATATTCTGTTTTTCTTCCTGAGCTGGTTCCCGGCCTATCTGGTGCAGGCGCATAACCTTGATATCAAATCGATGAGTATGACTACGGTGATCCCCTGGGTGGTGGGGTTCGTCGGGCTGGCGCTGGGCGGCTTAATCTCCGACAAAATCTTTAAGGTCACCGGTAAGCTCCTGCTCTCCAGAAAAATTGTGCTGGTGGTGTCGCTGCTGGCCGCCGCTATCTGCGTCGCTTTCGCCGGCTCGGTAAAAGGGGTTTATCCGGCCGTTATCCTGATGTCGGTCTCTATCTTTTTCCTCTATATCACCGGGGCTATCTACTGGGCGATTATTCAGGATGTGGTGCATAAAAGCCGCGTCGGCAGCATCAGCGGCTTTATCCACCTGATCGGCAGCCTTTCCGGCATTATCGGCCCTGTCGTTACCGGCTATATCGTGCACCACACCGGCAAGTTCGACAGCGCTTTCGTGCTGGCCGGCGTGATTGCCGCCGTGGGCGCGGTGCTGGTACTGCTGGTGATCAAAAGCCCGAAAAACGCGGCGGCGCGAGTTTCCGTCTGACTGGCGCATTGCGGCGCCTTTTATTTGATAAGGATTTATCATGTTACTTGTCGATGTGTTACCTGAAGGCACCCTCCTCCCGCGTTACGATCGTAGCGCGCTGCGTACGCGTATCGTGCATTTTGGCTTCGGCGCTTTCCATCGCGCTCATCAGGCCGTGTGTACCGACAGGCTGGCCGCCGAGCAGCAAAGCGACTGGGGCTATTGCGAATGCCAGCTTAACAGCGGCGATCTGATTAAAGCGCTGCGCGGGCAGGATTGTCTCTACAGCGTAACGGAAAAAACCGCCGACGAGCTGCGCACCCGCGTGGTTGGCGTGGTCAAAGAAGCGCTCTTTGCGCGCGAAGACGGCGTCGAGCGCGTTATTACCGCGCTCTGCCAGCCGGACGTGGCGATTGTCTCCGCCACCATCACGGAAAAAGGCTACTGCTACCAGCCTGCCAGCGGCGAGCTAAACCTGACGCATCCGTCCATTGTGCATGACCTGGCTCATCCTGAGCAGCCTGTTTCTTTTCCGGGGATCGTGCTGGCGGCCATCAGACGTCGGCGCGCGCTCGGCCTGCCGCCCTTCAGCGTGATGTCCTGCGACAATATGCCGGAAAACGGTCGGGTAACGCGCAACGTCATCACGCAGCTGGCGCAGCAGCAGGAGCCGGCGCTGGCCGACTATATCCGTAAACACCTTACCTTCCCTTCCACTATGGTGGACCGCATCGTGCCCGCCATGACGCCGGAAGCCTTTGATGAACTGAGCCGCAAGCTGGGCTGCGCCGATCCGGTGGGCGTGGAGTGCGAGCCTTTTTTCCAGTGGGTCATCGAAGATAATTTTGTGAATGGTCGCCCGGCATGGGAAAAAGCGGGCGCGGAACTGGTGGCCGACGTGCTGCCGTTTGAAGAGATGAAGCTGCGGATGCTTAACGGCAGCCACTCGCTGCTGGCCTACCTCGGCTATCTGGCTGGCTATGAGCATATCAGCGACTGTATGGACGATCCTTACTACCTCAAGGCCGCCCGCAGCCTGATGCTGGATGAGCAGGCGCCCACGCTGAGCACTAAAAATGTGGATCTGACAGCCTATGCGGATTCGCTGATCGCGCGTTATCGCAACCGGGCGATTAAGCACCGCACTTATCAGATCGCTACCGACGGCACGCAAAAGCTGCCGCAGCGCTGGCTGGACAGCATTCGCTGGCATCTGGCTAACGGCAGCGATTTTACGCTGCTGGCGCTGGGCGTGGCAGGCTGGATACGCTTTGTTGGCGGCGTGGATGAGCAGGGCAAGCCAATCGTCATTAACGATCCGCTGCGTGCGGAGCTGGCGCAGCGGGTAAACGACAGTCAGGAAGGCGATGAGCGCGTCGCCGCTCTGCTCTCGCTGCGGGCTGTTTTTGGCGAGGATCTGCCCGATAATTCGCTGTTCCGCGAAAAAGTCGGCCATTACTACGCGCTGTTACTGAAGTTGGGCGCGAAAGAAACGGTCAGGCAGGTTATCGGCTGACCGCCGCTTAATGGCAAAAGAACTGGCGCTGGCGCAGCAGGCTGATTAGACTGGCTGTTTCCAGCGTCAGGCTTCGCGACGCACTAATGAAATGAAAATTGCCGCATGTCTACTGCCTATATCATTACCGCCAGCGAACCAGTCAATCAGCAAATCTATCGCTTTTTACGCCAGGATATTGTGACCTGCGTGATTTCACCGGGCGCCTTACTGTCTGAAAAAGAGGTTTCTGCCCGTTTCAGCGTCTCGCGCCAGCCGGTGCGGGAAGCCTTTATTAAGCTGGCCGAGGCCGATCTGGTGCAAATTCTGCCACAGCGCGGCACCTTTGTGCGCAAGATTTCCGCACGGCGGGTAGCCGACGGCCGTTTTATTCGTGAAGCGGTGGAAACGGCGGTAATACGGCGAGCGGCGACGGAAGCGACCCCGGAAGCGCTGGCCCGGCTGGAGCATAATTTGCGCCTGCAAAAGCTGTCTGCGGAGCGCAACGACAGCCAGGCGTTTTTGCTGCTGGATGATGAGTTCCACCGCCTTATCGCGCAGAGCATCAACTGTGAGCTGGCATGGGAAACGGTAGAAAATATCAAGGCGACGATGGATCGCGTGCGCTTCCTGACCCTCAGTAAGGTTTCGCCGCCGGAAAGCCTGATCAATCAGCATGAAGAGATCCTGCAGGCGCTGCTGGCGAAAGACGCCGACGCCGCCGAACGGGCGCTGCGGCATCATTTGCAGGAGATGATTTTTTCCATCACGCCGATTGCAGAGCAAAACGGCGCGTGGTTTGAACAGGAGTAATCCTGCCGGGCTGGCGAGCGGTTCCGGCCGTCAGCGTCCTTCCACCCGCGCGTCTCATCACTACCGCTACACGCGCCGGTTCAGCCGTAACGTTTTCGCTCGTCGATGCACTACTAATCATCCTCTCCCGGCCCGTCAGCAGTTTGCCCGCTGATAGCGTTCCAGCGCGCTACCACCAGCGGTAGAAATGATGCACCGGGCCAATGCCTTTACCCACTTCCAGCGTATCTGCGTGCTGCAATGCGCCCTGCAGCCACTGTTTCGCTGCGCTTACCGTACCCGGCCAGCTGGTATGACGCGGGCGCAGCGCGGCCAGCGCGGAAGAAAGCGTGCAGCCGGTGCCGTGCGTATTTTTAGTCGGCACGCGCGGCGCGGTAAAGCGCTCTTCTCCTTCCGGGGTCAGCAGCCAGTCCGGGCTTTCGTTGTCGCTCAGGTGGCCGCCTTTCATCAGCACCGCCTGACAGCCCAGCGCCAGCAGCGCCCTGCCCTGTTGCAGCATCTCCTGTTCGTTGCGGGCCGGTGAGCACTCCAGCAGCGCAGCGGCTTCCGGCAGATTCGGCGTGATAATGGAAACCTGCGGCAGCAGTTTTTCCCGCAGCGTCGCCACGGCCCGCCCGGAAAGCAGCGGATCGCCGCTTTTCGCCAGCATCACCGTATCCAACACCCGCCAGGGGATCGCCGCCTTTGCCAGCCCTTCTGCTACCGCCTCCACAATATCGCTGTCCTGCAACATACCGATTTTGACGCTGTCGATGCGCACGTCGCTTAATACCGAGGCTAGCTGGGCCGAAACAAAATCGGCCTCCACGGGATAGACGGCCTGCACGCCGCAGGTGTTCTGCGCCACCAGCGCGGTGATCACGCTGGTACCGTAGGCTTCAAGCGCGGAGAACGTTTTCAGATCGGCCTGGATCCCGGCTCCGCCGCTGGGATCCGTACCGGCGATGGTCAATGCGTTGACTCTCATACCGCCTCCTTGTACAGACGGTAGAGCGCATCGAGAAACAGCGGTTCAAAGGTGCCCGGCCCGTTGGCCGCCGCCGCCGCCTGCTCGCCCGCCTGGCTCATTACCCGACAGGCGGCAGCGATATGCAGCAGCCTGTCGCCCGGCAGTGCGCAAAATGCGGCCACCACGGCGGAGAGCGCGCAGCCCGTGCCGACCACGCGCGTCATCAGCGGAGAGCCGCCCGATACCGCCAGCAGCCGCCGTCCATCGGTGACGTAATCCGTTTCGCCCGTCACGGCAACCACCGCGCCGCTGGACTGCGCCAGCTGAATAGCGGCCTCCAGCGCGGCGGAAGGATGATGCTGGCTGTCGACGCCGCGACCGGAAACCGCCTGTCGGGCCAGCGCCATAATTTCAGAGGCGTTGCCGCGAATGGCGGCAGGACGGAATGCCAGCAGCCGCTGGCAAAAATCGCTGCGAAAAGTCAGCGCGCCGACGGCAACCGGATCCAGCGTCCACGGTCGGCCTGCCGCCGTCGCTCCCTGCACCGCGGCCAGCATCGCTTCGCTACGTGCAGCGGTCAGCGTGCCGACGTTGATCAGCACGGCATCGGCAATGGCGCTGAACTGTGCCGCTTCCACAGGTTCAGTCACCATCGCGGGCGACGCGTCCAGCGCCAGCAGCACGTTAGCCGTCAGGCTTTGTACCACATCATTGGTCAGGCAGTGAACCAGCGGCGACCGCTGGCGGAACAGAGCAAGAGACGCGGCCGGGCTGGCCGTATAGTGAGTAGGTTGGATCATAGCGCTCCCAACCGGCGATCAAGAAGGCGATGCGATAAAGCATCTGACTTCCCTCCGCTGGCATTATCCAGTTCAGGTTCAACGGGTATTTCTCAGCCTTCACAAGGAAGGGCACCCCGAGTCGTAGTGCTTGCCAGCATAGGGAAACGCGCTGTTTTACGCAAGCGCGGAACGGCTTGCTAACGCAGATAGCGCCAGGGTTTACACTGCTGCCAGCGCCAGCAGCAGCAGCGGCGGACGGCATGGATTGGCGGCCTGGCCTGGGATTACACGCTGCCGATAGTCCCTGGCACCCTGCATCTGGGCATGGACATGCACTGGCTTCATCTTCCGGCAGGCCAGGGCAAAGTAACCATTAGCGATGGCCACAACCGTGACGCCTTCCGTACCGGCAACGGCGGCGATGCGCTGGCTGTGCAAGCGGAGGCCAGGCTGGCCGTTACCGACAATGTGACCTTCTCCACCCGCCTCAACCATCAGCGCAGGCTGCAACAGGAAGGCGCCAACGACTGGCTGCTGGCTGGCGGCGTGACGGTGAATTTCTGATTATTTTCCGGCGGCCTCTTTTGCCGCCGGGAATTTTTGCGTCATACTCTCCGATCCCGTAGCGGCTTTTGATAAAGTCCGCCCATTCGCTAATCTGAACGCCATTCCTGTCCTGACGAGAAGTAAGATGACAAGACCGCTTAATGAACAATACGGCATCAGCGTCGCGGCGCTGCAAATGCTGCACTATCTGCAACAGATAGCGCGCGGCGATCGTGCCTTTACCATTCAGGATACCGTGCTGAATAGCCGCTGTAACGTTACGCCCCCGGACAATTTCCGCCTGCTGGATCAGCTTTTTGAAGCGGGCAAAATCGACTATGACTATCGCGGCACGGGCATTGAGGGCGAAAGACACGTAAAGCCCGTCTGGGGAGAAAACGGATGACGGTACGCGCCTTTACCGAAGCCGACCGCCCTTTTCTGCGCACGCTGTTTCTGGCCGCCCGCAAGGCGAACTGGCACTGGCTTGACGGCAGCGACTGGCAGCTGGAGGATTTCGACCGCGTAACGCTGGGCGAACGCATCCTGGTCGCCGAGCACGACGGCCACCGCTCGGGCTTTGCCGCGCTGCTGCCCGCCGATAATTTTTTGCACAGTTTATTTGTCGACCCGGCGTGTCAGGGTCAGGGTATTGGCAGCGAGCTGCTGGAGGCGGTGCAGGCCGGCTTCACGTCGACCGGCGCGCTAAAGTGCCTTAAGGCAAACGACCGGGCGCTGGCTTTTTATCAGGGTCACGGCTGGCAGGTTATCAGCAGCGGTGAAGGCGAACAGGGAGAATATCTGCTGCTGCACTACGTGCTGTAAAAGAAAACGGGCGCATGATGCGCCCGCCGGGTTACTGACAAACTTAAAAGCCTGGCGGCGCCCTGTCGTTTTGCAGCAGCAAAGCCGAGTTGCCGTCAGACTACGCGGAAAGCGATATCGTCCGGGATCACTTCGCCATCCCAGTAGAGCTGTGCGGCGACCTGGCCTGCCAGCTGGCGATACAGCCAGGTAAATTCGCTGTCGGGACGGCGCACCACCGTCGGCATTCCGTCGTCCAGATCCTCGCGCAGCGTGATGTGCAGCGGCAGCTGGCTCAGCAGGCGCGTGTGATACTGTTCCGCCAGCGCCAGCGCGCCGCCGCTGCCGAAAATCGGCTCGTGATGACCGCAGTTGCTGCACACGTGCACGCTCATGTTCTCGACGATGCCCAGCACCGGCACGCTGACCTTTTCAAACATCACAATCCCCTTACGGGCGTCGATCAGCGCGATATCCTGCGGCGTGGTCACCACCAGCGCGCCGGTCACCGGCACGTTTTGCGCCAGCGTCAGCTGGATATCGCCCGTGCCCGGCGGCATATCCAGGATCAGGTAGTCCAGATCCGGCCACAGCGTTTCGTTCAGCAGCTGCATCAGCGCCTTGCTGGCCATCGGCCCGCGCCACACCATCGCGTTGTCATCGGTCACCAGATAGCCGATAGAGTTGGTCGCCAGCCCGTGCGCCATAATCGGCGCCATATGCGTGCCGTCCGGCGAGGTTGGCCGTTCGTTTTGCGTGCCGAGCATATCGGGGATCGACGGGCCATAGATATCCGCATCCAGCAGGCCGACTTTTGCGCCTTCGGCCATCAGCGCCAGCGCCAGGTTGACCGCCGTGCTGGATTTGCCGACGCCGCCCTTGCCGGAGCTGACGGCAATAATATTTTTCACGCCCTTTACGCCTGGCTGGTTCTTCACCCTTTTCAGCGTGGCGATATCCAGGCTCAGCTTCCAGCTGATGGCGGTGGCATTAGTCAGGCGCAGCAGCTCCGCGCTGGCGCTCTCCTTTAAGGCTTCAAAGCCGCTGTGCCAGGCGAAAGGCATCAGCAGTTCAATATGCAGGGTGTTGTCCAGCATTGCGCAATGGTGCAGCGCCTTCAGCGCGGTGAGGTTGCGCTGTAGCGTTGGATGTTCAAACGTGGTTAAAACGCCCATCACTATCGCGCGCAGCGCTTCAGGTGAATGTTGGGATTGAGGCATCATCCCGGCTCCTTTTTTTCTGTGACGTTATTCAGAGCATATCAGATAAGGCTGTCGGCGGCAGGCAGTAAAAAACGGCACGGTCGGCGCGGCGTTGTTTACGCAGGCCGGGCCTTTCGGGTAACATCGTAACCCCCTATTTTAAACAGGTATAGCAAGTCTCACTATGACTCAAGTCGCGAAAAAAATATTGGTAACGTGCGCACTCCCTTACGCCAACGGTTCTATTCATCTCGGCCACATGCTCGAGCATATCCAGGCGGATATTTGGGTCCGTTACCAGCGAATGCGCGGCAACGAGGTTTACTTCATCTGCGCCGACGATGCGCACGGTACGCCGATCATGCTGAAAGCTCAGCAGATGGGCATTGCGCCTGAGCAGATGATTGCCGAGATGAGTCAGGAACATCAGAATGACTTCGCCGGTTTCAATATCAGCTACGATAACTACCACTCCACGCACAGTGAGGAGAACCGCGAGCTGTCGGAGCTGATCTATACCCGTCTGAAAGAGAACGGTTTTATCAAAAACCGGACTATTTCGCAGCTTTACGACCCGGAAAAAGGCATGTTCCTGCCGGATCGCTTTGTGAAAGGCACCTGCCCGAAATGTAAATCGCCGGATCAGTACGGCGACAACTGCGAAGTGTGCAGCGCCACCTACAGCCCGACCGAGCTGATCGATCCTAAATCCGTGGTGTCCGGCGCGACGCCGGTACTGCGCGACTCCGAGCACTTCTTCTTCGATCTGCCGGAGTTCAGCGCCATGCTACAGGCCTGGACCCGTTCCGGTGCCCTGCAGGAGCAGGTCGCCAACAAGATGCAGGAGTGGTTCGAGTCGGGTCTGCAACAGTGGGATATCTCACGCGATGCGCCCTACTTCGGCTTTGAAATTCCGGGCGCGCCGGGCAAATATTTCTACGTCTGGCTGGATGCGCCTATCGGCTATATGGGCTCGTTTAAAAATCTCTGCGACAAGCGCGGCGATATTGATTTCGACGCCTTCTGGCAAAAAGACTCCGGGGCGGAGCTGTATCACTTTATCGGCAAGGACATCGTCTATTTCCACAGCCTGTTCTGGCCAGCCATGCTGGAAGGCAGCAACTTCCGCAAGCCGAACAACCTGTTTGTCCACGGGTACGTGACGGTTAACGGCGCGAAAATGTCCAAGTCGCGCGGCACCTTCATTAAGGCCAGCACCTGGCTACAGCATCTGGATGCCGACAGCCTGCGCTATTACTATGCCGCCAAGCTCTCTTCGCGCATTGATGATATCGACCTGAATCTGGAAGATTTCGTCCAGCGCGTGAATGCGGATATCGTTAATAAAGTGGTTAACCTGGCGTCCCGTAACGCCGGATTTATCAACAAGCGCTTTGGCGGCAAGCTGTCCGCCGAGCTGGCCGATCCGGCGCTGTATCAATCCTTTGTGGACGCCTCCGCCAGCATTGCGGAAGCCTGGCAGAGCCGTGAGTTTGGCCGTGCGGTGCGTGAAATCATGGCGATGGCGGACGTAGCGAACCGCTACGTTGACGAGCAGGCGCCGTGGGTGGTGGCGAAGCAGGAAGGCCGCGATGCCGACCTGCAGGCGATCTGCTCAATGGGCATCAATATGTTCCGCGTGCTGATGACCTGGCTGAAGCCGGTGCTGCCTTCGCTGAGCGAGCGCGCCGAAGCCTTCCTGAACCAGGAGCTGAGCTGGGACGGTATTGCGCAGCCGCTGCGCGATCACACGCTTTCCGCCTTTAAAGCGCTGTACAACCGCGTCGAGATGGACAAGGTCAACGCGCTGATCGAGGCCTCGAAAGAGGACGCGGCGGCGGCGAACAAACCGGCGCTGACCGGCCCGCTGGCGGACGATCCGATTCAGGAAACCATCACCTTTGACGACTTTGCCAAAGTGGATATGCGTATCGCGCTGATCCAGAACGCCGAGTTTGTCGAAGGCTCCGATAAGCTGCTGCGCCTGACGCTGGATCTGGGCGGCGAAACCCGCAACATTTTCTCCGGCATTCGTACCGCCTATCCGGATCCGTCGGTGCTGGTAGGCCGCCTGACCATGATGGTGGCTAACCTGGCGCCGCGTAAGATGCGCTTCGGCATCTCGGAAGGTATGGTGATGGCCGCCGGCCCTGGCGGCAAAGAGATCTTCCTGCTGTCGCCGGACAGCGGCGCTCAGCCGGGAATGCAGGTGAAATAAGCAACGGAGACGGGCGAAGCGATTCGCCCGTTTTTTTGCGGCCCACTGTGATCTCTGGCACAAATCTCCTGCCGATCGTATGATTAATGCGTTGCAAAACCGGAGCTTATCATGCGTACCGTACTGTTGATCCTCTGGCGCTATCTGCGCGCCTTTCTGATTATCTATCTCTGCCTCTATGCCGGAAACGCGCTGGCGCTGCTGCTGCCGGTCACGATCCCGGGCAGCATTATCGGTATGCTGATCCTGTTTTTTCTGCTGGCTTTTCAACTGGTTCCACCCGACTGGATCAGGCCCGGCAGCCTGCTCCTGATCCGCTATATGGCGCTGCTGTTTGTGCCGATCAGCGTCGGCGTGATGAGCTATACCGACCTGCTCAGCGCGCAGTTCGGCCCGATAGTGGTTTCCTGCGTGGTCAGCACCTTTATTGTTTTGCTGACCGTGGGGCTGGCTTCGCACCAGCTGCATGGCAAAGTGAAAGGAACAGGCGATGAGTGATATCTGGTGGTCTCTGCCGCTGACCATGCTGGTCTTTTTCGGCGCTCGCCGGGTGGCGGCGAAGGTGAAAATTTCCCTGCTCAATCCGTTGCTGATCTCCATGGCGGTCATCATTCCGCTACTGCTGCTGATGCAGATGCCCTACGCCCGCTATTTTCAGGGCAGCGCGATCCTGAACCAGCTGTTGCAGCCCGCCGTGGTGGCGCTGGCGCTGCCGCTGTATGAACAGATGCATCAGATCCGCGCGCGCTGGAAGTCAATTATCGGCGTCTGCTTTATCGGCAGCATGACGGCGATGATTTCCGGTACGGCTATCGCGCTGTGGATGGGCGCCACGCCGCAGATAGCGGCGACTATTATGCCTAAATCCGTGACCACGCCGATTGCCATGGCGGTTTCCGCCACGCTGGGCGGCATTCCGGCCATCAGCGCCATTTGCGTGCTGATTGCGGGCGTACTCGGCGCGGTTTTCGGTCATATGCTGCTTAACCTGCTGAAGATCCGCAGCAAGGCCTCGCGCGGTCTGGCGATCGGCAACGCTTCTCACGCGCTGGGTACGGCGCGCTGTTCGGAGCTGGATTACCAGGAAGGCGCCTACAGCTCGCTGGCGCTGGTGATCTGCGGCATTATCACTTCGCTGCTGGCACCGTTTCTTTTTCCGCTACTGATGCATTTCTGGCGATAAAACTTGCGATGCGTCGCGCATTTTGTGGTTCTCTTTCATAAATTGCATAATCTGTGTGATTATAATCACATACATTAGCCTGGCTGCCCGCCAGAATAAGCGGCCACTTATGCAAGAGAAGCCACTATGCAACCACGTTTTCAAGCGGCTTTCGCCGCGCTGCCTTCCCCGCTGCAGGCGGCGTTGCAGCCTTTGCTGACCGACACCTTTCCCGCTTTTTTCACCCCAGAACAAATGGCCGCCATCAGAACCGAAACCGGTCTGGACAACCGCGAACTTACCTTTGCGCTGCTGCCGCTGGCGGCCGCCTGTGCCGTCGCGCCGCTGTCGCGCTTTAACGTCGGCGCGCTGGCGCTGGGCCGCAGCGGCCATCTCTATTTTGGCGCGAACATGGAATTTTCCGGCGCGACCATGCAGCAAACCGTCCACGCCGAACAGAGCGCGGTAACCCATGCCTGGCTGCGCGGCGAAAAAGGCCTTGAGGCGATTACCGTCAACTACACGCCCTGCGGCCACTGCCGCCAGTTTATGAACGAGCTGAACAGCGGCACCGCGCTGCGCATTCATCTGCCGGGACGCGAACCGGCGACGCTGGGCGATTACCTGCCAGATGCTTTCGGCCCGCGCGATTTAGCGATTGAGACGCTGCTGCTGGACGAGGTCGATCACGGCCTGACCATTACCGGCGACGCGCTGGTCAGGGCCGCGCTTGAGGCGGCTAACCGCAGCCATGCGCCTTACTCGCAGGCGTTAAGCGGCGTGGCGCTGCAAATGGCCGACGGCGCGATTTTTGCCGGCAGCTATGCGGAAAACGCCGCCTTTAACCCAAGCCTGCCGCCGCTGCAGGCCGCGCTGATCCTGCTGAACCTTGCAGGCTACGACGTGCTGCAAATTCAGCGCGCCGTGCTGGCGGAAGCGCCCGATGCCCGCCTTATCCAGCGGCAGGCAACCGCCGCGACGCTTCAGGCGCTGGGCTGCGCGACGTTGCAAACCGTGCCGCTGCGCTGATCCGCTTCGCCAGCCCGCAAGCCCCGCTGCCGGCTGGCTTTTTATTGCCAAAAAAGTGCCCGCATTTGTTATAAGCTGTTAACAAATGCTGTACTTTCGGATGAATTATTTTAGGATTGGGCCACTACCGATCCCAGTGAGCATTGATTACATGGAACTCGACTACGAAAGTAAACGCCCTCTCTACATTCCCTACGCTGGCCCTATCCTGCTGGAATTTCCGCTGTTGAATAAGGGCAGCGCCTTCTCTATAGAAGAACGCAATGACTTTAACCTGAACGGTCTGCTGCCCGAGACGGTGGAAACCATTGAAGAGCAGGCCCAGCGCGCCTGGCGTCAGTTTCAGGATTTCAAAAACGCCAACGACAAGCACGTTTATCTGCGCAACATTCAGGACACCAACGAAACGCTGTTCTACCGCCTGCTGGATAATCATCTTGAAGAGATGATGCCGATTATCTATACCCCGACCGTCGGCGCGGCCTGTGAACACTTTTCTGAAATCTATCGTCGCGCGCGCGGGCTGTTTATCTCCTATCCGAACCGCGCCAGCATTGAAGATATGCTGCAAAACGCCACCAAGCAGAACGTGAAGGTCATCGTAGTCACCGACGGCGAGCGTATTCTTGGCCTGGGCGATCAGGGCATCGGCGGCATGGGCATTCCTATCGGCAAGCTGTCGCTGTATACCGCCTGCGGCGGCATCAGCCCGGCCTATACGCTGCCGGTGGTGCTGGACGTCGGCACCAACAACCAGCAGCTGCTGAACGATCCGCTCTATATGGGCTGGCGTCATCCGCGTATCACCGGCGAAGAGTACGATAACTTCGTTAATGAATTTATCCAGGCGGTAAAAAGCCGCTGGCCAAACGTGCTGCTGCAGTTTGAGGATTTCGCGCAGAAAAACGCCATGCCGCTGCTGGAGCGCTATCGCGATGAAGTCTGCTGCTTTAATGACGATATCCAGGGCACCGCCGCCGTCACGCTGGGCACGCTGATCGCCGCCAGCCGCGCAGCAGGCAGCAAAATGAGCGAGCAGAAAGTCGTGTTCCTGGGCGCTGGGTCTGCCGGCTGCGGCATCGCCGAGCAGATTATCGCGCAGATGAAATCAGAAGGTCTGAGCGACGAAGAAGCCCGCGCGCGCGTCTTTATGGTGGATCGCTTCGGCCTGCTCACCGACAAGCAGCCAAACCTGCTCAGCTTCCAGAGCAAGCTGGTGCAGAAGAGCGAGGATCTGGCCGACTGGGATTCCAGTTCCGATTCCCTGTCGCTGCTGGACGTGGTGCGTAACGCGCGCCCGGATATTCTGATCGGCGTTTCCGGCCAGCCCGGCCTGTTCAGCGAAGAGATTATCCGCGAGATGCACAAGCACTGCGCGCGCCCAATCGTCATGCCGCTCTCCAACCCGACCTCCCGCGTGGAAGCAACGCCGCAGGATATTATGGCGTGGACCGACGGTGCCGCGCTGGTCGCGACCGGCAGCCCGTTCGCGCCGGTCACCTGGAAAGAGCAAACGTTCCCGATCGCGCAGTGCAACAACTCCTATATCTTCCCCGGCATCGGCCTGGGCGTGATCGCTTCGGGCGCCACCCGCGTGACCGACAGTATGCTGATGGCCGCCAGCCGCGCGCTGGCCGACTGTTCGCCGCTGGTCAACGACGGCGCTGGCCCGGTGCTGCCGGAAGTGAAAGATATTCAGGGCGTGTCGAAAATAATTGCGATGGCCGTAGGCAAAGCGGCGCAGCTGGCCGGCGTGGCGGTGGTCACCTCGGAAGATGTGCTGTCCAAAGCGATTGCCGCCAATTTCTGGCTGCCGCAGTACCGTAACTATCGCCGTACTTCTATTTAATACCGCTGACCGGGCGCGCCGTGCGCCCGGTTTTTATCCCCTTTCCACAGCGTTTGACGATTTTGTGCAAAAAGCCGCCAGCCGGTGCGCTACCGCTTGCTTCACCTCGTCGGGTACAGTAGCCTTGAGCCACCTTTTCGGCTTCAGTCTGAGTACCGTACGGCATGATAAAACGCTTGATCTACGGCCTGATTATCATCGTTACCCTGATGGTAATAACCGCGCTCGGCCTGGATCGCTGGATAAGCGTCAAAACCGCGCCTTACGTCTACGATAATCTCAAATCGCTGCCCCATCGTCAGGTCGGCGTCGTATTAGGCACGGCGAAGTATTATCGTACCGGCGTCATCAATCAGTATTACCTTTATCGGATGCAGGGCGCGCTCAACGCTTATAACAGCGGCAAGGTTAACTATCTGCTGCTGAGCGGCGATAATGCGCAGCAAAGCTACAACGAGCCGATGACCATGCGGCGGGATCTGATTGCCGCCGGCGTGGCGCCTGCCGATATCGTGCTGGATTACGCCGGCTTCCGTACGCTGGATTCTATCGTGCGCACGCGCAAGGTCTTCGACACCAACGACTTCATCATCATCACCCAGCGTTTCCACTGCGAGCGCGCGCTGTTTATTGCGCTGCATATGGGCATTCAGGCGCAGTGTTACGCGGTGCCCTCGCCGAAAAACATGCTGAATATCCGCACCAGGGAAGTGGCGGCTCGCCTGGGCGCGCTGGCCGATCTGTATCTGATGAAGCGCGAACCGCGCTTTTTGGGGCCGCTGGTGCCGATCCCGGCGCGGCACGAAGTCCCGGAAGATGCGCAGAGCTATCCGGCGGTCACGCCTGAACAGCTGCTGGAGCTGGAACAAAAAATGAAGGCGGATGCCCGTCCGCCAGCGTGACATGCCGCCGTTAACGCACTGATTGTTATGAACCTGCCCGCTTCTTCTGTCAGTCTGTCTGCCGAATAGATCACTAAACGTTAACAGGAGAGACAAATGGATCTGAACTTGAAGGATCGTCGCGTACTGGTCAGCGGCGGCTCGCGCGGCATTGGACGAGCAATTGTGGAATGCTTTCTTGCCGAAGGCGCACGAGTGGAGTTTTGCGCGCGCAGCCCTGAAGGCGTGCAGGAAGCGCAACAGGCGCTGGGTTCACGCGCAAACGGCACGGCGGTCGATGTCACCTCCCCAGAGCAGATGCAAACATGGATTCAGGAAGCGGCAAACCGCCTTGGCGGGCTGGATATTATCGTGCCTAACGTCAGTGCGCTGGCGGCAGGCAGCGATCCGGACGTGTGGCGTAAAGCGTTCGACACCGACCTGATGGGCACCGTAACGATGGTGCAGGCCGCCCTTCCTTACCTGAAAAAATCCTCTGCGGCATCCATAGTGCTGATCTCCAGCGTGGCGGGACGCGAGGTCGATATGTTTGCCGAGCCGTACGGCATCATGAAAGCGGCGCTGATCCATTACGGCAAAACCTTATCGGAACGCCACGCGGCAGACGGCATTCGCGTGAATACCGTTTCGCCGGGCAACGTTTATTTCAGTGAAGGCGTGTGGGGCGATATTGAACGCAACCAGCCGGAAACCTTTGCCAAATGCCTGGCGGCGAATCCGCTGGGAAGAATGGCGACGCCGCAGGAAGTAGCGAAAGCCACGGTGT
This sequence comes from Erwinia plantamica, assembly GCF_043420595.1. Taxonomy (NCBI): domain Bacteria; kingdom Pseudomonadati; phylum Pseudomonadota; class Gammaproteobacteria; order Enterobacterales; family Erwiniaceae; genus Erwinia; species Erwinia plantamica. Next base: position 230,747 of record NZ_JBGCUC010000003.1, read on the forward strand.
TTCTTGCCAGCGAGGCGGCCAGTTTCACCACCGGCACTAATCTCCTGGTGGACGGCGGGCTGACCAAAGGCGTGCAGTTCTGACAGGAAAAAGAGAAAGGCCGGGCTGGCCTTTCTCTATAGAAGCACACTATTTCTTGCGGGCGTATTTCAGGGAGTCGAGCGCCACGGCGAAAATAATGATGCCGCCTTTGATAATGTACTGCCAGTAAGGGTTAACGCCGATATAGGTCAGGCCGTAGTTGATAACGGTGAAAATCAGCACGCCCGTTACCACACCGGCCACGGTGCCCACGCCGCCGGCGAAGGAGACGCCGCCTACTACGCAGGCCGCAATCGCATCCAGCTCGTACATAAAGCCCAGGTTATTGGTTGCCGAGCCGATACGTCCCGCTTCCAGCATCCCGCCGAAGGCGTAGAACACGCCGGAAAGCGCATAAATCAGGATCAGGTTGAAGTTAACGTTCACGCCCGACACTTTTGCCGCTTCCGGGTTGCCGCCGATAGCAAAGATGTTTTTGCCAAAGCGGGTCTTGTTCCACAAAATCCAGACAAAGAAGATAGCAATAGCCGCATAGAACGTAATGTAGGAGAGCTTGAAGTCGCCCAGGCGAATAAAGCCCTGCGCAAAGGTCGAGAATTTCTCATCGAACCCGGCGATCGGCGAAGCGCCTACATAGTCGTAATAAAGCGAGTTAATGCCGTAAACGATAATCATCGTGCCCAGCGTGGTGATAAAAGGCGTCACCTTCAGATAGGCGATGATCACGCCGTTGATCAGGCCAATCAGGCCGCCGACAACGCAGACAATCAGGATAACCAGCGGGATCGGCACGGTATCCATATGTGGAAACACCTTGTTGGCGTTATCCATCGCCTGGAGCAGCGTCGCCGCCACTACCGCGGCCAGACCAACCTGACGACCGGCGGAAAGGTCGGTGCCCTGCGTCACAATCAGCCCGGCCACGCCAAGCGCAATAATAATGCGCACGGAGGACTGGGTCAGAATATTACTCAGGTTCATCAGGCTTAAAAATGTCGGATCCTGGAAAATAATAATCGCCAGCAGAACCAGCAACACAACATAGATGCCACCCTCTTTCAGCCAGGTGAGCGCATTCTTCTTATTCACAGCATTCATGGACAGCCCTTACCTCATTAAAGGTGCTTGGATGCTAAACGTAATATTTCGTTTTGCGTGGTAGTTTTGGTTTCGACAATGCCTGCAACCATGCCGTTGCTCATGACCAGGATCCTGTCGGTAATGCCCAGCAGCTCCGGCATTTCGGAAGAGATAATAATGATGCCCTTCTCTTTTTTCGCCAGATCGGAAATCAGCTGATAAATTTCAAACTTTGCGCCGACGTCAATGCCGCGCGTCGGTTCGTCCAGCATTAATATTTCCGGCTGGGTTAACAGCCAGCGGCCAATAATGACTTTCTGCTGGTTGCCGCCCGAAAGCGAGCCGATAGAGGTCGCGTGTCCCGGTGTTTTTACCCGCATGGCATCGATAACCCATTGGGTATCGCTTTTCATCCGGTTATTATCCAGCAGGCCAATCGAGTTTTTATATTTGCGAATATTTGAAATCAGCGAGTTAAAACCGATATCCAGAAACGCATAAATCCCCGTGGCGCGACGCTCCTCCGTCACCAGCGCAAAGCCGTGATTAATCGCTTCGTTAGCCGAGTTATTGTTGATTTTTTTGCCGTGCAGCTTAATGGTGCCGCCGGACTTTTCGCGGATGCCGAACAGCGTTTCCACGATATCGGTACGTTTAGCCCCCACCAGCCCGGCCACGCCAAGGATTTCGCCCTTGCGCAGATCGAACGAAATATCGCGAATAGACGGCTGACGCAGTGAGGTAAGGTTACGCACCTCCAGGATAGTTTCGCCCGGCACGTTGGACTTATCCGGGAAGCGCTGGTTCAGCGAGCGCCCTACCATCATGGCGATGATCTTATCCATATCCAGCCCTTCCAGCGGCTGGGTAGCGATCCACTGGCCGTCGCGCAAAATAGTAATTTCGTCGCACAGCTGGAAAATCTCTTCCATCTTGTGGGAGATATAAACTATGCCGCAGCCGCGATCTTTTAATTTACGGATAATAGTGAACAGGTGGTTCACTTCTTTTTCCGTTAATGAAGAGGTCGGCTCGTCCATAATGACAATTTTGGCATCATAAGAGAACGCTTTAGCTATCTCTATCATCTGCATCTGCGAAACGGAAAGGTTAATCACTTTGTCGCGCGGATCGATATCAATATCCAGCTCTTCAAAAATGGCTTTGGTATCGCGATACATTTTATCCTGGTCGACGAAAAAGCCTTTTCGCGGATAGCGGCCCAGCCACATGTTATCCATGACCGTGCGCTGTAAAACCAGGTTTAATTCCTGATGCACCATAGATACGCCGTTTTCCAGCGCCTCTTTGGAACTTTTAAAGTCGATCTCTTTGCCCTGAAAAAGAATGCTTCCCGTGTCTTTGCTATAAATACCAAACAGGCATTTTAATAAAGTCGATTTGCCCGCGCCGTTTTCCCCCATCAGCGCGTGAACCGAATGGGGACGAATTTTTAAATTAACGTTATCTAACGCCTTTACGCCCGGAAAGGACTTGCTGACGTTAGTCATTTCCAGCAGATACTGCCCCTGATCGCTGCTCATAATTCTACCTGGCGGATCGTTTTACGATCGGGCCCGTTCTGCGACGGGCCCGGTAACGGACGCGAGTGCGCCCGGAAAGACTTATTTACTGAACTGAGCGAGGTTCTCTTTATCAACCGGCACATAGGCCACGCGCACCACTTTACCTTCCAGCTTGTAGTTGGTGCCTTCGGTCGCCGGTTTGCCCGCCGCCAGGTTTTTCGCCATTTCAAAAGTGGCTCTGGCCTGGTTTTCCGCATCGTTCAGCACGGTGCCTTCCATCGCGCCGGATTTCACCATCGCCATCGCTTCCGGCAACGCATCCACGCCGAAGACCGGTACGGACGTTTTGTTATGCGCCTTCAGCGCTTCTACCGCGCCCATCGCCATCGCATCGTTATTGGCGATCACCACTTCGATTTTGTTGCCGTTCGGGCCGGAGAGCCACGCGTCCATCTTGTCTTTTGCCTGAGCGGTATCCCACATGGCGGTATCCAGATGCAGCTGCTGCGTTTTCAGGCCGTCTTTATTCAGGGTTTCGATCACGTATTTGGTACGCGCTTCGGCATCCGGGTGGCCCGGCTCGCCTTTCAGCAGCACAAACTGCACCACGCCGTCTTTGTTCAGATCCCAGTTGGCATTGGCTTTCCAGTGTTTCTCAATCAGCTCGCCCTGCTTGACGCCGGACTCTTTAGAATCGGTACCGACATAGTAAGCCTTGTCGTAGCTGGCCAGCGCTTTAGCAGAAGGCTCTTTGTTGAAGAAAACAATCGGAATATCGTTGGCTTTGGCTTTACTGATAACCACCGCCGCCGCCGCCGGATCGACAAGGTTAATCGCCAGCGCCTTCACGCCTTTCGCCACCATCACGTCAATCTGATCGTTTTGCGTTGACTGGCTGTTCTGCGAATCGTTCATCAGCAGCTGAATGCCGCTGCTGTTTTTCGCTTCCTTCTCGATATCCTTGCGCACCACGGACATAAAGTTGTCATCATATTTATAAATGGTTACGCCAATGCGGGTATCGGCCGCCTGCGCCGTTGCGCCAAACATCATGCTGGCAACCAGGGCTGTGAGGGTGAATGCCTTCTTCATTGTTCTCTCCGGTTCTTTGTAGGGTCGGTATGCGTGTGCAGCCGGACCGTGTTGTTATTCTGTCCCGGCCAGGCACGGCCATCTTAGTGAAGCAGATGTTAATTAACTGTGAACTTACTCACGGATTGAAAACGGTTACATGGCGGTATCGTTGCGTATAGTGATCGCCGCCACACTTTGGCAGGGCGCGACGGAATGACGGCGCACCAGCGTTGGCATAAAGCAGTGACCGGCCGACTCGTCCAGCAGGCCCGCCGCGCCTTTCAACGCCAGTTCGGTAGCCAGTTTAGCCATGGAAACAATAGGATAGCGGACGGTCGTCAGCTGCGGGTCGGTATAGCGGGAAATGGGGATATCGTCGAAGCCAATCACCGACAGCTGCTGCGGCACCGCAATGCCGTTATCTTTCAGCGCGGTCAGCGCCCCGGCGGCCATGCTGTCGTTATAGGCGAACACGGCGCTGAGGTGGAGATTACGCCCCAGCAGCTCCACCATCGCCGCCTCTCCGCCCTGCATATCCGGCTCGGCGCTGGCGATCCAGCTTTCGGCAGGCTGGGTAGCCTGCTCGGCCAGCGCCTGCCGCCAGCCCGCGCGTCGCTGGTCTGTATCTTCGATAGTATGGCTCGACCCCAGATAACCGATGCGCCGGTGGCCCTGCTGTTGCAACATGCGCATCGCCATCAGCGCGCCGCTGACGTTGTCCAGGCAGACGCAGCGGTGCGCGTAGCCCGGCACTACGCGGTTGATCAGCACCATGCCGGGCACCTGATCCATCAGCGAGGCCAGCTCGTCGTCTGCCAGGGCTTTGGCATGAACGATCAGCGCGCCGCAACGCTGACGGATCAGCACCTCGATAGCGTGCCGCTCTTTGTCCGCCTGATGATAGGAGTTGTTGATAAGTACGTGTTTTTGCATACGCTGCGCGACGGTATCCACCGCTTTGACCAGCGCGCCGAAGAAGGGATCGGAGACGTCCATCACCACCACGCCGATGGTATCGCTGACCTGGGAAGCCAGCGCCTGCGCGTTGGCGTTGGGTCGGTAGCCCAGCTGGCCGACGATGCCCAGCACTTTTTCCCGCGTTTCCTGTGTGACCGCCGCGCTGTGGTTAAGCACGCGTGAAACCGTCGCCACCGACACGCCAGCCTCACGGGCTACATCGCGAATGGTGATCATGGCTGACTGCCTGTGGAAGATAAGGTTTGCATAGCCCTCCCGGATGCGTTGTTTGCGGGGGCTATTCTGACAAAGGGCAAGGCAAGACTGCGTGAATCAGGTCACACTGATGAAAACGGTTACATCCCTTTCCGTCACATTTGTGACGCTTATCATTTTTGTAACATTACGTCGCGGCTGCTCAGACGGGTGAGCTGACGCCAGCACCATTCGACCGGCCCCTGGCGGAAATAGCGCAGCCAGCACAGCGAAAAGAGGAGATTTACCAGCCAGACCAGCAGCACTACCGCCAGCAGCTGCGGCCGATCGAGCCGGTTGAACCAGCCGAAATGGTTAAAAAGCGTGGTGCAAAGCAGCGTTTGCAGTAAATAGTTGCTCAGCGCCATCCGCCCTACGCTGCTGATGGCGCGCGTGAGGGTAAAACGGGCCAGCGTAGGCCAGAAACCAAAGCAAAGCGCGGCATAGCCGATAGCCTGAAGCGGCGCGCTCAGCTCGCGCGGCAGCTGTAAATAGAACGCTGACGGATAAAATGCCCAGCCGCAAGCCCACTGCAGATAAATGCCCGGTATTTCGATGATGGCCGCCAGCAGCAGCAGGATCAGCGCAGTGCGCCGGTAGTGGGCCAGGCTCCAGCGCCCCTGTAGCCAGCCGCTGCGCATCAAGGCGCCGCCAATCAGCATCAGGCCGGCCAGCTGCCAGCCGTACTGCGCCGCCAGCGACAGCAGGCCTGACGAGAGCAGATCGAGACGGTTGCGCACCGCTTCCCAACCGCCGTGGGTTTTCCAGAAGGTTTCATACTGAATATCCGCCGCCCCCGCCAGCCAGGAATTGTTAGGCTGATGGCCCGACAGCAGGCCGAACACCAGCAGCACGCCGCAGCCCACGATATAAAGCATCACGCCGGTATTAAACAGCTGCCGCGTCGAGGAGACGTCGCGGATCATCCGCCAGGCTACCAGCCCAATCAGCCCGTAATCCAGCAGGATATCCCCTTCCCAGAACAGCAGACAGTGCAGAAAACCGAGCAGCACCAGCCAGCTCAGGCGCGCCTGTAGCCAGCGTTTGCCGCGCGAAAGCAGCAGCTGCAAGCCGCCGCCAAACAGCAGCGCAAACAGCGCGAGGAATTTCAGCTGGGCAAAGAAATCGATCAGCGCCCACGTCCAGGCATCGCCCGGCGTAACGCTGCCCTGCCACGCCGGGTTCAGATAGGCGGCGCCCGGCAGACCGAAGGCGTTAATGTTGAGCAGCAGGATCCCCAGAATGGCGATGCCCCGAATAAAATCCAGCGTCTGAATACGAGGCATCGGCAGGCCCTGACTGTGGTGAAGGGTAACGACTACGACGGCGCGCCGTAGCTTAGCTGTGGCGAACGGCGCGCAGAAACTCCTGACGGGTGTTCTGGCTGGATTTGAACAGGCCGCCCAGTGAAGTGGTGGTGGTGGCGCTGGTCGCATCACGAATGCCGCGCGCTTTTACACAGTAGTGCACCGCGTCGATGGAAACCGCGACGTTATTGGTGCCAAGCAGCGTTTGCAGCGCAACCAGGATCTGCTGGGTCAGCCTTTCCTGTACCTGTGGACGGGAAGAGAAAAACTGCACGATGCGGTTAATCTTCGACAGGCCAATCACTTTATCTTTCGGGATATAGGCTACCGTCGCTTTGCCGTCGATGATCACAAAGTGGTGCTCGCAGGTGCTGGTCAGCGTGATATCCCGCACCGTCACCATTTCGTCCACCTTCATTTTGTTTTCAATCAGGGTGATTTTCGGGAAGTTGGCGTAGTCCAGGCCGGAGAACACCTCATTCACATACATCTTAGCGATGCGGTGCGGCGTTTCCATCAGGCTGTCATCTTCTAAATCAAGATTAAGCAGCTGCATGACTTCGGTCATGTGCCCGGCGATCAGCCGCCTGCGGGTTTCGTCATCCATATCACGCGCAGGCGAGCGTAGGGGTGTTTCCAGTCCACGCGCAAGCAGCGCTTCGTGAACAAGTGTGGCTTCCTGACTTAACGTAGCCATGGCGATCTATTCTCCAGCAGGTGTAACGCCGGTCCCGACGGGACCGGTACAATTTCAGAGGGCGTATTTTGGTACACAACGCGTCGTTAATCCAGCGAATCAAGCTAAACCACCCTGAAACTGTTTCATGCAGCACCGGGATCGCGCCGCCAGACCAGCAGCCCGGCCACCAGCAGTCCCGCGCCCGCGACGTAAAGCGCTGGCTCAAGGCGATGGGTAAAAGTGGTGGAAAGTGCGGAAACCAGCGGCCCGGCCAGCTGGCCGATAGCGTAACCGGTGGTCAGCAGGCCTGCCATATACCGGCTATGGCGCGGCGCCATCTCGCGGGCATATTGCAGCGAAAGCGACACCAGGTTAAGAAAGCCAATGCCCATCAGTATTGAACCGACCACCAGCCCGCTCAAACCCGGCACCACGGCGGCGCACAGCACGCCCAGCGCCTGCGCCCACAGGTTAAACGCCAGCCGCGTATTGGATGAACCAATATGCCGCATAACAATGCCCAGCCCGACGCCTAACACCGCCGTGCCGCCAAAAATGGGCCAGACAAACTGCGCAAAAACGCTGGCAGGAAAACGGGCCGCCGCCATCTGCGACAGAAACGTGGCGGGAATGATGTAGCCAAAGCCGGCCAGGCTGTAGCTCCAGACCAGCTTTTTCAGCCCGCTGGTCAGCACCAGCGGTTCCGGCGTGGTTTCGGGCCGGTGCAGCTCGCCTTTACGCGGCAGGAAACGAAAAATAAGAGAAGCCAGCACCAGCGCCAGCACGCCATAGGCGCACCAGGCCTGCGCGGCGCTGACCTGGCGTGCGTGAAGAAACACGGCCAGCAGCCCGCTCAGAAAGATGCCCATGCCCGGCCCGGCGAAGACGGCGGCGCTTAAGCCGGGACGGCCATATTTATGCAGCTGCTCGTTGCTCCATGCCGCTACCAGCACCATCGCCCAGCCGCTGGCCCAGCCGATCGCAAAGCGCACCACGCCGTGCAGCCAGGCGTCGGACACGCAGGCGGAAAGCAGCGTCAGGATCACCGCGCCGCCGATGCCTGCTTTAAGCCTGGCCTCCACGTGAGTGGTCGTCCGCATCGCGTTCCAGGAGCCGCAGAGGTAGCCCAGGTAGTTGAAGGCCGCGACTACCGCCGCGCTGGTCAGCGTCAGCTGATGCTCCGTAATCATCAGCGGCACCTGCGGCGTAAAGGTAAACCGCCCAATGCCCATCGCGACAATCAGCGCAATAAAAGCGCTTAGCGCTACCCGTATTGCCATTTGTTCTCCCTTCCGGCTTTATCCGGCTTGATGAAAGTGTTGCAGTCAGTCTGCATCATGGATAGACTTACAAAAAGTGAATAATACAAACCAACTTGTTTACGAAAAGAGAATAAATGGATCTGACCCAGCTTAAAATGTTCTGCGCGGTAGCGGAGACCGGTTCGCTGGCGCGCGCCGCCGAACAGCTGCATCGCGTGCCGTCCAACCTGACGACCAGGCTGCGCCAGCTGGAGCAGGAAACGGGCATCGATCTTTTTATCCGCGAAAAGCAGCGCCTGCGGCTGTCGCCGATGGGCCATAATTTTTTGTGCTATGCGCAGCGGATCCTGGCGCTCAGCGAGGAAGCGCTGGCAATGACGCACAACGGCGAGCCTGGCGGCATATTTGCGCTGGGATCGATGGAGAGCACCGCCGCTGTCCACCTGCCCTCTTTATTGTCAACCTACCATCAGCGCTATCCTGAGGTCACGCTGTCGCTGGTCACCGGCACCTCGGGTGAAATCATTGAGCAGGTGCGGAAAGGCACGCTGGCCGCCGCGCTGGCCGAAGGCCCGGTCGTGGCCGACGAGCTGAACAGCTGCAAAACCTTTAGCGAGCGCATGGTGCTGATCAGCAACCTGCACCATGCGCCCATTCAGCGCCCTGAAGATGCCGCAGGCGATACGCTGTTCGCCTTCCGTCCCGGCTGCTCTTACCGTCTTCGTTTAGAAAACTGGTTTCGTCAGGCGGGGATTTCACCCGGCCCGTTTATGGAGATCCAGTCCTATCACGCCATGCTGGCCTGCGTAGCCAGCGGCGCCGGGCTGGCGATACTGCCGGAATCGGTGCTGGAAAGGATCGCCGCGCCGGGCCAGGTGCAAAAACATGCGCTGCCTGCGGATATCAGCGAGACCACGACTTACCTGGTGTGGCGTCGGGATGCGTTTACCCCCAACGTCAAGGCGCTGAAGTACCTGATTATAGAGCAATCCCCGGACGATGAAATTCAGCCATAATTAAATGGTTTGAGCGGCGTCAGGCCGCTCGCCAGATCCCTGCCAAATGGCAACCTCTACAAGGAATAAACTGATATGCAGATGATTAAAACTCGCGCCGCTGTTGCCTGGGCCGCCGGCGAGCCGCTGTCGATTGAAGAAGTCGACCTGATGCCGCCGCAGAAAGGCGAAGTGCTGGTACGCATCGTCGCGACCGGCGTCTGCCACACCGATGCCTATACCCTTTCAGGAAAAGATCCTGAGGGCGTGTTCCCGGCTATTCTGGGCCACGAAGGCGGCGGTATTGTCGAAGCGGTTGGCGAAGGCGTTACCAGCGTGGCGGTCGGCGATCACGTCATTCCGCTGTACACGCCGGAATGCGGCAAATGTAAGTTCTGCCTCTCCGGCAAAACCAACCTGTGCCAGGCTATCCGCGCCACCCAGGGCAAAGGGCTAATGCCGGACGGCACCACCCGTTTCTTTAAGGACGGCAAGCCGATTTTCCACTATATGGGCACCTCGACCTTCTCTGAGTACACCGTTATCCCGGAAATTTCACTGGCGAAAATCAGTAAAGAAGCGCCGCTGGAAGAAGTTTGCCTGCTGGGCTGCGGCGTCACCACCGGTATGGGCGCGGTGATGAACACGGCCAAGGTAAAAGAAGGCGATACCGTGGCGATCTTCGGTCTGGGCGGCATCGGCCTTTCGGCGATTATCGGCGCGAAGATGGCGAAAGCGGGCCGGATTATCGGTATCGATCTCAATACCAGCAAGTTCGATCTCGCCAGAAAGCTGGGCGCCACCGACCTGGTTAATCCAAAAGATTACGATAAGCCCATTCAGGATGTAATTGTTGAAATGACCGATGGCGGCGTCGATTTCTCCTTTGAGTGCATCGGCAACGTTAACGTGATGCGTTCCGCGCTGGAGTGCTGCCACAAAGGCTGGGGCGAGTCCGTGATTATCGGCGTGGCTGGTGCAGGCGAAGAGATTTCTACCCGCCCGTTCCAGCTGGTGACCGGACGCGTCTGGCGCGGCTCCGCGTTTGGCGGCGTGAAAGGCCGCTCGGAGCTGCCGGGGATCGTCCAGCGCTACCTGGATGGTGAATTCCAGCTGAATGATTTCATCACCCACAATATGCCGCTGGAAGAGATCAACGACGCGTTCGATCTGATGCACGAAGGGAAATCTATCCGTTCCGTGGTGCATTTTTCTAAATAAGGAGACAAGGATGGTATCCACCCTGGAGTTACTGGAAGAACACCGCATGTTTGGCGGCTGGCAGCAGCGCTATCGCCACCAGTCGGCCACGCTGAACTGCTCTATGACCTTCAGCATTTTTTTGCCGGGTCCGAAAGGCGATACCGCCCCGCCGGTGCTCTGGTTTCTGGCCGGGCTGACCTGTAGCGACGAGAATTTCTCGACCAAAGCGGGCGCGCAGCGCGCGGCGGCAGAGCTGGGTCTGGTGCTGGTGATGCCGGATACCAGCCCGCGCGGCGAAGTGGTGCCCAATGACGAAGCCTACGATCTGGGCCAGGGTGCCGGATTCTATCTGAACGCGACCCAGGCGCCGTGGGATGCGCATTTTCGGATGTACGACTACCTGACGGAAGAGCTGCCCGTGCTGATTGCCGGCAACTTTAACGTCAGCGATAAGCAGGCGATTATGGGTCATTCTATGGGCGGTCACGGCGCGCTGATGCTGGCGCTGCGTAATCCGCAGCGCTATGTTTCGGCCTCCGCCTTTGCGCCGATCGTTAATCCAACGCAGGTGCCGTGGGGCGAAAAAGCCTTTACGGCCTATCTGGGCGAGGATCGCGCGCTGTGGGAAGCCTGGGACAGCTGTCTGCTGATGCAGCAGGCGACGCATCCGCTGCCGATGCTGCTGGATCAGGGCGACAGCGATCAGTTCCTCGCCGATCAGCTGCGCCCGGAACGGCTGGAAGCGGTGGCCAGCGAGAAAAACTATCCGCTGACCGTGCGCATTCAGCCCGGTTACGATCACAGCTACTACTTTATCGCCAGCTTCGTGGAAGATCATCTGCGCTTCCATGCCCGCTATTTGCTGGCGTAACCCTTCAGGGCCGGGATCTTCCCGGCCTTTTTTTTCTTGCGCTCCCCTCAGGATCCGCCCTGCAATAGCAATACATCCTCCTGTCGGCATGGCCATAACCACTTGTAGTGAAGCCGTAATGGTTATTATAATAATGGTTACTATATGGAGCGGAGGCCAGGGAAATGGCGATTTATATCCATAAGCGCCTGGACAAGATGTTTGCAAAAGCTGGCATTGCAGATGCCGACCTTTGTCTGGCCGCAAGGGAGGTTGAGTGCGGCAACTATGAGGCAGATTTGGGCGGGGGCGTTAAAAAAAAGCGGATTGCTTTGAATGCAGGCAAACGCGGCGGCGCCCGCACAGTGGTATTTTTTAAAAAAGATAGCAATCTGTTTTTTTATGATGGCTGGCTGAAAGACGGTTCGAAAAAAGCGGCAAAAGAGATTGGCGAGGATGAGCTGGAGATTTATAAGAAGCTCGCCAGAGCCTATTTTAAAGCGGATAAAAACATGCTGGATCGACTGAAAGCAAGCGGGACGTTCAGAGAGGTAAAACAATGAAAACGAAACCGGCCGAGTTACATGAGATGCTTGACGATGCTAAAGAGCTACAGGCGCTGGGGCTAATGAGCAATAACGATGTGCAGGAAATCGCTGCCCGCGTCAGCCTGCGTGAGTTTCGTCAACGTATTGCCGCAGTCCGCACCATGTCCGCCAGCGAAATCAAAGCCGTTCGCGCCCGCTGGGGACTGACCCAGGCCACGCTGGCCTATACGTTGGGCATGACGGTAGACAGCGTTTCCAAATGGGAGCGTGGCGAGATTACCCCAAGCGGCCCGGTTCTGCGCATACTGAACACGCTGGCGGTAAAAGGCCCCGATGTTTTCGCTATCTGAGCACAAACGCAGGGTAAAAATCTGAGCGTCAGGGAATTAACAATGATGCGCCAGACAGAGAGGGAAGCAATGCACAAGAGAGCCGGCAAGAAACCGACTCGTCCATTCAGGAAACCGGCTCGCTGACCAGGCCATCAATCAGCACCTGCGGCGTCCCCTGCGAGCAGCGCTCAATACGGCCCCGCACGCCGTATACCTTCGCCAGGCTTTCCGGTGTAATCACCTCTTCCGGCAGACCGTCAGCAATCAGGCCGCCGTTTTGCAGCATCAGCACGTGCTGACCGTGACGCAGAGCGATATTGATATCGTGCACCACGACTACGGTAACGATATTCCGCTTGCTGGTTTCCCGGCGCACTAAATCCATGACGTGGAACTGATAGTTAAGATCCAGCGCGCTTAGCGGCTCGTCCAGCAGCAGCAGCTCCGGGCGACGGATCAGCGACTGCGCCAGGCCAACCAGCTGCTTCTGGCCGCCGGAAAGCTGATCGAGGTAGCTCAGCGCCAGATGCGCGATGCCCAGCCTTTCCAGCAGCGCCATCACTTCCGCCTCGCTCGTCGCGCTACCGCGTGCGCCGGAAGCGCGCTGGGCGACAATAATGGATTCAAGCACGTGCAGATGCACGCCAGCGGGCAGCGACTGCGGCAGGTACACCACTTTTTCCGCCCGGCGGGCAAACGGCTGGCTCAGCAGCTCCGTGCCGTTCAGCCACAGCTCGCCCTGCGCCTGATTCAGTCCGGCAATCGAGCGCAGCAGCGTGGATTTTCCGCAGCCGTTCGGCCCCAGCAGCACGGTGATTTTGCCTCGCGGCAGCAGCGGCACGTTCAGGTTGCTGATAATCTTGCGTTTAGGATAACCGGCGTGAAAGCCTTTAATAGCTAAACCGTCCATCAGACGCTCCCCCGATGACGCAGAATAATGCTCAGGAAGAACGGCACGCCGACCAGAGAAGTGACGATGCCGACCGGGATAATCACGCCGGGCACCAGGTTTTTCGACACCACCGACGCCATTGACAGCACCAGCGCGCCGGTCAGCGCGCTGGCTGGCAGGTAAAAACGGTGATCCTCGCCAAAGATCAGGCGAGCGATATGCGGCGCCACCAGGCCGATAAACCCGATTGGGCCGACAAAAGCCACCGCCAGCGCGGAAAGCACGCTGATGCGCAGCAGCGTGCCCAGCCGCAGGCGGCGCACGTCAATACCAAAACTGACGGCGCGATCTTCGCCCAGGCGCAGCGCGGTGAGCTTCCAGGCGCTCATCATGGAGAACGGCAGAACCAGCAGCAGCGCCAGCGTCAGCACGCCCAGTTTCTCCCAGGAGGCGCGCGCCAGGCTGCCCATCGTCCAGAACACCAGGCCCTGCAACGTATCTTCGCTGGCGATAAACTGCATCATGGATACCAGCGCGTTAAAGGTAAACACCAGCGCGATGCCGAACAGCACCACGCCGGAAGTCGCCACGCGCGTCCAGCGGGTAACGCCGTCCAGCATCAGCGCGGCCAGCAGCGCAAAAATAAAGGCGTTAGCTGAGATAAACCACTGATCCGGGATACCGGGCAAACCGATGCCCAGCACGATAGCCAGCGCGGCGCCAAAGGCGGCGGCGGAAGAGACGCCCAGCGTAAACGGACTGGCCAGCGGGTTATTCAGGATAGTCTGCATTTCCGCCCCGGCCAGCCCCAGCGCCAGCCCGACCACCACTGCCATCAGCGCGTAAGGTAAACGAATATCCCAGACGATAACGCGCGAACCGGCATCCACGCTCTGCGGCGACAGCAGCGTTTGCCACAGCGTTTCCAGCGACAGGCCCGACGGGCCTAAAGTAAAGTCGAACAGCAGCGAAGCGAGGATAGCCAACACCAGCACGCCCATAAAAAACAGGCGGCGGCGCAGCAGATGATGATAACGATCCATCGCGCCTTCGTGCTGTTGGACGCTGGCGTAGCGGTCGGTGTTGTGGGTCACGCTCATGGTTTCTACCTGTCATGGAGTTCGCACCAGGCCGGCTGCAAACCCTGAAAATTAGCAAAGCGGAAAACGTACGGCGCTAACAATAAAGGAAATGATAATAGTTATCAATCCTATATGTAACAGAGTATGTCAAAGAAAAAGGCGCGGAAACCGCGCCTTCACCCTTATTTAAATTTGGGGAACTGCATTTCGCTGTATTTCACAAAGCGCGTGCGCTTCGTCAGCTTGTAGCCGAACCAGATAATCAGGAACAGCGGGATGCCGATATAGGTTGCCGCCGCGCCGTACCAGTCGATGCGATCCGCCAGGAACGCCTGGTAGTTTTGCCCCAGGGTGATGATCAGGCAGAGCACGAAAGCGAAGATCGGCCCCAGCGGGAAGAACTTAGAGCGGTACGGCAGATCGTTGATATCGTAGCCCTGCGAGACAAAGCCGCGACGGAAACGGTAATGGCTGATGGCTATCCCCAGCCAGGCGATAAAACCGGTCATGCCGGAAGTATTCAGCAGCCAGAGATAGACCGTCTGGTTGCCGAACATTGAGGTCAGGAAACAGAGCGCGGCAACCACGGTGGTGGCATACAGCGCATTGCGCGGCACGCCGCCTTTTGACAGCTTGCCAAACATACGCGGCGCTTTGCCTTCGCGCGCCAGCGTAAACAGCATACGGGTCGACGCATACATGCCGGAGTTGCCCGCTGACAGAATAGCGGTGAGGATCACGGCATTCATGATCGCCGCCGCTGAAAGCAGCCCGGCATGTTTAAACACCAGCGTGAACGGGCTGACGCTGATGTCTTTCACATCGTTACGCAGCAGGCTTGGGTCGGTGTAAGGGATAATCAGGCTGATCACCAGGATCGCCAGGATATAAAACAGCAGGATGCGCCAGAAGACCTGACGAACCGAGCGCGGAATATTTTTGGCCGGATCTTCCGATTCGCCTGCGGCGATACCAATCAGTTCCGTTCCCTGGAAGGAGAAGCCGGCAATCATCGCCACGCCGATCATGGCGGAAAAGCCGCCGGAGAAAGGCGCATCGCCGATCTGCCAGTTACCCCAGCCCGCGACCGGCTGGTCGCCGCGCAGAATGCCGAGGATCATCATCACGCCCACTACGATAAAAATCACTACCGTGACCACTTTGATCAGGGAGAACCAGTATTCTGCCTCACCAAAGCCCTTTACCGAGATGTAGTTGAGCAGGAAGATAACGCTCAGAAAGAGTACGCTCCAGATCCAGCCGGGCGTATCGGGGAACCAGTAGGTCATCACCAGCTGCGCGGCAACCAGTTCAATCGCCACGGTCACGGCCCAGTTGTACCAGTAGTTCCAGCCCAGCGCAAAGCCGAAGCCTTCTTCAACGAAGTTGGAGCCGTAGGTAGAAAAGGAGCCGGATACCGGCATAAAGGCGGCCAGTTCGCCGAGGCTGGTCATCAGGAAATAGACCATCAGGCCGATCAGGGCATAGGAAAGCAGCGCGCCGCCGGGGCCAGCCTGGGAGATAGTCGCGCCGGAAGCGACAAACAGGCCGGTGCCTATGGAACCGCCGATGGCGATCATCGTCAAATGACGCGCCTTTAGTTTGCGCTGTAATTCAGGCTGTTGTGTTGTTTTTGTGTCATGATCCATTGGTAAATGCTGTGCTCTGGCTAAAATGAGGCGCGATTGTAACAAACTCCTTCGTCAGAAGAAGTCATTCCGCGACGTTATAAGATAGCTTCATGATCTGCGGCGAATTATTAGCGCCTGATTAAGCCCCGTTTTTCTGACTGCTCCGCTTTATTCCGCGCAGTAGCTTAGAAAACGCAGCAGCGCCTTCGAGAGATGCTTCTGCCGATGATGAATACGGTACAGCGTGCGTTTGAGTTTGGGCAGCGGGATCGGCACTTCTTTTAACGTGCCTGCCGCCAGCTGTTCCGCAATAACCCGCCGCGACAGACAGCTGATGCCCATTCCGTGGCGCACGGCATGCTTGATTGCCTCTGAGTTGCCCAGCTCCAGCGCCAGGCTAAACTGCGGCAGATGCGAAAGCAGCAGATAATCGACGATTTCGCGCGTGCCGGAGCCGTGTTCGCGCAGGATCCACGACGCGGCCGCCAGGCTTTCCAGCGTCACCGGCTGACGCAGAATAGCCGCGTCGGCGGCGGCAAAAACCACCAGCTCATCTTCCAGCCAGGGTTCGCCAACCAGCTCGCTGACGTGGCACGGCCCTTCGATAAAACCCACATCGACGCGAAAATCAGCCACGGCGTTAATCACATCCTGGCTGTTGCCCACGCTCAGCTCCAGCGGCAGCTCGGGAAAGTCGCGCCGCCAGCCGGCAATCATGCCCGGCAACAGATAGTTACCAATGGTGCTGCTGGCGTAAACCCGCAGCGCGCCGTTATCTTCGCGAAACAGCTGTTCGATTTCAGTGGTTTGCTCCAGCAGCGCCACCGCCCGTGGATAAAGCAGGCGGCCGTGCTCGTTAACCACCAGCCGTTTTCCGACCCTGTCGAACAGCTGAACGCCCAGCTGATTTTCCAGATCCGCCAGCGCCGCGCTGACCGCCGACTGCGACAGCGACAGCACCTGCGAGGCCTGAGTTGTCGAGCCGCTTTTCAGCACCTCAGCAAAGACCTCAAGCTGCCTTAATGTGATATGCATTGTTCTTCCTTACTGACTCCATGTCTTCACCAGCCAGATAATCATCGCCAGCCATACCAGCAGCACTATCGCCAGCCAGCCGCCAAGCTTCTTTTTCCTGTGGGCCTGCCGGGCGGTTCGCTGTTGGCTGGCGGCCCTGACCTCCGCCGGCAGCAGGCGCAGCAGCAGCATCATGCCCGACGGCACGATAATAGCGTCGTCCAGTAGCCCAACAAAGGGAATAACGTCGGGAATAAAATCAACGGGGCTTAGCGCATAAACCGCCAGCAGCACGGCCATGCCCTTTTGCCACAGTGGCGTACGCGGATCGCGGCAGGCATACCACAGCGTGACGCCATCTTTTCTGATTACGCTTACCCATCTTGTTAATCGCCTGAACATCCCCGCCCTCTCATATCACTTATTCTGGTTAATTATAAATATATAATCAATTTTTCTTTTAAGCCAGCCTGCGCCATGCTGCGTCTGTCTACTAAGGAGGCTGATATGGCTGAACTGGCATTTCCTTCTTCTCGTCCGCTGCGCTATGGCGCAGGCCTCGGGCTGGCAATGCTGCTGGCCGCTGCTGCCCTTCAGGCTGGCAACCTGCCCGTGCTGAAAACGGCCGGGCTGGGCACCTTAACGCTGGCGATGCTGTTGGGGATCGTAGCAGGCAATACGGTTTATGGCCGCCTGGCTGCGCGCTGCGGCACAGGCGTACACTTTGCCAAACAGCAGCTGCTGCGGCTTGGCATCATGCTGTACGGTTTTCGGCTGACCTTTCAGCAACTTGCCGATATCGGCTTAAGCGGCGTGCTGACCGATCTGCTGCTGCTGACCTCCACTTTTCTGCTGGCCTGCTGGCTGGGCCGTCGCGTGTTGCATCTGGATCGCGATACCGCCTGGCTGATTGGCGCGGGCAGCAGCATTTGCGGCGCGGCGGCGATTATGGCGACGGAGCCGGTAATTAAAGCGGAGCCGCAAAAAGTGGCGGTAGCGGTGGCTACCGTGGTGCTGTTCGGCACGCTCGGCATCTTTCTTTATCCACTGCTATGGCATGAGCTGGCCGCTCTGCTGCCGGGCCTGACGCCGACGCAATGGGGGATCTTTACCGGCTCTACGCTGCATGAAGTGGCACAGGTAGTGGCGGCCGGGCACGCCGTGAGCGCGGAAACGGAGAACGCGGCGGTCATTACTAAAATGCTGCGCGTGATGATGCTGGCGCCCTTCCTGCTGCTGCTCAGCCGTTTCGTGCGTGCCGACGACAGCGGCGGCGGCGAAGTAAGCTTTCCCTGGTTCGCGCTGGGTTTTATCGGCGTGGCGCTGTTTAACTCGCTGCATCTGCTGCCGCCGTCGCTGGTTAGCGGCCTGAACGAGCTGGACAATTTTTTACTGGCCGTGGCGATGGCGGCGCTGGGATTAACCACGCAGTTCAGCCTGTTGAAAAAGGCGGGACTAAGGCCTTTACTGCTGGGCCTGCTGTTATTCGTCTGGCTGCTGCTGGGCGGCGGCGCGATAAACCTGGCTATCCAGCATTTGCTGGCATAAATCCGCGCCGTTTCCGGTTATCATGGCCCGCTTTACAGTAAAACCAACAGGAGAGCAGGCATGAAATATATCGGCGCCCACGTCAGCGCATCCGGCGGCGTGGATCAGGCGGTGCTTCGCGCCCATGAAATCGAGGCGACGGCCTTTGCGCTTTTCACTAAAAATCAGCGTCAGTGGCGCGCGGCCCCGCTGAGCAAAGAGGTGATTGCCGCTTTCCGCAACGCCTGCGAAAAATATCACTACAGCGCCGCCCAGATCCTGCCGCACGACAGCTTTTTAATTAACCTGGGCCATCCACAGGAAGAGGCGCTGGAGAAGTCCCGCCTCGCCTTTATCGACGAACTACAGCGCTGCGAGCAGCTGGGCCTGACGCTGTTGAACTTCCATCCCGGCAGCCATTTGCAGCAGATTGACGAGGACGCCTGCCTGAAGCGCATCGCCGAATCGGTTAACGTCGCGCTGGATAAAACCCAGGGCGTCACCGCCGTGATTGAAAATACCGCCGGTCAGGGCAGCAATCTGGGCTTCCGCTTTGAGCACCTGGCAGCCATTATCGACGGCGTAGAGGATAAGTCGCGCATCGGCGTCTGTATTGACACCTGCCACGCCTTTGCGGGCGGTTACGATCTGCGTACTGAAGAAGATTGCGTGAAAACCTTTGAGGAGTTTGGTCGCGTGGTGGGCTTTGAGTATCTGCGCGGGATGCATCTTAACGATGCCAAAAGCGCGTTTGCCAGCCGCGTTGACCGTCATCACAGCCTGGGCGAAGGTAATATCGGCAATACGGTGTTCAGCTGGCTGATGAAGGATGCTCGCTTCGACGGTATTCCGCTGATCCTGGAAACCGTCAATCCTGATATCTGGAAAGATGAAATCGCCTGGCTCAAGTCGCAGCAGGTCTGATCTATAGACGAAAAAAAAGCGCGGTCGCCCGCGCTTTTTTATTATGCCCGCCTGGATCAGGCTTTAGCCATTTCCGCTTCCGGGCGCTTCAGCACCGCGTAAGAGAGTCCGGCAACCAGCGTGCCGACGATAATCGCTATCAGATAGCCCAGCACCGGCGTAATAGCGCCAGGGATCAGCAGCACAAACAGCCCGCCGTGCGGCGCCATCAGCTTCGCGCCTACCCACATAGAGATAGCGCCGGTCAGCGCGCCGCCAACGATACAGCATGGCAGAACGCGCATCGGGTCACGCGCCGCAAACGGAATAGCGCCTTCGGAAATAAAGCACAGGCCCAGCACCAGCGCCGCTTTGCCGCCTTCCTGCTGGCCTTTGTTGAATTTCCGGCGCGCCACCAGCGTAGCGACGCCCATCGCCAACGGAGGCACCATGCCGCCCGCCATAATGGCCGCCATCGGCGCATAGGTTTGCGAACTGAGCAGGCCGACGCCAAACGCATAGGCCACTTTGTTCACCGGGCCGCCCATATCGGTACACATCATGCCGCCCAGTACCGCACCCAGCAGAACCGCGTTACCCGTGCCCATATTGCTCAGCCAGTGGGTCAGCCCCGCCATAATCTGGGCAACCGGGCCGCCAACCACATAAATCATCAGCAGGCCGGTGATCAGACTGGCGACCAGCGGAATAATCAGGATCGGTTTTAACGCCTCCATACTCTGCGGAAGCTTAAGCTTAGCGCTGATAAACTTCGCGGCGTAACCGGCAATAAAACCGGCAATAATGCCGCCAAGGAAACCGGCGTTGATGGTGCTGGCCAGCCAGCCGCCAATCAGGCCAGGCGTCAGACCAGGACGATCGGCAATTGAGAAGGCGATAAAGCCCGCCAGCACCGGCACCATCAGTTTGAAGGCGCTGCCGCCGCCGATTTCCATCAGCGCCGCCGCCAGCGTGCCCTGCTCTTTAAACGCGGTAATGCCGAAGGCGAAAGAGAGCGCGATGCTCAGGCCGCCTGCCACCACCATCGGCAGCATATAGGAAACGCCGGTCAGCAGATGACGATAGGCGCCTGCGCCCTCTTTTTTCTCGCCCTGCGCCGCTGGCTGGCCGCCGCCCTGCGGCTGATAAGGTTTGGCCTGCGCCAGCGCCTTATCAAACTCCTGTGCGGTTTTCTTCAGCGCCAGGCCGGTCGAGGTGCGATACATCGGCTTACCGGCAAACTTAGCCAGATCGACTTCAATATCCGCCGCCACGATAACCAGGTCAGCCTGCGCCACTTCTTCCGGCGTAATGGCATTGCCCGCGCCTACGGAGCCGCGCGTTTCGACTTTCACCCACCAGCCGCGTTTTTTCGCTTCGGCGTCAATGGCTTCGGCCGCCATAAAGGTGTGCGCCACGCCGGTTGGACAGGCGGTAATGGCGACGATGCGTTTTGGCCCGCTGGCAACCGCGTCGGCCGTGTTCACCGCGGCAGGTTTAGCTACGGCGGCAGGCGCCTGCCAGGCTTTCGCCTCGGTTTGCGCGCGGGCCAGCTCTGCTTCCGGCTGGCGCAGCAGCTGCTCCGCCGTGGTCTGATAAACGGTTTTACCCGTCAGGTCGATGTTGGCGGGCAGCGTGTCGCCCACCAGGATCACCTGGTCCGCTTCGGCCAGATTTTCCGTTAGCGTCAGTCCTTTTGCGGCCGCGCTCGCTCTGGTGATATTTTTTGCCAGATGACCGGTAGCCAGTCCCAGCGAAGGATCAAGTATCAGCAGCGTTTTCATTATGCCTCTCCTGCTGTCAGTTAAAAGGTTTCAGGTCGACGCGCGCCATCATCGCGGCCAACTGGGTACGATCGCTTACGCCCACGTTGCTCTGGCTTACGGCCAGGGCTGCTACGGCGGTAGCCAGGCGTAGGGTATGCTCGCTGGATTCGCGCATCAGCAGGCCGTAAATCAGCCCGCCCACCATTGAATCCCCGGCCCCCACGGTACTCACCACCTCACAGGCCGGCGGTTTGGCGATCCATTCGCCTGAAGCGTTAACCCACAGCGCGCCTTCTGCGCCCAGCGAAATCACTACGTGCGCGATCCCCTGTTCACGCAGCGCATGCGCCGCCTCAATCACATCCTGCAGGGTCGGCAGCTTGCGCCCGGCCCAGATTTCCAGCTCGCGACGGTTTGGCTTAACCAGCCAGGGCGCGGCTTTCAGGCCCGCCACCAGCGCTTCGCGGCTGCTGTCGAAAATAATGCACGGGCAGTGCGTGCGCAGCGCGATCATCCACTCCGTAAAGGCATCGGGATTGACGCCTGCGGGCAGACTGCCGCTGACGCAGACCATATCGAACTGGCCCAGCCACGTCAGAGAATCCGTGGTGAAGCGCTCCCAGTCCTGCGGGGTGACGTCAAAACCGGAAAAGTTAAGATCGGTGACCTCGCCATCTTTTTCAGTCAGCTTAACGTTGATGCGGGTCCGGCCTTCGACCACCTGAAAACGGTTAGCAATGCCCAGATCGCTGAACAAATGCTGAAAGCCATCCTGATTCTCTTTGCCCAGGAAGCCGCCAACGGTGACATCGATGCCCAAATCTTTCAGCACTTTGGCAACGTTGATGCCTTTCCCGGCGGCGTGCAGGCCGGTGGTTTTCACCAGGTTGACTTCGCCGCGCTCGATTTCCGGCGTATAGCCCACCAGATCGTAAGCGGGATTCAGCGTGATGGTTGCTACGCGTCTGCTCATGCCGCCCCCTCGCCTAAACCAGCGCTGATAGCCTCGCCGATCGCATCCAGCGCCGCGCGGGCATCTTCGCCGCTGGCGGTGAAGCGCAGGCGGTGACCTTTTTTCACGCCCAGCGCCACTACTTTCATCAGGCTGCGGCCGTTAGCCGGCTTGCCGCTGCCGTCAAGGTTGGTCACCGTGACGTCGCAGTTGAATTTTTTAATGACGCTGACCAGCGCCGTGCCCGGACGGGCATGCAGGCCGTGCTCGTTGCGGATAGTAAACTCTTCCGTCAGCGTATCGGCCTGTTCGGAGACTTCGCTGGTCAGCAGCGCCAGGATCCCTGCGGCATCGGCGCTCAGCAGGCGATCCGCTTTTTGCTTAATCAGCAGATCGCTTAGATAGTTCAGCACGTTCAGCGGCTGCTCGTCGGTTACGGCAACCGTCACCAGCAGCGCGGCTTTTTCGCCGTCTACTTCAAAGGGTGTCGCACTGCGGCTTACGGCGACGGCGCTGCCCAGGTTGCCTTCGGTGCTGTCGCTCAGCCAGACGCCCTGCCCTAAATTCAGCGGACGCGAAGCGATAACGCGGCTGACAAAGCTGGCATCAACCGCGCCGGCCTGCTGTAGGCGACCGGCGTTCAGCGCCTGGAGCGTCATCAGATCGGTGGCCGCCACGTCAACTGTGATCAGCGAGGTGTCGAATTTAAATTCCGTTCCCTGCTTTTCCCCCATCAGCAAACCGCGCAGTGTTTCTGCGGAATCCGTGGTTTTCAGCTGTTCCGCCACGCTGTCATCGCTCAGCACGTGCGTCAGCTGACGCAGCAGCGCCAGATGCTCGTCCGATTTAGCGGCGATGCCGATCACCACATAGGCGGTCTGGTCTTCGCCCCAGGCGATGCCCTGCGGAAACTGATAAACCTGCACGCCGGTTTTCAACACCAGATCGCGCGTGTCGGTCGTGCCATGGGGAATAGCGATGCCGTTACCCAGATAGGTCGAGGTTTGCTGCTCGCGGGCCAGCATACCGTTAACATATCCTTCACCCACGTTGCCGGCTGAGGTTAAAGCGGCTGCCACCTGTCGGATGGCCTCTTCTTTATCTCCGGCCCTGGCGCCGGGATGGATTGCATTCAGTTCAAGCTGGAACATAGTTCTCCTCACTGCTTCATTGAATCGTTTCAGCTGGCGGACGGAAAAATAAGCTTTCAGGCCGCTAACTGCCTGTGCAGACGACGCTGAAACGTTTCAATGATTTTGGCCCCGTTCCTGCGTTTATGGCAAGTTTTACTGCCAACGGCATAGCAGATTTTTGAAGCGACGCACACTTCGACTTTTCTTTTTGGGAAAAAGGTCTCATCGGCTGATGGATGGCTGATGCCTTACTTTTAGCCAACAGGCAATTAACACCAGGCGGTCTGTTTTTCCAGATCCAGTAGCCAGACCATCGCCTCTTCCCGACTGTTACGGCACATTTCAGCATCGGGTTTCAGGCTGCCGCAGACCGACGGCCGCAGCGGCGAGGTAAAGATTTTGCAGCGCTGCTGTTCATCCAGCTGAACGCAGGGCGTGTTGGCCGGTTTGCCGTCGGGCATTCCGGGGATCGGTGTGGAAATAGACGGCGCGGTACAGCAGGCGCCGCAGGAAGCTCGACATTGCATTGGTTATCCCCTTTAAGAGACGCGACAATAGCAGGCGCGCAGTGGGAATACTATGGCCGCCATCCCCGCTTTTCCTCCTCGTTCAGCACTTGCCTGAAGCCGTCAGCAAGAGTAATTTGTCGCGAACATTTTCATTGCCCCTTTCATCGAGATAACACAATGCCAAGAGCAAACGAAATCAAAAAAGGCATGGCCGTCAGCCATAACGGTAAGCTGCTGTTAGTCAAAGATATTGATGTCCAAAGCCCCAGCGCGCGCGGGGCTTCTACCCTTTATAAAATGCGTTTTACCGATATTCGCACCGGCATGAAAGTCGAGGAGCGCTTCAAGGGTGACGACATCCTGGAAGCGATCTCGCTGAGCCGTCGTCAGGTTACCTTCTCTTACGTAGACGGTGACGAATACGTCTTTATGGATGACGAGGACTACACGCCTTACGTCTTCAAAAAAGATCAGATCGAAGAAGAGCTGCTGTTTATCCCGGAAGGCGGCATTCCGGGCATTCAGGTGCTGACGATGGACGGGCAAATTCTGGCGCTTGAGCTGCCGCAAACGCTGGATATGGAAATTATCGAAACCACGCCAGGCATTAAAGGCGCTTCCGCCAGCGCGCGTACCAAGCCTGCCACCATGAGCACCGGCCTGGTGATCCAGGTGCCGGAATACCTCAGCAGCGGCGAGCGCATCCGCATCCATATTGCCGAACGCCGCTATATGGGCCGCGCAGACTCATAAAAAGGTATTCGCGCCTGCCCTTATGGGCCACGCAGAATAACAATAACGGCAAGCGCGCCAGTTCTCATAGGCCGCGCAGACTAATAAAACGGCGAGCGCGCCACGCCTCGCCGTTATTGTTATATTATTACACTACTAGCGATAGCTAACGGTCAGTATGCCCTGTCGTCGCGCCTGGTCCAGCCATTCAACGTCGATACGGGCGATGCCGGATGGCAGCGTACCGTTGGCCTGTAGCGAGATCGGCGATACTTTTAGCTGGCCGTCGCGATAACAGGTAGCGCTGATTTGATTCTGTTCCTGTTGCACAGCGCAACCCGGCTCCGTGATCGCTCCGGAAAAAGTGATAACGCCGGTGCCTGCGGCTACCGTCGCCAGCGCGCTACCTGCCGGAACCATCAAAAAAAGGGCCAGCGAAAAGTTAAGTTTGCTCATACTTACCTCATTTATTAGCGTCTCTTAATTAACATAGTCGGCAATACGCTTTCCGAAAGCCGATAAGCACAACCGGCCACAACTCAAGGAGAAAATAATGACTCGCGTAAACCTGATTACCGGTTTTCTGGGCAGCGGCAAAACCACTACGCTGCTGCATCTGCTGGCGCAGAAACCACAGGGAGAAAAGTGGGCGGTGCTGGTTAATGAGTTCGGCGAGGTAGGTATAGACGGCGCGCTGCTGGCGGAAAGCGGCGCGGTGCTAAAAGAGATCCCCGGCGGCTGCATGTGCTGCGTTAACGGCCTGCCGATGCAGGTGGGCCTGAATATGCTGCTGAAGCAAACCAGGCCCGACCGTCTGCTGATTGAGCCGACCGGCCTTGGTCACCCTAAACAGATCCTCGACCTGCTGTCTGCGGAGGTTTATCAGCCCTGGCTGACGCTGGATGCCACGCTCTGCCTGCTCGATCCACGTCAGCTAGGCGATGCCCGCATTACGACTAATGAAAACTTCCGCGATCAGCTCGCCGCCGCCGATATTATCGTGGCCAATAAAGAGGATCGCTGGGATGAGGCCACGCTGGCAGCGCTGCAAGACTGGCGCGCGCAGGACGCTTTACAGCGCCCCATTATTCCCGCGCGTTTCGGCCAGATCGCTGGCGAACTGCTGACGCGTCCACGGTTGAATCAGCAGCCGCTGCCGCAGGCGGCACACCATCATGCCAGGCCCGCTTCGCGACTGGCGGCGCTGGCGCCCGTGCAGAATACGCGCTGGCGGCGTTCGCTGAATCAGGGCCAGGGCTACTATTCCTGCGGCTGGGTGTTTGATGCAGAAACCGTGTTCGATACGGTTGGCCTGTTGGAGTGGGCGCGGCTCGCTCCGGTTAGCCGGGTAAAAGGCGTGGTGCGCATTCAGGAAGGCCTGCTGAGCGTGAATCGTCAGGGCGAGGATCTTAATATCGAAACGCGTCAGGCTGCGCCGCCAGACAGCCGGATCGAAATTATTCATGAAGAAGAAGCCGACTGGAACAGCCTCCAGGCATCTTTGTTGAAACTTCGTTTAACTGCTGTTGTATAATGTACGCCGTCACTTCTTCTTAACTTAATCTTAATAAAATGCGTGCTAATCAACTGATCACTATCCTGGTGCTTAACGCGCTGGGACTGGCGCTCTTTTTTTCCTGGTATTTGCCGGAGAATCACGGCGCCTGGTTTACGCTCGATAAAAACCTTTTTTATTGGTTTAACGAGCGGCTGGCAACCAATAAAGCGCTGTTATGGCTGGTTGCTATTACCAACTTTCGCCCTTTTGACGCGGTGTCGCTGCTGGCGATGGGCGCGCTTTATTACAGTTTCTGGCGGCGTGAAACGCCCCAGGGGCGCAGGCGGCTGCTGGCTATCGGCATCGCTATGCTGCTGACGGCGGTGGTGCTGAACCAGCTTGGTCATCTGATCCCGGTTTCGCATCCCAGCCCGACCAAATATTTCCCGGACGTTCATCACGTGACGACATTAACCGGCATTCCAACTAAAGATGCCTCTTCCGATAGTTTTCCTGGCGATCACGGCATGATGCTGATGATTTTTGCCAGCTTTATGCTGCGCTACTTTGGCGTTCGTGCTTTTTTAATTGCCGTGGGGATCGTGCTGATATTCGCTACGCCGCGCATTATGATTGGCGCGCACTGGTTTACCGATGTTGCGGTAGGCTCGCTTTCCGTGGTGCTGGTAGGGACGAGCTGGTGGTTAATTACGCCGGGCAGCGACTGGCTGGTGAATATTTTATATCGTGCTTTACCAGGTAAATATAAGCCGGCTAATTAATTAAGCCGCTTTTTTTACCGTTTTCAGGAAGCAACGAAAAGCGATTTACGCCACTTTCGTTGCTTTTTTATGCGATGCAGCTCTCAAAATCCCACTTTATGCTACAGCTGCCGTGATGTTTGCTCCCCAGCGGAATCTTCTGCCTTTAAGAAACGTACAGCAGGATTAAACTGAATTGTGGCTAACACACATTTTTTAACGCTCTTTTAGCCTTTCACGCCTCAGGTTTTCAGCGTTTGTGCCGATAAAGTGGCCAGACTACGACATCTCTGTTTCTTATGATAAAAATCAATAAAAAAGTCGTTAAAACCCCTCGCCAGCACGCAGTTAATCGGGTAATCTCATTTCCGATTAGGACAAAGCTGTAAGATATTTCCATTATTTACATTTTAAACTGTGCGCTTTCGCACAATTTGAATTTTGTGGAATTGTTTTGCCCGTGTGCGCTAATTAATCTCGTTCCGTTTCGCATAGCTAGCGACTTCTGTCGTTAAGGACTTCAAGGGATCACAAACATAATGGTCAAGTCTCAACCGATTCTGAGATATATATGGCGGGTATTGCCCGCAGTGGCTTTAGCCACGCTGCTTTCAGCCTGTAGCTCGACGAATACCAACAGCAATGCACAAACTGATACGCATGCAGTTAATGGCCATAACGGCTTTTTACTTCAGGCGTCTCAGGATGAATTCGAACAGATGGTTCAGAATGTGGATATTAAATCCCGCCTGATGGATCAATATTCGGACTGGAAGGGCGTTCGTTACCGTCTTGGCGGTACCAGTAAACGCGGCATTGACTGTTCTGCCTTTGTGCAGACCACCTTTCGTGAACAGTTTGGCCTGGATCTGCCCCGCTCAACCTATGAACAGGAAGACACCGGCAAAAGCATCCAGCGCGGCAAACTGCGCCCGGGCGATTTAGTGCTGTTCCGCGCCGGCTCTACCGGCCGCCATGTCGGCATCTACCTGGGCAACGATAATTTCGTGCATGCCTCTACCAGCAGCGGCGTGATGATTTCCAATCTCAACGACGCCTACTGGAAAAATCGCTATCGCGAAGGCCGCCGGGTACTAAGCCGAACGCAAAGCTGATCCCCCTGAAGTCTGTGCAAAACGGTTCCGAGCCCCGCTATAAGCGGGGTTTTTTATGGGTAAAGGCTGGCTGCTTCCTGGCTCTTCCCCTTTTTCACTAAAGCCCCGTTGGAAAACGACAAAGAGAGGCCAGCACAAAGAAACCTGTTTTCCGCTGAGCCTGACACTCTTGCTTCAATATTAACTGGCACTAATTTGTTATTAATAACAGACGCACAAATATTTATATTCAAAAGCTTTTTGGCTACATCGGCCGTTCTGATGGTTTGTTTTATTGCGCCCTGCCTGCGCGCACGAGCGAAATAACTGACATAATGCGTTAAAAAACCGAAGCTAATCATAATAATAAGAAGACAAACGGCACTTTCCCGGTATATCCTGCCGGATTGAAACGGCGTCTGTTGTGCAGGACAGCGCAATGACTTAACCGGCACTTTCGGGAGATAAACCCCATGCCACTCTCATCAAGCCTTACGCGGCCACTTCTCAATCCTCGCAAGATTGCCTGCTTCAGCGCGACCCTCGGCTTACTTCTTTTTCTGGCATTTATCATCATCGCGCTGGCCGTTATGCTTCATCGCCGGGCCGACAATCACGATGAAATGGCCAGAAACACCCAGGCCTATGTGCTGACGATGCTCGATGAACTAAAGCGGAAACTGTTGCCGCTACAAACGTCGCCTCGCCCTGCCTGCTCCGCCATAAAAAATGACCTGATTGAGCGCGCCGCCCTGGATGATAATATTCAGGCTATCCTGATGGTTAATCACAATCGGGCATGGTGCTCTTCGCTGGCCGGAGAAACCCAAATCGCTATGCGCCAGTTTTCCCCTACGACGGACACCCGCAAGCCGCTTGATATTCAGCTTGCCGCCGCGCCGCTGACGCCTGATAAACCGGTTCTTCACCTCTGGTTGCAGAATGGCGAGGCAGGCAACGGCCTGCTGGTCACGCTAAAGATTAATCTGACGCCCTGGCTGCTGTATACCGAACGGCAGCATGAGATGTCAGGTATAGCTATCGTGACCGGCAAGCGGGCGTTAACCAGCTGGGAACAGCGCGTAACGGCAACCAGCTCGTTGCCCGACGATCCGTCAAAAACCATGACGCTACCCGGCTATCCTTTACAGTTAAAGCTTTATGGCGGCAGGCTGAATAGTGACGATATTACGCTGGTGCTGCTGGCCGGTTTGTTGCTGAGCCTGACCGGCGGCTTTGCCTGCTATGCCCTGCTCACGCTCTTTATCCGACCGGGCAAGGAAATCCTGCAGGGCATTCGGCGCGGGGAATTCCACGTAGAGTACCAGCCGGTTATTGCCGCGGCGACCGGCCAGGCCTGCGGTCTGGAAGCGCTACTGCGCTGGACGCATCCCGAAGCTGGCGCCATTCCGCCCGACGTTTTTATCCGCTACGCCGAAAACAAAAATTTGATTGTGCCCTTAACCCGGCACCTGTTTGAACTGGTGGCGCGCGATTGCCATACGCTGCAACATGCCGTGCCGGCCGGCATCAATCTCAACCTGAACCTTTCGCCTGCTCACCTGGGCGATAAAACCTTTTTCCAGGACGTTTTAGCATGGCTGGAAGCGATGCCTAAGGATCACTTCAGCTACGTTTTTGAAATTACCGAACGGACTATGGTAGAAACCCGCAACGCCCAGTCGGTGTTCGACTGGCTGCGCGGCCAAAATATTCGTATCGCGCTGGATGATTTCGGCACCGGACACAGTGCCTTAATTTATCTGGAAAAATTCCGTTTTGACTACCTGAAAATAGATCGGGGATTTGTAAAAAACATCGCCCGCGAGTCGTTTTCTTCGCCGGTGCTGGATGCGGTGCTGGCGCTGGCGAAAAAACTCAATCTGCTGACGGTAGCTGAAGGCGTAGAAACCGGTGAGCAGGCGCGCTGGCTGCGCCACCGTGGCGTCTGTCATTTTCAGGGCTATTTATTCAGCCGCCCGCGTACGGTGACGCAGCTGATTGATTATTTTCAGCATGAGCCCCGCAGCGAACCGGCTGCCGGATGAGTTATTGCGCTACGCTTTTTAAACGTGCTTCGCTGGCGCATTGCGCAATGCTCTGGCAGGCTGGGGGCCGCGCTGCGTTTTTTATCAGGATCGGATAATAAGATGATTTTTCGCTGGTTAGCTTTGCTGCTGTTCTGCTGCGCCGCGACGACGGCACGGGCTGAAGAAATTCATGAGAGCTACGCCTTTGCCCAGCTGGGCGAGCCTAAATATGCCGTGAACTTCACGCATTTTGACTACGCCAATCCGGCTGCGCCCAAGGGCGGTAGCGCGACGCTTGCCGCTATCGGCACTTACGATAACTTTAACCGTTTTGCCTCGCGCGGCAATCCGGCGCAGGGCACGGATACGCTTTACGATACGCTGTTCGTGAACTCAGAAGACGAAGTGGGCAGCTACTATCCGCTGATTGCCGAATTCGCTCGCTACCCGGATAGCTATCGCTGGGTGGAAGTCACGCTGAATCCCCAGGCGCGTTACCAGGACGGTTCATCCATCACCGCAGAAGATGTTGCTTTTACCTTTAATAAATTTATGCAGCAGGGCGTACCGCAGTTTCGGGTGTTTTACAAAGGCGTCACGGTCAAAGCCATTGCGCAGCTGACGGTGCGCTTTGAGCTGCCGGTCGGCAACAAAGATATGATGCTTTCGCTGCTTACGCTGCCCGTTTTCCCGCAGAGCTTCTGGAAGGATCATAATCTCAGCGAGCCGTTACCTGCGCCGCCACCCGGCAGCGGGCCGTATCGCGTGTCGGCCTATAAAGTCGGTCAGTCCGTGACCTGGTCACGGGTCAAAGATTATTGGGCCGCTAATTTGCCTGTCAATAAAGGCCGTTTTAATTTCGATACGCTGCGCTACGACTACTATCTGGATGACAATGTGGCTTTCGAGGCGTTTAAAGCGGGCGCGTTTGACTTTCGTGCCGAAGGCTCCGCCAAAAAGTGGGCCACCCAGTATCGCGGCCGGAATTTCGACAGCCATTACATCGTGAAAGACGCAAAGCCGAATACCGTGGCTACCTCCTCAAACTGGCTGGCGTTTAACGTACAGAAACCCCTGTTTGCCGATCGCCGCGTGCGCGAAGCAGTTTCGCTGGCGTTCGATTTTGAGTGGATGAATAAGGCGTTATTTTACGGCGCTTATAAGCGCACCCGCAGCTATTTTCAGAACACGGACTATGCCGCTACCGACTATCCCGACGCTAAAGAACTGGAAATTCTGGCGCCCTTTAAGGGCAAAATTCCTGATGAGGTTTTCTCGCAGATTTATCAGCCGCCTCACACCGACGGCAGCGGGTACGATCGCGCCAATCTGCTGAAGGCCACGGCGCTGCTGGAGCAGGCCGGCTGGACGTTGAAAAATCAGCGCCTGGTCAACGCCAGCGGCCAGCCTTTCACCTTTGAACTGCTGCTGCGCAGCGGCGGCAACGATCAGTGGGTGCTGCCTTTTCAGCACAATCTGGCGCGCCTGGGCATCAACCTGGTCATCCGGCAGGTAGACAGCTCGCAATATCTGGCCCGCATGCGCAAAAGCGACTTTGATATGCTGGTTTCGCCCTACCCGGCTATCCCCTACCCCGACAGCAACCTGCAAATTTACTGGTCAAGCGCCTATGTAAATTCCACCTACAACCGGCCGCATGTCGCCAGCCCGGTAATCGACCAGCTGATTGAAAAGATAAATCAGCATCAGAGCGATGAAGCCGCGCTGCTGCCGCTGGGTCGCGCGCTGGATCGGGTGCTGCTGTGGAACTATTACATGATACCGATGTGGTATGGTGCCAGCGATCGCTATGCCTGGTGGGATAAATTTTCGATGCCCGCCACGCGGCCGACTTATTCTTTAGGCTTCGACAGCTGGTGGTATGACGTTAATAAAGCCGCGCAGCTGCCGGCCCAGCGTCGTTAAGGAGAGCAGTTTGGGCGCCTATTTGCTACGCAGACTTCTATTAATCATTCCCACGCTGTGGGCGATTATTACGATTAACTTTTTTATCGTGCAGATTGCGCCGGGCGGCCCGGTCGATCAGGCGCTGGCCAATATCGAATTCGGCCAGACTACCGGAATGCCGGGCGCCGGCAATACGCCGCAGGCGCAGGGACGCAGCGCGCTGCATGCTCAGCCCGGTGACAGCCAATATCGCGGGTCGCGCGGGCTGGATCCGGAAGTGGTGGCGGAAATCACCAAACGTTACGGTTTCGACAAGCCGATGTATCAGCGCTACCTGGATATGCTGTGGAACTATGTGCGCTTCGATTTTGGCGACAGCCTGTTCCGCAGCAGCTCGGTTGTGCAGCTGATTAAAGAGAGCCTGCCGGTTTCCGTCTCGCTGGGGCTGTGGAGCACGCTGATTATCTATCTGGTCTCTATCCCGCTTGGCATCCGCAAAGCCGTGCATAACGGCAGCGCCTTCGATATCTGGAGCAGCTCGCTGATTATCATCGGCTACGCCATTCCCTCGTTCCTGTTCGCCACGCTGCTGATCGTGCTGTTTGCAGGCGGCAGCTATCTGGACTGGTTTCCGCTGCGCGGGCTGGTGTCGGCGCAGTTCGACTCGCTGCCCTGGTACGGCAAAATCACGGACTATCTCTGGCATATTACCCTGCCGGTGCTGGCGACGGTGATCGGCGGCTTCGCCACGCTGACTATGCTGACCAAAAACTCGTTTCTTGATGAAATCCGCAAGCAGTACGTGGTCACGGCGCGGGCCAAAGGGCTGGACGAGAGCAAAATTCTCTACCGTCACGTTTTCCGCAACGCCATGCTGCTGGTGATCGCCGGTTTCCCGGCCACCTTTATCAGCATGTTCTTTACCGGATCGCTGCTGATTGAGGTGATGTTCTCTCTGAACGGGCTGGGCCTGCTGGGCTACGACGCCACCATTCAGCGTGACTATCCGGTTATGTTCGGCACGCTTTACATTTTCACCCTGATCGGCCTGCTGCTGAATATCCTCAGCGATATCACCTATACGCTGGTCGATCCGCGCATTGATTTTGAAGGTCGCTGATGAGCCGATTAAGCCCCGTTAATCACGCACGCTGGCAGCGTTTTCGACATAACCGTCGTGGCTACTGGTCGCTGTGGATTTTTGCCGTTCTGTTTGTGCTCTGCCTTGGCTCCGAGCTGCTGGCTAACGATAAGCCGCTGCTGGTGCGCTACGATCATCGCTTCTATTTTCCGCTGCTGGTGGACTACAGCGAAACCGATTTTGGCGGCCAGCTGGCGACCAAAGCCGACTATCAGGATCCGTGGCTGAAATCCCGCCTGGATAAGGAAGGCTGGGCCATCTGGGCGCCGATCAAATTTGGCGATGGCACCATCAATTTCGCCTCCAGCGTCCCCTTCCCTTCGCCACCCTCGCTGCAAAACTGGCTGGGCACCGATGCTAACGGCGGCGACGTGCTGGCAAGGATCCTCTACGGCACGCGTATTTCGCTGCTGTTTGGCCTGATGCTGACGCTGATGTCCAGCGTAGTCGGCATCATCGTCGGCGCCTGTCAGGGTTATTATGGCGGGCGGGTAGATTTGTGGGGCCAGCGCTTTATCGAAGTCTGGTCGGGGATGCCCACGCTGTTTCTGATTATTTTGTTGTCGAGCGTGGTGCAGCCCGGCTTCTGGTGGCTGCTGGCCATTAACGTGCTGTTTGGCTGGATGCAGCTGGTCGGCGTGGTGCGCGCTGAATTCTTACGCGCGCGCAACTTTGACTATATTCGCGCCGCGCAAGCGCTGGGCGTCGGCGACCGGACTATTATGCTGCGCCATATGCTGCCGAATGCGATGGTGGCGACGCTGACCTATTTGCCCTTTATTCTGTGCGGCTCTATTACCACGCTGACCTCGCTGGATTTCCTCGGCTTCGGGCTGCCGATGGGGTCGCCTTCGCTGGGCGAGCTGCTGCTACAGGGCAAAAATAACCTTCAGGCGCCCTGGCTCGGCATGGCGGCCTTTTTCTCGCTGGCGATCCTGCTGTCGCTGTTGATCTTTATCGGTGAGGCGGTTCGTGACGCCTTCGATCCCAGTAAGGTGCACTGATGTCGTTGCTGACCGTCAAAAACTTAAGCATTGCCTTTCGCCAGGCCGGCGTTGAGCGTCAGGTTGTCGATAATTTGTCGCTGAGCGTCGCAGCGGGCGAGACGCTGGCGCTGGTGGGCGAATCCGGCTCGGGCAAAAGCGTGACCGCCCTGTCGATGATGCGCCTGCTGCCCACGCCGCCGGTGGTCTATCCGCAGGGCGAAATCCTGTTCGCCGGTCAGGACGTGCTGAAGGCCGACGAGCGCACGCTGCGCGGCCTGCGCGGCAACCGTATGGCGATGATTTTTCAGGAGCCGATGGTGTCGCTGAATCCGCTGCACAGCATTGAAAAACAGCTGTATGAGGTGTTATCGCTGCACCGTGGCATGCGCGCGGCGGCGGCGAAGGCCGAGATCCTTAGCTGTCTGGATCGCGTGGGCATTCGGCAGCCCGCCAGGCGAATGGGCGATTTTCCGCATCAGCTTTCCGGCGGCGAACGGCAGCGGGTAATGATTGCGATGGCGCTGCTGACGCGGCCTCAGCTGCTGATTGCCGATGAGCCGACCACCGCGCTGGACGTTACCGTGCAGGCGCAGATCCTGGTTCTGCTGAAGGAGCTGAAGCAGGAGATGAATATGGGCCTGCTGTTTATCACCCACAACCTGAATATTGTGCGGCAGCTGGCCGACAACGTGCTGGTGATGCGTAACGGCCAGGGCGTGGAGCGCAATACCAGTCGCCAGCTGTTCAGCGCGCCCGAACATCCCTATACCCGCACGCTGCTGGATGCGGAGCCGGAAGGCAGCCCCGATCCTGTTGACAGCGCGGCGCCACCGCTGCTGAAGGTCAGCAACCTCAGCGTCGCTTTTTCCCTGAAAAAGGGTCTGATGCGCCGCGTAGTGGGTGCGCATCAGGCGCTGAAGTCGCTGAGTTTTGAGCTACGTCCGGGCGAAAGCCTGGGGCTGGTCGGGGAATCCGGCTCGGGCAAAAGCACCACCGGCCTGGCGCTGCTGCGGCTAATCGAGGCCAAAGGCGAAATCTGGCTGGGCGACAGACCGCTGCACCAGTGGGATCGCAGGCAAATGCTGCCGGTACGTCGGGAAATGCAGGTGGTTTTTCAGGATCCGAATTCTGCGCTCAATCCCCGGCTGAACGTGCAGCAGATCATTGCGGAAGGCTTGCAGGTGCACCAGCCTGAACTGAGCGCGGAACAGCGCGAGGCGCTGGTGATCCAGGCAATGCAGGAAGTGGGACTGGATGCCGAAACCCGTCATCGTTATCCATCGGAGTTTTCCGGCGGACAGCGGCAGCGCATCGCCATCGCGCGCGCGCTGATCCTTCAGCCGCGGCTGATCGTGCTGGATGAACCAACCTCTTCACTGGATCGTTCCGTACAAAAACAGATCCTGGCGCTGCTGAAAAAGCTCCAGCGGGATCGTCAGCTGGCCTATATTTTTATCAGCCACGATCTGCGCGTAGTCAGATCGCTGTGCCACCAGGTGGTGGTGCTGCGCCAGGGAGAAGTCGTGGAGCAAGGCGATTGCGAAACTATTTTTACCGCGCCGAAAGCGCGCTATACGCAGGAGCTAATTGCGCTTGCCTGAGGCCTGGCTCAGGCAGGTATATTTTTAAAGGCTTCAGCAATGCCGACGCCAAAGTTTTTCAGGCGGCAGGTAGTGGCGCATTCATCATTACGCGCCACGAACAGGCACGGCTCGCCTTCCCACTCGACCACGGCGCAGTCGAGCTGAATTTCCGCCAGCGCCTCTTTCAGCATCTGCATGATATCCCAGGCCTGTACGCCCTGATGACTGAGCAGGCTCAGGCCTACCAGGTCATCCTCCGCCTCTGTACCACTGAGCGCACGCGGCTCCAGCCGCTTTCCGGCTCCCCAGCGATAGCTTTGCGGCAGGCGATGCACCACCGAATGTTGTAATCTGTTCACCCCTACTCCCCAGCCCGTAGCCATCATCATTTCTGCCTGTTTCTGGTCGTGGACATACCCCATCTGCGAGGGCTTAGTACCGCCAGTTCGTGATTTTGTTCTCATTTTTACCGCGTCGGCGCCGTAATAACAATCAATTTTGTTGCACAAAAGTAATTTAAGCTTAGTTATTTTTACAATAAGGCAACATTATAGCGTGTATCAGCAGAAAAGCCGGGAAGCAAGGCTTCAGAAAAGCCGGGAAGCAAAGCTTCAGAAAAGCCGGGAAGCAAGGCTTCCCGTTTTGGCGAGGATTAAGCGGGTCAGGCTGTTACGCGGATGCGGGCGTCGATGTTATGGCAAGCTGCGCTGACGGCTTTTACGCGGGCGCGTGGCGTAGATAAACAGCAGCACGGAAAACGCGGCGCAGATAAAAATGGAGCCAACCATCGGCCAGGCGCTGGTAAAGGTCATGGTGGAGAGCAGCGCGCCGACCAGCGCGCCCACGCCAAAGCGCAGCGTGCCCGCCAGCGAGGAAGCGGTGCCCGCCATATGCGGAAACTCTTCCAGGATCACCGCCATGGCGTTAGAAGAAACCATCGCCACGCAGCCGATAAACATTGCCACGCCAAACACCAGCGGCAGGAAACCGAGGTTCAGTGCGCTGACCACCACCAGCCAGATGCCCATCGTAAACTGGATCAGCAGCCCCAGACGGAACATCGCCAGCGGGCCGAAGCGGCGCACGCAGCGGCTGTTCAGCAGCGTCATCAGGAACAGGAAAACCACGTTCAGCGCAAAGTAGTAACCAAAATCCTGCGGCGAAATATGGTTCAGCTCGATATAGACAAAGGGGCCGGCGTTAAGGAAAGAGAACATCCCGGCAAAGGAAAAGCCGCTGGCCATCATATAGCTGAACACGCGCTTGTGGCGAAACAGCGACAGAAAGTTGCGCAGCGTGGTGCGCATATTGAATTTTTGCCGCTTATCGTGCGGCAGCGTCTCTTTGATCTGCGTGACCACCAGCAGCGTGGTGACCACGGCGGCCAGCGAGATAGCCCAGAAGATGGCGTGCCAGTTCCACAGCAGCAGCATCCAACCGCCCAGGATAGGCGCCAGCAGCGGCGCGATGGTGGTGACCAGCATGACAAAGGACATCATGCGCGAGAACTCCTCTTTCGAGTAGCTGTCGCGCATCAGGGCGCTGATCACCACGCTGCCCGCCGCCGCCGACAGGCCGTGCAGCAAACGCATAAAGATCAGCTGATCGATGGTTTGCGCCAGCGCGCAGGCCGCCGCCGCGACGGCGAAAATCAGCGTGCCCACGGCTATCACCGGCTTGCGGCCAAAGCTGTCGGCCAGCGGGCCGTAGATTAACTGCCCCAGCGCAAAGCCCAGGATATAGAGGTTCAGCGTCATCTGCACGCTGCCGGCCGACACGCCAAATTCGCGGGCGATTTGCGGAAGCGCAGGCAAATACATGTCGATCGACAACGGCATTAGCATAGCCAGCAGGCCAAGAATAACGACCAGTCCCGCCGACGAGTTCTTTTCCTTACGCATCCCTGTTTCCTTATTTTAATTCTGCGGGCAGTCTCACGCTGGCGATCTCTTCCGCCGTCAGGGCGCGATACTCGCCCGGCTCCAGTTCCTCATCGAGCACGATATCGCCAATACGCTCGCGATGCAGCGCCACCACGTGGTTACCCACCGCAGCGAACATCCGTTTTACCTGGTGATAGCGCCCTTCGCTGATGGTCAGCCGCACCTGATTTTCACTGATGACTTCCAGGCTGGCTGGCTTAGTGAGGTCTTTTTCGTTATGCAGCTGCACGCCTGCGGCGAACTGCTCCGCCGTATCCTCGGCCAGCGCGTTTTCCAGCGTCACCAGGTAGGTTTTTTCACAGTGATGGCGCGGCGAGGTGATGCGGTGCGACCACTGGCCATCATCGGTCATCAGCACCAGGCCGGTGGTGTCGATATCAAGCCGCCCTGCCGCGTGCAGTTTATACGCGGTGGGCTCTTCCAGAAAATAGAGCACCGTTGGGTGATCCGGATCGTCGGTGGAGCAGACGTAGCCCTGCGGCTTGTTCAGCATAAAATAGCGCGGGCCGATCTGCAGCCGTAACGGATTGCCGTCATATTCCACTTCGCTTTCCGGGCTGAGCTTAAAAGACCCTTCGCGCACCACTTCCCCATCAACCGTCACCTTACGCGCGCGCAGCTCGCGAGCGGCAATCGCCCGGCTGACTTCCAGTTGCTGAGATAAAAATTTATCAAGTCGCATTAAATCTGCACTGCCTGTTTCAATGAATGAATTCACCGTTCCTGTAGGGAACGTCAGAAGAGAGTAACAGCAGAAGTATATCGGGAGTTGCGGCTCAGGCACAGAGGCGCGCGCGCACGGAGCGGACT
The DNA here is from genome assembly GCF_043420595.1 of Erwinia plantamica. Classification (NCBI taxonomy): domain Bacteria; kingdom Pseudomonadati; phylum Pseudomonadota; class Gammaproteobacteria; order Enterobacterales; family Erwiniaceae; genus Erwinia; species Erwinia plantamica. The sequence continues at coordinate 268,752 of NZ_JBGCUC010000003.1, forward strand.
TTCGTGGCATAATGCGGCTTTGCTCGCGGATTTAATCATGTCCTTTACCCTGCGCCCCTACCAACAGGAAGCCGTTGACGCCACGCTCAGCTACTTCCGTCGCTCTCACCAGCCCGCCGTGATTGTCCTGCCGACCGGCGCGGGCAAAAGCCTGGTGATCGCCGAACTGGCGCGGCTGGCGCGCGGACGCGTGCTGGTGCTGGCGCACGTCAAAGAGCTGGTGGCGCAGAACCACAGCAAATATCAGGCTTACGGCCTGCAGGCCGATATCTTTGCCGCCGGTCTGCAAAAGAAAGAGAGCCGCAGCAAGGTGGTGTTCGGCAGCGTACAGTCGGTGGCCCGCAATCTGGCGCAGTTCGACAGCGAGTTTTCGCTGCTGATTGTGGATGAGTGTCACCGCATTGGCGACGCCGAAGACAGCCAGTACCAGCAGATCCTCAACCATCTGCGCCAGCGCAATCCGCAGCTGCGCCTGCTGGGCCTGACCGCCACGCCCTATCGCCAGGGCAAGGGCTGGATCTATCAGTTCCACTATCACGGCATGGTGCGCGGCGACGAGCGGGCGCTGTTTCGCGACTGCATCTACGAGCTGCCGCTGCGCTATATGATCAAACACGGCTTTCTGGTGCCGCCGGAAAGGCTGGATATGCCGGTGGTGCAGTACGATTTCAGCCGCCTGACCGCCAGGGAAAACGGCCTGTTCAGCGAGGCGGATCTCAACCTGGAGCTGAAGCAGCAGCAGCGCATTACGCCGCATATTATTCAGCAGATCGTTGAGTTTGCGCAGGATCGCCAGGGCGTGATGATTTTTGCCGCCACGGTCGAGCATGCCAAAGAGGTGCTGGGCCTGCTGCCCGACAGCAAGGCGCTGATCAGCGCCACCACGCCCGCCGCCGAGCGCGATGCCCTTATTACCGCCTTTAAAGCGCGCGAGCTGCGCTACATGGTTAACGTGGCGGTCTTGACTACCGGCTTTGACGCGCCGCACGTCGATCTTATCGCCATCCTTCGCCCTACGGAATCGGTCAGCCTGTATCAGCAGATTGTCGGACGCGGGCTGCGGCTGTGCCCTGGCAAAACCGACTGCCTGATCCTGGACTACGCGGGTAATCCGCACGATATCTTTACGCCGGAAGTGGGCGCGCCCAAGGGCAAAAGCGACAATAAACCGGTGCAGGTTTTCTGCCCGGCCTGCGGCTTTGCCAATACGTTCTGGGGCAAAACCACCGCCGACGGCACCATCATTGAGCACTTTGGCCGCCGTTGTCAGGGCGTGATGGAAGACGACGACGGCGAGCGCGAGCAGTGCGACTTCCGCTTCCGCTTTAAAAGCTGCCCGCACTGCAACGCCGAGAACGATATCGCCGCCCGCCGCTGCCATCAGTGCGACGCGGTGCTGGTCGATCCCGACGATATGCTGAAAGCGGCGCTAAAGCTGAAGGATGCGCTGGTGCTGCGCTGCGCTGCGATGGTGCTGGAAAACGGTCGCGATGAGAAAGGCGAGTGGCTGAAGGCGCGCTATTTCGATGAGGAAGCAACCGAAGTGAGCGAGCGCTTCCGCCTGAGCACGCCCGCGCAGCGCAAAGCCTTCGAGCAGCTGTTTATGCGGCCGCATCAGCGAGCGCCCGGCGTGCCGCTCGGCTGGGAAAACGCGGCGGATATCGTAGCGATGCAGCCGCTGCTACGCCATCCCGATTTTGTGGTGGCCCGCAAACAGCGCAATTTCTGGCAGATCCGTGAAAAAGTGTTCGATTATCAGGGCCGTTTTCGACGCGCTAATGAGATCCGTTAGGGCACACGGTGTTTAATGCGTTGCCCGCACCGGCCTTGCCTGCTACAATGCGCCCCGCTTTTGCCGCTGGCGAAAGCTGAACAATCCAACCTGTTGCTGGGTCGCCTGTAGCAGGATAATTACTTAGAAAGAGACTGAACAATGTTCACTATCAATGCAGAAGAACGTAAAGAGCAGGGTAAGGGTGCGAGCCGCCGCCTGCGTACAGCTAACAAATTCCCGGCCATCATCTATGGCGGTAACGAAGCAGCTGTAGCTATCGAACTGGATCACGACTACGTGATGAACATGCAGGTTAAGCCTGAGTTCTACACCGACGTGCTGACTCTGGTTGTTGACGGTAAAGAAACTAAAGTAAAAGTGCAGGCTGTACAGCGTCACCCGTTCAAGCCAAAACTGCACCACATCGACTTCGTTCGCGCTTAATCGCCGACCGATCTCTGTGTGAAGAAAACGCCGCTTAATGCGGCGTTTTTTTATGGGCGTTTGTCAGCAGCGGGCATCCCTGCCGCTGCGCTTATTTGCCGCCGCTGCGACGCTGTAGCTGGTCGCGCAGATTAGGCGGCGTGCCTTTGATGGTCAGCGTATCGGTAGCCGGATCCCAGAAAATGCGCTCGCCCAGCAGCATGGCGTCAAAGTTAATGGTCAGCCCGCCGCCGCTGCCGGCGAACTTCGTCAGCTGGCGCAGCGTGCTGCGATCCGCCGGGAAGCTCTCTTCCAGCTCGTAGCCCTGCTCCTGGGTGAAATCCTGAAAGGTTTTTTCGCCCAGCGGCGCCAGCTCTTTCGACAGGCCTTCCAGCTCAATCTCTTCGCCCGACTGCAGCTGTTCGTTACAGTAGCTGTAAACCTGCTGGCGATAGTTCTGACGCTCGTTTTTATCCAGCGCCGCCTCGGCACAGTAGTCGTCCACCGCCTGGAGCAGACCACGGTTTTGCGCTTTGGTATCCAGGCCCACGCTGGCACCAAGGAAATCCATAAAGAAGTCGGCGACCTTGCGCCCTACTCTGCCACGCAGGAAGGTCAGGTAGCGAGTTGATTCCGTATTGGTTTCCCATTCGGTCAGATCGATACGCGCCACGATATCCGCATGGTTGATATCCAGATAGTGCGTGGTGCTGATATCCAGCTCTTCGTTAACGCGCATGCTGTTCTGGCTGTTCAGCACCGCAACCAGCAAATACTCCACCGCCAGATAGCGATAGTGGGCAAACAGCACGACGCCGCCGTCCGCAAAGGGATACTTAGCGAGTTCGTCGCGTAAACGTCCGGTCGCCGCGCGGCTGAAGGCCAGAAAATCATCCTGGCCCTTCCGGCAGTTGCGCAGCGCGTCGGCCAGCTCGCTCTCTTCATTAAACAGGCCGTAAGCCTTGCTTTTGGCGCTGTAGACGCGATGCAGCTCCTCCATCATCGCCGTAACCGGGCCAGTGGCCGGCAGCAGCGACTCCCGCAGCACCAGCTCCAGCGTCTGCTCGTCACGCTTAATCATCTGATGAAGGGCAATCTGCTCGATATCCAGACTCATGTAAACTCTCCTTTAAACTTAAGCGCGTATTCAATCACCGAGCGTGGTCGGGATCAACAGGCAACAACATTAACCTTTTCCACATGATAAAATTGCAGAAAGAATCGCGCTTTTACGGTAAGATGCCGCCTTTTAATACTCGATAAATTTGACGCTATGCCACAATCATCCCGTTACAGCGACGACCGCGTGGAAAAACTCCTCGCCGAAATGGTCAACGTGCTTGAAAAAGACAAGGCGCCCACCGATCTCTCTTTGATGGTGCTGGGCAATATGGTGACTAACCTGCTGAACACCAGCGTTGCTCCGGAGCAACGCCGCGCGCTTGCGCGTTCATTTGCCGAGGCGCTTCAGGCTTCGGTACGTGAAGATAAAGCACACTGATGTGATCCCGCTATGGTAACAAGTCAGCCGCGCTACCGTGATAAAGTCTCCCAGATGATTGGCTGGGGGCACTGGTTCGCCCTGTTTAACATTATCTTTGCCCTTATCCTGGGTAGTCGCTATCTGATTGTTGCCGACTGGCCTGCCTCGCTGGTCGGGCGTATCTATGCGTTTACCAGCTGGACAGGCCATTTTAGCTTTATTGTTTTCGCCGCCTATCTGCTGATTGTTTTTCCCCTGACGTTTGTGGTGATGTCGCAAAGACTGCTGCGCTTTCTTTCCGCCATCATCGCTACCACCGGGTTGACGCTGCTGCTTATTGACAGCGCGGTGTTCGCCCGCTTCCACCTGCACCTCAACCCGGTCGTCTGGGAGCTGGTGGTCAATCCCGATCAAAGCGAAATGGCGCGTGACTGGCAGCTGATGTTTATCAGCGTACCGGCTATTTTCCTGGTCGAGATGCTGTTCGCTACCTGGAGCTGGCAAAAGCTGCGCAGCCTGAATCGCCGCAGCTTTGGCAAGCCGCTGGCCGTGCTGTTTATCGTCACGTTCTTTGCCAGCCATTTGATGTATATCTGGGCCGATGCGAATTTCTATCGGCCTGTCACCATGCAGCGTTCCAACCTGCCGCTCTCTTATCCGATGACGGCCCGCCGCTTTCTGGAACGCCATGGCCTGCTGGATGCGCAGGAGTATCAGCGCAGGCTGGTGCAGCAGGGTAATCCGGAGGCGCTTTCGGTCGCCTATCCGCTGAACGATATTACTTTCCGCGATGGCGGCGCCCGCAGCAATCTGCTGATCGTCACCGTGGATGGCCTGAACGAGGCCACGATGCCGAAACAGCTGCCGCATCTGGCCCGGTTCGCTCAGGACAACGTGCGTTTTACGCAGCATTTCAGCGCGGGCAGCCAGGCCGACAGCGGTCTGTTCGGCCTCTTTTACGGTATTTCGGCAGGCTATATGGACGGCGTGCTCTCTTCGCGCGTGCCTTCGGCGCTGACGGAGGCGCTGGCGAAACAGGGTTACCAGTTTGGCCTGTTTGCCAGCGACGGCTTTGCCTCGCCGCTCTATCGTCAGGCGCTGCTGGCGGACTATTCGCTGCCCACTTCAGAAAGCCAGTCCGATGCACAAACCGTTGCGCAGTGGCAACGCTGGCTGGAGACGCAGAAAGCGAAAAGCGCCCCCTGGTTCTCCTATCTTTCTCTGTCCGGCGGCAAAAACGCTGGCGTGGCGAAAGAAGCGGCACGGCGCTACGCGCGCAGTGCGGCAGAGGTGGATGTGCAAATCCAGAACGTGCTCGCCACGTTACAGGAGAAAGGCCTGCTGGATAATACGGTGGTGGTGATCACGGCGCAGCACGGCGTGGCGTTGAACGACGATGACGATATGGGCAACCGTGCAAACCTACAGGTGCCGCTGGTGATCCACTGGCCGAATACGCCATCGCAGCAGATTGATAAGCTGACCAGCCATCAGGATATTATGACTACGCTGATGCAGCGGCTGCTGCACGTGCGTACGCCAGCTTCTGATTATTCGCAGGGCGAAGATCTGTTTGCCGTGCGCCGCAGCCATAACTGGATAACCAGTATGCATGACGGCCAGCTGGTGGTGACTACGCCGAACCTGATGCTGGAGCTGAACAGCAACGGCAGCTATACCGCCTGGGATGCTCAGGGCCAGCGGTTGAAAGATCACAAGCCGCAGCTGACGCTGCTGTTGCAGGTGCTGACGGAAGAGAAACGCTTTATCGCTAACTGAGGCGTGGGTTTTAAAGATTATTTCCCGCGCCCTGCTCTGCGTAAACCAGACGGCAACGTTGGCTATTTTCATAGCAGTCAACGTGTTAGCCGCTTGCAATCGTAGCGAATTTGCGTACTATTAGCTCACGCGTCGGCACGTAGCGCAGCCTGGTAGCGCACCGTCATGGGGTGTCGGGGGTCGGAGGTTCAAATCCTCTCGTGCCGACCAAATTCTCCCAACGTTTTGTCTGGTGAAGTCCAGAGAGAACCATAAAAAACAGTTTAAACAGTAGGTTGTTGAAACCTGCTGTTTTTCTGTTGTCTAGTGAAATCCTGATTGATACAGTGGAATCCACCTGATTTAGGCATACTCATGGGCATACGTTTCTAAGACTGCCTTTTGATATGCCTAAGCCTTCCGAGGAACAGAATGGAGACTGCTCATGGCAAGACAGACCAAGCCCTTAAACAATACCGAAGTGAAGAACGCCAAAGCTGCTGGACGAGCATTGGTTCTTTATGACGGGGATGGTCTGGAACTGCAGGTAACTCCCGGAGGCTCAAAACTCTGGCGGTTTCGTTATTACAAACCCTTCACTCGTAAACGGGCTATGATCAGCTTTGGTTCATACCCTTCCGTTTCGCTTTCCGAAGCCCGCCAAAATCGTGAATCAGCCCGCGCTCTTCTTAGGAAAGAAGTTGACCCTCAAGAGCACAAAAAGGCAGAGCAACTTCGTCAGAAGAGTGTGAGTGAAAGTACGTTTGAAAAAGTTGCTGCTGAGTGGTTTAAAACCAAAGAGGCAGCAGGATTAACAACTCACACTCTTAACGATATCTGGCGTTCAATGAGTAAATATGTGTTTCCACATATTGGCTCTATGCCTATTTCCAGCATTACAGCCCAACAGTTCATTGGATCCCTTAGCCCAACTCATGCGGCAGGCAGACTCGAAACTGTTAAAAGGTTGAGTCAGCGTATTAATGAGGTTATGGATTACGCTTTGAACTCTGGCTTAGTGACTTCAAACCCAGCGGCAAAAATCGGTAAGACGTTCCATAAACCAAAAGTAAAACACCGCCCCGCCCTCTTACCTGAACAGCTACCTCTGCTTATGAAGAAGCTCGCATTTGCGAGTATTGGCAGACAGACGCGCTGTCTTATCGAATGGCAGCTCCTTACAATGACACGACCGGCAGAAGCGGCGATGACACGCTGGGATGAGATCAACTTCGAGACAAAGGAATGGTGCATCCCTGCCGGTCGCATGAAAATGAAACGCATGCATATTGTTCCGCTATCTGAGCAAGCTCTTGCTGTGCTAGAAGTTATGAAGCCAATCAGCCAGCACAGACCACACGTTTTTCCCGGATACCGCAATCCGCTGGAACCAATGAACAGCCAGACGGCAAACATGGCGCTTAAACGCATGGGGTTCAAGGACATCCTTGTTGCGCATGGTATGAGATCGATTGCTTCAACTGTTCTCAATGAGAAGGGGTTTCAACCTGATGTAATCGAAGCAGCACTGGCTCACATTGATACTAATGAGGTCAGGAGAGCTTACAACCGTTCTCAATATCTTGATCGACGAAGAGAAATGATGGCTTGGTGGGGCGGACATGTTGAACTGTCAGCAAGCGGTAATTATAGCATTCACTCTGGCTTAGATTAGTATTGATGATTTTTTTATTGGTTTTTTATGGAAATAAAAAAAGCCCCGAAAGGCTTTTTTATTATGTACTACTTAAAAATGTAACTATGGTTTGGAATTTTTACTAGGCTTTACCTTTGGGTTATTTCCCGGAGTTTTCTTGTTATCACGCTGACGCTGGTCAGGTTGACCTGTTGAGTCAGCAATACGTTTCGGACCAGGCTTAAGTGCCATAGAAATTCTCCTGTGAACGTTTAAGAGGGAACCCTTCCGTTCAAAATATGAGCAATAGTTGGCTATATCAAGAGATCTTTTGACAAACTGGTGGGTATTTGATCAAGGTCTAATTTTTAAGACTTCATAGCAAGATGAACATAGATACAATTAATACTAAATCTCGTTTTGACCGAAATACTATCTGAGTATCGTATTGCTTGGCTGGAGGGTTACACTCGAATCCAGCCGGGTTTTAGACACATAATCTGAGTAGTGAACAAACATAACCGGAGTCATACATAACTCGCTTCAAGCACTATTACCAATATTCGAAAGTCGCTATTAAAAAATAAACAATAAAATCAAATACTTGCGTAAATTAACATTAGTTATATTTGGAAACAAGTTCCTCATTGCCACCTAAAGCACCCAATAGACTACCTAATAATGCACCTGTACCTACATTAGGCATAAAATTTTCTAAGCCCAACCAAATCTTTTTCACAACGTTATGCTGGGTGGATATAAGTTACCTACAACTTGGCTACCTATTTTTTGACCTTTAAAGTACCAAAGCATCAATCTTACTTATGTCAAACTCCTTTAACCTTAGCTACAAATTATACGGCCTTACTTAAACACATGATTTTTAAGAAGTAAAAAATACTAACCAATATTAATTAGAAAACTCTTAATTTTCATATCAAAACACTCTAATATGTATAGAAAAATTTTAGTTACTTAGCTATAAAGTGGTAATGCATTGATAAGCAAGGTAAAATTCTCAATTCAAAGGTTATGCGTAATGGACGAAATTGAAGGCTCACTTTACAAAAACTCCAATCTGTCACTCAGCCAGAAACTTGAAAAGTCGCGAGCAGAGTTACTCGATCTGACAGCTAGAAATCGTTTACTTAACATACCAAAATCAAAGACTACAAAATTTTTGGAAGTAGTTAATGAAAGGTCTGACATTCTGTTCAAGATGCTTTTTGAAGAAGGCAAGTCCTTCACTTTTCTTCATGGTCGAGAAGATAAAAAGACAGATGAAAACAATGATAACAGTGAGATAGACTCAGAGTCCGAAGATATTATTTTCTTAAATGATTCTGAAACCAACCATAATGATACTAAACTCCAGACCAAGCTCACGCCAAAGACATTACAAAAAAAGTTATTAGATTTATATTATGACTCTAAAACCCTTGAAGAAGAGCAAGGCGTAAACATCCTTTTTCTGTCTCTAGGATCGCTTAAATGGATAGATCCTAATAACAAAACAAACATACGCCACGCCCCTATTTTATTGTTGCCAGTTGAATTAATGCGAGCTAAAGCAGGAGAGCGCTTTAAAATTAAAGTCAGGGATGAGGACATCATTAGCAACCTGTCGCTTGAGACATTCCTCAACCGCGTTCACCAAATAACTTTACCCTCACTAAATATCGATGATGAGTTTTCTTTAACGGACTACTTTGCTAAAATCAAGCAAACTATTTCATTGAATAAAGGCTGGGAAGTATTAGAAAATGAAGTCAATCTAGGTCTGTTTTCCTATGCTAAATTTATGATGTATACAGATTTAGATCCTGATAACTGGCCTTCGGATTCAAAAATCACAGATCAGGAATCAATAAAATGTCTTTTAGAAACAGGCTTCTCTGGTGGAGAGTTAATCTCTGACGACATTGTAATTGACTCAGTCATTCCCCCCCGAGAAATGCTTCATATTTTGGACAGTGATAGCTCACAAACTCTTGCCATTCACGAAGTACGTAATGGTAAAAGCTTGGTTATTCAGGGTCCTCCTGGAACTGGTAAATCTCAGACAATCGCAAACATCATAGCTTCAGCTGTAGCAGACGGTAAAAAAGTATTGTTTGTAGCTGAAAAGATGGCGGCCCTTGAAGTAGTTAAGCGCAGACTTGATCAGGCGGGTGTTGGAGATGCTTGTTTAGAGCTACATAGCAATAAAACCAGCAAAAGAGCATTTCTTGAAGAACTGAAGCGAGTCTGGGAACTCGGTTCACCTCGAGGAGAATTTCCAGATACATTAGTCAATAATCTCACAGAAAGCCGAGATATCCTAAACAATCACCCCGCAAGAATTCATAAAACGTACATGCCATCTGGCTTAACGCCATATAAGGTTATGGCGCAACTGGTACGTCTCAGAAAATCAGGTTTTGATCCTAACGATTATAAGCTTAGCGAGTATGAATCATGGAGTAATGACGATTTCTCCAAAAGACATGCACTTATCGATGAATTAATTGAGAGGATAAGTGATATTGGCATTCCTGATTCGCACCCATGGAATGGTATCGATAGAACTGAGATACTTCCTAGTGAAGTTGAAAGACTCACTGCTTCATTAATGAACCTGAAGTCTGAACTTTCAGATTCTATTGAAGAGTCTATCAATCTTTCTAAACTTACCAATGAAGCCTATCATATAGGCTCATTAAAAGAGTTACAGGAATTCATTCTAATAGCTGAATTAATTAACTCAGCGCCTAATTTATCACCTGAATCATTAAGTTCGCCATTATGGGCCACTTCTAAAGATGAGACAAAGACGTTAATTGAAACTGGATTCTCATTTAAAGAGCTCTACAGCAAGCTTGAAAAAGAATTACATGCAGATAAATTCAACACCGAGGTCGCCAGCCTTTCAGAAGACTATCGTAAATTACCTGTAGATATTAATATTAATGCTTTTACTACTGCCTATAAACTGAAGACACTTACACCTAAAATCTTAAAAGAGTCTTCAAGATTGCAGCAGGAGTTGGGTTCTAAAAACGGATTCTCGAGTTTAAGTGAGATTGAAAGTCTTATTGAGTTGGGTGAAAGTATTACTCAGGCTCCAAATGTGAGTCCAGAAGCATTCATTGCCACTGTCTGGGAAGGTGGTATTGAAAAAGCGGCAAGTCTGGTTGCAGATATTAAACAACTTAGTATTTATAAAGAAAAAATCAATCTCATCTTTGTTGAAAAGGCGTGGGAAACAGATGTAGAAAGCACACGAAACAGCCTTGAAAACAACACTGGCGCTTTTAAATTCCTTAATAGCGAATGGCGAAAGTCGAAAAAGCTTACCCTTTCATTGATAAATGATAAAGGTTTGACGATCCCTCAGCAGGTTGAGTACCTCGATCTGTTGATAAAAGCACAGAAATTGAGAAAATCCATCATTGATTTGAATGAATTTGGACAGTCTGCATTTGGTTCAGACTGGCGAGGTGAGAATAGCGATAGTGAATTGCTGAAATCACTTGTCGAATGGATGCGTACCTTACGTGGTATCAACTCTGAAGCCCGAATAATTGCAAGTCGCCTCTCCAACAAAGACGCCTTAGCATATCAAGTGAGTCAGCTTAAAAAACTCACCCATGAAGTTTTAGATGAAAGCCGTATTCTTTGGGATTCATTGGGAGCCACGCCAGAAGAGTATTTTGATAACTATTACTCCGTTAAAAGCATTCCACTGGAATCACTCCTTGTAAAGTCTGATGTGCTAAGCACTATGGACTCCGCGTATAAAGATGTTTTCGTCAAAAATGAATCCTCTGTTTCTGATCGTATTGAATTGTTGAGTTTGTTATCAAGCGCCCAGCAAAAAATGAATATCATTAATACTTTTGATAATTTAGCTCAGTCAACCATGTATCCATTATGGTTGAAAGAAAACAGTGACTGGGATCTGTTACTTCAATCTCATTCCTGGATTGAATCAAATAATGACTTAAGAATCTTAGCATCTAAAATAGATGACAGACAGGGTTTAGTTCATAAATCAAGAAGTTTGAGTGAGTCTATTCAAGAGCAGTTTGCCAAACTCACATCAGTTATTATTTCTCTTAAATCTTCCTATGGATCAATTTTCAAAAATGAAAATGTTCATGAAATACCATTTAATTTAGTCTATGACAAGATTACTCTTTGGATAGATAATTCTGAACAACTTTCAAAATGGGTTGCCTGGCAAAACCGTGTAGAGCTGGCGAAAAAATTTGGTATTTATCCATTAATCTCCGATTTGAGTAGTGGAGTTATTTCCTCCGAACGTTTACTAGGTACTTTTGACAGAACTTATTTCGACTCAATTCTGTCTTTAATGGTCGAAGATGAGCCAGAACTGGCTCGTTTTGATGGTGATTTGCATTCAAGAAGAGTAGCAAGCTTCGCTGAGATGGATCTGCGAAGAATTAAAGCTTCGAGTTTTGAAGTCGTAAGAGCTCACCACAGAGCAATTCCCTCTAAAGTTGGCGTAGGGCCTGTAGGTGTACTGCGGGGTGAGATGGCACGCAAACGCGGTCATATGGCGATTCGACAGCTCATGACAAAAGCTGGAGCAGCTATTCAGGCATTAAAGCCAGTTATGATGATGAGTCCTCTGTCAGTTGCCCAGTTTTTAGTGCCAGGTAAGCAGTCGTTTGATTTACTGGTAATGGATGAAGCCAGTCAGATCCAACCTGTAGATGCATTAGGAGCTATTGCACGAAGTAAGCAGATAGTTGTTGTCGGAGACGAACGTCAGTTACCTCCAACTTCTTTCTTCGCCAAAATGACAGGTTCCGCAGATGAGCAGGATGATGAAGACTCAGCACAAGTCGCAGACATTGAGAGCATACTGGGACTTTTTGTTGCCAGAGGGTTGCCTCAAAAAATGCTTCGCTGGCATTACAGAAGTCGTCACCAGTCATTGATTGCTGTGTCGAATAGCCAGTTTTATGAAAACAAGCTTTTTATAGTTCCCAGCCCCTATACACAAGAAGCAGGTATGGGCCTACGTTTCCATAAAGTTGAAGATGGCGTATTCGAATCTGGAAGCAATGCAAACGAAGCAAAACGCGTAGCAACAGCAATTCTTGAACATGCAAGAAGCCACCCTCATCTATCTTTAGGTGTTGCTACCTTTTCTGTTACCCAGAGAAAGCGTATTCAGGACGAGCTTGAACTGCTTCGCAGGCTGAACCCTGAGTTCGAGAATTTTTTCTATGCGCACCCAAGCGAACCGTTTTTTGTTAAAAACCTTGAAAACATTCAGGGTGACGAACGCGACGTCATTATCATTTCTGTTGGATATGCCCGAAATCCACAAAACTACATGGCAATGAGATTTGGTCCCCTTGGAGCTGAGGGCGGTGAGAGACGTTTGAACGTTCTAATCAGTCGCGCTAAAAGGCGTTGCGAAGTCTATGCCTCTATTGATGACGATGATATCGATCTTGAAAGAGCTAAAGGCAGAGGTGTATTCGCTTTTAAACTTTTCCTGCAATATGCAAGAACAGGTCGCTTGTCAGTAGCAGAGCAGAGTGGCCGTTCAATGGACAGTGTGTTTGAAGAACAGGTTGCAAATGCTCTGCAAAAAGAAGGCTTCCAGGTTCACCCTCAAGTCGGTATTGCAGGTTTCTTTATTGATTTAGCCATTGCCGACCCTGATATGCCGGGCCGCTACCTTATCGGGATTGAATGCGATGGTATGACTTACCACTCTTCCCGTTCTTCGAGAGAAAGAGACCGCTTACGCCAGGCAGTGCTTGAGGATCATGGTTGGATCATTCACAGGATTTGGAGCACGGATTGGTTCCAGCGCCCCGAAGAGCAACTACAGAAAACTCTATCTGCTATTCAGGCGGCTAAGAAAGAGCTCGAAAATCGTTCTGAAACTTCTCTATCTCGGTCAAGAGCTGTACCTGTCGAGATAGTGACAGTTGAAAGAGAGACTGTCACAGAGATTGGTCTTGAGAAAATTGAAGGCAGTTTCAATGAAGCTGTGGCATATGTTGAGGCCGTTCCTGACGTTGATACAAGATTCCAGATTCATGAGACCCCAGTTGGCGTGCTCGCTAAGATAGTTGAGCAAATTGTTCTTGTTGAAGCCCCAATACATGTGAATGAAGTGATCACACGTATCAGGTCAGCATGGGGTCTACAACGTGCAGGGGCTCGTATTGAGGCCATTGTTAAAGATGCAATAAAAATCACAACTTCAAATTCTTCATTTTGCCTAGAAGATGACTTTTTATACAACGATAGTCTTTCCATAACATTGAGAGACAGAACGAATGTTAAATCAGCAGGATTAAGAAAGTCGGAAAACATATCTAATAAGGAAATGGAGGCAGGAATTATCGATATTATCAATAAAAGCTTCGGAGCTACCCAAGACGAGCTAATCAATTCTGTATCAAGGGCTATGGGCTTCAAGTCTACAAGCAGTACTTTGAAAAACCTTATCTCTTCCATAATTTTAAAAATGGAAAGCGAGAAAAAGATTATTTATAAAGAACCAATGTACTATATCATATGATACTAATTTAGTGGTTTGCACTCTAAGGCCGCTAAATGCACAGAAATTTGAGACACAAGAATACCACTCTCGTGTCTCACTTAATAAATAGCTGTCGTTGACTTACTTTTTTAAAAGAAATGGACAACACTTTATGATTTATCAATGTTATTCATGTAGTAAGACATCTTTTGAAATTATTTGCCCATGGTGCTCTGGCGGAGTTCCAACGGCAACGAAATCATGGGGTACAAAAACACACATCCCCATAACATCAGAAGAAATGATACCTCTTAACCCTTCTTTTTATCCAGAATTTCAATATCAGTCAAAAGGAGTTATAAAAGACCTGTTCGGGAAAAAGAAAGAGCAATCCCAACTCAATAGTCTCCTTCAAAATGTTCTAGATAAATATGCAACGTTTAAGGATCCTTACTTCACAAATTTCATTTACACGACAAAATTTTCACATGATAAGAGTTCAGAGAATAATCTGACTGAAGACAAAAGTAACTACTCTGATTTTGTTTTGTTCCGCGAAGTACTTGTTCGGAAGGGCTTTGATGAGTTAGAAGAGATGCCAATGCTTTTGGACAAGCTTTTACTTACCACATCATTCAACGCTTTATATAGTGGATTTGCGAATGAGATCAAAAGGCATATCAAACCTACACTCACAGAATCTTTAAAATCATGGATTGAAGAAGCAGGAACAACCTTTAGAGCGGATCTATCTTTATTTCTATTTTTTGTCTGGAACAATAAAATAACTTTCCCTGCATTAGATTTCAATGAGAATGCTCAAAACACTCCAGGCACACCATTAATATCGATTGATAATGTTAGAAAATATATATCAATCTGTGAAACTATATACTTTGACATTTTAGTCGAAAGGTTGGCTACGCGCCTTGAGCACTTCAATCCCGATAAATATGTTAATATGTACTCAGTAGATTCGATGAATGGATTTGAATTTGAAGACTTTTTAGTCAAAATATTCCAGATTCTTGGATATGATGTTAAAGAAACTAAGAGAACCCAAGATCAAGGTGCAGATTTATTCGTCACTCGCTTCGATAAAAAAATTGTTATCCAAGCAAAAAATTATTCTGGTTCGGTTGGCAACTCAGCAGTACAACAAGCTATTTCTGCAAAAACTTTTTACTCTTGTGACGAAGCAATGGTGGTTACTAATTCATACTTTACGAAATCTGCAAAAGAACTTGCAGAATCTGCGGGGGTTCGCTTAGTTGATAGAAACGAACTGCAAAATTATTTAGACGATTACAATCAGAAAATAATTGAAGATTTTATTTAGTAATAATTAATTCAAACAATTTGATTATTGAACTGTTAATGGAGAAAATTATGAACAATGTAGCTAAAAAACTTACAAATACCGATAACGATGTGGAGAAGAAAATCTTCATAGGCCGCATATTCATCGATTTATTAGTTTTTGTTGGAATATTTACAGTCACACCAATTATAATTTTACTTATTGCTAATAATAAAAAATTACAGCATATGTCTTTTGTTAAGTGGTTAGAAGAACTACCCTCCGATTGGTATTATATACTTTCATTCATTGGTGCATTAATTATCATATATTGGCATATTAAAACGAACTCCATAAAAAACTTTAACGATTCAATATTGACCATCATCACTTCTATAGCAGCATTAAAAATTTTCAGTACTGATGGTTCTTTTTTATCTGCTTTATTTCTTGAATTAAACTCCGATCCTATAACCTTACTCTTATTTAAACAAATCACTGTAACATGTGGATTTGCTAAGTTTGGGATTTCGCTTTATGAATTTTCTAAAGATAGAATAAAATACCTCAAAGGGAAATACCAAAATGACTAGTATGACTTTTTATAACGTAAATTGATGAAAATGATTACTAATGGGATGTATGCAATACTTGTAAAAATGGATAATAGCACCGCAACTTTATTAAATCCGTTTAAATTCGACCCATTGAATAAAGCATCCCATCCCCAGTAAGAATAAAGAGGAAGTGCAAAAATAAACAATGGGATCATTAAATAATATATGAAGATATAAAAGTTTTTCATGGAAACCTCCTTTTTATATTATTTATACATCACATTAAAACTTTGTCAATACAATCTGAGGTAAGTAAGTATTAAGCAAGGGCTAACTCAGCGAAGCTGAGTTGCCTTGCTTTTTCTGCCCTTCGGTTGAAAAAGATAAGTCAAAACCTACATCGTTGACATAATTTAGCTATCGGTTATAAATATGTTATGCATAAGGAATATGCTCATATTTTGAAAAGGAGTCCCTATGAATAATTTATACCGCCCTCCCCTTGCAGAAAATCTTCGTATTCATTGCGTCAGCGTCAGGCTAAATAACTCAGAGCTAAATACTTTAGATCAAGAGCGTAAGCAATACGCAAAGGGCGAATGGCTTCGTATGTGCCTGTTAAAGAACCAACCTGCTGTCGTTCCTGAGATCAACAGAGCGGCATGGAAAATGTTTGGTGAGATTAATCAGAGGCTTAGTGAGATTGTTAGTCACCTGAATGCGAAGCAGTCATGTAACCCACTTACTAAGACTGAACTGTTCGCCGTAAAGCGGCAAATCAGTGAGCTTCGTTCTCGCCTCCTTACCGCTGATCTATGGAGTATCCCCTCTAATGAAGGGCATGCAGAAGATCAAACGAGGTAAGAGCTTCGCAGGTGTTGTCCTATACGTATTGAAACCCGGACCACATCATAAAACTGATCCGGTAGTTATCGGCGGGAACATGTTGGGCGCTTCAGCTGCTGAGTTGATCGCTGAGTTCGACGCGTCAGCTTCACTCCGCACGGACATACTGAAACCTGTATGGCACAACTCTCTGCGGCTGCCCTTTAGTGAAACTCTTTCCCATGAGCGATGGGCTACGTTTGCTGACGACTATATGAAACGTATGGGGTTCAGTGAAACGCACCTACGCTGCTATGTCATACATGACGACGAGGCCGGCCAGCACATTCATATCATTGCCAGCAGAGTAGACCTCATTGGAGGAAAGCTTTATCTGGGTAGGAATGAAAACCTTGCGAGTACCCGCATAATCCAGGAGCTTGAGCTGGCATATGACCTGACCAGAACCAAAGGCCCAACCCCTTCACATAGCACTTCCTCTGTAAGAGAGCGCATGAAGCTATCACGTGGCGAGCAACAGAAGGAGAGGCGTGAAGGTCAGCCAAGCCCCAAGACGTTCTTACAGAACTCTATCGACGAGATCCTTACGAGTGCTAATGATATCTTGGGCTTCGTTGAAGCACTTGCTGAGAACGGTATAACGACCATACCTAACATTGCCAGTTCTGGCCGTATGAATGGTTTCTCCTTTGAGTATGCCGGAATAGCATTCAAAGCCTCCCAGTTAGGTAAAGCTTACTCATGGGCGACTCTACAAGAGAAACTCCGCTACGCACCTGAACGTGACAATCCCATACTGTTTGCTTTGAAAGCTTCGGCTTCAAGTGGTAATGAGGCGAGTAAATCTGATACTCCTGTGATCGTAGAAGTGGCTTCACAGCCCTCACCCGCACCTTTAGAGACACAAGTAATTGCAGAGTTTCTAGTACATAAACAAAGAACGGAAGCAACCGAAGCGCAATCCCCCTTCAACATTACGCATTTGCCAAACAAGCAAACCAGCAGTGCAGACAACTTCATGACAAGGGTATTGAAGTGGCTACTGAGCATTCCTTACCTGGCTGCTTTCACAGACCTGCTCAAAAAGGCAGGTAAGACGTTTCTCCACCAAAAATCCTCATTTTCGACAATTCATACAGTCCTCTCAGCTGAACCTGCGTTATCTGAGCCACCAGGCAGCAGCCAAACTCTGACTGAGCGCGCAGCAGTATCCTTTCGATAACCTCCTGCCTCAACGCAATTTTCCAGCCTAAGTTCTTATTTGCACAAACAATTGATCGTTTTTACAGATCGATAAATGACATATGATAGTCAGTACCTATCAAAATAGGATCATCGATCGGTACAAGTGATTTGCTTAAGTTTTGAACTCGTTCAAAAATCACCAGTAAAATCAGTTACCAATCAGCTAGTTATGAACCACACAACGTCAAAGGTATATAAAATGGGTATAGCGGCTTTGAATAGTCAGAAAGTACGTAAACCTTCGTTCTTTCGTTCAATTCGATTCTGGATTGTTGTATTGGTGATCGGCTGGATACTGACTGATTCAAATCCTAAAGACACTGCAGGGTTCCTGTTCATGTGGACATTACCTGCCTTCTTCTTACTCCTAACAGCATATGTGTCATACACACATAAAAGAGCAAACGCGTCGACTATCGACTTGCTGAACGTGAATAACAACGGTCTGTGGAGCCATGAGTTCCAGGGCAGCAAAATGACCATTGATACGAATCGTGAGCTTCTGACGCTTGAAGCTAATAAGCGCAAAAAAGCTTACAAGTTCAGTGACGTCAAAGGCTGGCGATATCACCTTGCTAATGGTGGTGAAATCGTAGCTCTCGATATGGTTGGCATGCTGGGGAGTAAAGGCCACAACAATCTTACCCGCCTTAAAAACTTCGAGAACTCTGGATTTTTTATCCAGGTGAGAGACATTGAATGCCCGGAGTGGCAGATAAAATTTCACCCCCGTAAAGGCCGGTTCCACCATGAACGAGGGATCCGCGATACGGAAATGCAGTTGAAGCAGTGGTGTGAAATTTTTGACCAAACACTGATTAAATGCACAGCAACACAATAATCATCAATATCAAATAAGGGATTAAGAAATGAATAAAATTTCAACAGTTGCAGTCATGTCTTTGGCGGCTTTACTTACAGGCTGCGACAGCGAACCCTCCTCTTCCGAAATCCAGAAAGCTATGCAGGACAACATTGACCACACAAATCAGCAAGCCAAACAGCGATTCGGTGAGAACAGCAAAGACATGCTCACGACTCTGAACAAAGCTGAGAAAATTTCCTGTAAAGAATCAGAGGCAAAAGGTACATACCTCTGCAAAGTGAATACCGATGTAACACTACCATTCATGGGCGAGAAGCAAACCGTAGCTGAATTCAAATTTACGAAGAGTGATGGAAACTGGAAAGTATCACCTTAATTGAATCCAATAATTAACAAGCTCATTTTTCACCGGAATTTCAAAACAAATATTTTATGCGCAAGTGTTAGCACCAGGGAACCATTCTAAAAATAAAAAACCAGAAGCCCTTCAAAGGCCTGTCCGGTTTGTATAGGGCTTAGGTAATGAGTTACAATCAGACTATCGTAAGACAAATGAATGACGCTCATTATGAACAAAATGCAAATCGAAGAAATGCTTGTAAAAGAGGGGTTTACACCAAAAGAAGTCTCTGTGATACGTCAGCATGCTGAAAAAGACGGTTATCCTTATCCCTGGCTCCTTTCACAGTTAAAGAAAAGATTCATAGTTGCAATGATATTAATAGCAATCCTTCTCGCAGGACTCATTTATACCATTCACAGTGGTACACAAGAAAACCTTCTTTCGTATTCGATCACACTTGTAGCAGGTTTCGTGATTTTATATATATTCGTACCTTTGAAACCTGCATTCAAAGCTTACAGATTTATGAAAAAGCATGGTCACTCTTTGTAAGTATCAGAAATTGACTTAATGGCTGAAGCGTCATTATAGACTTCAATGAATAGCTCTTTTCTGCTCATTTCCTTAATACCGCGAACGTAGTCGGTATTAAGGTAATAGTAGAGACGCCAGGCCTCAGGTTTTTGTACCAGACGCACGATGCCATAGAGAGAAAGTGTCAGGTCCATCGAACTGTATGCTAACTGTCCAACCCTCTGTTCGAACCCTAAAAACTCAGCTGTTGCTACATAACCCTGTTTAAGTAATCCCGCACTATCAGTTTTGCCATAAACCAGGTTCTCAACAGACTCCTGAAAACCATTAAGTCCATGCAAAACCAACATGCCTCCAAAGGCTGTCCCTATGATTGTTCCTGACGCAAGGGAAGCTCCAATCACCGAAACACCTGCAATGACCTGTAGACCGCTAAGCACTACCCCAACACCATTGATCACATAGCCCCAAAAATCTCCATTCCTGACAAGTTGCACTGAGGCATGAACCGCAGCCGTACCTGCCCTCAGCATTCTGTCCTGAATAGTGAGGTACTCATTTTCCTTTTTTAGGTTTTGAATGCACTCCTGGCATTGAGCATCAGTTGAATCTGAACGGATAAGGTTGAGTTGAGCGTTAACGAAAGCTTTAACGTCATCCTGGAACTGCAATCGATTGAATCCATCTTTCAGGTACAGGTGAGAAAGGTGATTGGCATTACTAAGCAACTGATTCGCCTCGGCATGAGCCATAGTCAGAAAGTAATCCTTAAATCTGTTTGGTTTCCAGTAGTCCATGGCTGTGCCTTTATGTCATTATACGTATCATTAAGTTATTTAATCAGATTACCCTTCTCAGGGAAAGTGAAAGGACCAACTATGAGCACAGATCTCTTCTTAAAAATTGATGGCATAACAGGTGAATCGCAGGATAGTAACCATAAAGGCTGGACTTCTATTGAATCTTTCACATGGGGCGCGAACCAGCCGGGGAACATGACAGTTGGAGGCGGAGGTGGTGCTGGAAAAGTTCAGTACCGTGATCTCTCGGTTCAGGCCCTCATAGACAAAGCAACTCCAGCAATCATGCGCTATGTCTCTAACGGCAAGCATATCGGTAAGGTTGAGCTTTCGGTATGTAAGGCTGGCGGGAGCCAAATCGAGTACTGTCGCATTACGCTTGAAGACGTTCTTATCACCAATGTAATTTTCAATGGCGCTACAAGCCGTGACCTGATCAGTGTCTCATATCAGTTCCAGGCTTCAAAAGTTAAAATACAGTATTGGGAACAGTCAGCAAGCGGCGGCAAAGGTGCTGAAAGCCAGTCTGGATGGGATATTAAAGGTAACAAAGAATTGTAGACTTTCAAGGATATTGGGTGATTAAGCATGATCTAAAAACTGTGAATTTTTGAGGAGCTAATTATGACTAGCATATTTGTATCATATTCGCATAAAGACGAGCAATTTCGAGAAGAGCTTGAAGTACATCTTGCTATGTTAAAAAGAGAAGGCTCAATTGACGTGTGGCATGACAGACGAATAGTGGCTGGTTCACAAATCGATTCGACCATTGACGTTGAGCTTGAGAGGTCTGACATAGTTCTGTTGCTAATAAGCCCTGATTTCCTAGCTTCAAGTTATTGTTTTGATGTTGAAGTGCAGCGAGCAATGCAACTTCGGGATCAAGGTAAGTGCGAGGTGATACCTGTCATCTTGCGGCCATGTGACTGGCAATCAGCTAATGCTCCATTTAGCAAACTTTTAGCAGTACCAAAAGACGGTATGCCCGTATCGAAGTGGCCTGACAAGGATGACGTATTTTTAGATATTGTTAAGCAGTTGCGTAAAGCATTAGAAGCTTTATTAGTTAAAAGCACTTCGAAATCACCGAGACGCGTTACTTCTACGAATATATTATTCCCTTCAAATGTTCCCCATATCGATATCCCCCGCTCTAGCAATCTAAGGTTAGCGAAAACGTTTACTGATGTCGATAAAGATAGATTCCTTGACGAAGCTATGAAATATGTCAAAAGATTTTTTGAACAGTCGTTATTGGAATTAAAAGAAAGAAATGAAGGAATTGATACACGCTTTATACCAATAGATCACAATGCTTTTGGTTGTGTTATATATCGCGATGGTAAAACCGTTGCTAAATGCGGCATTAGATTAAATACGGGCAGATATTTTGGAAAAGGAATTTCTTATACGAATGATGAAAGCGCTCCTGAAAACACAATGCAGGAATCTCTTTCACTTAACTACGATGAGCAATCATTATTTCTAGTCCCCATGGGTATGGGATATGGTGGTGTACAACGAACAGCAAAGCTTAGCTTTAATGGTGCCAGTGAATACCTGTGGGAGCTACTAATATCCCCTCTTCAACGCTCTTAATTTATTACTGCTTTATTAACAATTAAACTTTGAAGCGAAAATTTTATGCATGATCAACTTGTTACGATTACTGGAATTATAGCCATTCCTTTTTCGGCTATCCTAAGTTTATGCGGAATTATGCTAGGGCTTTTCAGCTTTGACGAAAAAAGGAAAATACTTATATCATTAAAAATCACCGGATTAATATCTACAAAAAAAGTTAAAGCCGAAAAATTTGCGCAATGGTGGTCTACGAACTTCTTTTTACTCTTTGGTGCAACTTTTTTTTCTAAAAGACAAATCTTAACCATTCCGCTGTTTACAATTTTATATTCAACTTTTCTTTTTATCTCATGGTTTTTATGGATGTTGATTTTTTATAACCCTGACCATATAATACCAAATCATATCCCAACAGTTCTAGATGCATCTATAAATAACTTTTTAAATTACGGCTTTGTGTACTCTTTACTTTTAGATTTCATCTCAATTTCGATAACACGGGTATATATAAAATACTCTTTAAGAAATAGGTTTAGCTCATTTAAAGCAATACTATTTTTTATAACGTCTATCTTATTAATTGTTTTTTTGTTTACAATAGTGATCTATAAATTAAAGATTAGTTCAATTGATGATCTATATACAATGCAAGGCCTTTATTTAGAAAAGAGACCAATTACAAATTGGGAACCAGTTCAAACATTTTATTCATCTCTTAATATAATTCATAACGAAACAATGATAATAGTGACTTCTAAAGGACTAATGACAAATTATTTTATACCTCAAGCATTAATGCTTTATACGTCTCTTATGACTCAAATAAGTTTGATTATTATTTTCTTATGCTATATTCTTATCAAATTTTTAACCAAATTAGAGATTTTATCTTTGTTTTTGGTTAAAAATGCTGGAACAGCTTCAATGAGCGCTTGGGGTTTTATAGCCTTAGCTGTGATTTTAATAATATGCATCCCGATGACTCTTCTTATTTCATCTATTTTTATAATATAAAACACAAGAACTTTAAATTAAAAAATGGCTCATTCAATCCATGCGGAGCCATTTTTAATGAATTTTCAAGCTAATATTCTGGAAGATTCTCTAAATTATCCCTAGCAGAACCGTTAGGTTTTGTAGTGATATAATCAACCCCATTTACACGATCTTTTATTACTTCCTGTCCTTTTTTCCATTTATCATCTGCGTCTTTCAAAATAGTGTAAAAGCTGTTGTTACCGTTTATTTTTTCAATAACCCATTCGCGTTTGTAGGAAGTGCCATTTCCTACCGTGTCCCCATTGTCGACATGTACCATTACATCAGTAATGTGCGTATGTTTGTCATTATATCTAACTTTAGATATGAGGTAGTCGGCCCATTTAGTTGCCATTATATTATCCGGAAGTATTCGCAGCTTTATCGCTGCATGTTTTTTATACTCTTAGTGAAGTAATTTTTCCAAGCCAAAGTTTAAAAATAGTGATCTAAGACAATTTTTAAAGTGAATTTTACCATCGCGGTAATCTAAACCCTTTTCCTCCTCCTCTTCTTCCTTGTAGTTATCACTTGATTGAAAAGTATCGCCTTCTTATACTTAACGCGTTCCTCATGATAAATATTTTCCGCCTCTTCTTCATTATCAATGGCATAATGAATCATAAAGCGAAAGAAAAACGTGATCTCATGTTCATAGCCAAGGTGCTGAATGATTCTAGGAGAACTCGATTTTAGAGCTCTTGAAAGCATAGAAATGATTGTAAAACGATCTGCAAGATCTGTTTTAGACTGTGGAAGGTAGTACTTAATGTAGTAGCCGACATAAAACAGCCAGATATAGCGAATTATCTTGTCCTTTGAAAAACCTGATTTTTTTAATCTTTCAATGAACATTTGTAAAAGCAAAAGTAGCTTTTCTTCCCTTGAAAGAGCGTCTATATTTTTCATAGACTGCGTCCTTGCAAAATTGATCAACCACTCCTTGGTTGTATATACAAGATAACATATAATTTAAATTGCGCAATATCTGCGCAACTAAATATTTAATCAGCATTCGTTTCCCTGTCTATGTCTGGCAGTCCATTATGAAGTTGCTCGAAACTAATTCCGTGCTGTGTAGCATTGAACTGCCATACAACAAACCTCTCTTCCAGACGCCTGAGCTCTTCTGCCAGTGTTTTGTTTTTGAGTTCGAGATTACTTATGCGCTGTGAGGCGATTTTTAAATTAGCTGGCCGTTTTTTCTACATCATTACCAGACTTAATATCTTTTTCTTAATGTTGAAAGCCATCACAATATCTTTGTGAAGCCCCAGGGACTGACGGGTCGGTCGCTTACCAATCAGTGAATCGCCACGGGTTTAACAGACACCTTAGAGTCATTTAAGATGGCTGAAAGAGAGGTGCCCATGAGCGGTAAGCGTTATCCAGAAGAGTTTAAAATTGAAGCAG
>NZ_JBGCUC010000004.1:0-291153 GCF_043420595.1 Erwinia plantamica
GATTGCTGTTCAGCTGCCTGCACGGGCTGGCTTTCGGTCGTCTGCACGGCGTCGTCAGCAGAGGCTTTCGCGGCCGCTGCTTTCTTCGCTTTGGCGCGGGCAATTGCGGCCTCAACGGCTGCCTTACGCGGATCGACCGACGCGGCTTCCGGCTGTTCGTTTACCTGTACGGATTGCTGTTCAGCTGCCTGCACGGGCTGGCTTTCGGTCGTCTGCACGGCGTCCGCAGCAGACGCTTTCGCGGCCGCCGCTTTCTTCGCTTTGGCGCGGGCAATTGCGGCCTCAACGGCTGCCTTGCGCGGATCGACCTGTGCGGCTTCCGGCTGTTCGCTTACCTGTACGGATTGCTGTTCAGCTGCCTGCACGGGCTGGCTTTCGGTCGTCTGCACGGCGTCGTCAGCAGAGGCTTTCGCGGCCGCCGCTTTTTTCGCTTTGGCGCGAGCAACTGCCGCCTCAACCGCTGCCTTGCGCGGATCGACCGGTGCGGCGGCTGCCTGAACGGGTTGCGCCTGGGCTGCCGCTTCGCCTTCCGTCGTCGCTTTTTTCGCTTTGGCACGCGCGATAGCCGCTTCGACCGCTGCCTTACGCGGATCGCCTGCCTGACGCGTTGCCGGCTCGGTCTCGGACTGCTTTTCAGCCTGCTGCGCGCGCGCCTGCGCTTTCCGCGCTTCACGCTGCGCTACGGCCGCCGCAGTTTCCGCAGCCAATGCGTCTTCGCTGGTTGTCGTCTGCTTCGCTTTCACCCGCTCCAGCGCCGCTTCGACCTCGCCGCGATCCCGCTGGCTAACGGTGCGTTTTGCCTGCTGATGACGGTTTTCACGCGCCAGCTTTTCACGTTCCAGACGGGCCTGGCGTGCTTCAAAGCGCGCTTTTGCCTGCGCGGTGCGCTCCGCTTCCAGATCGATAGCGCGGATCTCCGCTTTTTCCTGGCGGTAATACTGCACCAGCGGAATATTGCTGGGGCAGACATAGGCGCAGGCGCCGCACTCAATGCAGTCGTCAATATTGTGCTCGCGCGCCTTATCGTGGTCGCCGCCCCGGCTGTACCAGTAAAGCTGCTGCGGCAGCAGGGCCGCCGGGCAGGCGTCCGCACAGGCGCTACAGCGAATGCAGGATTTTTCCTCTTCGCTATCGCCCATCTCGCTGGCGGAAGGGGCCAGGATGCAGTTGGTGATTTTCACCACCGGCACGTCCAGCGTCGGCAGCGTAAAGCCCATCAGCGGGCCGCCCATCACCACCATCTGGCCGGGGCCTGGCGTAAAGTCGGCCTGCTGTAACAGATGACTGATGGGCGTGCCGATGCGTCCCCAGACGTTGCCTGGGCGCTTAACTGCTTCGCCGGTCAGGGTCACCACGCGCTCGGTTAGCGGTTCGCCGTCGATAATGGCGCGTTTAACCGCCCAGGCGGTGCCGACGTTCTGCATCAGCACGCCGATATCGGTGGAGCGGCCGCCGTGCGGCACCTCCAGCCCGGTCAGAATTTTAGTGAGCTGCTTAGCGCCACCGGAAGGATATTTGGTCGGGATAACCCGGATCTGCATATCCGTCGCGCCGCCCAGCGCTTTTTTCAGCGCGGCGATCGCTTCCGGCTTATTGTCTTCGATGCCGATCAGCACGCGCTCGGCCTGCAAGACCCAGCCCAGGATGCGGCTGCCTTCGATGACCTCGTCCGCGCAGTCCTGCATCAGACGGTCATCGGCGGTGATATAGGGTTCGCACTCGGCCGCATTGATAATCAACGTTTTTACGCCGCGCAGCCCGCCTCTCAGCTTGGTAGCGGTAGGAAAGCCCGCGCCGCCAAGCCCGGCCACGCCGGCCTGATGAATACGCTCGACTATCGCCGCGCGCTCATGCTGGCGATAGTCGGCCAGCGGATTTTTTTCAATCCAGCGATCTTCGCCGTCCGGCGTGATAAAAATGCACATTTCCGCCAGCGCGGAAGGGTGCGCCGTCATATGAGGCGCAATATCGTCCACGGTGCCCGAAGTCGGCGCGTGTACCGGCAGCATCCGACCACGGCCAAACGTCAACGGCTGACCGCGCAGCACTTTATCACCCGGCTTCACCAGCATTTCGCCCTCGTGGCCGATATGCTGCTTAAGAGGAATAATAAAGTGGGAAGGCAGCGGCAGCTGGCGCAGCGGCGTGCGGCTGGACTGGGTTTTCATTTCCGGCGGATGAATACCGCCCTGAAAATCCCACAGCTTCTCTTTTTTAAACAGCTTGAACAGGTTACGCATGGCTTTCCACAGAAATGACTTTGACCGGGATAGTTTGCAGATCCCACTTCCAGTTTGCCGTTGTGGTGGCGACCGGACGCATCTCGATGCAGTCAGTCGGGCAGGGCGCGACGCAGAGATCGCAGCCCGTGCAGACATCGCTCAGCACGGTATGCATGGCGCGCGTGGCGCCGACGATGGCATCGACAGGGCAGGCCTGGATGCATTTGGTGCAGCCGATACAGTTTGCTTCGTCAATCCACGCGACTTTGCGCTCGGGTTCCCGTGCCGCTTCGTCGCCCAGCGGCTGTGGCTCGACGTTCAGCAGCGCGGCCAGCTTGAGCATGGTCTGTTCGCCGCCGGGCGCGCACTTGTTGATCTGCTCGCCGTTGTTGCCCACCGCATCCGCATAGGGGCGACAGCCGGGATAGCCGCACTGTCCGCACTGGCTTTGCGGCAAAATAGCGTCGATCTGCTCGACGATAGGATCTTCTTCAACTTTAAATCGGCGCGAGGCATAGCCCAGCAGGCCGCCGAAAATCAGGCCCAGCACGCTTAATACCGCCACCGCAATCCATACTGCACTCATCAGAATTTCACCAGACCGCTAAAGCCCATAAATGCCAGCGCCATCAAACCTGCGGTCACCAGCGCGATAGAGGAGCCTTTAAAAGGCGCAGGCACGTCGGCCAGCACCAGCCGCTCGCGGATACCGGCAAACAGCACCATCACCAGCGAAAAGCCGATCGAGGCGCTGAAGCCGTACAGCGCGGCCTGTAAAAAGGTATGGTTCAGGTTGACGCTCAGCAGCGGCACGCCAAGCACCGCGCAGTTAGTGGTAATCAGCGGCAGAAAAATGCCCAGCAGCCTGTAGAGATCCGGGCTGGTTTTACGCACCACCATTTCGGTGAACTGCACCACTACCGCGATCACCAGGATATAGGCCATGGTGCGCAGATAAACCAGATCCAGCGGCAGCAGGATCAGATGATTCACCAGCCATGCGCAGATCGAGGCCAGGGTGATCACAAAAGTCGTGGCGAGTCCCATGCCAATCGCCGTTTCCAGTTTTTTGGAAACGCCCATAAAGGGACAGAGGCCGAGAAACTTCACCAGGACGAAGTTATTCACCAGCACTGTGCCAATAAAAAGAAGCAGGTAGTCGGTCATTTTTACGCCTGAGAAAAAATAAAAGCGGCTTATTATCGGTCATTCGCGGCCGGACAACAACATCAGCGCGCCGTAGAGCAGCAACGACCGCACGGAGGATTAAATTATCGCCTGTTTTTTCGACACCGAATGCGCCAGAAAGCGTGATTAAAGCGTGCAGTATAGCGGAAGGTGGCAGGCCGACCGTCAACGTAGCCTGTCAGAGATAAAAAAACCGGGCGTTGCTCAGGCGAGCGGCAACGGCAGCCCGCCTTGATACAGGTTCAGGTTATAAAAACGCTGAGGATGGTACAGCGCGCCCGCGGGGGGAAGAGCTGCAGACTGGAGCAGGTAACAGGATCAGAACGGAAAACCTAAACGACATAATGCCAGACGGATTTGGGTACGCAGCCGAGATCGAACAGACGTCCACCCGAAGCCAGTTCAGCACGACGATGATCGGCGGCGCGATACATATCCATAATCTCTTTATTATCGGTCAGAGAATAGTTGAGATGATCAAACAGCTTCTCCAGGGTATCCGGAGAGCTTACTTTACGAAATTTTAACAGATAGTCTTGAACTGTCATGGTTGCCGTTATGATAAGAAATGAGGAGTTTTAAGTATATGACCAGGCAAGGGGCTGTCTATAGTAGAAAATGCACATTCCCGGTAAATTCAGAATAAAGAGTAAGGCATTTCCGCATCCTGCCGCCGTGATTGTCGACTTTAATTAGCATTTGCCCGACTCTTGTTAATAAATGTTATCAGTGTTAATAACTGGATCCAACGGGATGTGGTATTGCTCACAAAATAACGTTTTGCTCTTGCTACAGGCTATTTACGTAAGTCGGCAGATACAGTGCTTCTCATTGTAATCGCTTTCATGAAGCAGACGGATAAGCGCTTATCTTTATTACACTTATTTAACAATGACTTTTCCGCCTTGATGCATATTTTATCCATATTCCTTTCTTCACTGAAAATCCCTGCCGTTTTGCCCCGCCTTAATTGCTGAATTTTGTGAGCATTGTCGTAAATGTTTTTTTCTGGCTGAGCCACCCTTAAGCGGCAATCACACCCGGATAATGACCCCCGTCAGAGGAACAGACCTATGTGGAAACGTTTACTTTTAACCACGCTGATTGGCGCGGCGCTGAGCGGTAACGCGCTGGCAGAAAACCTAACGGTTGGCTTTTCTCAGGTTGGCTCCGAATCGGGCTGGCGAGCGGCGGAAACCAGCATGGCCAAAAGCGAAGCGCAAAAACGCGGCATCACGCTGAAAATTGCCGACGGACAGCAAAAGCAGGAGAACCAAATCAAAGCGGTGCGCTCGTTTATCGCGCAGGGCGTGGACGCCATCTTTATCGCGCCCGTGGTACAAACAGGGTGGGAACCGGTGCTTGAGGAAGCTAAAGACGCCAAAATCCCCGTGTTCCTGCTGGATCGCGCCATCGTGGTAAAAGATAAATCGCTCTATATGTCCGTCGTCACGGCGGATAACGTGCTGGAAGGCAAGCTGATTGGCGACTGGCTGGTCAAAGAGCTGGCCGGTAAACCCTGTAATGTTGTGGAGCTACAGGGCACCGTCGGCGCCAGCGTGGCGATAGATCGCAAAAAAGGCTTTGCCGAAGCCATTGCTAACGCGCCCGGCATTAAAATTGTGCGCTCGCAGTCCGGAGACTTTACCCGCAGCAAAGGTAAAGAAGTCATGGAGAGCTTTATTAAAGCGGAAAACAACGGCAAGAACATCTGCATGGTTTACGCCCACAATGACGATATGGCGATTGGTGCCATTCAGGCCATTAAAGAAGCCGGCCTTAAGCCGGGCAAAGATATTCTGACCGGCTCGATTGATGGCGTGCCGGATATTTACAAGGCGATGCTGGCAGGCGAGGCTAACGCTAACGTCGAGCTGACGCCTGATATGGCCGGCCCGGCATTCGACGCGCTGGAGAAATTCCGCAAGAACGGCACCCAGCCGCCAAAAATTATCAAAACCGAATCGAGGCTCTTTTTGCCAGCCGACGCCCAGGCCCAGCTGGATAAGAAAAAAGGAATGGGTTACTGACACCTTTGCCGTCCGCTTGTCGGACGGCGCTGCTTTCGAGGCCAGCCATGACCAGCTCATCGCAAACATTGCCGCTGCTCAGCATCAGCGGACTGAGTAAAAGTTTTCCCGGCGTCAAAGCGCTGGCAGGCGTTTCTTTCGATCTACAGGGCGGTGAAATCATGGCGCTGCTGGGCGAGAACGGCGCGGGTAAATCCACCCTGATTAAAGTGTTGACCGGCGTTTACCGGCGCGATGCGGGCACCGTTACGCTGGCGGGCCAGGCTATCGATCCGCGCAGCACGGCGGAGGCCCAGCAGGCGGGGATAGGTACCGTCTATCAGGAGGTCAATCTGTTGCCCAACATGTCGGTCGCGGACAACCTGTTTATCGGGCGCGAACCGCGTCGGCTGGGGATGATCGATCGTCGCCGCATGAATAAAGAGGCGCGAACGCTGCTGCACAATTACGGCTTTGAGCTGGACGTGACGCGCCCGCTTGGACACTATTCGGTTGCGATGCAGCAGATTATCGCTATCTGCCGCGCGGTCGATCTCTCCGCACAGGTGCTGATCCTGGATGAGCCAACGGCCAGCCTGGACGCCAGCGAAGTGACGATGCTGTTTACGCTGATGAACCAGCTGCGCGCGCGCGGCATGGGGTTGATTTTCGTTACCCATTTTCTGGACCAGGTATACAAAATTTGCGATCGCATCACCGTGCTGCGCAACGGCCAGTTTGTTGCTACGCGAGAAACGCACGCGCTGCCGCAAATCGAGCTGATTAAGCTGATGCTGGGGCGCGAACTGCTGGAAACCGCCCTTCAACGCGCGGGCAGCACCTTAAAAAGCCATCAGCCGGTGGTGGAGTTCAAAGATTACGGCAGGAAAGGGACGATAGAGCCCTTCAGCCTTAGCGTTCGTCCCGGCGAGGCCGTTGGCCTTGCCGGTCTGCTGGGCTCCGGACGCACGGAAACCGCAGAGCTGCTGTTCGGCATTAAAAGCGCCGACAGCGGCAGCGCCTTCATCAGAGGAAAACCTCGCTCTATCCGCACGCCCGCGCAGGCCTCGCGCGCGGGGATCGGCTTCTGTCCCGAAGATCGCAAAACCGACGGCATTATCGGCGCGGCCTCCGTGCGGGAAAATATCATTCTGGCGCTACAGGCCCAACGCGGCTGGCTCAGACCTATCGCCAGGCGCGAGCAGCAGCAGATAGCCGAACGCTATATCAAAAGCTTAGGCATTCGGACGCCGCATGCCGAACAGCCGGTGGAGCTGCTGTCCGGCGGCAATCAGCAAAAGGTGCTGCTCTCCCGCTGGCTGGTGACCAAACCGCAGTTTCTGATCCTGGACGAGCCGACGCGCGGCATTGACGTTGGCGCGCACGCGGAGATTATCCGGCTAATCGAAACGCTTTGCGCGGATGGCCTGGCGCTGCTGGTTATCTCTTCCGAACTGGAGGAACTGGTCGGCTATGCGGACAGGGTGATTATCCTGCGGGATCGCCGACAGGTTGCGGAGATCCCCCTGGAGGATCTCTCCGTCACCGCTGTGGTTAAGGCGATAGCCGCCGGAGGAACCCATGCTTGAGACAAGGCTGATGAAAAAAACCGCTTCGGGACGGAAACTTCCGCCGGGCATGCCGCAGCTCGCCGCGCTGATCCTGGTGCTGCTGGCGGACAGCCTGGTGGCAAACAACTTCTTTGCCGTGCATCTTCAGGACGGGCGGCTGTTCGGCAGCCCGATTGATATTCTTAATCGGGCCGCGCCGGTAGCGCTGCTTTCAATCGGCATGACGCTGGTGATTGCCACTGGCGGCATCGACCTGTCGGTAGGCGCGGTGATGGCGATTGCCGGTGCCACGGCGGCCACGCTGACCGTTTCCGGACACAGCCTGCCGGTCATCGTGCTCGCCTCGCTGGGCAGCGGGCTGCTGTGCGGCTTGTGGAACGGCGTGCTGGTGGCGCTGTTAAAAATCCAGCCTTTTGTGGCGACGCTGATTTTAATGGTGGCCGGGCGCGGCGTTGCCCAGCTGATTACCCAGGGGCAAATCGTCACCTTTAACAGCGACTCGCTGGCGCAGCTGGGCAGCGGCACGCTGTTGCTGCTGCCGGTGCCGGTATGGATAACCCTGGTCGTGGCCCTGCTGGTCTGGCTGCTGGCAAGAAAAACCGCGCTGGGCATGTTTATCGAAGCGGTGGGGATTAACCTGCGCGCCGCGCGCAACGCCGGGGTCAACGGCTGGGCGGTGGTGATGACAACCTATATCATCAGCGGACTGTGTGCCGCCGTGGCGGGGCTGATTGTCGCGGCGGATATTCGCGGCGCGGACGCCAACAATGCCGGGCTGTGGCTGGAGCTGGACGCTATCCTCGCCGTGGTTATCGGCGGCGCTTCGCTGCTGGGCGGCCGGTTTAACCTGCTGCTGTCGCTGCTGGGCGCGCTGACTATTCAGGCCATGAATACCGGTATTCTGCTTTCCGGCTTTCCGCCGGAGCTGAACCAGGTGGTCAAGGCCGTGGTGGTAATGGCGGTGCTGCTGCTGCAATCGCCCGCCTTTCTGCAACTGTTTAAGCGAGGTCGCCGTGATTAAACGCTATTTGCCGTTAATGATTACGCTGCTGGTGTTTGTGGCGGGCTACCTGTTCTGCCTGGCGCAGTATCCCGGCTTCGCCTCCACCCGCGTGATCGCCAATATCCTGACCGATAACGCCTTTTTAGGGATTATTGCCGTTGGCATGACCTTTGTGATCCTCTCCGGCGGCATCGATCTGTCGCCAGGCGCGGTGATCGCTTTTACCGGCGTTTTTCTGGCGCGGGCCATTGGCGATTTTCATCTCGATCCCTGGCTGGCGTTTGCGCTGGTGATGGTGCTTGGCTCGGCATTCGGCGCGCTGATGGGCTGGCTGATCGACGCGCTGAAAATGCCTGCTTTTATTATCACGCTGGCTGGCATGTTTTTTCTGCGCGGCAGCAGCTATCTGGTGTCGGAAAGCTCTATCCCCATCGATCATCCGCTGTACGGCACGCTCTCTTCGCTGGCCTGGAAAATTCCCGGCGGCGGGCGGCTCAGCCTGCTGGCGCTGATTATGCTGGTTGTGGTCGCGGCGGGGATCCTGCTGGCGCACCGTACGCGCTTTGGTAACGAAGTCTATGCTATTGGCGGGAATATCACCTCCGCGCGCCTGATGGGCATCGGCACGCGCAGCGCTACCGTACGCATCTATATGCTCTCTTCTGCGCTGGCGACGCTGGCGGGCATCGTGTTTTCGATCTATACCTCGGCCGGTTACGCGCTGGCGGGCATGGGCGTAGAACTGGACGCCATCGCGTCGGTGGTGATCGGCGGCACGCTGCTCTCCGGCGGCGTCGGCACGGTGCTCGGCACGCTCTTTGGCGTGCTGATCCAGGGGTTAATCCAGACCTGGATTAACTTTGACGGTACGCTCAGCTCATGGTGGACCAAAATCGCCATTGGCATCCTGCTGTTTGCTTTTATCGCGCTGCAAAGGCTGCTGACGGCAGTCTGGGATCGCCAGCAGAATGCGCCGGTGAAGCGTCTGAGCTGACTCGACTATTTTTTGCCGAAGAGGTAAACCGCACTGATTTATCGTGATTGTAATCACAGTATGCCCCGTCGGCAGTTGTGGGAACGGCCGTCGCGGGCTTAGTGTCATCCACGGCAGGGCGTAACCGCAGGGCGGGCGAAACCTGAAAAAAGAGCGTGAAATATTCCGCTTTTTTTTCAGGTTTTTTTTCGCCTGTTAGTCAGGGAAGGCATCGCAGCAGCACGCGTGATAACGCACCAGGAGGGGGTATGCAGAACGGCATCAATTTTCAGCTCATGGCCAAGCCTCCCGGCGCGGCCTGCAATCTTCGCTGTGATTACTGCTTTTATCTGGAAAAAATCCAGCTTTATCCGCAGCATACCGCGCACAGAAAAATGGATGACGCGACGCTGGAAAACTATATTCGTCAGACCATTGCAGCCCAGCACGCGCCCGTCGTCGACTTTATCTGGCAGGGCGGCGAACCAACGCTGGCGGGCATCGATTTCTACCGTCGAGCGCTCGAACTTCAGCAGCGTTACGCTCAGGGCCGGCAAATCAATAATTTTTTCCAGACCAACGGCGTCAATCTTAACGACGACTGGGCGCGCTTTTTCAAACGGCACCGCTTTCTGGTGGGGCTTTCGCTGGATGGCGACAGCATCACGCACGACCGCTACCGGCGTTCGCGTGCGGGCAAAGGCACCTTTAACGAGGTAATGGCCGGGCTGGCCTGCCTGAAACGTCACCATGTCGACTTTAACACGCTAACGGTAGTCAACGCCGATAACGTCGACAGGCCAAAGGAGATTTACCATTTTTTGCGCCGCGCAGGCAGCCGCTATATGCAGTTTATTCCGCTGGTGGAGCGGCGAGCGTCCGAGCCGGACGCCAGCGGCCTGACGCTGGTCACGCCGGATTTCAAAGGCGACTGCCGGGTCGCGCCCTGGTCCGTACCCGCGCTGGCTTACGGCCGCTTTCTTAACGCGATTTTCGACCACTGGGCGCAGCACGATATCGGCGCCATTTTTGTGATGAATTTTGAACAGATGCTGGCGAAGCTGGTCGGCCAGCCCGGCATCTGCGTACAGAGCGAAACCTGCGGCGGTAATCTGGTGGTAGAGGCGCAGGGCGATATCTATTCCTGCGACCATTTTGTTTATCCGCAGCACCGGCTGGGCAATATCAACCATGATGTTTTACGCACGCTGGTGAACGGCGAGAAGCAGCGCGCGTTCGGCCAGCGCAAGCTGACCCAGCTGAATCAGGCCTGCCTGCGCTGCGACGCCAGATCGCTTTGCCATGGCGGCTGCCCCAAACATCGTTTTCTGTATGCCGAAGGCGACTGGCCGCAAAACTATTTCTGCGCGGGGCTGGCGTTGCACTACAGGCACGTGCTGCCGGTGATGCAGCAGATACTCTCGCTGGCGCAGCAGGGAGAAAGCGCGACGCAGCTGCAAAAAAGCATCCGGCGATTTTACCAGGGGCTGCGCTCCTGAACCAAACGGACGAGCGCGCAGGTCGTCGCCGTCCGGTTACCGTCACGGAGGATAAAGTTATGAAGAAAACAACCTTAACCGCGCTGGCGCTCTGCTGCCCGGTATTATATCAACCCGCTACGGCGGCCCCGCCGCCTGCGGCAGGCGCGTCGGCAAAACCCAATATCGTTTATATCCTGCTGGACGATCAGCGCTACGACGCCTTCGGTTTTATTAACCCGCGGATCAAGACGCCGCATATGGATGAGATCGCCCACAACGGCACCTGGTTTAAAAACGCTTTTGTTACCACGTCGCTCTCTTCGCCCAGTCGGGCTTCTATTCTTACCGGGATGTACGCGCATAACCATGGCGTAGCGGACAATAATCCGACCGATCTTTCGCGGCTACGCTATTTTCCGGAGCTGCTGCAAAAGAGCGGCTATCAGACCGCCTTTTTTGGCAAATGGCACTTCGGCGGCGCAGACAGCACGGCGAAAGCGGGTTTTGCCGGATTTGACCGTTGGGTAGGGCTGCTGGGCCAGGGCGACTATTATCCCATCAATATGTTCGGCGAACCGGCGATGCTGAATATCGACGGTAAGCTCACGCCGCAACAAGGCTACATTACCGACGAGCTGACCGACTATACGCTGGACTGGCTTGACCATACCGACAAGTCCAGACCCTTTATGGTTTATCTGTCACACAAGGGCGTTCATGCCGATTTTTATCCCGCCGTGCGCGATAAGGGCAAACTTTCCAGTGTGACTTTCCCGCTGCCGGAGACGTGGGCCGATACGCAAGAAAACTACGTCGGCAAGCCAATGTGGGTAAAAAACCAGCGTAACAGCTGGCACGGCGTGGACTATCCCTATGACAGGAAAATGGATCTCCAGCAGTTCCAGCGCGACTACTATGAAACGCTGATGGCGGTGGACGACAGCGTGGGGCGCGTGCAGGCGTGGCTGAAGAAAAACGGCCTGGCCGATAACACCATCGTGATGGTGATGGGCGATAACGGCTTTATGTTCGGCGAGCATGGTCTGATCGATAAA
This sequence comes from Erwinia plantamica, assembly GCF_043420595.1. Lineage (NCBI taxonomy): Bacteria > Pseudomonadati > Pseudomonadota > Gammaproteobacteria > Enterobacterales > Erwiniaceae > Erwinia > Erwinia plantamica. Next base: position 11,503 of record NZ_JBGCUC010000004.1, read on the forward strand.
CGCGCCGCCTACGAGGAGTCGATGCGCGTGCCGCTGATAGCGTCCGGTCCCGGTTTCGCTAAGGGCAAAGTGGTCGAGGACGTGGTGGCGAACATTGATATCGCGCCGACCCTGCTGGATGCGGCGGGCATGGCAAAGCCGGCGAACTACGACGGCAGCAGCTTTCTCGGGCTGGGTACCGGCCGTAAAGATTTGCCGCCGCGTAAGGATTACTTCGTCTATGAATATTTCTGGGAATACAACTTTCCCTATACGCCGACTACCTTTGCCATTCGCACGCCGCAGTATAAATACATTCAGTACTACGGTATCTGGGATAAAGAGGAGCTGTACGATATCGCCAAAGATCCGCATGAGAAGCACAATCTGATCGACGATAAATCCAAAGCGATGATTGAAACCAAAATCGCGCTGCGCAAAAAGCTGTTTGACGGTCTGAAAGATCATCAGGGCAACAGTATTATTCCCTACAACGAGCGCACCAGTCAGGGCGTGGTGTTGCGTTATCGGGAAGGCGGAAAAAAAATGGCCGATTTTCCGGCGGAGTGGCTGCGTGGCGACAATCCCCGGGACAAATACGACGGCGTGCTGCCGGACCAGTATCAGAAAGAGAAAGCAGACGAGCAGGTGTTCGCCTCTTTTGAAAAAACGGAGGCGCTGATCCACCAAATGCTCCAGCAGCCAGCCCGATAACGGCGGAGAGCCCGTCCGGCGACAGATAAAATAAAAGCCCCGACGTCTCCGTTGGGGCTTTATAGGCTTGCCAGATCGGCAGGCTTAACGCTGGTTCAGCCGATAGTACGCCTCGTTCCAGCGCAGCGCGTCCTTAAAGCCGTGCAGCGTGGTTTCTTCGTCAATCACCAGCACCTCAATACCGTGCATTTCGCCGTACTGACGCATATCCTCCACCGTCAGCGCCTGGCTGAACACGGTATGGTGCGCGCCGCCGCCGAGGATCCAGGTTTCGGAGGCCGTTGCCAGCGAAGGCTGTGCGCGCCACAGAGCGCGGGCTACCGGCAGCTTCGGCAGCGGTTTTGGCTGCTCCACGGCGTCGACGACGTTCACCAGCAGGCGGAAGCGGTCGCCCATATCGATCACGCTGGCGTTTACCGCGCGTCCGGCTGGCGTGGAGAAAATCATGCGCGCCGGATCGGCCTTGCCGCCAATGCCCAGATACTGCACGTCAATCAGCGGACGGCTTTCTTTGGCGATGGAAGGGCAGACTTCCAGCATATGCGAACCCAGCACCAGCTCGTTGCCCGGCGAGAAGTGATAGGTGTAATCCTCCATAAAGGAGGTGCCGCCCGGCAGACCTGTCGCCATCACTTTAAAGATGTGCAGCAGCGCGGCGGTTTTCCAGTCGCCTTCGCCGGCAAAACCGTAGCCCTGGCCCATCAGTCGCTGTACCGCCAGGCCCGGCAGCTGGGTCATGCCGTGCAGGGTCTGGAAGTTGGTGGTGAACGCCATGCAGCCTTCGGCCTGCAAAAAGCTTTTGATCCCCAGCTCGATGCGGGCCGCATCCAGCACGTTCTGTCGCTTCTCGCCGTTGGCTGCCGCCGCTGGCGTAAAGTCATACAGGCTCTCGTATTCATCGATCAGCGCGTTGACGTCGCCATCGCTGACGCCGTTAATCACCTCCACCAGGTCGCCCACGCCCCAGCCGTTAACCGAGTAGCCGAACTGGATCTGCGCCGCCACCTTATCGCCTTCCGTTACCGCTACTTCGCGCATATTGTCGCCAAAGCGAGCGACCTTAAGCTGCGAGCTGGCCTGCTTAGCGGCAGCGGCGCGCATCCACTTGCCGATGCGCTCCTGGGCAGTTTTATCCTGCCAGTGGCCGGTGATCACGCTGTGCGGTAGCCGCATCCGCGCGCCGATAAAGCCGAACTCGCGGCCGCCGTGCGCGGTCTGGTTCAGGTTCATAAAGTCCATATCCATGCTGTCCCACGGGATCTCCGCGTTGAACTGGGTATGGAACTGCAACAGCGGCTTGTTCAGCACCGACAGGCCGCCAATCCACATTTTGGCGGGCGAAAAGGTATGCAGCCAGGTGATGATGCCTAAACACTCGTCGGCATAGTTCGCCTCGCGGCAGAGCGCCAGCGCCTCGTCAGGGCTTTTCACCAGCGGCTTGAGCTGAAGACGAAACGGCAGATTGCCGTCGCGGTTAAGCCCGTCCACCACCTGCTGAGCATGATGCTCCACCTGACGCAGCGTCTCACTTCCGTAAAGGTGCTGTGTACCGATAACAAACCAGACGCTGAGCGCATTGAGCTGAGCCATACTTTCTCCTTAACTGTTGAGCTGGCGCGGGGCGAACAGGGGTTCGGCCACGTCGCACCATTGAAGGTAACGCTGATAAAGCTGCTGATAGCGATCGACGCGGCTGGCGTCGGGCTGCAGCGTGGTAGCAATTGGGCTGGCCATTTTCTGCTGGGCGGCAGGCACGTCGGGATAGACGCCGGCGGCCACGGCGGCAAAAATCGCCGCGCCCAGCGCACAGCATTCGTCCGACGCGACGATATCCAGCGGTCGGTTCATCACATCGCAGCAGACCTGCATAATGGCCGGGGATTTACGGGCGATACCGCCCAGGGTCAGGATGTTTTCTACCGGAATATCCTGACGCTCGAAACATTCCATAATGGCGCGTGCGCCAAAGGCGGTGGCGGCGATAAAACCGCCGAACAGCGTGGCCGCGTCGGTGCCCAGGTTAAGATCGGTAATGACGCCTTTCAGGCGCTGATTGGCAAAAGGCGTGCGGCGGCCGTTAAACCAGTCCAGCACCACCGGCAGATGATCCAGCTGTGGATCGGCAGCCCAGGCCTGAGTTAATTCGTTAAGCAGATTTTTCTGTATCTCCGCCAGCTCCGCCTGAAGATGCGGGTGTTTTTCGGCGGCCTGAATTAGCGGCCAGCTGAGCAGGCGGCTGAACCAGGCGTACATATCGCCAAACGCCGACTGGCCCGCTTCCAGCCCGATCATATTCGGCACCACGCTGCCGTTAACCTGGCCGCAGATGCCGTCAATGGCGCGCTCACCGACGCGATCCACATCAGCGATCAGGATGTCGCAGGTTGAGGTGCCAATCACTTTTACCAGCGTGTAAGGCGTGGCGCCCGCGCCAACGGCGCCCATATGGCAGTCGAACTCGCCGCCGGAAATCATCACGCCAGACGGCACGCCAAGCCGCGTCGCCCATTCCGCCGTAATCTGCCCAACGGGCTGTTCGGCCGTCCAGGTTTCGCTGAACATCGGCGTATCCAGATGCTCCGTCAGCAGCGGATCCAGCGCGTTAAAGAAATCCGCGCCCGGCAGGCCGCCCCAGGCAGGATGCCACAGCGATTTATGCCCGGCGGCGCAGCGTCCACGGCGGATCGCTTCCGGCGCGGTAGTGCCGCTGAGCAGGGCGGGCACCCAGTCGCACAGCTCCACCCAGGCGACCGCCGCCTCGCGCACCGCTTTATCCTCACGGCTGACGTGCAGGATTTTTGCCCAGAACCACTCTGAGGAGTAGGTGCCGCCAATAAAGCGAGCGTAGTCCTCGAAACGCCCGCTGTGGCACAGCGCGGTAATTTCTTCCGCTTCTTTAATGGCCGTGTGATCTTTCCACAGCACAAACATGGCGTTGGGGTTTTCGGCGAATTCCGGACGCAGCGCCAGAACGTTGCCGTCGCGATCGATGGGCGCTGGCGTGGAGCCGGTGGAATCGACGCCGATCCCCACGATGTTTTGGCGCTGAGCGGGCGTTAATTTAGTGACAACGTCACTTATGGCCCGCTCAAAGGCGTCGATATAGTCCTGCGGATGATGACGGAACTGATTGATGCGGCTCTGGCTGTACAGACCCGCCTGCCAGCGCGGATAGGCGACGACTCCGGTTTGCAGCTCTTTACCGCTTGCACACTCTACTGCCAGCGCGCGTACGGAATCACTGCCAAAGTCCAGACCGATTGTGATGGCGTCCAACTGCATTTTTCTCTCCGGGCGGTCAATGAATACGATATGACTACCCTAAGAAATCGCGCGCCAGGCGGTTAGTCTAAAGAGCGCTGCAAATATGCACTTTTCTGTCGTCGCGCAGCGTTTTGTGACCAACTTCAAATGTTTGATTTGTGTTAATTTTGCTAAATATATGGATTAAACAGCTAAAAGCTCAGGGTGTGATAGCGCTCTCCCTTTCTACGCATCTTTACCATTACAACTAGCGCTTATCGGCGTCTGCGCTAATGCCGAATATGCTGGCGTTACAGCGTGCCAGGACCGAATGATACCGTTTACATTAAACCGCCAAAAGCGGGCACTGAGCCGGAGAGCCTCATGCACAAATTTACTCAGGCGTTAGCCATCGCTGGCCTCGCCGCCGTTATGTCACATTCAGCTATCGCTGACACCATGAAGCTGGGTTTTTTAGTCAAGCAGCCGGAAGAACCCTGGTTTCAGACCGAATGGAAGTTCGCCGATAAGGCGGGCAAAGATTTAGGCTTTGAGGTAATTAAAATCGCCGTGCCCGATGGTGAAAAAACGCTGAACGCTATCGACAGCCTGGCCGCAAGCGGCGCGAAGGGCTTTGTGATCTGCACGCCCGATCCCAAACTCGGTTCCGCCATCGTGGCGAAGGCCCGCAGTTACGATCTGAAAGTGATTGCCGTGGACGATCAGTTTGTTACAGCCAAAGGCAAACCGATGGATACGGTGCCGCTGGTGATGATGGCGGCAACCAAAATTGGCGAGCGTCAGGGGCAGGAACTCTATAAGGAGATGAAAAAGCGCGGCTGGGACGCGAAAGAAACGGGCGTCATGGCGATTACGGCGGACGAGCTGGATACGGCACGTCGCCGCACCAGTGGGTCAGTGGACGCGCTGAAGGCGGAAGGCTTCCCGGAAGCACAGATTTATAAAGTACCGACCAAATCCAACGATATCCCCGGCGCTTTCGACGCGGGCAACTCGCTGCTGGTGCAGCATCCGGAAGTGAAACACTGGCTGATTGTCGGCATGAACGACAACACCGTCCTCGGCGGCGTGCGCGCAACCGAAGGCCAGGGCTTTAAGGCGCCGGACGTGATCGGCATCGGCATTAACGGCGTGGACGCCATCAGCGAACTCTCCAAAGGCAAGGCGACCGGTTTCTTCGGTTCGCTGCTGCCAAGCCCGGACGTACACGGTTATAAAAGCATTCAGATGCTCCACGACTGGGTGACCAAAGACGCCGAGCCGCCGAAGTTTACCGAAGTCACCGACGTGGTGCTGATCACCCGCGACAACTTTAAAACCGAGCTGGCTAAAAAAGGCCTGATGTAATCGGACGGGGGCCGCACTGCGGCTCCCGGCGCACCTTATAGCGAGGAATGACCATGGCATCCCCGTATCTGAGCTTTCACAATATCGGCAAAACCTTTCCCGGCGTTAAGGCGCTGACGGATATCAGCTTCGACTGCGCGGCGGGCCAGGTGCACGCCCTGATGGGCGAAAACGGCGCGGGCAAATCGACGCTGCTGAAGATCCTGAGCGGCAGCTATCAGCCGTCCAGCGGCGAAATCCGCCTGAAAGGCCAGCCGGTTAATTTTGCCAACACGCTCGACGCGCTGAACGCGGGCGTGGCGATTATCTATCAGGAACTGCACCTGGTGCCGGAAATGTCGGTAGCGGAGAACATCTATCTGGGCCAGCTGCCGCAGCGCGCGGGCTTTGTTAACCGCTCGCTGCTGCGCTACGAGGCGGGATTACAGCTAAAAAACTTAGGGATGGATATCGATCCCGATACGCCGCTGAAGTCGCTGTCGCTTGGCCAGTGGCAGATGGTGGAAATCGCCAAGGCGCTGGCGAGGAATGCCAAAGTCATCGCTTTTGACGAGCCGACCAGCTCGCTCTCCGCCCGTGAAATCGAGCAGCTGTTCCGCGTGATCCGCCAGCTGCGCGACGAGGGCAAAGTGGTGCTGTATGTTTCGCACCGCATGGAAGAAATCTTCGCGCTCAGCGATGCCATTACCGTCTTTAAAGACGGCCGCTACGTGCGGACCTTTCAGGATGTTGGCGCCACCAGCCATGATGAACTGGTGCAGGCAATGGTTGGCCGCGAAATTGGCGATATTTACGGCTACGCGCCGCGTAAAACCGGCGAGGTGCGCCTGAAGCTGGATAACGTGCAGGCCAAAGGCGTGCGGACGCCGATCTCGCTGGAGGTGCGCGCGGGAGAAATCGTCGGTCTGTTTGGCCTGGTGGGCGCGGGCCGCAGCGAATTGCTGAAAGGGCTGTTCGGCGGCACGCGCATCAGCGGCGGCGAAGTGCAGCTTGACGGCAAAGCGTTAACCATTCGTGAGCCGTCCGACGCTATCCGCGCCGGGATCCTGCTCTGTCCGGAGGATCGCAAGGCGGACGGCATCATCGCGGTGCATTCCGTGCGCGACAACATCAATATCAGCGCGCGGCGCAATAACCTCACCGCAGGCTGCCTGATCGACAACCAGTGGGAAAGTAAAAACGCCGCCAGCCATATTCGCTCGCTGAATATTAAAACGCCCGGCGCCGACCAGCTAATCATGAATCTTTCCGGCGGTAATCAGCAGAAGGCGATCCTGGGACGCTGGCTGTCGGAAGAGATGAAAGTGATCCTGCTGGACGAGCCAACGCGAGGCATTGACGTCGGCGCCAAGAATGAAATTTACCGTTTGATTTACGCGCTGGCGGAAGAGGGCATCGCCGTGCTCTTCGCCTCCAGCGATTTACCGGAAGTGATGGGGCTGGCCGATCGCATTCTCGTGATGCGCGAGGGCGCCATCGCGGGCGAGCTGAGCCATCAGGAAGCCACCGAAGCCCTGACGCTGGCGCTTGCCATGCCGAAAACCACGCAGCGCGTAGCCTGACTTAAGGAGTCAATCATGTCTTTAACTACCTCTTCCGCCACGCCGCCAACGCAGCGCGTCAACCTGAGCCGCATCTGGGATAATTTCGGGATGCTGGTGGTGTTTGCCGTGCTGTTTATCGGCTGCACGATCTTTGTGCCCAACTTCGGCACGCTGATTAATATGAAAGGGCTGGGCCTGGCGATGTCGATGTCCGGCATGGTGGCCTGCGGCATGTTATTCTGCCTGGCCTCCGGCGACTTCGATCTCTCGGTCGCCTCGGTGATTGCCTGCGCCGGCGTCACCGCCGCCGTAGTGATCAATATGACGGAAAGCCTGTGGATCGGCATTGCGGCGGGCCTGCTGTTGGGCGTGCTCTGCGGGTTCGTCAACGGCTTCGTGATCGCCAAACTGAAAATCAACGCGCTGATCACCACGCTGGCGACGATGCAAATCGTGCGCGGCCTGGCCTATATTTTCTCTGACGGCAAGGCCGTGGGCATTGAAGACGAACGTTTCTTCGCGCTGGGCTACGCCAGCTGGCTGGGCGTTCCGGCACCGGTCTGGCTGACCATCGGCACGCTGATTGTCTTTGGCTTTCTGCTGAACAAAACCACCTTTGGCCGCAACACGCTTGCTATCGGCGGCAACGAAGAAGCGGCTCGCCTGGCTGGCGTACCGGTAGTGCGCACGCGTATCATCATTTTCATTCTTTCCGGGCTGGTTTCCGCCGCGGCGGGCATTATCCTCGCTTCGCGCATGACCAGCGGCCAGCCGATGACCTCGCTGGGCTATGAGCTGATCGTTATCTCCGCCTGCGTGCTGGGCGGCGTCTCGCTGAAGGGCGGCATCGGCAAAATCTCCTACGTGGTGGCGGGCGTGCTGATCCTGGGCACGGTGGAAAACGCGATGAACCTGCTGAATATCTCGCCGTTCTCGCAGTATGTGGTGCGCGGCCTGATCCTGCTGGCGGCAGTGATTTTCGACCGCTACAAACAAAAAGCCAAAACGGCCTGAGGAGGCGTTATGTATCATCGTCTGGCGCCGGTGGCGCAATCCAATCCGCTGCTGCCCGGCTATCCCTTTAACGCCTGGCTGGTGGCGGGCCTGACGCCAATCGGCGCGGGCGATCCGCTCGACTTCTTTATCGATCGGCCCTCCGGGATGAAAGGCTATATCATCAACCTGACCATCAAGGGCCGTGGCCAGGTCTTCAGCGGCGAAGAGGCGTTTGAGTGCGAGCCGGGCGATCTGCTGCTGTTTCAGCCTAAAACCTCGCACTACTACGGCCGCTCGCCGGAGAGCGACTGCTGGCACCATCGCTGGATCTACTTCCGCCCGCGCGCCTACTGGAGCAGCTGGCTGGTGTGGCAGGATGAGAAGCGCGGCGTCGGCAGGCTGCGGCTGCCCGAACGGCTGTGGGGCGAGTTCGAACGGCTGTTTACCACCATTGAGCAGACGCACACCTCCGGCAAACGCTTTGCGGAAGAGCTGGCGATGAACCTGCTGGAAAGGCTGCTGCTGCGCGCGGTGGAAGAAGATCCGCGCAGCCATCAGCAGATCCGCGATCCGCGTATCATCGAAGCCTGCCAGTACGTGACCAACAACCTGGCGGGCGAGCTGAAGATTGACGAGGTCGCCAACCACGTGTGCCTGTCGCCGTCGCGGCTGGCGCACCTGTTCCGCGAGCAGATGGGCATCAATCTGCTGCGCTGGCGAGAGGATCAGCGCATCATTCGCGCCAGGCTGCTGTTGCAGACCACTCAGGAGCCTATCGCCACCGTGGGGCGCATTGTGGGCTATGACGATCAGCTCTATTTTTCCCGCGTGTTTCGCAAGCGCGTAGGCGTCAGCCCCAGCGATTTCCGTCGTCGCTCGCTGGACGCCGACACGCTGGTGACGCGCGAAAGCTGGGATCTGCTGAGCGCCAGTCAGTAACTTTCTTATAACATTCAGCCTAATCCGTCTTGTCCTTGCCCGAACGATAGTCTTAAATCATTCGGGTAAGCGACAAGAGGAATTGACATGAACGACACTATTCGCGTTGGCCTGGTGGGCTACGGCTTTGCCAGCAAGACGTTTCACGCGCCCCTAATCAGCGGCACTTCCGGCATGGAACTGGCCGCCGTATCCAGCAGCGACGCTGCTAAAGTACATGCCGACTGGCCCACCGCCACGGTCGTGGCCGAACCGCAGGCGCTGTTCGATGACCCATCCATTAAGCTGATTGTTATTCCCACCCCTAACGACACCCATTTCCCGCTGGCCAAAGCCGCGCTTAACGCAGGCAAGCACGTGGTGGTGGACAAGCCCTTTACCGTGACACTGTCACAGGCGCGCGAGCTGGAAGCGCTGGCGGCCGCCAAAGGCCTGCTGCTGTCGGTCTTTCATAACCGCCGCTGGGACAGCGATTTCCTGACCCTGAAAACGCTGCTGGCAGAAGGCACGCTGGGCGAAGTGCGCTACTTTGAATCCCATTTTGACCGTTTCCGGCCGGAAGTGCGCAACCGCTGGCGCGAGCAGAAGGGCGCGGGCAGCGGCATCTGGTACGATTTAGGGCCGCACCTGATCGACCAGGCGCTCCAGCTGTTCGGTTCGCCGGTGGCGATTAATGTGGATCTGGCGGAGCTACGCACGGGCGCGCAGACTACCGACTATTTCCACGCCGTACTGACCTATCCAAAGCGTCGGGTGGTGCTGCATGCCAGCATGCTGGCGGCGGCGGAATCGCCACGCTATCAGGTACACGGCACGCGCGGCAGCTATGTAAAATATGGTCTGGATCCGCAGGAAGACAGCCTGAGAGCGGGCGCGCGTCCGCCGCAGGAAGAGTGGGGCTACGATATGCGCGACGGCGTGGTCACGCTGGCTAACGGCGAAATGATGGCGGAAGAGACGCTGCTGACCACGCCGGGCAACTATCCGGCCTATTACGCCGGCATTCGCGACGCCATCAACGGCGACGGCGCGAATCTGGTGACGGCGCAGGAAGCGATTCAGGTGATGGAGCTGATCGAACTGGGCCTGCAATCCGCCGAGAAGCGTCAGACCCTGTCGCTGAAGTAGTCTTATGGCACTGCAGCAGGCTTAGCGAAAACTGCCCCGGCGCGCTGCCGGGCAGTTTTAGCGATCAGGCCGCTACGCTGGCGCGGATCGCCTCTTTTTCCGCTTCGCTTAAGAAAGCGATTTTCAGGCCGTTTTCCTGGGCGGTACGGATCTGCTGCTGGCTCAGGCCTGCCTGCGGCGCGGCGATTTTGTATTCGTGCCCAATCTCAATACCCTGCACGGCAGGATCGTCAGTATTGATGGTCGCCAGAATGCCGTGATCCAGGAACGTCGCCAGCGGATGGTGCAGCAGCGAAGAGACGGTGCTGGTCTGGATATTGGAGGTCAGACAGGACTCAATGCCGATCCCTTTTTCCGCCAGGTAATCCATCAGTTTTGCATCTTCTACCGCTTTCACGCCGTGACCAATACGCTCGGCGCCCAGCTCGTGGATCGCCTGCCAGATGCTTTCCGGCCCTGCTGCTTCACCGGCATGAACGGTAATACGCAGGCCAGCGTCGCGCGCGCGGGTAAAGTGGCTTAAAAACTGGCTGCCGGGGAAGCCCAGCTCGTCGCCAGCCAGATCCAGCGCGGTGATGGCGTCACGGTGCGCCAGCAGCGCCTCCAGCTCCAGCAGACAGGCTTCTTCGCCAAAGGTGCGGCTCATAATGCCGATCAGGCGTACGGTAATGTTGTGCTTTTCGCAGCCCGCGCGTACGCCGTCAATAACGGCTTCCACCACGCCCGCGATCGGCAGGTTGTGGGTCATCGCCATATAGCCGGGAGAAAAACGCAGTTCCGCATAGTGGATACCGGCGCGGGCGGCGTCTTCAACGTTCTCCATCGCGATACGGCGGCAGGCTTCCAGCGAGCCAAGCACCTTGACGCCCCAGTCCAGCTTTTGCAGAAAGCTGACCAGATCCGGCTCGTTTTTCATTACCTGCACGTGCGGGCGCAGCGTTTCCAGCGTGGTGGCGGGCAGCGTAAGGTTAAATTCACGGCCTAAATCAAGAATGGTTTGTGCACGGATATTGCCGTCAAGATGGCGATGGATATCGGTAAGGGGAATACGGGAATCAATCATGGCGGTGCACTCTGTAGTGATAAAAGTGCATAACAGTATAAAAACATTCCGCGCTGCTGTACCAGCGAATTGCGCGATTGTCGGGCCAACTGCCGATTAATTGCCCGCTGGCGCAATAAAAAACCGTACCGGCCTTGCGCACGGTACGGTTGGTAGCTTAACGATGGGGTTACTGCTGCGGCATTGCCGCCGGTTCGCCGCCCAGCATATAGCGGGCAAAGAACTGGTCGAGCGTCATTTTCTCGCCGTTCATCGTAACCTGGCCGCTCGCATACTGTAGGCTGGTGACGATATTGTTGTCCTGCTGTTTGGTCAGACGGAACATCTGGCCCATTGCGGCCACGCCTTTCACCTGCTGATCGGCCAGCTTAGCGGCTTCTTCCTGCTTATAGCCTTCCGCCATAGCAACCTGCGTCATCATCTCCGTGGCCATATCCATAGAGATAGTCAGCTTGCCGTCCAGCGTTTTCAGCACGTTATCCAGCGCCTGGCTCAGGGTTTGCGGCTGCGGCGCACCGGCAACGCGATCTTTAAAGTGCACGGAAAGGTTAAAGTTGCTTTCGCCTTTGGCGTTTTTCCAGCTCAGCGGCGCAATAGTGATGACCGGGTTACCTTTCAGCAGCAGCGGCAGGTTGGCATTGAGGATTTCGCCGATACGCTGCTGATAAAGCGCAAAGTTATCGCTCACGCCCGGTTCGTTCATCAGCGCCTGCACCTGGCTTTGATAGTTATCGCTGAAGGCCTTAAGACCGTCGGCGTCAAACTGGGAAAGCTTGAGCGACAGTTTGACCTGACCGAAGTCCCGATCGCGGATTTTCATCGCGTCCAGCGCAAGGTCGGTGGTGCCGGAAACCTGATTGTTCACGCTATCGTAAGCGGAGTTCAGCTTAATGCCGTGCAGTTCAAAAGAGGGCTGGCCGTTTACGGTCGAGCTGAGCTTATCCAGGCTGCTTTTCTGATCGCCAATGCGCAGGCCCTGGGCGTTAAGGTGCGTTTTGCCGTCCAGGGTCAGGCCGTTCAGGGTAAACATAACCGGCATATTAAGCTGATTGCGCATGGTCAGCACCAGGCTTTCCAGCTTGCCGTCGTAATCAACCTTATCGCCTTTTTTATCGGCGCTGAGGTTGATGGTGCCGCCGTTAGAGGCAAAGCGCTCACCGGTCTGGGCATTGGTATAGTCCAGCGGCAGCAGCTTAATAACGGAAGCGGTCGCGCCGCCGTAGCCTACGCGGGTTTCCGCCTGCAACGCCGACTTGCCTTTAGCCATCTCAAACAGCTTTTTCACCGCGTCGGTATTTTCGAGCTGGGTATGTACCGAAGCCATGCTGGGGATCAGATTGAATTTTTTCAGCTGGGCGAAAGGGAAAGGGCCGTGATCGATTTTTTCGTCAAATACCACGCTCTGGCCCGGCTTCAGCGGCGAAGTATCTTCGGTCTGTGAGTCAGACTGGACAACCAGGCGCAGCGAGCTGCTGAAAACGCCGCGCTGCCAGTCCTGATAGCTTACCTTCAGGCGGCTGTTCGGTGCCAGCGCGTTCAGGCGAGCGTTGGCCTCCTGCACCAGTTCATCCCTGTTCTTTTCCAGCTGTTTACCGGTAAACCACGCCGTACCGGTCCAAATCACGCCAAGAGCGACAATCACGCCCACCGCTACTTTTGTTTTTTTCATCTGTAAAATCGTCCTTTTTTAAGTCACCGATGCCGACAATCGCATCCGGCGCAATCCGGCAAGAAAAACGTTTCTGTATAACAGGTTAATTATGATAGCAACTGTGGCTCGCGGCGTCAGCCGCAATCTGGCTTCCGTGCGTAATGTAAAAAGAATGCGGCAGGTTGCCAGAATAAATGCGGGCCAGACAGAAAGAAAAAAAAGTATTAACTCTGTGTTATATGAAAGAAATTTTCGGCGGCGGCGAAATGCGATAAGGACGACCGGCTCGCAAAATGTTAAATTATTGTATGTCATACTATGGCCCGCGCAAAACGCCCGGACGGGCAAGTTGGGTTTCATCATAACCAGTAAAGGAGAGAGACATGGCCGCCAACCGCATTGAAAAAGATTCAATGGGTTCCATCGAAGTGCCGGCAGATAAACTTTGGGGCGCGCAAACGCAGCGTTCTCTGGAGCATTTTCGCATCTCCAGCGAAAAGATGCCTGTTGAACTGGTGCACGCGCTGGCGTTAACCAAACGCGCAGCGGCGAAGGTGAACAGCGATCTGGGCCTGCTGCCCGCAGAACGCTCGCAGGCGATAGTGCAGGCTGCCGACGAGGTTCTGGCCAACCAGCACGCAACCGAGTTTCCGCTGGCTATCTGGCAGACCGGTTCCGGTACCCAGACCAATATGAATATGAATGAAGTCCTGGCCAACCGCGCCAGCGAGATCCTGGGCGGCGAGCGCGGCATGTCGCGTCTGGTGCACCCTAACGACGACGTTAACAAGAGCCAAAGCTCTAACGACGTTTTTCCTACCGCCATGCACGTTGCTGCCGTTATCGCGCTGAAAGAGCACCTGATCCCTCAGCTGAAAGTGCTGCAAAAAACGCTGGATGAAAAAGCACAGGCCTATAAGGACATCGTGAAGATTGGCCGTACCCATCTTCAGGACGCCACGCCGCTGACGCTGGGCCAGGAGATTTCCGGCTGGGTGGCCATGCTGAAGCACAATCTGACGCATATTGAGCAGAGCATTCCGCACGTGGCGGAGCTGGCGCTGGGCGGCACGGCGGTTGGTACCGGGCTGAACACGCACCCGGAATATGCGGTACGCGTAGCCAAAGAGCTGGCGGAGCTGACTAAGCAGCCTTTCGTCACCGCGCCAAACAAATTTGAAGCGCTGGCAACCTGCGACGCGCTGGTGCACGCGCACGGTTCGCTGAAAGGACTGGCGGCCTCGTTAATGAAGATCGCTAACGACGTGCGCTGGCTCTCTTCCGGCCCTCGCTGCGGTATCGGCGAGATCGCCATCCCGGAAAACGAACCGGGCAGCTCTATCATGCCAGGTAAAGTGAATCCGACGCAGTGTGAAGCGATGACCATGCTTTGCTGTCAGGTGATGGGCAACGACGTTGCAGTCAATATGGGCGGCGCGTCCGGTAATTTTGAGCTTAACGTTTATCGTCCAATGATTATTCATAATTTCCTGCAATCGGTGCGGATGCTGGCGGACGGTATGGACAGCTTTAATCACCATTGCGCCGTAGGCATTGAGCCGAACCGCGATCGTATTTCACAACTACTGAATGAATCGCTGATGCTGGTAACGGCGTTGAATACCCATATCGGTTACGACAAAGCGGCGGAAATTGCCAAAAAAGCGCACAAAGAAGGCCTGACGCTGAAAGCGTCCGCGCTGAAGCTGGGCTACCTAACGGAAGAAGAGTTTGACCTTTGGGTCAGGCCGGAAGAGATGGTCGGCAGCATGAAAGCGTAATAGCTGAATAAGAGCGGAAATGTTTCCGCTCTTTTTTTATGCAAGGCGGTCACTGTAAAGGTGTAAACGAGGGATCAGCGAAAAGAGCTTTTTTGCTTCCGGTTTAAATCGATGCACGATCTTACCGGCATCGTAATTTAATAATTCGCCCAGCTTAGGGACGGATAAGGCATCGGGGCAGAGCACCAGCAAGGGAGAAGGGCAGGCGAGCTGCGTTTGTTTTTGCTGTTCCTTATTCCATACGCGGGCAATCGGCTGCACCTTGACCGGCCTTTTTATCTTCAGCTTTGCCGTAGCGGGCAGCGAATTAAGCATGGCGATCTCATCCTGTAATTTTTCCCCCCACTGTTCGCGCGTCCAGGGCGCCATAGCGCGACCGGAGCGCAGGCTTTTTTTCAGTTTTTCTACTATCTCTTCGCGGCTAACGTTTTTAATTATATGTTTATTTGCCCAGCCGAAACGCACGGAATCGGGCGCGTCGAGTAAAGAGATAGAGCGATAAGCGTTAAGCGTTATTAGCCCCCGCAAATGGCTGTGCACAAATTCAAAACGATCTTCGCTGGGCACGCCCGACTCTACCGTAATAATTTCCTCCAGCCGCTTTTTTAGTTTATTAACGGTCTCTACCTGCTGCCGTAAAGCATCGGCCTGTTCCGGTGAAGCCTCAAGGCAAATGGCGCCGGGCAGGCGAACGGCGGCCTTGGTGCTGACCGTTTCCGACTGGTGCTGCATATAAAGGCGGCCGTAGTGGGCGAGGGCCATGGCGAAGGCGGGCTGCGCCAGATGCTGCACGACGGCGATTTCCGTGACGGGATCGTGTTCCTGACCTTTTTGAACAGGCGGCAGTTCAAACACGCGGGCGGCCAGCAGGCGCTGCCCGGAAAGCCGCTGCGTAAGCTCGCCTAAAGCGGCCTGCAAATCCGTGGCGCAGCGGTGCAGATTTTCAACGGCGTCGTATCGACTCATCATATGTCCTTAGTTACAACATACTTATAAGAGGGTAGAGAGTAAAGATTAACTACGCAAGCGAGGGAATAAAGGAACCGGTCAGAAAGGGAATAAAAGCTGCCACGCTGAATGACCAGCGTGGCTGAAGATTTAAATCAGGAAATCTTCCAGCTTTTTACCCTGATCCAGCGCCTGCTTAATCACCGCTGGCGTACGGCCCTGGCCGGTCCATGATTTGGTTTCGCCATTTTCATCGGTATATTGATATTTAGCAGGACGTGGCGCGCGCTTGGCACGAGATTTACCTGAATTAGTTTCAGCTGCGGTCAGCTCGCTTAAATCGATACCGTCGTCCAGAAGCATCTGACGATATTTCGCCAGCTTCTCTTCTTTTTCTTTGATTTCAGAAGCGATAGCCGCTTCTGCATCACGACGTTCGTTAACGACTGCTTCGAGTTTTTCCAGCATCTCTTCCAGTTCAGATAAAGAAACTTCACGAGCCTGTGCACGAAGAGTTCGAATGTTATTTAGTACTTTCAGAGTTTCGCTCATAAAGGAATCCGTAGCGTTAAGTTAGTTAAAAAACATAATCAGTGTATGTATCGTAGGACAGTGTACATAGAATTGCCTCAGTTAAAAACACTAAATCTCAAAAAAAATCCTTAATTACGCGACTTTTTCATATTTTTTGCAAAATAGCGCCGGCAGAATGACGCTATATTTTTTTATGAATGGGAAAATTCTTAACGCCATACTGAAGTGTGACAATAAAAAGGCACGTCAGGCTTATCAAACACCTCTACAATTACAGCGCCGAAGCGCACGGGTAAAGAGAGCTGATTTAATCTGCTGTAACGGCATCGTAAGAAATTTTTGCAAGCTGCCAGCAGGATTGTTTATCGGCCTGTTATGCTGCACGGCTTTAAACTCTGCCGCCAGGTAAAATCAGTAAAGCCGCCGCTTATAATGAAAGCGGCAAAGATAAAAATATCAGGATACAAAGTTGCCCTGCTTCGCCTTGCCCGTTTCACTAATTATCGTCAAATTCATCCGTTCGGCTTATCTTTGTAGTTACAACATACCTTTAGTCAGGTTTTTAAAGGTGGCGTTAAGTCCGCTATTACATGCAGCTCCTCTGTGGCTTTAAAACAGAGAACTAAAGCTTTATAGCTCGGGCAGGTAATAACCAGCGATACTGGTACGGTTTGTTTTGATGTGCCAGGATAAACTTATCTGTTTCAGCAGGATAAATTAATGCACGCCTCTTTTTTACGCTGGCCCGTTCTCATTCTGTTGTCTGCGCTTGTAGTAAGCCTTCTTGAACAGCTACGGCTGCCCGCCGCGCTGCTGCTTGGCCCCATGCTGGTGGCGATTGTCTTTGCCGCTCGCGATAAGCCGGTGATCATTGCCAGACCGCTCTTTTATTTAGCGCAGGGCGTGGTGGGGTGCATGATCGCCCGCGCCATGCCGCCCTCAATATTTACAGAAATAGCCGCAAACTGGCCGCTGTTCGGCGCGGCTATTTTCTCCGTTATTATCGCCAGCGCGCTGTCGGGATGGTTGTTAACCCGCTGGCAGGTGTTGCCAGGCTCAACGGCAATATGGGGATCGTCGCCCGGTGCCGCTGCAGCAATGACGCTGATGGCGGAAAATTATGATGCCGACGTGCGGCTGGTCGCCTTTATGCAATATCTGCGTGTGGTTATTGTCGCGGTGCTGGCTACCTTCATCGCACGTATCTGGGCGCCTTCGCCAACAGCCTCGTCAGCTTCGGCGTTTGCCATTATTCAGCCGGTGGCATGGCCCGCGTTCGGCGCCACTTTATTAGTGATTGTGGCCTGCGTGGGAATTAGCCGCCTGTTAAGGCTGCCTGCGGGCGCTTTATTAATTTCGCTGGCTGGCGGACTACTGGTGCAAAATACCCACTGGGTAAAACTGGAATTACCGCCTGTTTTACTGATGACGGCCTATGCTTTGATTGGCTGGAGCATCGGGCTGCGCTTCAATCGCGCTATCCTTATCTATGCGGCAAAGGCGCTGCCGCGTTTGCTGCTGGCGATATTTAGCCTGGTGGCCGTTTGCTGCGGGCTGGCTTTTTTACTGGTACGTTTCGCCGGTATCGATCCTTTAACCGCTTACCTGGCAACCAGCCCCGGCGGCGCCGACTCCGTAGCCATTATTGCCGCGTCCAGCCATGTCGATCTTTCCTTTGTTATGGCCATGCAAACCGGGCGTTTTATGGTGGTGCTGCTTACCGGGCCGCTTTTAGCTAAATGGTTAGCGAAGCGGGCAGGCGCGCGGCAGCTGACAGGCAATAAAAAGCCGGACTAAAAGTCCGGCCCTTGTTTTTTTATCAGGCTTCCGGGAAAGGCATGGTGCTGCCCGGCGCTTCCCGATGAATATGCAGGAAGGTCAGATGACGCTCGTACTGATCGAGAATGTCATTGATGATCTGCTCTTTGGTATAGTCCATCAGATCGTTGCCCTGCGTACCCTCAAGCAGGAAGGTTTCCAGACGGAAATAGTCCGACTTGCCGCTGCGGGCGCGATAGGTAAACGCCGGTACGGAGTAGCGCTGCGGCCAGATCTGATACAGGAAGCTCTGCTCGTCGCCCAGGTTGACCACCATTTCCAGATGGTTGAGGCGTTCATCCTCCAGCGGCGGCAGCTCGCTGACCTGCACCTTAGCACCGCGTCGCTCCAGCTCCAGCGCGACTTCTTCCATCGCTGGTCGACAAACATTATCCAGCATCTTTTTCGTATGCGTGCTGCCGGGATAGTTCATCACGCGGGAGATACGCTGTTTCCAGTTCAGGCGATCCTCGCGGGAAACCGGCGCTGGCGGCGTGCTGACGATGGTACTGGCGCGGCGGTGATCTTCCACGCGCAGCGACTTATAGAGACCGGCCATCACAAAGAAAATCACAAAGCTGAAGGGCAGACCCATAATCACCGTGGTTTTCTGTAGCGCGGTCACGCCGTTAACCATCAGCATACCCAGCGTCAACAGGCCAATCGCCAGCGACCAGAAAATACGCAGCCAGTTAGGCGCATCGTTATTGATGTCGCTCAGCTTCGAGGTAAAGTTGCCCAGCACCAGCGAGCCGGAGTCCGCCGAGGTGACGTAAAAGAGCAGGCCGGTGATAGTGGCTACAGAGGCGCTGAAGGTAAAGGCAGGATACTGCGCCAGCAGGCTGTAGAAGCCGCGTTCCGGGTGAGCCAGCGTTTCCTGCGCCAGCGCGGTGTTGCCGTGAATAATTTCATACAGCGCGCTGTTGCCGAAAATCGACAGCCACAGCAGGGTAAAGATAAACGGAATGGTCAGCGTGCCCACCACAAACTGGCGGATGGTGCGGCCGCGTGAAATTCGCGCCAGGAACAGGCCGACAAACGGCGACCAGGCAACCCACCACGCCCAGAAGAACAGCGTCCAGTTGTTCATCCATTCGGTAGGGCGGTCGAAGGCAAAACTGTTCAGCGTCATGCCCATAAAGCGGTTGATATAGTCGCCAACGTTCAGCACCAGCGCATTAAGCAGGAAGCTGGTGTTACCCATGCACAGCACGAACAGGATCAGACCCAGCGCCAGCAGCACGTTAAGTTCCGACAGCAGACGGATCCCTTTATTCACGCCGGAAGTCACCGAAATAGTCGCCATAATTACCGACAGCGCAATCAGCGCTGCCTGGGCCGTCAGCCCTTCCGGCACGTCAAACAGCACCTTCAGACCGTAGTTCAGCTGCACCACGCCAATCCCCAGCGTGGTGGCGATACCGAAAATAGTCCCGATAACCGCCGCGATATCCACTGAATGGCCGATAGGGCCGTTGATCCGCTTGCCGAAGATAGGGTAGAGCGCAGAGCGGATAGTCAGCGGCAGGCCATAACGATAGCTGAAGTAGCCCAGCGCGATGCCCATCAGTGCGTACATCGCCCAGCCGGTTAAACCGTAGTGGAACAGCGTCCAGACCATCGCCTGTCGCGCTGCCTCCAGCGTCTGCCCCTGGCCTTCCGGCGGCATCATATATTGCGTGACGGGTTCCGCTACGGAGAAAAACATCAGATCGATGCCGATGCCGGCGGCAAACAGCATCGCCGCCCAGCTCATCAGGCTGAACTCCGGCTTGGACTGCTCCGGGCCGAGCTTGATAGAACCAAAACGGGAAGCGGCAATCAGCACCACAAAGACGATATAAACGGTGGCCGCCAGCAGGTAATACCAGCCGAACGTATTGGAGACCCATTGCAGGGTATTATTTATCCAGCGATCGGATAAATCGGTAAAAAAGATAGTGGCAAGCGAGAACAGCAGAATTAACGCTGCTGAGGTATAAAAGACCACGGGATTAATGCGGTCTTGCTGATCTTTCCTGGGTATTTCAGTCGTCGGCATAGATTCTCCGAAAAAATGCTCAAGAATAAACCCGGTTTTCACAAAGCGTGCCTTAGCGCATACTGGGAAACATCCGCCGCATATCCGCTAACTACACTGGGGAACCGCTCGGGCAGGTAGTTTATGAGGTTGATCTTTGTCGATTATTTAGCTGTTTGCTCTGTCTCCTTCCTTCAATTGTTAAAAAATAAGCTCCACATGATAGTTTTTATTGATTGAGCATTCAATTAAAAATAACAAAGCGGTAAATTCATCGCATCAGACCTTATAGTTTCTGTGCGTTATTGGTTTTGGCTTTTACTCTAATAACCAGCACCGCATGGAAGGGCGTAGCAATAATTAAAAACTTATGCTGCAATGATTAACGAGGCTTGCAAAAGCAAATAAGGAATTATGATGACTGAATATGCAATTATCGCGGGTGGCTGTTTCTGGTGTACCGAAGCCGTGTTTAAACAGATTAACGGCGTGGAATCGGTAGAGAGTGGCTACATTGGCGGCCACGTTGCCAACCCGACTTACAAGCAGGTCTGCACGGGCGAAACCGGCCATGCGGAAGCTATCCGCCTGGGCTTCGATCCGGAAAAAATCAGCTACGGCGAGCTGCTGGATATCAGCTTCGCGACCCATGATCCAACCCAGCTAAACCGTCAGGGTAACGATATCGGTACCCAATACCGTTCGGCGATTTTCCCGCTGAATGAAACGCAGGCGGTGGAAGCCAAAGCGGCTATCGCGCGCGCGCAGGCGGAGCTGGCGGAGCCGGTGGTAACGACCATCGAAAGCGCCAGCGAATGGTATCCGGCGGAAGATTATCATCAGAACTATTGGGAAGGCGAAGGGCAGGAAAACCGTTATTGCCTGGCCGTGATCCCGCCAAAACTGCAGAAGCTGCGCAAGCACTACGCCAGCCAGAATAAATAAGGCCTTACTTCTGAAAGCGGGCAGCCAGCCCGCTTTTTTTACAGCTTTTTACTGCGCAGGCGGAAACCGGTCATCAGCGCCAGCAGCAGCAGCAGCGTAATAAAACCGGCAATGCCCGGCCAGCCGAAATGATGCCAGAACACGCCGCCAAGCGTACCCGCCAGGCTCGATCCCAGATAGTAGCTAAAAAGATAAAGCGAAGAGGCCTGTCCTTTGGCACGTCTGGCGCGCGGGCCTATCCAGCCGCTGGCAACGGAATGCGCCGCAAAAAAGCCGGCCGTAAACAGCATCATGCCCGGAAAAATCAGCCATAACGTATTCGCCAGCGTGATCAGCACGCCAGCCAGCATCAGGGTCACCGACGCCAGCAGCACCGCCGCCCGGCCGTATTTAGCGGTCATCGCGCCCGCTTTCGGCGAGCTCCAGGAGCCGGTGAGATAGACCACGGAAAGCAATCCTACTACCGCCTGGCTCAGCGACCATGGCGGTGACAGCAGCCGGTAGCCAATATAGTTAAACAGCGTGACGAACGCGCCCATCAGCAAAAAACCTTCTGCAAACAGCAGCGGCAGGCCGCTGTCGCGCCAGTGCAGCCGAAAATTGATCAGCAGGCTGCGCGGCCTTAGCGAGGCGGGGCGAAAATGGCGCGAGGGCGGCAGAATTTTCCAGAACATCAGCGCCCCCGCCAGCGCAAAGCAGCCAATAACCGCGACCGCGACTCGCCAGCTGGTAAAATCGGCGATCACGCCGCTTAACAGACGGCCGCTCATGCCGCCGATGGAGTTGCCGCTAATATACAGGCCCATCGAAAAGGCGATGGCGCTGGGGTGGATCTCTTCGCTCAGATAAGTCATTCCCACCGCCGCCACGCCGCTCAGCGCCAGGCCGGTCAGCGCCCGCATCAGCAGAATGCCGTGCCAGCTGGACATGCCTGCCGACAGCAGCGTAAACAGCGCGGCCAGCATCAGCGCCGTCACCATAACGTTTTTACGGCCGACCGCATCGGAAAGCGGGCCGGTTACCAGCAGGCCCAGCGCCAGCAGACCGGTAGAGATAGACAAAGAAAGGCTGCTGGCGGCAGGCGAAACGCCGAATGCCTGCGACAGAATGGGCAAAATGGGCTGTACGCAATACAGCAGCGCAAAGGTGGCTAAACCCGCAGAAAACAGTGCCAGCGTCACGCGCATAAACTGCGGCGTGCCGCGCTTAATGTAGATTTCGGCGGGTGGGGTAACGCTTTCTTCTGCGGTAACGAGTCGGGTCGCAACGTTCACTGCCTGTCCTTAAACGTAGAAAAGTTGATGTTAATTTTATGTAACATTGAGCAGGTTGTATAATCTATTAATCCTCTCGATTGAGATTTTTAAGATATGAATATTGAGCTTCGTCATCTGCGCTATTTTATTGCCGTCGCGGAGGAGCTGCACTTTGGTCGCGCCGCTCAGCGTCTTGCCCTTTCCCAGCCGCCGCTCAGCCAGCAGATCCAGCAGCTGGAGCAGCAAATTGGCGCCAGGCTGCTGGCCCGCACCAACCGTAGCGTACGGCTCACGCCTGCTGGCGCCCAGTTTCTGGTCAGCGCCCGGCAAATCCTGCAAAACGTGGCCGTAGCGGGCGATAAGGCCGCCAGGCTGCATCGCGGGGAAGAGGGCACGCTGCGGATCGGCTTTACCTCCTCCGCGCCGTTTATTTCTGCGGTTTCCGACGCGCTGTTCAGCTTTCGCCAGCGCTACCCGGACGTGCATTTACAGATGCAGGAGATTAATACACGCCAGCAGCTGGCTCCGCTGCATGAAGGACGGCTGGATCTGGGCGTGATGCGCAATACGCCGCTGCCGGACACGCTGGAGCACCGGCTGCTGCTGCGGGAACCGCTTTGCGCCGTGGTTCATCGCGCGCATCGTCTGGCCGGGCGCGGCTCTGTCTCGCTGCGCGAGCTGGCGGCTGAACCCTTTGTTTTTTTCGATCCCCAGGTAGGCACGGCGCTCTACAGCGAAACCCTGACGCTGCTGGAGCGCTATGCCGTCCGGCCCAATATTGCTCAGGAAGTGGGCGAGGCGATGACCATCCTCGGGCTGGTCGCCACCGGGCTGGGCGTTTCGATCCTGCCCGCGTCGTTTCGTCGGGCGCGGCTGGAGCAGCTCAGCTGGCTGACGCTGCAGGAAGAAGATGCGCTGTCGGAAGTCTGGCTGGTATGGCAAAAGCAGGGCGAAATCAGCGCCGCTACCCAGCATATGCTGAGCCTGATGTTAAGAAACGATGAGTTGTAATGATCAAGTAGCTAAGCGTTATTCTGTGCTGTTAATCACAATAAAAATCAAAGCGTTGACGAGCCAGCGGAACTGTTTCACCATGAGTAGAGATTTATTTTGAGGCGCGAAAATAAAGTGATAGCCGATAGTCAGCCTGGCCATATCGATCAGATCAAACAGACCAATGCGGGCGTGGTGTATCGCCTGATCGACCGCTACGGCCCGATATCGCGCATTGCCCTGTCGAAAAAAGCACAGCTGGCCCCGGCAAGCATCACAAAAATCGTGCGCGAGATGCTGGAAGCACATCTGGTGCAGGAAACGGAGTTTCAGGAAGCGGGCAGCCGCGGCCGCCCGGCTGTCGGCCTGGTGGTGGATACGCCGGCCTGGCACTATCTTTCCGCCCGCATCGGCAACGGCGAGTTCACGCTGGCGCTGCGGGATTTAAGCAGCCTGCTGGTGGTGGAAGAGGTGCGGCCGCTGCCCGTTGACGATCCGCAGCCGCTGCTGTCGCGCATTATTAATGAAATCGACGCCTTCTTTATTCGCCACCAGCAGAAACTGGAAAGGCTAACCGCTATTGCCATCACGCTGCCGGGCATTCTCAATGCGCAAAAAGGCATCGTGCATCGCATGCCTTTTTACCGCGTCAGCGATATGCCGCTGGGCGAGGCGCTGTCGGCGCGTACCGGCCTGCCGGTTTATATCCAGCACGATATCTGCGCCTGGACCATGGCGGAAGCGCTGTTTGGCGCCTCGCGCGATCTTAGTAACGTTATCCAGGTCGTTATCGATCACAACGTCGGCGCGGGCGTGATTACCGGTGGCCGCCTGCTGCACAGCGGCAGCAGCACGCTGGTAGAGATAGGCCATACGCAGGTCGAGCCATGGGGCAAACAGTGTTACTGCGGCAATCATGGCTGCCTGGAGACGGTCGCAAGCCTGGAAAGCGTGCTGGAGCTGGCCGCGCAAAAAATGCAGGCCGCGCCGGACTGCCTGCTGCATCAGCAGCCGCTTACCGCCGCGTCGCTTTGCGATGCCGCGCTGGCGGGCGATCCGCTGGCGAAAGGGATTGTCACCGGCGTCGGGCATCACGTGGGTCGTATCCTGGCAATTATGGTTAACCTCTTTAACCCTGAAAAAATAGTTATAGGATCGCCGCTTAATCGCGCCAGCGAAATCCTCTATCCCGCCATTGCCGATTGCGTGCGCCGTCAGTCCCTGCCGGTTTACGGCCAGCATATCGCCATCGAACCTACCCAGTTTTACAATCAGGGCACCATGCCAGGGGCCGCGCTGGTCAAGGATGCGCTCTATAACGGCACGCTGCTGGTGAAACTTCTCCAGGGCTGACGCCACGCCCTTTATTACGCAAAAGATTGCGCTAACGCAAGCCTCACTCCTGTTCGCTACCCTAAGATGTTGCGTCTTAATTGTTAATTATTGTTTATAAATTATCGACAGAATCGGAGCGTAGAGAGAGTATGTTAAAGCGTTTATTTGTCACTGGCACCGATACAGAAGTGGGTAAAACAGTGGTCAGCCGCGCACTCTTGCAGACGCTGTCCGAAGGGGGGCGGCGGGTGGCTGGCTATAAGCCCGTCGCCAAAAGCAGCCAGCAAACCGATGAGGGGCCGCGCAACAAGGACGCGCTCGTGCTACAGGCTTCTTCTTCCGTTACGCTTCCTTATTCCGCCATTAATCCGCTGACCCTGCTGGATGATGAGATCAGCACCAGCCGCGATGCCGTTATCAACTACCAGAAGCTGAGCGAGAGCCTGCACGCGCTGTCAGCCCAGGTTGATTCCGTAGTCGTGGAAGGCACCGGCGGCTGGCACAGCCTGATGAACGATCTGCGTCCGCTTTCCGCCTGGGCGGTTGATGAGCGGCTGCCGGTAGTGATGGTGGTCGGCATCAAGCTGGGCTGCATCAGTCATGCGCTGCTGACGGCGCAGGCGATAGCCAACGACGGCCTGCCGCTGTTGGGCTGGGTCGCCAACCGCATTAATCCCGGTCTGGCGCATTATGCGGAAATTATCGACGTGCTGAGCCAAAAAATTCAGGCACCGCTGCTGGGCGAGCTGCCTTACCTGCCGAAACCGGAACAGCGTGAGCTGGCCCGCTATCTGGATTTGAGCGTGCTGCGTCAGCCATAGCAACTGCCGCCGTTCCCCTTACGTTTTCTTTTCTGCCTGCCGCTGCAGCACCTGCTGTAGCGGTTTTTTTATCGCGCCAGCGCACAAACAGGAAACATCCGGCGCCAATCCAGGCCAGAATAAGAACGGACAACACTAAGGAGCGGTATGACTGAAACAGCACACACCGGGGTGAGCCATCGCCACTGGATACTGATCGCCGCGATGCTGGCGATGTTTATGGCGGCCATTGAGGTGACCATCGTCGCCACGGCCATGCCCACCATCGTGGCGGAGCTGGGCGGATTTTCACAATTTGGCTGGGTTTTTTCCGTTTATCTGCTGACTCAGGCGGTCAGCGTGCCCCTTTACGGCAGGCTTGCCGATCTGTGGGGAAGGAAACGCGTCTTCTTTATCGGCACGTCGTTGTTCCTTCTTGGCTCGGTACTGTGCGGTTTCGCGCCCGCCATGAGCTGGCTGATCCTGTTTCGCGCCGTTCAGGGGCTGGGGGCGGGCGCAATTATGCCGCTGACCGCGACTATTATCGCCGACGTCTACTCGCCAAAAGAGCGGGCGGGTATCCAGGGCTGGCTCTCCAGCGTCTGGGGCGTGGCGGCGGTGGTCGGGCCGCTGACCGGCGCCTGGATAGTGGCGCATTTCAGCTGGTCGCTGGTGTTCTGGGTTAACGTGCCGGTAGGGATCGTTTCGATGCTGATGCTGGCGCGCTGGTTTCCGGAATCGCGAGGTGAAACGCGACAGAGGCTTAACCTGGCGGGCAGCGGCTGGCTGATGCTGACGGTCAGCGCGCTGCTGACGGCGCTGCTGCAGGCACAGCTGCTCGGTAACTGGGCATTTGTGCTGTCTGGCGTCGCCATACTGTCGGCTTTTATGCTGGTACGGCATGAAAAAAGGGCGCCCGCGCCGCTGTTCCCGTTGGTGATATGGCGTAGCCGGACAATCGTGGCGGGCAACCTCGGCAACCTGATTATCGGCGCGGCAATGATGGGCATCAGCGCATTTTTGCCCACGTGGATCCAGGGCGTTAACGGCGGCACGCCGCTCCAGGCAGGCAGCGCGCTGGCGATGATGTCGATCGGCTGGCCGCTGGCCAGTACGCTCAGCGGCAGGCTGATGCTGCGCACCTCTTACCGTTTCACCGCCCAGCTTGGCTCGCTGCTGCTGATTGCCGGTACGGCGCTGCTGCTGACGCTGCACGTGGACAGCGGCATTAGCTACGCGGGGGTCGCCGCGTTCGTTATTGGCACCGGTATGGGCATGACCAGCACCACGTTCCTGATCGCCGTGCAAAACAGCGCGGAGTTTTCAGTACGCGGCATTTGTACCGCCTCGGTGATGTTCAGTCGCCTGCTGGGATCGGCGGCAGGCACGGCGGTCATGGGCGCCGTGCTCAACTATAACCTGGCGCAGCGGCTGCCGCAGCACGACGATCCGGTGCAGCAAATTATGGCGCAGGCGCAGAGAGAGGCTTTATCGCAAGGGAGTTTGCAGCATGTGATTAGCGAGGTGGCCAGCTCGCTGCACTGGGTGTTTGCCGTTTCGTTGGTCATCGCCTTCGCCAGCCTGGCGGTGGCGCGGTTTATCCCGGCGAAGAAACCGGAATAAAGAAAGGGCCGCGCAGGCGGCCCTTATCCATCAGGAAGAAGGGGCATCCTGAGAGGTGCCGGCGCTGGCCGGTACGGCTGCGTCGCTATCGCCGTTGCGTTCACGCTTGTAGACTATTTTTTGCGAATCGTTTTCACAATGGCCTACCACCTGACCGCCAGCCTGATCGGCCTGGTCGCTGGGCACCACGTCCAGCGTAAAGCCGGAAGCAGGCACGCCGTTATTGATAATTTTCTGATTAATGTCCGCTTTAACCGTCTCACAGGAAGCCTGTACAGCCAGCGGAGCGGCGACCATCAACGCCGGTAACAGCCATTTTATCGCTTTCATCGTCCTTTCCTTTTGCCTGAAAATTACGCTAACTATAGCAGCTATCCGCTATCAGGGCGCGACGGGACGTCCGCTGCGGCGATCCAGGCAGCGCAATGTGCTCGGCTCCCAGTAGGCATTAACGTTCAGGCTCTGCTCACAGGCGTCGCGAGTATCAATGGCGCGGTCAGCCTTATCAAAATTCTTTTCCACGCGCTGATTCACTTTGCTGCGCAGACGATGGGTTTCATCCCACTGCTCTTTCTCCTGGCGGGCCTGCTCTTTAGTCAGCGAGCTGTCGCCGTCCTGAATGATCAGCCTGTCCGTTCTTGCTTCGGCGGTCTGCTGAAAAGAGGCCAGCGCGCCAAACAGAACCAGCGGCAGCGCAGCCCTGACCAGCGTAGATTGCCAGAAAGTCATCTTTTTCATCATCAATTCCTTATTCCTGTTTTACAGCCGCGCGGCTGCATCGAACGCCGCGAATAGTATATCATCTGCGCGCGCGGGCTAACCAGCCGACTTGCGCATCCGTTTAGCCTGTAGTGAGGAAACATGCTGCTGAAAACCGTCCTGCTTTTTTTTCTGACCGCGCTGGCCGAGATCGTCGGCTGTTTTCTGCCCTGGCTGTGGCTACGCAAGGGTGGCTCCGCCTGGCTGTTGCTGCCCGCGGCGGCCAGCCTGGGGCTGTTTGTCTGGCTGCTGACGCTGCATCCGGCGGCGAGCGGGCGCGTCTATGCGGCCTACGGCGGCGTATATGTGGCGACGGCGCTGCTGTGGCTGCGTTTTGTGGATGGCGTAAAGCTAAGTCATTACGACTGGGCGGGCGCGGCAATCGCCCTGGGCGGGATGCTGATTATCGTGGCCGGTTGGGGAAGAGGGTAGCAAATCAGAACAGGCCCGGCAGAAGGTAGCCGCCGGGCCAGATAGCACATTACGACTTATGCACTTTCAGCCCGGCCAGGGTTTGCGCGACCGGCATCATTTCCAGCGTGTTGATATTGACATGCTTCGGCAGCGTGGCAACCCACCAGACCGCTTCAGTCACGTCTTCGGCAGTCAGCGGCTCGGTGCCGTCGTAGACGCTATCGGCCTTAGCGTTATCGCCTTTAAAGCGCACGTTGGAAAACTCCGTGCCGCCCACCAGTCCCGGCTCAATATCGGTCACGCGCAGAGCGGTGCCGTGCAGATCGGTGCGCAGATTCAGGCTGAACTGCCGCACGAAGGCTTTAGTCGCGCCATAAACGTTGCCGCCCGCGTAAGGCCAACTGCCGGCAATCGATCCCAGATTGATAATATGGCCCACGTTGCGCTCAACCATCGCCGGCAGCACGGCGCGGGTCATATAGACCAGCCCTTTATTATTGGTGTCGATCATCGCTTCCCAATCGTCCAGGCTCGCTTTATGCGCGGGTTCGATGCCTAACGCCAGCCCGGCATTATTGACCAGCACGTCGATATTGCGCCATTCGGCGGGAAGCTGCTCCAGCGCCTCTTCAATGGCCGCACGGTTGCGGACGTCAAGCTGTAGCGTATAAAGGTTGTCGCCCAGCTCCTGTTTCAACGTTTGCAGACGCTCCTGACGACGGCCGGTGGCGATTACCTTGTGTCCTTCACGGATAAAGCGTCGGGTAATGCTTTCGCCGAATCCGGCAGTGGCACCCGTAACAAATACGATCATCTCACTGTTCCTCAACGCATTTTGGATTCTCAACACGATAACACTTCAGATCGATTCTGATAAGAAGGATTGGTTATGGTTGATAATACAGGCTGCACGATCGAGGTGCATTCTGCGTAAAAACGCCAGAAAACGGTGCAATGGCACAGGGAAAAACTGCTCGCTGCGCAAGAAAAAAAGGCAGGCAATCGTTTGCTGATTGCTGCAATCGGTTGCGCATACGATTGCCTCGATTCATTCAGGGTTTCTTAATGCATCCATATTTAAGTAACTGATAAATAGCATATAAATTCCGATTATTAATGTGGCACAGCAATTGCAACTCTGAACGCAGGCCGTTCACTGATTGCCGAAGACTTGTTCAGAAGGAAGCGCTATGCCATCCATCACCGCCATTCGCGGCAGTTTTTTTGATATCACCGCACCGGTCAGCCAGCCTGAAGAACTGCCGGCCCACGCCCGCTACATTGAAGACGGCCTGCTGCTGCTGCGCGAAGGCGAAATTCTTTCGCTTCAGACGTGGGAAGCGGGGCAGCATCAGCTCGCCGCCGGGCAGCCGATAACCGACTACCGAGGCAAGCTTATTGTGCCGGGTTTTGTCGACAGCCATATTCACTATCCGCAAACGGAGATGATCGGCGCTTTCGGCGAGCAGCTGCTGGAGTGGCTGCAACAGTACACTTTCCCGGTAGAAAGCCAGTATCACTGTCCGCAGCACGCGGCAAAGATGTCGGCCTTTTTTCTGCACCAGCTGCTGAGTAACGGCACCACCACGGCGCTGGTTTTCGGCACCGTGCATCCGGAATCGGTGGATGCGCTGTTCAGCGCGGCCGAAGGGTTGGGAATGCGTCTGATCGCCGGGAAAGTCATGATGGATCGCCATGCGCCGGACTACCTGACCGAGACGCCCGAACAGAGCTACCGGCAAACCCGCGAGCTGATTGAGCGCTGGCATAATCGCGGGCGCCTGAGCTATGCGCTGACGCCGCGCTTTGCGCCAACCTCTTCGCCAGCGCTGCTGGAAAAGGTCAGGCAGCTGAAGGAAGCCTATCCGGATATCTGGCTGCACACCCACCTGAGCGAAAACCCGCAGGAAGTTGCCTGGGTCAACGCGCTTTTCCCCGAGCGCGACGGCTATCTGGACGTGTATCACCATTATCAGCTGACGGGCCGCCGCAGCGTCTTCGCGCACTGCATCCATCTGGAGGATAGCGAGTGGGACTGCCTGCATCAGACTGATTCGGCAGTCGCCTTCTGTCCTACTTCTAACCTGTTTCTCGGCAGCGGCCTGTTTAAGCTACAAACCTGCTGGCAAAAAAACGTCAGGCTGGGCATCGGTACGGATGTCGGCGCGGGCACCACTTTTAATATGCTGCAAACGCTGGGCGAAGCCTACAAGGTCGGGCAGCTACAGCAGTATAAAATGGCCGCCTGTGAGGCGTTCTACCACGCCACGCTCGGCGGCGCGCAGGCGCTGGATCTGCATCATAAGATCGGTAACTTCCAGCCCGGCAAAGAGGCGGACTTCGTGGTGCTCGATCCGGCCGTCTCGGCGCTGCAAAAGCTGCGCTGCGCCAACAGCCGCGATATCTGGGAGAAACTTTTTGTGCTGATGACGCTGGGCGACGATCGCAATATCGCCTGTACCTGGGTCAACGGCAAACTGGTCTGGCAGCCGCAGAGCGAGGAGAAAGCCGCATGATCCAGTTTTTACTGAACCAGACGCTGGTCACCGAGCAAAGTCTCGATCCTGAAACCACCGTACTGAACTATTTACGCCAGAACCAGCGCCGCTGCGGCACCAAAGAGGGCTGCGCTTCGGGCGACTGCGGTGCCTGTACGGTCACGTTGGGGCGCGTCGAGGCGGGCAAAATGGTGTATGAAACCGTCAACAGCTGCATCACCTTTGTCAGCAGCCTTCAGGGCAAACAGCTGATCGCCGTTGAGGATCTCCGCCAGGGCGACGAGCTGCACGAGGTGCAAAAAGCGCTGGCGACGTGCCACGCCTCGCAGTGCGGCTTTTGCACGCCGGGTTTTGCGATGTCGCTGTTTACGCTGCAAAAAAACAGTGAAGGCTGGCGGCGGCAAGAGGCGGAGCAGGCGCTGGCGGGCAACCTGTGCCGCTGCACCGGCTATCGGCCGATTATTGATGCGGCGCGTCAGGTCTGCGAACGGCCGCAGCCGGACAGCTTTGCGCAGCGCGAGGCGCAGACGGTGGCAAAACTGATGGCGATCCACAACGGCGAAGAGCAGGAGCTGGCGTTCAACGGCAACCGCTGCCTGCTGCCGAAAAGCCTCGATCGCCTGGCGGAACTGCTGCTGGCGCATCCGGAGGCGAAGCTGCTGGCGGGCGGCACGGATTTAGCGCTCCAGGTGACGCAAAGCTATAAACCGCTGCCTTTGGTTATCGCCCTGGATCAGATAGCAACGCTGAAAGCCTGTCGGGAAGAGGAGCAGGCGATTGTGCTGGGGGCGGGCGCTTCCCTTCAATCCTGCGCCACGCTGTTGCGGCCCCATATTCCTGCCTTCGCGCAGGTGCTGGAGCGTTTCGCTTCGTTGCAGATCCGCAATCGCGGCACGCTGGGTGGCAATATCGCCAACGGCTCGCCCATCGGCGATACCCCGCCGATGCTGCTGGCGCTCAACGCAACGCTGACGCTTCAGCGCGGCTCGCAAATCCGCACGCTGCCGCTGGATGAATTTTTCGTGGACTATCGCAAAACTGCGCTACGGCCCGGCGAATTTATCCTGTCAATCAGCGTGCCAAAAGTGACCGCGTCACAACATTTCCGCGCGTGGAAGGTGTCCAAGCGGCTGGAAGATGATATTTCCGCCGTTTTCGGTGCATTTATGCTGGAGCGCGACGCCGATGGCCGGGTAACCGCCGCGCGTATCGCCTTTGGCGGCATGGCGGCAACGCCAAAACGCGCCGTCCATTGCGAAAGCGCGCTGGTGGGCAAACCGCTGACGCAGCAGTCGCTGGCGCTGGCCTGCCGTGCGCTGGAGCAGGACTTTACGCCGCTGAGCGACTTCCGCGCCAGCGCGGCCTACCGGTTACAGGTAGCGAAGAACCTGCTGCGTCGCTATCACGCTTCGCTTACGGAAGAACTAACCCTGCTGGAGGTAACAGACTATGTCCAATAATCGTCCCTTAGTGGCGGCTGACGTTATCGCCCGGCAGTATCAGGCTGGCATTCAGAGCGGCGTCGGCAAAAGCAATAAGCACGAGAGCGCGGATAAGCACGTCTCCGGCGAGGCGATCTACATCGACGACAGGCTGGAGCTGCCGGGCATGCTGCATCTCTGTCCCCGCCTTAGCGAGCATGCGCACGCCCGCATCCTCAGCATAGATACCGAACCCTGCTACGCCATTCCCGGCGTGGTCAGCGTGCTGACCTGGCAAAGCGTGCCGGGCGAAGGGGATATCGGGCCGCTGGAGCCGGGCGATCCGCTGCTGGCAAAAGACGTCGTAGAGTATGCCGGACAGATCGTGCTGGCGGTGGCGGCGTCAAGCCCGCAGGCGGCCCGCCGGGCGGCGGAAGCGGCCATCATTGAGTACGAGCCGCTGACGCCGGTGCTGGACGTCAAAGAGGCGCTGGCGAAAGCGCATTTTGTGCAGCAGCCGCACGTGCACCAGCGGGGCGACGCGGAAGCCGCGCTCGCTCGCGCCAGCCATCGGCTTCAGGGCGAGTTCCACATCGGCGGCCAGGAGCATTTTTACCTGGAAACGCAGATTGCGCTGGTGTTGCCGGGCGAAGACCAGTCGCTACAGGTTTTTTCCTCCACGCAAAACCCGACGGAAGTGCAGAAGCTGGTAGCGTCGGTGATGGGGATCACCATGAACAAGGTGACGATAGATATGCGGCGGATGGGCGGCGGCTTTGGCGGTAAAGAGACGCAGGCCGCCGGCGTTGCCTGCCTGTGCGCGGTAGCGGCGCGGCAGACGGGCAGACCGGTGAAAATGCGGCTGGCGCGACGTGACGATATGCACATAACCGGTAAGCGGCATCCCTTCTACGTGCGCTATGACGTAGGGGTGGATAACGATGGGCGCTTCTGCGGCGTAAAAATCGATCTGGCCGGCAACTGCGGCTATTCGCTGGATCTCTCTGGTTCTATCGTCGATCGCGCCATGTTTCATGCCGACAACGCCTACTATCTTGGCGACGCGCTGATCACCGGCTATCGCTGCCGCACCAATACGGCGTCCAACACGGCCTATCGCGGCTTTGGCGGCCCGCAGGGCATGGTGGCGATTGAGCAGATCATGGATCATATCGCCCGCGAGCTGAACCTCGATCCGCTTGAGGTACGCAAACGCAATTATTACGGCAAAGAAACGCGTAACGTCACGCACTACCACCAGCAGGTGGAAGGCAATTTGCTGGAGGAGATGACCGCGCAGCTGGAGGCCAGCGCGGACTATGCGGCCCGCCGCCGCGAAATCACCGCCTTTAATCACGGCAGCGCTTATCTGAAACGTGGCCTGGCGCTGACGCCGGTGAAGTTCGGCATCTCTTTTACCTCCAGCTTCCTTAATCAGGCGGGCGCGCTGATCCTGATCTACACCGACGGCACCGTACAGCTTAACCACGGCGGCACGGAAATGGGCCAGGGCCTTAATACCAAAGTTGCGCAGATCGTGGCGGAAGTGCTGCAAATCGACGTCGATCGCATCCAGATCACCGCAACGGATACCGGCAAAGTGCCTAATACCTCGCCGACGGCCGCCTCAAGCGGCACCGATCTTAACGGTAAGGCCGCCCAGAACGCGGCGCAGATCCTGCGCGACCGATTAACGGCTATGCTGTGCAGCCTGCATAACTGTAGCGCTGAGCAGGTCAGCTTCAGCAACGGCATCGTCAAGGCAGGCGAAAAACATTTCACCTTTGCGGACGTGGCGCAGCTGGCCTGGCTGAACCAGGTGCCGCTTGCCGCGACCGGCTACTACAAAGTGCCCGGCATTCATTACGATCGTGAAGCAGGGCGCGGCACGCCTTTTTACTACTACGCCTTTGGCGCGGCCTGCGTGGAGGTCATTGTCGATACGCTGACCGGCGAATATCGGCTGCTGCGGGCGGATATTCTGCATGACGTCGGCGCCTCGCTGAACCCGGCGATCGATATTGGCCAGGTTGAGGGCGGCTTCGTGCAGGGCGTGGGCTGGCTGACCAGCGAGGAGCTGGTGTGGAACGAGCAGGGCCGCCTGATGACCGACGGCCCCGCCAGCTACAAAATTCCGGCGATTGGCGACGTGCCTGCGGATCTGCGGGTTACGCTGGTGGAAAACCGTAAAAACCCGAAAGACACGGTGTTTCATTCCAAAGCGGTGGGCGAGCCGCCGTTTATGCTGGGGATAGCCGCCTGGTGCGCACTCCAGGATGCCGTAGCCAGCGTTGGCGACTACCGTCAGCACCCGCTGCTGGATGCGCCCGCCACGCCGGAAAGGGTCTTCTGGGGGGCAGAAAAAATGAGGGAACATAATGCGACCTGACGACTGGATTAAAATACTGGCCTCGCTACACGAAAAGCGTGAGCCCTGCGTACTGCTGACGGTGCTGGAGGAAAAAGGCTCGGTGCCGCGCGACAGCGGCAGCAAAATGATTGTCACCGCCGGGCAATCTTTTCTGACCATCGGCGGCGGCCATCTGGAATATCAGTGCATCGCCCTTGCCAGAGAGATGCTGACGACGCGCAGCAGCGAACCGCGTAGCGAGCATTTCAACCTGGGCGCCCGGCTTGGACAGTGCTGCGGCGGCATGACCTCCGTGCTGTTTGAGCCGTTGATCCAGCCGCAGCCGCAGATAGCGGTGTTTGGCGCAGGCCACGTAGGCCGGGCGCTGGTCACCATTCTGGCGACGCTGCCCTGTCATGTCTGTTGGGTAGACGAGCGTAAAGAGCAGTTCGTTCAGGTGCCGGAAGGGGTGACGATCTGCTGCCCGGAAGATCCGCGCGACGCGGTGAAACAGATGCCGCCGGAAAGCTATTACGTGGTGATGACCCACCATCATCCCACCGATCTGGCGCTCTGCGAGGCGATCCTGACGCGCGGCGACTATCGCTACTTTGGGGTGATTGGCTCGGCGACCAAACGTCAGCGGTTTGATTATCGGCTGGAGGGCAAGGGCTTCAGTCGCCAGCAGCTGGATACCCTGCGCTGCCCGATTGGCCTGCCTGACGTGAAAGGCAAGCTGCCCGCCGAGATTGCGGTAGCGGTAGCGGGTGAGATTATTGCCTGCTATGGGCAATAAAACGGCCAGCATGGCTGGCCGGGAAAAGGAGAAGCGCGTCAGGTCACGCGATAAAATCTGATTGACTGATTATTTGAGGTTATCAGGAAAATTCGCAGGCAGCTCGCTGGCCGCACAGTCAATCACGCTGTCGTTATCGGGTCCGCAGTCGCGGATAAACGTGATCGTCGCGAACTCATCGATAATTTCCGTTGGATAAGCCGGGCCGGCTTCGCGATAGCGTTCCATTTCCGCAATATGCTCGTTCTGGAAACAAACGGTTTTTTGCGGGTCATTCATGACCCAGCGCGGGAAGAAGATGGTGCCGTGAAACAGGCGGTCGCCCAGGTTAGCTATCAGGCTGACGTCGGTGCCGGTCGGCTCCGTCCAGGAAATTTTATAGCTCTCCTCGCCGACACGCACGATATAAGCCCGCTGATCTTTCACCCAGCGGTTGCCGACCATGCCGCTGTGAATACGATAATCCAGCGTCTGCTCGTTCTTGACGTAAATTTCGTAATTCCAGCCGTTGTCGTAGGTATAAACCAGGTGTTTACCGATAAAGCCGCTCAGGTCATTTCGATCGAATTTCATCTTATCCTCCTGTGTTTTTTGACACTTTATCGGTTTATTTTCTGAATTAATAACGCTAATTTTAAGTCAAATTCATCTGATAATTAAATCAATCATGCATAAAACGACGCTGGAACAGTGGGCGCTGCTGGAGAAAGTGGTGGAGTCGGGCAGCTTTGCGAAAGCAGCGGAGGCGACCTGCCGCAGCCAGTCTTCGGTCAGCTACAACCTCGCGCTGCTGCAGGAAAGGCTGGGCGTGGCGCTGCTGCGGCCTGAAGGGCGGCGGACCGTACTGACGGCGGCGGGCGAGCAGCTGCTGGCGCGGGTCAGACCCTTGCTGAAAGCGTTCTGGTATGTGGAAGCCCATGCCGCTCTGTTGACCACGGGCGTGCGGACGCGCCTGGATTTAGTGGTGGATGCCATTTTCCCGCGCGGGCGCCTGTTTACCATTCTGCGGCAGTTTCAGCAGCAGCATCCGCATACGCAGGTAAACCTTACCGAAGTGCTGGAAAGCAACGCGGCAGAAAGGCCGGAAGCGGACGTGATGGTGCTGACGCGTCGTCAGGATCTGACCGGTCGGGGAGAATGGCTGATGAATATTGATTTTGTCGCGGTGGCGCATCGCGATCATCCGTTGCACCAGCAGGCGGCACCGCTGAGCGGCGAGGATCTGGCGGCTTACCCGCTTATCCGCATCGCAGAGCGGGAATCCGACGGCCAGGACGACAGCCTCGATGTGGCCGAATGCTGGACTTTCTCCACCATTGATGCCGCGGCGGAGGCCGTGATCGCGCAGGTCGGCTACGGCTGGCTGCCGGAAGAGCGTATCGCCTCGCAGCTGGCTGCCGGCACGCTGAAAATTCTTCCCATGACGCACGGCGGCAGACGTGCTACACCCTTACATCTGATTGTTAAAGATTTATCATCGGACGATCGGCAAATCCAGACGCTGACCAGGCTGTTCAGCATGCCTGCCTGATGCCGCCCGTTTCGCCTATTCGGAGAGTCGATAAGGAGTCATGCCATGCCCACTAATCCGTTCAGCCAGCCCAGCCCGCTGCCGTTTCAGGCGCCGCCTTTCGATCGCATTACCGAAGCCGACTATCGTCCGGCGCTGGAAGAGGGAATGCGGCAAAAACGGGAAGAGGTAGAGCGCATCGCCAACAGCGCCGAGCCGCCGACCTTCGCCAATACTTATCAGGCGCTGGAGCAGTGCGGACTGATGCTCCGGCGCGTGGAGAGCGTGTTTAACGCCATGACGTCAGCCAACACCAGCGATCTGCTCCAGCAGCTTGACGAGGAGATGTCGCCACGGCTGACGGCGCTGGAGGATGATATCCGGCTAAACAGCCAGCTGTTTGCACGTCTCGACAGCGTTTACCAGCAGCGCCAGAGCCTGGGGCTGGACGACGAATCGCTGCGCCTGGTGGAAGTAACCTGGCAGGCGTTTCAGCTCGCCGGGGCCAGCCTCAGTGACGACACAAAAGCGCAGCTGAAGGTGCTGAATCAGCAGGCGGCCACGCTGACCACGCAGTTCACCAATAAGCTGCTGGCGGCGACCAAAGCGGGCGGGCTTGCCGTCAACGATGCGGCAGCGCTGGCAGGGTTAAGCGAGGCCGAACTGAGCGCGGCCGCCGCAGCGGCGCAGGAGAAAGGCCTGCAGCCGCAGTGGCTGCTGGTGCTGCAAAACACCACGCAGCAGCCGGCTCTGCAAAGCCTCAGCAACCGCGACACGCGGGAGGCGCTGTTTTCGGCTGCCTGGCAACGGGCTGAAAAGGGCGACGGCAACGATACCCGCGCGCCGATCGCTAATCTCGCCAGCATCCGCGCGCGTCAGGCGCAGCTGTTGGGGTTTGCCAGCTATGCCGACTGGAAGCTTCAGGATCAGACGGCCTCAACTCCCCAGGCCGCCCTCGATTTTATGCGTGCCATCGTGCCTGCTGCCACCGCGCGTGCTAACCGCGAGGCGGCGGATATTCAGGCGGTGATTGACCAGCAGCAGGGCGGTTTCCGCCTTCAGCCCTGGGACTGGCTGTTCTATGCCGAACAGGTGCGCAAGGCGAATTACGATCTGGATGAAAACCAGATCAAACCTTACCTTGAGCTGAATAACGTACTGGAAAACGGCGTATTTTGGGCAGCCACCCAACTTTATGGCATTACCTTTAAGGCGCGCAGCGATATCCCGGTTTACCATCCCGACGTACGCGTCTATGAAATTCTGGACGTCGATGGCGAACCGATGGCGCTGTTCTATACCGACTATTTCAAGCGCGACAACAAGGGCGGCGGCGCGTGGATGGGTAATTTTGTTGAACAGTCCACGCTGCTCGGCACTAAGCCCGTTATTTATAACGTCTGCAACTATCCCAAACCGCCTGAAGGGCAGCCCGCGCTGCTCGCCTGGGATGACGTGATTACGCTGTTCCACGAGTTCGGCCACACGCTGCACGGTCTGTTCGCCGAACAGCGTTATCCCTCGCTTTCCGGCACCGCCACGCCCAGGGATTTCGTTGAGTTCCCCTCTCAGCTTAACGAACACTGGGCCAGCGATCCGCAGGTATTCAGCCATTTCGCCCGCCACTATCAAACCGGCGAGCCGATGCCCACGGCGCTGCATAAGAAAATCATCAACGCCAGCAAGTTCAATAAAGGCTACGACATGACCGAGCTGCTGGCCGCGGCGCTGCTGGATATGCACTGGCACAGCCTGGCCGCTGACCAGCAGGAGCAGGACGTCGCCACTTTTGAACAGCAGGCGCTGGAAGCCGAGCAAATCGCGCTCGCCGCCGTGCCGCCACGCTATCGCTCCAGCTATTTTCAGCATATCTGGGGCGGCGGCTATGCGGCAGGCTACTACGCCTATCTGTGGACGCAGATGCTGGCCGACGACGGTTTTGTCTGGTTCAGCGAGCACGGCGGCCTGACGCGGGAAAACGGCCAGCGGTTCCGCGACGCCGTTCTGTCGCGCGGCAACAGCGGGGATCTGAAAGCGCTGTATGCACAGTGGCGAGGCAGAGAGCCGGAAATCGAAGCCATGCTGATTAACCGGGGATTAAAAGAAGAAGGCTGACGGCGTCTTCAGCGCGACGGCAGCCACCGTCGCGCTGGCGTGAGTCAGGCGAAAGGCCCGCCCTGAATGGTGTCGCACATGCCCTGAAGAATGCGCTCGCCGGTTTCGCTTTGCAGTTCCCGATACCACTGCTCCGTGACGGCCATATCCTTGCCGTGCGTAACGTCGCAGCGTTTGCGGGCTTTCAATACCAGATCCTTCACGCGTCCGGCGCGCCGGGCCTGATAGCGCAGCAGCGCGTCTTCAATACCCATCGAATGCGTTTGCAGGCAGTTTGCCAGCACTACCGCATCCTCCATTGCCGCGCAGCCGCCCTGACCAATATCGGGCGTGGTGCTGTGCGCCGCATCGCCCAGCAATGCCACGCGGCCTTTTACCAGCTGAGGAAACGGTTCGATATCATGGATTTCCACACGGTTGGTGGTGGCCGGATCGATCTGCGCAATCAGCTTCTGCACCGGCGCGGCCCAGCCTTGAAAATAGCGTTGCAAATCGGCGCGCAGCGTGCTGCGATCTTCCGCCAGCCCCGGCGGCAGCGGCACGTCAAAGAAAAAGTAAAAGCGGTTGTTCGCCACCGGCATCAGCGAAACGCGCTTGCCTTCGCCGACAAAGGTCGTCCACTGCCGGGCTGGCGCGATGCTTTCGTCCAGCGCCACCAGCCCGTTCCAGTTAACATAGCCCGCGTAGCGCCGCGGCACGGTTTGTCCCAGCACGTAAGGACGGACGGCGGAGTGCGCGCCGTCGCAGGCAATCAGCAAATCGCCCTGCGCCTCGCTGCCGTCGGTAAAAAAGGCCGTCACGCCCCGATCGTGCTGTTCCACGCTCGCCACGCGTTTGCCGAACCGTACCCGGTCAAAGCCATAGTGTCCCAGCAGCATGGACTGTAATTCCGCGCGCGCGACCGGGTAAGGGCGCTCGCCGGACTCGGCAATCAGCGGCGCCAGGCTGAACTGCGTCAGAGGATTGCCCGTCCGCGCATCATGATAGGCCATGGTCTGCATCATGCCGCCCAGCGCCCGCAGCTGCTCTTTCATGCCCAGATAATTCAGGCACTTCACGCCGTTGGGCCAGATGGAGATGGCCGCGCCGACGGGCTTAATTTCTTTTACCGCTTCAAATACTGCGGTTTCGATACCAAAACGCTGCAGCGCAATGGCGGTGCACATGCCGCCGATCCCCGCGCCCATAATCAATGCTTTCATCTGTTTCTCCTTCAGGCTTCCCTGGAGGCTTTGCAACTTTTGTACCAGTTGCGCCGTCCGGTTCGCGCGGGGTGAAACAATCTGAACTATACAGGCGTTATGGCGACGGAGTGCGTCCAGTCCGCGCGCCGGGTGAAACGATCGTTTCGTTAAATTCCTGCTTCAGGCTGGCGCATTGCACCAGCATGGTGATCCATCAGTGAAACAAAAGTGACGGAAAGGGCCGAAGTGTTGGCAAAGCGCTAAAGAATTTGCCACAGTGGCAAAAGACCTTTTTCAGGAGAAAGCAAGATGGCAACCATAGCCTGTCTGCATGCGGCAAGAAGCAACATAGTGCTGTTTGAAGAGGCGCTGCAAGCGTTGGATTATGATGAGGTTCAGCTGCTGCACTGCGTGCAAAGCGAGCTGTTAACTCAGGCGGCAGAAGCGGGCGAAGTGACTCCCGACATTGAGGCGGCCGTCAGCCATATCCTTGACGAGCTGTGCCAGCAGGCCGATGCGGTGATCGTCACCTGTACCACGCTGGGCGTGGTGGCACTGGATCCTAAACGTTTCAGCAAGCCTGTTATTCGCGTGGACGCGGCGCTGGCGAAGGCGGCCTCGCACTATCACGGCGCGGTGCTGGTGCTCTGCACTGCCCATTCTACGCTTGCGGCCACCACGCGGCTGTTCGAGGCGTTTATTCCCGGCAGCCGTCTGGCCGTAGAACTGATCCCGCGCGCCTGGGCCTTTTTCAACCAGGGGGATATGGATGGCTACCATCGTGAGATCGCGCACTATATTCGCGATCGCCACGAGTGCGCGCTGGGCTGTATCGTGCTGGCGCAAAGTTCGATGGCGGGCGCGGCAAAGCAGATCAATACCACGCTGGCGGTGCTGACCGGCCCGGAAACCAGCCTGCAGGCCGCGCTCGAAGCTATTCTTTAATTTTTAAGGCGTTAAAAAGAGCTAGAGCGCAGCGGCAAAGCGTTTTAAGGTGTAGCCCCACGCTTTGACAGGAAACCACTATGTTCGATTTAACGCTGTTTATTCTGCTGTTTCTGGCGGGGCTCAGCTACTTCAGCCACAACCTGACCGTCGCTATCGCTTTGCTGGTGCTGATCGTGGTGCGCATGACGCCGCTGAACGCGCTGTTCCCGTGGATTGAAAAGCAGGGCGTCACCGTCGGGATTGTGATCCTGACCATTGGCGTCATGGCGCCCATTGCCAGCGGCGCGCTGCCGACCAGCACGCTGATGCACTCCTTTCTGAACTGGAAATCCCTGCTGGCGATCGCGGTAGGCATTTTCGTCTCCTGGGTAGGCGGGCGCGGCGTCAGCCTGATGGGATCGCAGCCTACTATCGTCGGCGGCCTGCTGATCGGCACGATTATCGGCGTGTCGCTGTTTCGCGGCGTGCCGGTCGGGCCGCTGATCGCCGCCGGGCTGGTGTCGCTGTTTATCGGTAAAATGTAGCCGTCCGCAGAAAGCGTTCTCTGCTATGATGACGCTCTTTTTTTTCGCCAGGAGAAACCGGTGAGCAAGCAGGACAAGCGCAGCAAGCGCGCCAAACTCAAAGCCAAACAGGCCAACAACGCCCGCGCGCGTGGCAAACAGCTGGATGCGGTCGGCCGCAGCAGCTACGTCGCCACACCCGAAATGATCGAGCTGTTCGCCAGCCTGCCGCCGCTGGACGAGCAGGGCGATATGCCTTTTGTCGGCGACGTTTACCGCTGGTGTGACGAGGAATATGGCTTTGACGGCGATAGTGCGGAAAACGAGATGTTGCAGGTTGCCGCGCTTTGCGTGCTCTATATCCACTGGCGCACCAGCGAAGGCGCGACCTCGCTGAACCAGAACGAGATGATTGAAGCGGCTATCCGCCTGAGCGAAGAAAACGAAGCCTTTAAAACGCATTATCAGGCGGCGCGCACGCTTATAGTAAAATAGCGCTAACGGGCGTTCCGGATGAGGAAACCCGCATAACTGTCCGCGCTTTCCAATGCATTTCCGCCCGGTCGATATCAGCGGCAACGCCGACGCAAAGACGGAAACCATTGCTTTAGCGCTGGTGGAGAAATATCTGACGCCATAACCAGGGAGCAGGCAAGATGTTAATAAAAAGGGGTTCAGGCTGGCTTGGGGCGATGCTGGTGCTGCTTATGGCAGGCTGTAGCCATAAGTCTGAGGTCAAATCGCTGGTCACGCCTTATGTGCCGCCCACGCCCGTAATAAAGCCTCAGCCTGTGCGCGGCGTCTGGCTGGCAACGGTGAACCACCTCGACTGGCCGCCGCCTGCTTCTCTAACGCTTGCCGATCCCGAACTGCGCATCGCGCGACAGCAGCAGGCGCTCGTTCAGCGGCTGGATAAGTATGTGGCGTTGGGCATCAATACGGTCTTTTTCCAGGTGAAGCCTGACGGCACCGCGCTTTATCGCTCCGCGATTTTGCCCTGGTCTGCCGAGCTGACCGGGGCAATCGGCCAGCATCCCGGTTACGATCCGCTGCAGTTTTTGCTCACCGAGGCGCATAAAAGAGGCCTCAAGGTACACGCGTGGCTTAATCCTTACCGGATCACGATGAACACTTCGCCAGCCACGGTCAGTGCGCTG
The DNA here is from genome assembly GCF_043420595.1 of Erwinia plantamica. Taxonomy (NCBI): domain Bacteria; kingdom Pseudomonadati; phylum Pseudomonadota; class Gammaproteobacteria; order Enterobacterales; family Erwiniaceae; genus Erwinia; species Erwinia plantamica. The sequence continues at coordinate 53,836 of NZ_JBGCUC010000004.1, forward strand.
CAAAAAACGCTGCGTCAGTCACCGGCCAGCGTTTTCGTGCTGCATCGCGACTGGGTGCGCGTCGCCAGCGATCGCTACGTGCTGGATCCGGGACTGCCGCAGGTTCGCCAGTGGATCAACAGCGTGGTCGCCGAGCTGGTAAAAAACTATGCGATCGATGGCGTGCAGTTCGATGACTATTTCTATTATGAAACGCCCTCGTCGCCGCTGGATGACAGCCGCAGCTGGCAGCAATACGGCGCAGGCTTTGCTGATAAGGCCAGCTGGCGGCGCAACAATACGCTGCTGCTGGTTAAAGAGGTGGCGGCGACGATCAAGTCCCTGAAGCCGGAGGTGGCGTTCGGCATCAGTCCGGCAGGCGTCTGGCGCAATGCGGACAAAGACGAGCGCGGTTCCGATACGCGCGGCGGCGAGGCTTACGATCAGGCCTTTGCTGATACCCGACTGTGGGTTAAAGAAGGGCTGCTGGATTATATTGCGCCCCAGCTTTACTGGCCGTTCGAGCGGAAAATCGTGCGTTATCCCACGCTGGCGAAATGGTGGGCTGACGTGGTCGGCAGCGGCCCCGTCAAACTCTATATCGGCGTGGCGCTGTATAAAGTGGGCAAGCCTACGGCTACCGAGCCGCAGTGGGGCGAAGAGCAGGGCGTGGCCGAGCTGAAAAGGCAGATTGAGCTCAACGAGACGCAGCCCGGCGTGGCCGGAACCATTCTGTTTCGCGACGCTTTTCTTGACGAGCCGCAAACGCAGCAGGCGGTGAACTACCTGCGCAGCCGCTGGGGTAAGCAGTAAAAAAAGAAACGCCGCCCATAAGAGGCGGCGTTCTGTTTTTGCAGGCTGCCTAGCCCGGATAAATGCCGCGATCTTTCCTTGCCATCAAAATACGCTCACAGGCAACGATATAGGCAGCGGTACGCAGGCTGCACTCTTTTTCCCGCGCTTTGTCCCAGATATGGATCATCGCTTCGGACATAATTTTGTCCATTCGCTCATTGATCTCGCTCTCGCTCCAGAAGAAGCTGGCCATATCCTGCACCCACTCGAAGTAGCTGACCGTTACGCCGCCCGCGTTACAGATAACGTCCGGCACTACGGTAATGCCGCGCGACGCCAGCATATCATCTGCGTCCGGGTAGGTTGGGCCGTTAGCGCCTTCCAGGATCAGCTTGCAGCTCAGTTTTTCCGCGCGCTCACGGGTGATTTGTCCTTCCAGCGCCGCCGGGATCAGAATATCCATCGGCAGCTGCCAGAACGCTTCCGCGTCAATCGTCTGCGCGCCGCTGAACCCGGCGATATTTTTATGCGTCGCCTGCCAGTCGGTCAGCGCGGTCAGATCGATGCCTTCGGCATTGTAAAGCGTGGCGGAGTGATCCTGAACGGCCACCACCCGCGCGCCAGCGGCGACAAACAGTCGAGCCGCTTCGCTGCCGACGTTGCCGAAGCCCTGAACGGCAAGGCGCGCGCCGTCCGTTTCGATATTCAGGCGACGGGCGACTTCACGACCGGTAACAAATACGCCCCGACCGGTGGCTTTTTCACGGCCCAGCGATCCGCCGAGATGCACCGGCTTGCCGGTCACCACGCCGGTAATGGTGGTGCCCTGATTCATGGAATAGGTATCCATCATCCAGGCCATCACTTTGGCATTGGTGCCCACGTCCGGCGCCGGAATATCCTTTTGCGGGCCGATCACCAGGCCGATTTCGCTGGTGTAGCGACGGGTCAGTCGCTCCAGTTCGCCTTCGGAAAGCTTAAAGGGATCGACGCGGATGCCGCCTTTGGCACCGCCGTAAGGCAGGTTTACCGCGGCGCACTTGATGGTCATCCAGGCGGAAAGCGCCATGACCTCATTTAAGTCGACGTTGGGATGATAGCGAACGCCGCCCTTGCCCGGCCCGCGCGACAGATTGTGCTGCACGCGAAAGCCTTCAAAGTGACGAATGGAGCCATCGTCCATCTGAAGAGGAATATCCACGATCAGCGCGCGTTTAGGATGGCGTAGCGTATCGACCCAGCGACTCAGCTCGCCCAGGTAGGGCGCGACGCGATCGATCTGCTGCAGGTAGGTGGACCAGGCGGTGTTGGGGCTTTCTGACGCGTAAGATAGCTTATCCATAACAATGCTTTCCTGACAGTTATAAATGCTACGAAATGATGAGGGAGCCAGTGCTTCTGACCTGAACGCGGCATAATCTAACATTAATGAGTTGTTTTTAATTCATTAAATTAATGTTAATAAGAGCACGGAAAGGTGGATCGGCTGAGGGCAGGCGAATAATTAATTACCGCATTGACCCGTAGCCAGCCTTTGTATCAGGCTTTGGGAATAATTATGCATATCCACTGCATGTAGTTCGGTACGCCTTTATTTATCAGAACTTTGAGCCGGTTCAAACTTTGCCGAAAGCCTGCCAGGCGCGCGCGCTGCACGAAAAGGTTAACGTCTGCCACATCTTTTGTTACATTATAACACTCACTTTTTCAGTACCAACGGTAAACTCACCTGCGTTTACCTTGTCTTACGCCGTATCGTTAGAATAATAACGTTTTCAATACCAAAGCCGCTTTGGTCATGCCATTCACTGCCATAACAATGACGGGACAGATGAAAAGATTGCTTTTTTTGACGCAGTATCGGGTCTGCTGCTTTATCGCCTTTTACACGGGCATTTTATTAAACCTGCCGATTTTTCTCCGCCGCTTTCATCAGCTTCACTACGACGCCCTGCTGTCGATCGCCATTGAGGTGGTCGCGGCTTTTGCGCTGGTGCTGTTTACCACGCTGCTGGCCTCGCTGGCCGGCCGGCTGCTGTTCCGTGTTCTGACTTCGCTGCTGGTGGTGTTTTCCGTGGCCGCCAGCTATTACATGATCTTTTTCAACGTCGATATCGGCTACGGCATTATCGCGGCGGTGATGACCACCGACAGTTTCGATCTGTCCAGGGAGTCGGTCGGCTGGGATTTTGGCGTCTGGCTGGGCCTGGTGAGCCTGCTGCCGCTGCTGATCCTGTGGCTCGCGCCGCTGCCGGAAGCGGCCCTGCGGCGGCGTAACGGTGGCGCTATCGCCCGGCGCATCGGCGTCATGCTGGCCGCAGGCCTCTGCTGCTGGCTGCCGCTGAAGGTGATGGGCGAGCACCAGGATAATCTGGATCGCCAGCATAACCGCATGATGGCCAGCTACGGCGGCGTGGTCGCCGGCACCTATTCGCCATCAAACTGGCTGTCGGGCATGGGGCTGCTGGCCTACAGCAGCTGGAGCCAGGCAGAAGACAGTCGTAAACTGTTCGATCCCGCCGCGCACTTTACCTATAAGCCGCCAAAAGATGCGGACAGCCTCTATATCGTGTTTGTGATTGGCGAAAGCGCGCGGCGCGATCATATGGGGGTTTACGGTTACCAGCGCGACAATACGCCTTACCTGGATAAAGAGCCTAATCTGGCTGCGCTCCAGGGTTACTCCTGCGACACCTCAACCAAACTCTCGCTGCGCTGCATGTTTGTGCGCGAGGGCGGCGCGTCGGAAGCGCCAGAGCGCACATTGAAAGAGATGAACGTGTTTTCCGTGCTGAAAAAGCAGGGCTTCTCCTCCGAGCTGTTCGCCATGCAGAGCGAGGCCTGGTTTTATAACAAAGCGCTGGCGGACGACTATGCGCTGCGGGAAACCATTCAGTCCGAAAAGCGCAACGTCGGCAAGCCTATCGACGATATGGCGCTGGTCAGCGAGCTGAAGGATTCTGTCGAGCGTCATCCGCAGGGCAAACACCTGGTTATTCTGCATACCAAAGGGTCGCACTATCTTTATACCGAGCGTTATCCGCGTAGCTTTGCGCGCTATCAGCCGGAATGCCTGGGCATTGACGACGACTGCACCACGCAGCAGATGGTTAACTCTTACGATAACAGCCTGCTTTATACCGATTACGTGCTGGAGCAGGTCTTTAACCAGCTGCGCGATCGTAACGCTATTGTGTTTTATGCTTCCGATCACGGCGAGTCGATTTCGCAAAATATGCATTTCCACGGCACGCCGCGCAATCAGGCACCGATGGCGCAGCGCAGCGTGCCGATCATGGTCTGGGCATCCGACAAATTTTTACAGCACCCCGATCACGCGGCGGCCTTTAATCAGCTGAAAAAAATGGCGCAGAATAAGACGCCGGTATTCCACGAAAAGCTGTACGACAGCCTGTTAGGCTGCGCGGGCTTTACCTCGCCGGACGGCGGTATTAATCAGTTGCGTAACTGGTGTCACGTGCCCTGAGTCAGACTGTTAACAGGCAGACTCAGGACTGCCGTAAGATTGATGACAAACGCAATGGCCTGGCGGTGCACTGCCGTTTTTGGCAGCAATACCACCGCTTCATTACGGCAAAGGGCGAGCGGAAAGCAAACGCGCATGGACGCGCGCAACGAGCCGCCACGGATGGGTTCACGGCGTTTTCGTATTCCGCTGCCGCTTTTCACCCGCTCAGGCGCGAGCGGTTGTATAAAGACTGAATAAATAATATGCAAAGCGCTCGTGTTAAAAGCGTCTGTAGACGATAAGCTACTGTCAACTTTGCCTGAAACGCCACAAGCAGGTATTCTACGGGCCATATTTACTGAGACGGTTATTGAGGTCGACATGATTATTAAACCACGCATTCGTGGCTTCATCTGTGTTACCGCCCATCCGGCGGGTTGCAAAGCTAACGTTGAAAAACAAATTGATTACGTGACCCGCCAGGGCAAAATTGCCAACGGCCCTAAAAAGGTGCTGGTGATTGGCGCTTCTACGGGTTACGGCCTTGCTGCCCGCATCTCTGCCGCCTTTGGCTGCGAAGCCGATACGCTGGGCGTGTTCTTCGAGCGTCCGGGCGAAGAAAACAAACCGGCTACCGCTGGCTGGTATAACTCTGCGGCTTTTGAAGAGCTGGCGGAAGCGAAGGGCCTGTATGCAAAAAGCATCAACGGCGACGCTTACTCAGACGAAGTAAAGCAAAAGACCATTGAGCTGATTAAACAGGATCTGGGTCAGGTCGATCTGGTGGTATACAGCCTGGCTGCGCCGCGTCGTACCCATCCAAAAACCGGCGAAGTCTTTAACTCTACGCTGAAACCGGTTGGCAAAACGCTGCACACGCGCGGCTTGAACACCGATAAAGAAACCATTACCGATATCACGCTGGAACCCGCTTCTCAGGAAGAGATCGACGGCACCGTAGCGGTGATGGGCGGCGAAGACTGGCAGATGTGGATTGACGATCTGAACGCGGCCGGCGTGCTGGCTGAAGGCGCGAAAACCACCGCCTTTACCTATCTTGGCGAGCAGATCACCCACGATATCTACTGGAACGGTTCTATCGGCGAAGCCAAGAAAGACCTGGACAAGCGCGTCCTGACTATTCGCGACACGCTGGCGGAAAAGGGCGGCGACGCGCGTGTTTCCGTACTGAAAGCCGTGGTTACCCAGGCCAGCTCTGCTATTCCGGTGATGCCGCTTTACCTGTCGCTGCTGTTTAAAGTGATGAAGGAAAAGGGCACTCACGAAGGCTGCATCGAGCAGGTTTACGGCCTGTTCAAAGACAGCCTGTATAACGCCTCACCAATTCTTGACGATGTTGGCCGCCTGCGTGCCGACTACAAAGAGCTGCAGCCAGAAGTGCAGGATGAAGTGGTGAAGCTGTGGCCGACCGTCACTAACGAAAACCTGAACGAGCTGACCGACTTCGTTGGCTACAAAACAGAGTTTATGCACCTGTTCGGCTTTGGCCTGGACGGCGTTGATTACGACGCCGACGTCAACCCGGATGTGAAAATCAAAAATCTGGTGCAGATGTAAGCGTAAAGGCGTCCTGCGGGACGCCTTTTTCTTGTTTATCGCTTTTTCAAAAAACAGACTCAGCTTCGCCAGGCCTTTATCCCGTACTGTTTACGGCTTCTGTCTCACGTATTGTTTCCCCGCCCACCTCAATGTAGTGAATAAAATGCATTAATTACGCTGGTAATTAACACGTTCGTCTTATCACTTTTGCTATTAAAAAATCATCAACCCCCTGTAAATAATATGTATTTAATCCTCTGAAAAAATCATCCATCATAACTTACTAATTTATAAGGCAATAAACATAGGTGATCTTGCCGAACACGATAATTCGGCAGAAATAAAAAACATTTTTTCGCAGAAAAATTAGCAGCGAAGCGGCAAGTAACCACTAAAACTTAAAAATAACTAATGAAAGATCCCGGAAGATCAGCGTCTTATTGCAAATAATCGGCGAGATTTTTGGTTAAATTATGCTCACTGGCTAAATAATGAGCAGAATCGATCGTCAGGATCGAAAAAGCTACGTGTACAAAATTTAACCGTGATGGGTAATGTGTCATGGCAGGAGGAAAATAATTTAATAAGCGGTTATTTTCTTCTGCGCTTTTCAGATGAGCCTGAACCCGATCAGAAAAGTTTATTTTTCTGGACGTGATTTTGCGAAGTAAATAAGCGTTTATAACGATTTTACTTTCATTTAAATTAATGGAAGGAACGTTAATCTCTGTTCGACCAGAACAGATAACTCAATGATAATTTTCGGAGGATTTATGTCTGAACTCATTACTATTACCCTAATCAATAATTCCGGTACACCCAGAGACTTTTATTTTTTTCAGGAACCGGCAAAATACACTGGCGGGGCGGAAATTTATTCTAATAGTCTGCTGCACTGTCAAATAGCATCTTATTCATCTCAGGGCACAAGCTATCAGTTTCAGCTTGAATTACAATATCATGCTGGCGTGCAGTCTTTTAAAAATACGCCGGAAGTAGGTAAGCCTTCTGGATACTACTCGGCTATTCAACAAATTGATTTAACGCCAGCAGATGGGGTTGCTGCCAGCGTTGCCACCATGACCGCACAACCGCTGGGGCTGTCACTCCCGGTCATACCGGATGCCAGTCAAAATGTTCAGCCGGGGGCTTTCAGGATTGTCGTGCCTCAGTTTGATTCTTCACTGGAAACTTATTACGGTGGTTCCGCTGTCTCGTTAAGTGACGGTACCGTGGTGCTTTCTAACTTTTCAACGCTAACGCCTAACAGCTATCTTGATTGCCAGCCCGTACTGACTTTTTATGTGGCTCTGGGTAGTTATGAGTCTGGTCAGGTAATGAATTTCACCACCTCATCTTCTGCGGCCAGCGTCGGCGTTTGCGATGCTACAAAAGGCGATACTGATTTTTATATTGAATATACATCTTCCGGCAATTTTGTCAGCAGCATTAAACGACGCCCTCATTAAAAATGACGGGCGATAAAATCTTTTGTGGTTTTATATTCCTTAATTTTCATCAATACAATGCCGGCACCCGGACAACTGGGAAGAACACTGAATGATGGTTTTTTTAATAAACAGCCTCAACGTGAGGCTGTTTGCCGCTCCGCCTGCCAATAGATTATTTCCCTGTAGTGCAAAATTACCAGATCGATATTATTCAGGCTAATAAGAGGCGTTATGAACGAACTGACTGCAATCAATGTTCTCCCGGCCCTGGTTCTTTGCGGCGTGGCTGGCATGGTCGGACAGGGCATAAGGGCCGTCGTTGGGCTAAACAAGGCTGGCGATTTTCAGGCAGATAAATTTGAACATTTTCATTTTAACGCCCCATACCTTCTGGTTACATTAATGATTGGTTTTATTGCAGGCTGTATGAGCGGATTGATCATCGGTATTGAGGACTTTATCCATCAGCTGCAGATAGATAAATTATTTGCTGTCATTTCAGCAGGCTATGCAGGGGTGGATTTTATCGAAGGTAGCCTCAACCTGCTGATAAATAAAGTAGCTCCTGACAGGCAGTCCTCGTCCGTGAATGCCGGGAAAGAAGCCGAAACCAATCCGGCAATTCCTCCCTCAACAGGAAGCGCAGGCTCGTTATCTAATGAGCAGATACCTGCAAAAAAAGCTAAAGATAATGCAGACATCGATAAGTTAAGCCATGCACTTCATCAACTCAATAGCGGTATCGACGTCCAACTCTGGGCACCCATCCTGGTGCAATATTTTGCCGAGTATGATTTTACTACCAGTCGCCGTAAGGCGGCGGCGATCGGGCAGTTTATGGTTGAGGCGGGATGCGACCTCAGTCAGCTGGAAGAAAATCTGGATTACGCTTCCGCTCAACATATTATGCTGATATACGGCAAGCATTTTAAAAACGAGCAGGAAGCAAAACTCTTTTGCCACCAGCCGGAAAAGCTGGCAAACCGCGTTTACGCCAACCGGATGGGAAATGGATCAGAAGCTTCCGGAGAGGGATATCGTTATCGTGGCCGCGGATTGATTCAACTAACAGGCAAAAACCTGTATCAAAAATTCGCGCAGGAAAAAAATATCACGCTTGATAGCGTCACGACATATTGTTCCACTCAGCAGGGCGCAGCAGACTCAGCCTGCTGGTATCTGAAAAACAATGACTGTTTGTCGCTGGCGGATCGCTGGGATTTGATCGGCATTACGAGGCGGGTAAACGGTTGGGAAGCGACAGGCGAAGATAAAAGATTTGAACTAACCGAAAAGCTGTTAAATATCCTTAATGCGGACTGAGAACGGCCCTGATTTAATAACAGATTTATCAATCATACTGTAACAGGAGGTGAAAAATTTAGCCTGCGTTTGAAACGCTGGTACTTTTATTATTTACCCTTTAGCTATTTATTCTGAATACCGATATGCGGAAATAACCGCTTTATCGGCCAGACACAGAACCCCTGTCTTCTTATTGGAGAATTGCATCATGAAATTATTTAACGGTAAAAATAGCTTTGGTTTGCTTATGCTTATAAGCTTACTGGTCGTCAATAATTCCGCCTTTGCTGCCGAAACGCTTTCTTTAACTAATGGTTGTCATGAGGTTATGCCAGGTAAAAGTGATACGGGTGTGCTCTTTAAAAAATCACCAGACAATGAAAAAACAAAAATATTAAGCGCGGTAATAAAAGATGATACCAGTAAAAAACAAATTACAATTTCCAGTGCAAAATCTTCCTGCTTTTATGCAGTAAAAACAAAGCATTCCTACTGCTTAACAAGTACCGGTGACCCGAACGTTTTATCAATGGTAACCGCTGAGCCGTCAAGTAGTTCTTCTGTCAGTGCTTGTAAATAACATGATCAGATAGCTATAAAAAAGCCGGTAACGGGCGTTACCGGCTTTGATCCGTACAGAACGGATAACTATGCGAGAGAAGCCGCCGTGCGCTCTACCAGCGCCAGCAGAAGCTTGATGTCTTCCAGCGTCACGGTTGGGTTCAGCAGCGTCATCTTCAGGCAGGTTACGCCGTTGTGTTCGGTCACGCCTACGTTGGCGCGCCCGGAATCCAGCAGCGCATCGCCGATCTTCTGGTTAAGCAGGGCGATTGCCGCATCGTCGCCCTGTTGCGGACGGAAGCGGAACAGCACGCTTGCCAGCTGTGGCTCCATCACCAGCTCCAGCGCAGGCTGTTCGGCAACCCAGGCCGCAACCTGCTGCGCCAGCGTTACACCGTGATCGATGATTTCGGCATACTGCTTCTGGCCCAGCGCTTCCAGACCCATCCACATTTTCAGCGCGTCGAAACGGCGCGTGGTTTGCAGGGATTTGGAAACCAGGTTCGGCACGCCCTGAGCTTCATCGAACTCAGAGTTCAGGTAGGCCGCCTGGTAACGCATCAGCTCGTAGTGACGCGCTTCTTTCAGCAGAAACGCGCCGCAGCTGATGGTCTGGAAGAACTGCTTGTGGAAGTCCAGGGTGATGGAATCCACCAGCTCAATGCCGTCCAGATAATGACGATACTTATCAGAAAGCAGCAGCGCGCCGCCCCATGCCGCATCAACGTGCAGCCAGGTCTCGTTTTCTGCTGCGATCTGCGCGATTTCACGCAAAGGATCGATAGCGCCCGCGTCGGTAGTGCCCGCCGTTGCGACGATAGCCAGCACCTTTTCGCCGTTGGCTTTTGCCAGCGCCAGTTTGTCAGCCAAATCCGCCGTATCCATACGCGCAAAGCGATCGGTTTTCACCAGCGTCACGGAGCGGTAGCCCAGACCCATCAGCGCCATATTCTTCTGCACGGAGAAGTGGGCGTTTTCAGAGCAGAACACTTTAATCTTGCTGAGATCGCCCGGCAGACCATCCTGCTGGACAGAGTGGCCCTGACGCGCAAAGAACGCATCGCGCGCCAGCATCAGCCCCATCAGATTGCTCTGGGTGCCGCCGCTGGTAAAGACGCCCGCGTCGCCGGCCTGATAGCCGACCTGAGCGCGCAGCCATTCAATCAGCTTCATCTCAATGATGGTGGCTGAAGGGCTTTGATCCCAGGAGTCCATGCTCTGGTTGGTGGCGTTGATCAGCACTTCCGCCGCCTGGCTAATCACCAGGCTAGGGCAGTGCAGGTGCGCCACGCACTGCGGATGATGCACAGACAGACTGTCTTTCAGGAAGTACTCGATCGCACGCTCAATGGCGGCCTGGTTGCCCAGGCCCTCCGTGGTGAAATCCAGCGCGATACGCTCACGCAGCTCGGCTACGCTTTTGCCCTGATACATCTCAGGCTGTTGCAGCCACTGCACGACGGCCTGGCTGGTCTGGGCAATAGCCTGCTGGTAGGCTTCGGTGCTCTGCGCCGAAGCTGCCAGAATAGGGTTGGACCGGGACATCAACTTCACTCCGCAGAAACAGGTTTAACGCCGGCAGCAACCAGGGCGACTTCAAATTTATCCAGGAAAATACCCAGCTCTTCATTGCTGATCAGCAGCGAAGGCAGCAGGCGCAGCACGCAGCCGTGACGGCCGCCGCGCTCCAGGATCAGGCCAGCTTCAAAGCATTTCTTCTGCAACAGCGCGGAAAGCTCGCCGTCGGCTGGGTAGCAACCCATATGATCCTGCGGCTCGTTCGGCTTGACGATCTCAATACCCAGCATCAGGCCCAGGCCGCGCACGTGGCCGATGACCGGATAGCGCTTCTGCATCTCTGCCAGTTTCGCTTTCAGCCATTCGCCCTGTTCGGCAACTTTATCGGCGATATTGTTGTCTTTCAGGTGACGCAGGGTGGTCAGGCCGGTTGCCATCGCCAGCTGGTTGCCGCGGAAGGTGCCGGTGTGGTGGCCAGGTGCCCAGGCGTCGAACTGCTTTTTGATGCCCAGCACGGCCAGCGGCAGACCGCCGCCAACGGCTTTGGACATGACAATGATGTCCGGCTCGATGCCCGCGTGCTCGAAGGCGAAGAACTTACCGGTACGCGCGAAGCCAGCCTGCACTTCGTCCAGGATCAGCAGAATGCCGTGTTCCTGGGTCACTTTACGGATGCGCTGCAGCCACTCGACCGGAGCCGGGTTCACGCCGCCTTCGCCCTGAACCGCTTCCAGGATCACCGCCGCAGGTTTGCGCACGCCGCTTTCCACGTCGTTGATCAGGTTTTCAAAGTAGTAAGCCAGCGCCTGCTCGCCCGCCTTGCCGCCGATACCCAGCGGGCAGCGGTACAGATGCGGATAAGGCATAAACTGCACTTCCGGCATCATGCCGTTAACGGCTTCTTTCGGTGACAGGTTGCCCGTTACCGCCAGCGCGCCGTGGGTCATGCCGTGGTAGCCGCCGGAAAAGCTGATCACGCCGGTACGGCCGGTGTATTTTTTCGCCAGCTTCAGCGCGGCTTCAACGGCGTCAGCGCCGGAAGGGCCGGTAAACTGCAGGCAGTATTCTTTGCCCTGGCCCGGCAGTAAAGAGAGCAGGTAGGCAGAAAATTCATCTTTCAACGGCGTCGTCAAATCGAGCGTATGTAACGGCAAGCCACTGGTAATGACATTTTGGATGCTCTGCAGCATATCAGGATGGTTGTGGCCAAGCGCCAGCGTACCTGCACCGGCAAGACAATCAAGATATTGATTATTCTCAACATCTGTAATCCAGACTCCCTGTGCTTTAGCAATGGCGAACGGCAGCTTGCGCGGATAGCTCCGCACGTTCGATTCATATTCAGCCTGACGGGCTAAAAACGCTTCATTGTTTCCTGATGAATTCGCACCAAAATTATCAATACGGACTTTATCCGTCATCATATCTCTCCTACAACCAGGGTTATAAATAACGCCGTAGTTGAAAAATAAATTAAAAGTGTGAGCGCTGTAAAAAAGCGCGGCCAATATAGGACTTTTCAGCCCCCGACTCAATCATTAATTTTGTTAAGATTACTTTAAGTTTTTCCTATAGTAATCAATATGTTGTTGGTTTTCTGACCCATTATCAGCCCGATGCTTTATTAACATCTCTACAACAAAGCACAAAAAAGGCCTTTTTGAACGCTTTGTGGCGTGCAAAAGGCGAGCAAGGCGATGCTCTACCGGGGCAAAAACCGCTTTAACGGCCAACGAGCTGACATTTACCCGCGTGCTTAATAAGCGCAGCGGCAATAAAACCCGCTTACCCCTGGGCTTATTAAGCGCAGCGGCCGTAACGCGCCGCTTCGTTTATAAATGCCCTGAGGAAAGTCTTAAACAAAATAGAAGCAGACGACTTAACCTGCTGTTTTTAATTATAGAGCAAGCAAAGCCTGCGCGATAATGAAACAATTTTCTCGCTCTGAGCTAAATCATAGGCTGTACTCAAATTAAATAACGCGGGCTTACAATTTGAAACGGGAGTGCGGAAATGAGCAATCTGTTAAATATCAACGCTGAGGAGATCCTTACCCTTTTCCGCAAACATTTTCCGGATCTGCCGGAGGATATGGAGAGCAGCGTTAACGCAATTTTAGTTACCGAGCCGCCTCAGGAGGTCAATGCCGAAGTCACGCTTTCAGGGCAGGGTGAAGAGCATCTTATTCACTGTCAGATCATTGAAGGCTATAGCAACACCTGCACCGGCAAGGCCGCTCCGGCTATTTTCCCCTTGCAGCTTGCCAGCACCGGCACGCTCAGCAGCGCGGACTATGCCTTGCTGTTTCGGGATACGGCCCATTTTTACCTGGCCGCCAGCCTGGCGCTCACCGGAATTTTGTTTTATGACGCCGAAAAACAGCAGCTGCTGGGACTTTATACGGGATCGGCCATCGCTTCTGACGACAGCGTATCGTTTCTGCTGGCAGGCGGCTGGCACTCGAAAACGATGGACTGACGAACGGGGCCGTGACGGCCGGATTGTGGAAGGAGACTGTCGTACATCTGCTTACAGGTAATTACGCAAATCTGACAAAATGCTGTAGCGCCGTGTCAATTTCTGTTAATTTGTGGCACTGCTTTTTACGATACAGGCATTATTACCGTGATTTACGACTGCTTTTTATACTATGACGAAGATATGCTGCTGGAAATCCGGCTTAATACGCTCCATAAACACGTAGATAAGTTTGTCGTCGTTGAGTCGCTTTATACGTTTACGGGCAAGAAACGTGAACGTCTGCATTTTGATATCGAAAAATTTGCGGCCTTCAGGGATCAAATTATTTATGTTGTTAACGATCGCGTGCCGGTTATTTATCAGCAGGCTTTTTATTCCAACAGTTCTCTGGTCAACGCAGGGGAGACCGATCCCTGGCAAAACGAAAGCCATGCGCGTAACGCAATTATGCAAGGCCTGACGGACGCGCGGGATGACGATATCATTATCATATCCGATGTGGATGAGATCCCCCATCCTCAGGCGCTGGCGCAGTTCAGCCACAGGCACCTTTGCACCACGCTCTATCAGCATTTCTATAATTTTAAATTTAATTTGCAGGTCATGAACGAAGACGGGACGCCGCGCCTGTGCAAGCTGCCTAAAATGGTGACCTATAAAAACCTGAAAGGCTTTTTTCACGGCCAGCCCGAGCTGCTGCGCAACGTGAAGCGTAAAGGTACGCCGATTAGGGACAGCTGGCTACGCTGGAACCTGCTGAAATTTCGCACCAAAATCGTTCAGCGGGGTGGCTGGCATTTCTCCTGGGTGATGACGGATGAACGCATCAGCGAAAAGATGTCGACTATTTCTCATATTGAGCACGATCGGCCGGAATTTAATAATCCCGACCATATTCGCCGCTGCGTCGAGAACAATATCGACATCTGGAACCGCCCGCGCAAAATGAAGATAGTGCCGGTCGATAACGAGCATTTGCCGGGCTGGCTGGTGGCTAACAAAGCGCGCTTTCAGGCGTTTTTGAAAGAGTAGCGCGCTCCGTGACCACCGGCGCTCTGCCTATGCTTCGCCGCCATATTGCTCATCGGTGACTTTTTCGAGCCACTCCACAACTTTGCCATCCTGCGCTTCCTGGATCGCGATATGGGTCAGCGCGGTTTTGGCGCTGGCGCCATGCCAGTGCTTCTCAAACGGTGGGATCCATACCACGTCGCCGGGACGGATTTCACGCGCCGGTTCGCCCCAGGTCTGCACATAGCCAAAGCCTGCGGTTACGATCAGCGTCTGGCCCAGCGGGTGCGTATGCCAGGCGGTACGGGCGCCTGGTTCAAAGGTGACGCTGCCGCCGCTGGCGCGTGCGGGTTCGTTGGCAGGAAAAAGCGGATCGACGCGCACGGTGCCGGTAAACCAATCTTCAGGGCCTGCATAAGAAGCCTGAGAACCGCATTGATAGATATCAGTCATTATTTTTTCCTTGCAGATGAAAGGCCGACTGCGCCGCAGAACAAGCGAAGAGGGCGGACGAAATGAGATTAACGATAAGCGTAGCGCAAAACGAAGGCGAGAATAAGCTGACTGAACCGAATAAGCTAATGAGTGGCGCTCATGAATAGAATTAATTAATTAATTATTAAGGCTTTATTCTTGTCCTGATCTTTATCGTAAAGCCAGATGCTGATTTTTGCAGTTATTTGCCACGAGAAGTTAAAGGTAACTATGGTTTCCAACCTCAATATTATTTTTTAAAAACGCTGACGGGTGGGATAAATAAATGCTCTGAATAATCAAAATCGTTGGGCAAAGTGTTCAGCGCTACGCAGAAAATAACCTGCTACAGCGCAAGAAATGTTCCATCAGCTGAACCATTAAGAGGCTTTTTTAGTACGTTACAGCGATCTGGCCTATAGCGTTTTGTCATTACTATAGTCTGTAGGGTAAAACGTAAATTGGGATGCCATATAATCCTTTATTATGAGAGGTTTATAAGGTAACAATACCTCGCTTAAAATAAGCCAAAGCAGAAAGGCTCTTCTTAAAACAGGGCAGCATCAAGGGCGGAACAGCCTGCCCGTGCCGCCCAACAAGAAACGCCGTTTAGCTATGCATCGCAAGGCCTTTAATCGCTTTATCGACCGCTTTCTTAGGGCCGCGGATCGCCAGCCCCACTAAATTAAGATTGTCCGGGTCTTCTGCCTGAAAAGCCTGTCGGTTGGCCTCGTCGTGACCGGTCGAAAACATCGCCTGGACGTAAGGGATCAGCGTCAGCTCGCGCGCCAGTCCTTTGCAATGCGCAGCCTGTAAACCGGCGAGATCGGCGGCAAACACCAGCATCGGCTGCCCGGCCATACAACCGTAGCGCTGGCCTTTAGCGTCTATATAAGGTTCGCCCCGAATTTCCGGCGCGGCGTAAGCGATACCGCTGGCTAAAAAGGCCGTTACGTTCAGTCGCTGCCAGATGGCAAGATCCTCGCGCACAATCAGTGCGATTTTACTGTCAAACATGCTGCTCTCCGCTGAGTAAGTCAGCTTTTATCTTCAGCGGAGAGAGGACTGGCGGTATAGAACATTTGTGCACTGCTGCTGGTAAGCCGCAGGCGTAATGCGGTAAGCGCGACGGAACCAGCGGCCAAGATGACTTTGATCGGCGAAGCCCACCTGCGCGGCCGCCTGCGCCGGGTGGCATCCCTGCGCCAGCAGCGCGCGTGCGGTTTTCAGCCGTAGCCTGACCAGATAAGCGTGCGGCGACTGGCCGAACGCCTGCTTAAACTGGCGCGTCAGGCGAAAACGATCCAGGCCAACGGCAAGCGCTACATCGTCCAGTCCAATATCGCTGGTCATTGACTCATGCAGAAAATCCCTGACGCGCAGCATGCCGCACAGATCCTGCGCCGCAGAAGGGCGGCCGTGCAGATGACGCGACAGAAGATCCACCAGCCGATCGAGATTTTGATCGCGGGCGAGCCTGCCTTCGGCGCCATGAATAGTGCTGAAAGCCTGCTGGATCGTCAGGTTGAGCCGATCGTCCTGCATCAGGGTTGAGCGAAAAGCCGCTTCCAGCGCGGAAATCTCGCCCAGGCCGCGCCGCTGGAGCTGAGTATTCAGCCAGCTTTGCGGCAGATAAAGCATGCTGTAGGTAAAGCCTTCCGGATTTGGGGCGTGGCCGTCATGTACCGCGCCCGGCTCAATCAGCATAATCTGTCCCGGCGTGCTGGTATGCAGCCTGCGGTGACAGTTAAAACGCTGTACGCCCATATGCGTTACGCCGACCAGCATCTCGTCATGATCGTGCGGATCGTAGGCGTGCCCGCAAAAATGGGCGTGAACGCTTTCGATGCCGGTTTCATTATCCCGGCGCAAAGTCAGCCAGTCGCCGGTAAGAGAGTTTGACATGGATGCTTTTTCGCCTGTACACCGCTCAGCGGCTAAATAATTCAGGCGAGTAAACTAGCATCCACGCCAGCCGCGGCGCAAGGTGGCCTCAATAAGACGCAATCCTTATCGAAGCCGTTGCCGGGTGGCCGCAGAAAAAGTAAAACCGCACAAAAGGCGATAATTGATCTGGCGTAAATTTCGCCATTTCCCCGTTTTTTTCAGGTGATTTAAGCCGTTTTTGAACAGGTTTACCTGCTAAATCATTCAGTTAAGTCATTAATAATTTGTAGTACTAATTGACGGGCAGCGGCATTCGCCTTCTGGCAGGATACGCATCCACGCAATGTGCATCCGGTTCAATAATTTCCATGAAGTGGTTTACCCAAAACGCGGTACTCTTCTCCGCTAAAACCTGTCTGGCCGCCTTTCTGGCACTTTATATTTCGCTTGAACTTAATTTTGAAAAACCAGCCTGGTCGTTAACGACGGTCTTTGTGGCTTCACAGCTCTATTCCGCTGCCACCATCTCCAAGTCGATCTTTCGCCTGTTGGGCACGCTGCTGGGCGGGCTGTTTATTTTCCTGATTTACCCGGAAACCGTGCAGTATCCGCTGCTGTTCAGCCTGTGCGTCTCGCTGTGGGTCGCCGTCTGCCTCTATCTCTCGCTGCACGACCGCACGCCAAAAAGCTATATCTTTATGCTGGCAGGCTACAGCGCCGCCATTATGGGATTTCCCGGCGTGGTGTCGCCGCTCTCCATCAGCGATATCGTTATTTCGCGCATTGAGGAGATTACGCTGGCGATTATCTGTAGCAGCCTGGTGCACCAGCTGATCCTTCCGGTTTCCATGCGCAGCCTGCTGGAGCAGAGCGTCAGCGTCTGGTATCTGAACGCGCAGAAGCTGTGCCACGAGCTGATTACGGTCAGGCCAAAAGATAAGTCGCTGGAGCGGGAGGATATTCTGATCCAGATGGCAAACTATCCGACCAATGTGGAAACGCTGATTGTACATTGCGTCTATGAAGGCGATGCGGCACGCAAACTAATCCGGCTGGTCAGCGTGCAGTACCAGCACCTGTCGTACCTGATCCCTACGCTGACCGCTATCGAAGCGCGGCTGAGCATTCTGGCCGAACAGCAAATCCGCTTTCCGCAGGAGGTCAAGGACGTCTTTGCCGATTTTGTCGGCTGGCTTAATCGTGGCGAGATTGCAGAGACGGCGCAAATGCAGCAGCAGCTTGCCGCGACCCAGACGGCGCTGAAACAGCAGTGGCGGAGCGGGGCGCTCGCCACGGAGGAGAGCATTTTGCTGATGGGCCTGCTGGAACGGCTGGCGGATTTTGTACGCATCGCAGGCGCCTATCAGAGCGTCAGCGTGCTGGTCAGCGATCTCTCCGGCGACACCAGCCTGGCGAAGGAGACGCGAGCGGAGCGCCATATTGATAACGGCCTGCTGCTGCTTTCGGCCGCCACGGCTTTTCTGGCGACCTTTATTTCCAGCCTGTTCTGGATCGGCAGCGGCTGGGCCGACGGCGCGACGGCGCCGATGATGGCGGCGATTGTGGCGTCGTTCTTCGCCAGCATGGATACGCCGCTGGTGCCGATGAAAAGGTTTATCAAAGGCGTGTTTATCGCGCTGGCGATCAGCCTGTTCTACGTGGCCTTTTTGATCCCGCAGGCAACCACCTTCGAGGCGCTGCTGCTGATCCTGACGCCAGGGCTGCTGCTGCTGGGGCTGGTTATTGCCCGTCCCTCGACCAATCTGATCGGCATCAGCGTGGCGACGCAGATCCCGGCGTTTTTAGGCATGACTCACCACTTCACGCCAAATCTCACCGGCCTGATCAATACGGCCATCTCCTCGATGGTCGGCATTATCGTGGCGGTGACCATTACGGCGCTGATCCGCAACAAGCGGCCTTCATGGACCGCCAAACGCACGCTGCGCAAAGGGCTGAGCGATTTGCTGCGGCTGGTGAAAGAGATTGAGCGCAACGGATCTTCGCTGCTGGCGCGGCAGCACTTTGTGGTGCGGATGCTGGATCGGGTCAATATTATCCTGCCGCGTATGCGTCTGGATCCGCATCCCGATCTGCTTTCTGGCGGCAATCTGCTGACGGAAGCCTGGCTGGGCGCTAACTGCTATGACTACTATGCCCGCCATCGCGAGCTGCTGGAAAGCTATCGCATTGACAGCGGCCAGATGTTTCACGAGCTGGCGCTGTTTTTAAAGCGGCGCATGAAATCGTTACAGACGCAGCCGCATCAGCATTTGCTGGAGGAGCTGGATCTGCTGTTGCTGAAGCTGGAAGCGTTGGCGGGCAAAGACGAGGCCGTGTTTGCGCCGCTGTTTTATCTGTTTAACGTTCGCCTGTCGCTTTTTCCGGGTCAGCGCTGGCCCGATATCGCCTTATTGAAAACTATCCGGCGCTGAGCGCGCGTTGGCCCGCCGCCAGATAAGCCTGCATCTCTTCTTCCGGCACCATGCCGCCGCCCGTGGCCCAGACCAGATGCGTGGCGCGGGCCATCGTCTCTGCATTAAGGCGATGCTGTGCCAGATAGTGGGCGCTCAGGCGTTGCGGCCCGGCCATTCCGGCCAGCGCGGAAGGTTCAAGGCGTAGATTTTCCGTGGCGGCCAGCGCGGCCAGCAGCTGGTACATCCTCTTATCGCTGAGCGTATAGCAGCCGTCGATCAGCTGCGCCATCGCTCGGCCGACAAAACCAGAAGGACGGCCGACCGCCAGGCCATCCGCCGCCGTTTTATTATCAAGCCCGATATCCGCGACGGCGACGGCCTCGTGCAGCCCGGTGCTCATCCCCAGCAGCATGCAGGGCGAATGCGTCGGTTCGGCAAAGAAGCAGTGCACGTCATCGCCAAAGGCAAGCTTCAGGCCAAAGGCCACGCCGCCCGGCCCGCCGCCCACGCCGCAGGGCAGATAAACAAACAGCGGGTGCGCGGCATCCACCGTTCTGCCTGCTGCCTCAAGCTGCGCGCGCAGGCGCAACCCCGCCACGGCGTAGCCCAGAAACAGCGTGCGGGAATTTTCATCATCGATAAAAAAACAGTGCGGATCCTGTTCCGCCTCGCGACGTCCCTGCGCCACGGCCACGCCGTAGTCTTCCGCGTATTCCACCACTTTTACGCCGTGCGAGCGCAACTTCTCTTTTTTCCACGCGCGGGCGTCGGCAGACATATGCACCGTGACGTCAAAACCCAGCGCGGCGCTGATAATGCCGATAGAAAGTCCGAGGTTGCCGGTTGAGCCTACGGCAATACGCTGCTGGCTGAAGAATGCCCGCAGGCGCGGCGACAGCAGGATGCGGTAATCCGCCTCGGTCGTCAGCAGGCCTGCGGTTATCGCCAGCCGTTCCGCGTGGGCAAGCACTTCATAAATACCGCCGCGTGCCTTAATAGAGCCGGAAACGGGCAGGTGGCTGTCTTTTTTCAGCCACAGTGCGCCAGGGATAGCGCCGTTTTCGGCCGCCAGCCATTGCTGCATGGCGGGGATAGCGATGACCGGCGATTCGATAATGCCGCCCGCCGTAGCGGTTTCCGGAAAGGCCTGCGCTAAAAGCGGCGCAAAGCGCTGGAGCCTGGCTTCGGCCTCTTGCGCATCCTGCCTGCTCAGGCCGACCTGCTTCAGGCCTTCTTCCACGCGGGCAAGATGGGGATTAAACCAGGTGGTGGCTTCCAGCGTCTGCAGCTGGCGGACAACGGGGTGTTGCAGAAGGCTATCTGACATGGCGGCTTGTCGCTCGGCAAAAAAAGAGGGCGCGCGACAGGCCGGACTCACCGACGCGCAGGGTGTCGGTGAGTGTAGCTTTCTCTTTCCTGATGGGAAAGGGCGGCCGTTAGTATTCGTCTTCCTTGATATTGGCGACGGGCGCCAGAACCGTTTCCGCCAGCGGGCGCAGCGCCTGGCCCTGCTGGACGCGCTGCGGCCAGTCGTGGTTAGCCAGCGCGGCCTTGCCAATGGCGACAAAATCCGCATTAGCGAGCAGCTGCTCTTCAGCCCGTTCGCCGTCGTCCAGCCCGCCGTTGGCGATAATGACCGTATCCGGTGCGCCGACGCGTGCCAGCTCAACCAGCGAGCGATCGTTATTTTCAAATGCCGGCAGCCAGGCTTTGTATTCGGTGATATGGATATAATCGACGCCAGCTTCCTGCAACAGGGCAAATACTTTTAGCGCGCCCGCTTCGCCTTCCTGCCATTTGTGCTGGAAGTCGTTGACCTTACCCTGAGAAATACGCACGCCCAGCATCGCCTCGCGGCCAATTTTGTTGCGTACCGCGCGGATAACTTCCAGCGTCAGGCGCAGGCGATTTTCGATCGAACCGCCCCAGGCATCTTCACGCTGATTCTGATAGTCGGTAAAAAACTGATCGAGCAGGTAGCCGTTAGCGGCATGAATTTCCACGCCGTCGAAGCCGGCCCGCGTGATGGCACGTTCCGCGCTGTTGGCAAAGCTGGCGATGACCTCCTCAATTTGCTGGGCGGTCATCGCTTCCGGTACGGCGTAATCGCCTTTGCCGTGATAAAAAGCCAGCTGCTGGCCGCGCGGTTTGATAGCGGACGGGCCGATGGTGGTGGTGCGGTGAATATTCGCCTGGGAAAGCGCACCGCCGTGGATCAGCTGAGCGATAACCACCGAACCCGCTGCTTTTACCGCATCCGTAACCTTGCGCCATCCGGCTACCTGCTCGTCGCTGACGATGCCGGGCTGGTAAGCATAGGTCTGCGACCAGGCGCTATCGATATAGAGGCCTTCGGTGATGACGCCGCCGAAGCCGCCCTGCGCGAAGCTGGCGTAGTAGCGCTGTACAATCTCGCCGGGCACGCCCGTTTCAGAAGCGGAGATACGCGTCATCGGCGCGACGAGCGCCCGGTTTTTAAAAGCGATGCGGGCGATCTGACCCGCTTTAAACAGTAAAGGATGCATAATAGTTCCTGAAGATAAATGAATACAGGATCCAGTATAATGAACGCGATGCAACGGCAGAACCGCCGCAAACTGACTAGATGAATAACGGAAACCGTTATAATGAACCTGAAAGACGTTGAGGTTTTCTGCGCGATCGTAGCCGTGGGCAACCTGACCAGGGCCGCCCGAACGCTGGGATCGACCGCCATGACCGTTTCCCGCCGTCTGGCGCTGCTGGAAAGCGAGCTGGGCGTCAGGCTGCTGCAACGCACCACGCGCGCCGTCTCGTTGACCAGCGAGGGCGAAGAGTTTTTGCCCTATGCGCGGGCAATGGTTGAAGCAGAGCAGACGGCGAAAAATATGTTCAGCGCCGGGGCGACGGGCGCTTTCGGGCTGCTGCGCGTGACCGCGCCGTCCGGCTTTGGCAGGCGCAACGTCTTGCCACTGCTGCCTGAACTGATGGCCGCTAATCCGCAAATGAAGGTCGAGCTGAATTTAAGCGAAGATGCCGTCGATATCGTGGCGCAGGGCTATGACATCGCCATCCGCATCGCGCCGCTGCGGGATTCCCGGCTGGTGGCGCACAGGCTGGCGGATAACCCCAGAGTCCTTTGCGCCTCTCCGGCCTATTTGCAGCGTAACGGTACGCCAAAGCTGCTGGCGGATCTGAAAAACCACGCCTGCCTGCGGCTGTCCGCGCTGCCGTGGTGGCTGTTTGAAAATCAGGGCGGCGCGGTCAGCTACACGCCGGATGCCCGTTTCAGCTGTAGCAGCGTGGAAGGCGTGAGGGAAATGTGCGTGGCCGGGGCGGGCATTGCGCAGCTGACCGCGCTGGACATTCGGGAAGAAGCGGCGCGAGGCGAGCTGGTACCGCTGATGCTTGAGGATATGGCGATGCCCGCGCTGGCCGTCTGGGCGCTGCTGCCGACGCGGCGCTATACGCCGCGCAGAGTGACCGCCTTTCTGGCGGTGTTAAAACAATCGCTTGGCTGAGAACGGACTATGGTTAAGGTTCCGGATCGCAGGTCACAGAACGCAGGTGCAGGCCGTGCCGATCTGTCCCTTTATACGCTTTTTTGCGGAGAAAAAATGAAGCCAGTTCTGTTTGCTCTTTTGACGATCGTCACCGCCAGCGCATCGGCCAGCAACATAGTGATCAATCAGCGCGTTCCCGCTGCCGGCGTGGCCGTACAGGGTGAGCTAATCTGGCAGCAGCAGCAAATTTCTGCACGGCCCTGGAACAGTGCCCAGCTTGGTGGCAAAGTACGGGTGCTGCTGCATATGGCCGGAAGAATTTCGGCTAAAGATCAGAACGCCGCATTGATTGACGCGCTCAGCAAGGCGAACCTGCCGCACGATCGCTACCAGACCACCACCATTGTTAACACCGACGACGCCATTCCGGGCAGCGCGGTATTTGTCCGTGCCAGCCTGAAATCCGCAAAGGAGGCGTCGCCCTGGTCGCAGTTTATTATTGATGCTAACGGCGCGGTCAGGCGAGCCTGGCAGCTGAAAGCGGGCGGCTCGGCAGTCATGGTGCTGGACAGCGAAGGGCGGGTGCGTTTTGCCCGCGAGGGCGCACTGACGCCCGCCGAAAATCAGCAGGTGTTAGCGCTGCTGAAAAGTTTGCTGGAGCCGCAGACTTCCTGAGCCTTCTTGCCCGCTTTTGAGAGCGTTCGCGCAGAGTGAAAAACGGCCGCAACAGACAGCTTGAAGTAGCCTGTTAAGCGCGGTAGCCTGCCTGCATCGAATATAAACCTCTTTTTATGACAGGTAACATCGGCAATGGCTTTGATCCCCAAAAACTACGCGCGGCTGGAAAGCGGCTACCGCGAGAAAGCATTAAAAATCTACCCGTGGGTATGTGGACGCTGCTCGCGAGAGTTTGTTTACTCAAACCTGCGTGAACTCACCGTCCATCATATCGATCATGACCATACCAATAATCCGGCAGACGGCAGCAACTGGGAATTATTGTGCCTGTATTGTCACGATCACGAACACTCAAAATACACTGAGGCTGACCAGTACGGTACCAGCGTTGTGGCGGGGGAAGACGCGCAAGACGATGTGGGCGCCGCCACCTATAGCCCTTTCGCCGATTTAAAATCGCTGCTTAACAAGAAGAAATAGCGCCAGAAATAGCCGCTTCCTGCTCAGGGCAGCCGCTATGCGAGACGCCGGTCTGCTTTGCGCAATAAACGGATGTTGCAGTGCAGTTAAGCAGGGCAGGCCCGGCGCGCGGCCACCCGCAAGTCATCATAGCCAGCAACCACGGAAGACAGCACTTTTCCCCCGCCGTTGCTGGCTGCTCGCGCTTTACTTTATTTTTGCTGTTCGCTTTCGCCAATGACTTTGTTAATGGCTTCGGTTCCACACCGATCGTCGGACTCGGCGCCGCCGGTTCCCGCCATGCCGATAGCGCCAATCCACTGACCGCGATATTTAATCGGTACGCCGCCGCCCAGCAGCAATAGCTCGTTAACAGTATTCAGGTTAACGGTATCCGGCGAGGATTGAGCTTTACGGGTAAACTCTTTCGTTGGCGTTTTGGTAGACAGCGCCGTGAAGGCTTTGCGCCAGGCGGCCTGCGTATTATGCGGCCCCACATTATCATCTCTCATCAGCGAAACCAGGTTTCCGCCACGATCCACGACGGCCACCACGCCCTGGCGATTCATACCGTGACATACGGACAGCGCTTCTGTGGCCAGCTTACTGCTGAGTTCCTGCGTCATGTCATAGACGGCTGCTGGCCCGGTAGCCAGAGCCATGCCTGGCGTCGTAGCGAGCGCAAGGGCAATCATAAAATGTTTCATTTGTGCTCAGCTCCCCCGATACCGCTTAACGGTTTTTTACTGGCAGCGAGAGGCAGGGCAGCGACAGACCTTTTCATGTTAATTCTCCTGTATTAATCACCCTGCTGTTATACCCGCGTGGCTGTCGTCATTACCTGTCAGAAAGATGACCATATTGTCATCTGGCGCGCCGCGGCCGCCTGGTGCTGGCGCAGGCGTAAGCCCCGGCAGAAGAGAGCGCAGGGTACGCGGACACCGGCAACGCCCGCAGTTTGCCGTTAACTGAAGACGCCGTTTTAACCATTAAAAATGGGTTTGCGCATAATGCGTATATAAGTCAATCAGTTGCAGAATAAAATATCCGCGCTACAGTTGATCTTTCCCGGTTTTGCCCTTATCGCACGCTGAGCGGTGCTGATAAGCCAGATGAACTCACGTTTAAGATGAAACCATCCACCTGAATGGAGAGAACAGATGAAGAAAAAATTGATGCTCACGGCTTTGCTTGCCGCACTAAGCAGCGGCGTCGCGGCCGCTGAAGGCGGATTTAAGGCGGGAGAAAAGGCTCCGCCGCCTGAAAAGGAAGATGCGGCACAGAAAGGCACAGAGGACACGCGCGCCACAAAAGCAAACCTGATCCGTGATTTCAGACAGGGCGGCTATACAACGCTTGAGGGATATATTGTCAAGGAGCAAAGACCGGGCAGCTATCTTTTTCGTGATGCCAGCGACGAGGTTCGGCTACAGGCTTCTGCCGATGCTTTTCTCGGCAAAACCTATCAGGCTGATGACAAGGTTCGCGTCAGCGGTCGCGTTTATGGCAGAGCGGATAACGCCTTTATGAAAGTGACCCGGATCGAAAAACCCTGAACGGCGCAACAGAGCCGGCGACCCTGTTTCTTTATAGCCTCGGCATCATTTTCCTTTATAAAAGCGGGAATGTATCAAGCCAGTTATGACGCCTGCTTTTTGAGCAGGGCGCAGTCATAACGTACGAGGAGCTGCATAACCGGCAGGCACAGGGCATAACGCGCTTTTTCAGGGCTGATCGCCACGCAAGCCTGCTACGCCCTGACGCGGGCGTCTGCTTCTGGCGCAAAACAGAAGCAGCGCGCGGCCGCAGGCGGCTTTCTACTTAAGTTGGGCTTTAACGGCGGCCGTCTTGACGTTTAAGGCATAGCGGGCGTCGGCGTCTTCTACCGCTTTGATGCGGGTAGAGATATCGTTCAGCACGATCCTGGCAGCACTCAGAGCGATCGCGCCGCTCCGGTAGTCCTGCAACAGCTTGTCCAGCTCGACGTCAAGCTGTTGAGCCAGGTCAGGCTGCGCCGCATCAGGCGCTTCGCCTACATAGAACTCATAGATGCGCAGTGCGGAGCGGTCGCCGGCAGGTTCTGTGTCAGCGCCCTGGTCGATCTGATTGTACACGCCAACATGCGGAACGTGCGGGCGAGCTAATCGTCCGGCAGTGAGCGTAAACTCTTTACGGCTGGCAGATTCGCCATGTCCACAAACCACGGTGAGCTTGTTCCCTCTGATGCGGTATTCCAGCTCCAGAAGCGCCGGGGTTGTGCCGACGTTGACGAGTTTGACTTTGTCGGGGTCTTTGGTTTCGTCATAGTCCCGCACGCCTACCTTGATCTCGCCATTGTCGTAGAAGCCCTTAATGGTAGGGTCATTGCCGTCGTCACAGTGCAGTTGCAGCACTACCACGTCACCGTCGTAGTTTACGGCCAGCAGCTCGCCCTTCAGGCGGATGAGCAGTTCGGTGTAGTCCTTCAGGAAGATCGGCGCCGGGAACTTGAACTCGGTGCGAGTGCGCTTCACGGAACCGGTAGTGGCGCCAGTTGTAGGTGCGATCACGTCGAAGTAATCCGCACCGCGTCGGATCAGACCTTTGGCTTCCAGATCGGCCAGCACCGATTCGACAAGCTCAGCGGACTTGAAAGTCCGGGCGGTACTGGCGCCGGGCTTTTTCAAAGGGGTAGTCAGATCCAGTTTGAGCAGGGTATCCAGTGGTTCAGTCATGCTTACTCCGTGTTAACAAAATGCGTGAGGGATAAAAACGCTGTTTCTTATTTGGATAAATGAAATAGGTTAATTAAGCGCTTATCGGAATATAGCACCCTTTCTTCTTTTGCTCTGAGGGCAGGGATGTTTTGAGCGCAATCACCCATCGCTCGCGCCTGGGATCACGCCGTGTAAATTATTTTTTACGGGGGTTAAGCGTCTATCATTCGTCAGGAGGTGACAGTAAAGACTGGTCTTTAATAGAATGGCAGTAGTTAATGCTATTAAATTAATTTATGGTAATGAATTAATCTGGATTAAATACTACTAAGGACTTATAGAATGATCAGAACCCCTACGCTGGCTGTATGTTTGCTGATAACCGCCGGTTGCCTTTCAGCCAGCACTTTTGCTCAGCAACAGTCTTCAGATAATCTTGCCCCTTATCCCAAACCGGAAAAAGGCATCAGCCGACAAATAATACAGCTGCCAGAACGTAAACATGAAGAGTTATATAAAGTGGAACTGATGATTGGTCAGACACTGGAAGTTGACTGTAACCAGCATCTTCTCCTCGGCCAGCTGCACAGCAAGACAGTTGATGGTTGGGGCTATGATTATTATGTCTATGAGGCAGCGAAATTGCCAGACTCCGGCGCAATGCACATCTCGACCAGAATGGCCTGCCCGGCAGGTAAAAAGGAAAAGAAATTTGTGCCCGCCAACCTCGGGGCGAATGGCATGTTGAGGTATAACAGTAAACTTCCCGTCGTGGTTTATACGCCAGAGAATATTGAGGTTAAATATCGTATCTGGAAAGCCGATGATAAAATCAACGCTGCCGAAGTGAGATAATTGATTTACGGGTAAACTCTCTTGCTTGTATCTGACATTATGTGGTGATTAGCTACCACCACCGAAGCAGAGTGAGCCCGTCCTCGTCCTTCAGTTCATTACAACACTGAACCTTGATTTGCAGCACATGACCCTCCGCTTCACCTTCCACGCCAGCACATCAGGTGAGAGCTGGCAACCCGGCCGCGCAAGGGAACCGGAGGGCGCCTTGAGGATGTTGGCGTCTTTGATCTTCAGGAAGAGTAAAACAGTGTTGCACCAGCCGGATAGCTGAAGGAAACAGAGAGGATGTAAATCGCCATTTTACTGCTGCTTACTACTGTATTAACAATGAAAATTACCCTATGCAAAAAAGGGCCTCATCTCCACACAGACGGGCCCTTTGCTTAATCATCGTTGGGGCTGATAATTACTTAGCCGCGTGCGGTCAGCCAGGCATATTCACTGCCAATCCAGGTGTAACCCTCTGCGTCCTGGCGCAGACGACCGATTCCCGGAAATGCCTGGTGCGCCGCGCCGATCCAGATACCCGTTGACGACGTTTCTTTCAGAGCCCACTCTCGTGAACTCACTGCTTTTTCCGGAATAATGTCCAGATTAATCGTCGCTTCAGCATGAGACAACTGCACTGCTGGTAAGTGAGTGATGTCACCCCAGAACAAAATAGTTTCACCAGCAGATTCAATACGGAAGCCGGAATGCCCTGGCGTGTGACCCGGCAGGCCAATCACTTTCACCAGACCATTTAGCAGGTCGTCCCCATTTTCAAAAGTCTGGAAACGGCCAGCTTTGATATAGGGCGCGGTAGCGTTTTGTGCAACATCGATGAACCAGTGCTGCATTTCCGGAATTTTTGCAGTCGTTGCTGAATCCAGCCAAAATTCAGCATCAGCTTCAGGCACCCAGACAGTTGCGTTCGGATAGGTTGCATTACCATTATCATCAGAAATGCCGCCAACGTGATCCGGATGCAGATGGGTAATCAGAACCGCATCAATGTCTTCAGGAGAATAACCAGAGGCTCTGATGCTACTTTCAAGACGGCCCATGGTCGGCCCGAATTTATTACCTGAGCCCGCGTCAATCAGAACGATTTTTGAACCGGTATCAACGATAAATGCATTAACCGAAGTATCAATTTCACCGGTTACAGGGTGCAACTGACGCTGCAGGGCGGCCTGGCGTTTATCATCAGTAACGCCTGCGAATGCTTCAGGATTAATTGCTACAATGCCGTCATAAACTGCGGTAATAGTGTAATCACCCAGAATACGACGCTGAAATCCAGCCGACTGCTCAAGGGAAGAAAAATCACGCGCAGGTTTTTTAATGATACTCATAATGTCTCTCTTATTTAGGGTCGGAATGATTTCCGTGGTGAGAAATATATCCGCTTGTCCTGAATGTCAGAAGACAGGATTTTGATTATACTAAGTTATTAAATTTAATACCAATCAACCTCTGAATGGGTTTGTGCGTATCTTTTTGATTTAATTTGATTTTTTTCAGATAGGTTGGTTGGTTCCTGCCTGAAGTAAAGCTTAAAAAGCATTAGTGCTCTACGAATATTTGTCAAATAAAGGGAAGGGCCGATAAATAATAATGTTTAAGTGGTGATATTACTTTCATATCCCTTACCACATGTCATGTCGTTTATTAACTGGCGTAAATTTTTTATTTTCCTCTTGTATGATTTTTGAAGCGATTTTTCCCACAAGTGCTGAAAGAAGTTAAAAACCTGTAGAATCGTTATGTTTTCATACTCTGAGGTTCCCTGTTAAATAATGGCTTTTCAAGCGTTGCTTTGGGGCTGCAATCAGTCATAATTTTACAGTCAGGAATTTGCAGGATCTCTGTCATCTGAGAGTATGCGGCGTCAGCCCGAAAAGAGAGTTAATCAGCATGCTGTTATT
The DNA here is from genome assembly GCF_043420595.1 of Erwinia plantamica. Taxonomy (NCBI): domain Bacteria; kingdom Pseudomonadati; phylum Pseudomonadota; class Gammaproteobacteria; order Enterobacterales; family Erwiniaceae; genus Erwinia; species Erwinia plantamica. Next base: position 82,827 of record NZ_JBGCUC010000004.1, read on the forward strand.
AGTCATTTTTAAAGTGAGGCAGCACATATTCAGCCAGTTCCTGAAGCACTTCTTCTGCTGGCCGCTGTAATGTTTTTAGGTTAAGTGCAACGTGGTTAACACCCGCTGACTCATGCTTTTTCCACATGGCAATTAACGCATTTCTGCCCGCACGGATCCCACCCCAGTTCTGGCGAACCGGCTCATTTGCATCTTCGGACAGATCAAAAAAAGTACCATATCCATAGGGCCGGAAATATTCATCCGGACGGTTCTGATGCCATGTATTTACGATTTCAGGTAACTGGTTAAAGCTTCCGCGATGCCTTATCCATCCATCGCTATTCGCCGCCAGCCAGTCTATATCCTGCTGTGCACGACCAACAATCAGTGTAGGAATTCTTCCTGCCCGTGGGGAGGGAACAAGATTAAGCATGCCCTTTAATTTGCCGTAATGCTTCGTATCGATATGAGGGAAGCTTTCAGTCGTGACCCGATGTATGAGATTAACAGCCTCTCTGAACCTTTCAGCTCTGTTGTCAAAATCAGCGCCGAACGCCGGATATTCAGCGGGACGATCGCCGCTGGATAGCCCCAGGATTAGCCTGCCATGGCTCAATTGGTCTAATGACACTGCCTGCTTCGCTACAATCAGAGGCTCGCGCAACGGAAGGACTATGCCAGCAGTTCCTAACGCAATATTACGTGTGACAGCGGCAAGAAATCCAAGGTATACCATTGGGTCAAAAACCTGCCCGGTATCGCCGAAAGACGGATCATAGAAAGGAATATCTCGCATCCATAGCGCTGAAAATCCCAGTTTATCTGCCAGTTGAGCCATTTTCTGATGATCTTCCAGCAGCGGAAAGGGTGAGTCAGGATATCCCACAAGAGGCATGATAAAACCAAACGTGAGCTTGTCTGGCTGAAAGACCCGGCTAAACCCGGGATGTGTCTGGAGCTCAGGTTTCAATTTAAGACCGGAGACGTAATGCATTTTCATTTCCTTATCTGACAGGCTTTAAACGGAAGGTTTCCGGAGGCCAGCACCTGTTTCAGGTTTTTGAGTACCGCAGCATGGCGGCAGGAATGGCATTTTAATTCAGCAAATGAAGAGGAAAAATTACTCAAAGAGTACTTCACTTTTTCCTTAAAAATAACAATGCTGACTATGTTAAGGCCTGACAGCTTGTCGTATTAAAGCACAGGAGATCATGCCGTCTCTGACGCATGCCTTACACTACGCTCATGGAATAATCAGGTTTAAAATTCCGTGGATCAGTGAATATGACTGACGCAAGAACAACAATTTCAGGCGGTAATATGCGTTCAAAGATGATTGAATATATTAATATTTTTATGCAAGTCGTTGAGCAAGGGAGCTTCACCAAAGCGGCTGAATTTCTACAATTACATCGCCCTGCGGTGAGCAAAGCCATTCAACATCTTGAAGACGATCTTGGTGTTAAGTTAATCCACCGCACCACTCGAAAACTCAGCGTTACCGCAGAAGGCGAAGAATTCTACCATCGTTCAAAAACTATCCTTTCTGAAGTGAATGACATGATGGCCAGTTTTTCAACGACACTGCCTCCTCGTGGGCGTCTGAGGCTGGACGTGCCACTTTCATTAGCGCATGCCATCCTGATTCCGCATCTGATAAAGTTCAAAGAAAAATACCCGGATATTGAAGTCGTTTTGCTTTCCTCCGACAAGAAAACGGACCTCATTACCGAAGGGGTGGATTGTGTGGTACGGCTGGGCGAGTTACAGGATTCGAGCTTTATCTCGAAACGACTCGGAGAGATCCGCATGGTGACCTGTGCTTCTCCGGCTTACCTTGAGGCCCATGGCAACCCTGAGTCATTAGACGATCTGCAAAACCATAAGGCAGTAAATTTCTTCAGTGACCATAGCCGTGAGGTTATGGAGTGGAAATTCATCGATAAAAATATCGTCGTTTCGCAACGTTCTGCCAGCAGTATGCTTGTAGACAACTCAGACATATTACTGAGCTGTGGCCTGTCCGGCCTGGGTATCATTCAGGCGACTTATCCTGCGCTTAAACCTCATATCGATGCGGGTGAGTTGGTCGAAATACTGACTCAGTATCCACCCGTCTCCAAGCCTGTCTCAGTCATGTATCCGGACAGGGAATATCTCTCTCCGAAGGTCAGGGTCTTCATCGATTGGTTCAGCGAACTGTTTTCTCAACAGGCCAGGTCAATGGTTGATTGTTACTGATTGGATAATACTGAAGTTCCTGAATACCTATTTTTATACGTTTTATGAGCGCGTAAATTATCGGCAGATGAAACGGGCGTGCTTTACCACACATTCCTGAAGCCGCCCCCCACTCACGAGGCTGATTATGTCAAAAGTAGTAACGTTTAACCGTACAGGTGGACCGGAAGTTCTGGAAGTTGTCGATGTTCAGGTTCCGGCTCCTTCAGCCAATGAAGTCCAGATCCGCGTTAAGGCTATTGGCCTGAACCGGGCTGAGATCATGTATCGCAATGGTCAGTATGTTATCGAACCCGTGTTTCCAGCACGACTCGGTTATGAAGCAGCTGGTACCGTTGAGGCCGTAGGTGAAAATGTGAAAGACTTTGCCAAAGGCGATCCTGTCAGCGTGATCCCATCCTTTATGTTTAACGAATACGGTATGTATGGCGAGATCGTGAATGCGCCTGTTCATGCGGTTGTTAAGCACCCAGAAAATTTGTCATTTGAACAAGCCGCTGCAAGCTGGATGATGTATGTCACAGCGTTTGGCGCGCTGGTAGAATATGGCAACCTTCAGGCTGGTCAAAACGTGATCATTCGTGCTGCTTCCAGCAGCGTTGGCCTTGCAGCCATTCAGATTGCCAATATGTTGGGCGCTAAACCCATTGCACTGACCCGCACCAGCGAAAAACGCGATCTGCTTCTTAAGGCGGGCGCTGCTGCCGTCATTGCGACGGCTGAACAGGATATGGTCGCTGAGATTAATCGTGAGACAAATAACGTTGGTGCTCACATCGTCTTCGACCCCGTTGGTGGCCCGGACGTCGCTAAGCTGACCCAGGTGATGGCACCATTGGGGATGTTCTTCCAGTATGGCGCACTTGATAGCCGTGACATGCTTGTACCTGTTTTCGATATTCTGGGCAAACATCTCACCCTCCGTGGTTACGAACTCTTTGAGATCACCACAAACCCTGAAAAAATGGCTCGTGCTAAAGCATTTGTCACTGAAGGTTTGCGCTCAGGCAAACTTAAACCTGTCATCGATAAAACTTTTACTCTTGAAGATATTGCCGATGCACAGCGTTATATGGAAGCAAATGGTCAGGTAGGCAAAATTGTAGTAACTGTTAATTAACTTCCTCCATCCTGCATAAAAAAGAAGCGTATTATAACAAGTAAAGCAAGCGATAAATTGCCCGGAGACAGAAGGTCTCACGGGCTTTTTTTTAATATTAAAATCGATCAAAATTCGCGCCAGAAATCATTCAAATCAACACCAGGATATAAATAACACAATCCGTAAGAATTTTAAAATCCTATAAATGCCGTTATCCTCATTCATTGTTTCTGAAACCCATAACTATGAATTTCTTTTTTACTTGTTTATCTCATATGCATTACCTCATAAAATTATAACAACAAAAATAATTGAGGTAATACCATGAAACTCCGTAATTCAGTACTTGTATCACTGCTGGTCTCATCTGCATTTGCTACTGCTAATGCAGCAGAAAACATTAAAACTTCACCTGCTGGTCATGTATCTGCGTGGGGTACCACCCTTGATGAAATGACTGGCGCCCTTGAAACGGCAGCGACGAAAGCAGGCGCTAAGGGTCTTAAAGTCACTTCTGCATACGGCGGAAATCGTTATTATGGAACGGCGATAATTTACAAATAGCATCTCCGGCCCGGCACAACTGCCGGGCTTTTTAATAATGTAAGCGCTTTACATAATTCCGCTATATTTAGCTGGGCGAAAGTTAATGCTCCTTAACCTGCTCTTGGCAGAGTACGGGTATTTTATTAAAGTTTTATTTTATTAATCCCTCAGTAAACCACCGCAATGACTTTTTGGCAGGGCTGGTTTCCCCTGGCACGGACTTTCTGAATATCTGATGATTTATCCGCAGGATAAAAGGCTGGTAAGGGAATACCCTCAGTTGTCAATCAAAAGCAACTGACATTGCCAGGTAAAAATTAACAGGCAAAGGGACGAGTAATGGATATAAAGTCGCGCGCAGAGGGATCAGGACTGAGTAGTACAGAGGGAGTCTTTGCGACTCCCTGTTAAAATTTATTGTAAGCCCCGGAGCTTCAGTACATCCAGGTCGCTTTTGATTTCTTCAGTACAGTGATGTGCATTAGCGCGGTTCCTCAGCTCTGTTGGCGTCATACCAAATGCCGAACGTATAACACGAGACATAGCCTGCTGACTGGTATATCCATAGTCACAGGCAATATCCATTAAGCGCCCAGCGGTATACATAATAGCCTCAGCGGCCCGGACCAAACGACGGATCCTGACATGCTCTGATATAGAGCGTCCTGTTATCTCTTTAAACTGACGCTGAAAATGCCAGCGGGTGTAGCCCGAGCGATCGGCCAGCTGAACTATATGAAGGTCATTATCAAGATTGGCTTCAATCCAGTTCAGCGTATCGCAGACAACACCGCGCATTATGGCAGAGGAACGAAGGGAGTGAGAATTGGCGGTGGGCTTTAAGCCCTCTCTACCACCCGTGGTACAAAATGCGTCAGGGTCACAATACAGAAGGTCAGAACCTATGCAGGATGAGTAGTTAACAGAATGAGCTGCAGTATGTAAGGACATTTAATCACCGTCTGAAATTAGCAGTAAATCAGGTTTACCTGCCACTGTGCCTTTCTGAGCAACGGGCAGTTTGATTTTTATTCTATTGATTCAGGCGGGACAGAAATATGCCTTTAAAGGAACCACTTTATTATCATTCTGGTACCAATAAACGCCAGGGCAGGCGTACAGGTTTTCCGCCCCGGCAACAGACTTTAACTGATGCTTACATGGATCACACCACGGATCATGATGCCAATCAGTGCGCCTGGCAAGGCGTAGCGGAATAACCGCACAAACCGGCTGGCAATCCCCAGGAAAATACCGATACCCGGTAAATCAAACGTCTGGATAAGAAATCCGGCAGAAGCATTAATTTGCTGTGTGGTCATCAGCCCCTTATGGATAATGTCAGTCATTACACCGTAATACGCCGTTCCGCCAGCAAGGAATTTCGTTAGCACAGGCATAACATAAATGTCAGATATGTTGAAAAGTGCCAGTACCGGCGCTACCAGCGTAGTTAACCCTTCAATAGCACCACTTGCTTTCAGTATGCCGACGACAGTCAAAGAAAGAATAAGCATAGGTACAGAGCCCAGTGCCAATCTGATAGCATCTGATCCTGCGCTGTTAATCACGCCAATCAAACCCTGAGATGATTTTCTATGCTGAGTTTCAGCATCTTCACCTTTCACCTCCTTATCTGATAGCCTGCGGGCAGTCAGATGCCAGGTAAAGGCAGCAGCAGCAAGGCCCCCGACTACCGAAATAATCAGTGCTTGACCCCAGTGTAATCCTGCCGGGATAAGAGGATAAAATACGTTGCCCTGTCCCATAGCAAAAAGCATAGCCAGCGTGGCAGCAAGATGCCTGTCGGAAGTACCGCGTTTTTCCATGATAGCCAGGGCGGCCAGAGGGGCAGCGAAACTCACAAAGTTAAGCTGAATAAGCGCAAAGATTGCCAGCCCTGTTACACCAAATGGCTTAAGTATGGGAGTCATCAGGCGAACAATTGCGTCCAGTACTCCCTTCTGCTCCAGATACTTCATGATGATAAGCATCACCACCATGACAGGTATTAACGTATATAAAGCGACGTCAACGGAAGTTCTTCCCGCTGACATGATGATTCCGATGATGTCCATAACTGGCTCCGATAAAATAATAAAGGAACCTTACCTCAACTTACAGTGATGCATATTTCATAGTGTGCTGCGCTTTTAAAAACACCTCGATATTTTTACGTAAAATAATTATCTGGTGATTTTTATTATTAAAGGCAGGGGACTTGTCTTTTATTCATTTGTTAATAATCCCCTGAACCGATCAATGAGTAAAGAGATGAGCATTCAGAGCCATTGTCCGGTTAATAACGCTATTAAACGCGGATGGTTCAAAAGGAGGTTGTTCTGCGTGAAGTGAATGCCCTCAGGCATGCTCCAGGCCTCCCCGTATGGAAACCAACGATAGCCTGCTTTTCGAAAGCATAATTTCAGCTTGTCATAATACTGGTTCCGGGCTCCACCTCGTGCAGGAAGCACTTTAGCTCACGTCAAAGACTACCTGATATCAACAGGCGTGAAACTTGCGCTTGTTCCTGAATCAACCCGGCCCCTCACTTCCCGCTGCCAATAGCGGCACCAGCACGTCGCTGATGGGCGTAGGAATACCATGGGTGCGGCCATAGCGCATTATCACGCCGTTGCGGATTTCCCATTCCAGCGGGCGGTTAGCCTGTCGGTCCGCAAGGATTGAGGTGCCTAAATCCGCAGGAGCATGATGAAAACCGTCCACAATTTCCTGGGGAACGCTGTCGTTCAGAATAGCTCCTTCCGCGCGAGCTACCTTCAGACATTCACGCAGATAAGCCAGCGCCAGTTCGGTGATATCTTTGCGCGAGAACATCCCGGCACGACGATTAGCAAGCACCATCAGACCGGCTACCGCGTTCTGTAGCAGCTTACGCCAGGCGATGGAAATAAAATCGCTCGACAGATCAACGACGCAGCGGGTTGCGCTCAGGCTGGCCGCTACTCTTTTTGCCTGTGGGCTATCCGGCAGCGTCAGGCGCGGTTTGGCTCGCAGCCAGACGGAGAAATCCGGCTCTCGCTGGGCCGGGAACCATACTACCGCAGGCACTACGGTGGCACCGTTGACCCAGGGCTCCAGAAGGGTTTTCTGTTCCACGCCGTTTTGCAATGCGCACACCACCGTGTTTTCATCACAGAGTGCGGCCAGCCAGTCCGCACAGTCGGCTACCTGGGTAGTTTTTACCGCCACGAACACCAAATCGAACGGCTGATGGACGGAGGCGCTATCAGTTAATACCGGCCCCGGTACGACAGTTTCTCTTTCATCATCACGAAGAATTAATTGCGCATGCGCGCTGCGCCCGCAAAGTACTGGCGTGCGGTTTGCCTCATGTAGTACCGCTGCGAGGGTCGTACCGATAGCGCCAGGGCCAAGCAGGGCAATGCCAGGACGGTCAGCCATTTTATATTCTCCCTTGTTCGTCAACGATCGGCGCGCCGATTACCATCGCTACGCACGCCAGGGTTTTCTCAGCATACGCGCTTTGTCGGAAAATGGATCGCCCGAGCCAGCGCCAAACCAATAAAAGCCCGTTAAACAACACGGGCGCTTATTATCAGGCGGCGCTGTTATAGCTGGTGGAGGGGGGCAGGGTTTTACTTCCTTTTAGCGTAAACAGGGAAAGGACGGTAAAGCTTAAGGTGATTAACCCATGACTTAACCGTTATTGTTGAGTACGCAATATGAGCAGTCGCGATAAACTAAGCTTTATTTGAAATAACTTACCTGTAACTTCAATTCGGGGTGGCTGAATATTATTTCAGTCGGCAAGATTATTATCACATAGTATATCCTGGGCATTTAGTACGGTCTCCCGCTTATCGTTTAGCCGGGTTGCAGCATAAATATCGATGTTCAATTTCTGCGATTCATAGTCTGTTAGCGCGCGGTAGCAAAGCCCTTCCTGATTAAAGGTGCATTTGGACTGCGGCATCAGAGCAAACCCTTTTCCTCTTGCGATGTGAGTGAGCATAACGAGTGAATCGTCCGGCTCTTTCACTCTTTTTAATGGAGTTTTCAGTAGATCAAAATAACTTTCACATTTGTCGTAAAATGATGGGTTCGCGCTTCTTGCAAACCAGAAGAGCGGTAAATCACTGACGTCTTCGAGTGATACTTTTTGTTTCATACTGGCTGAGTGCATGGCTGGCATAGCCATCAGTAGGGGTTCACGGCAAACCCAGCGATACTGGACGGTATCTTCATGACCGATACCTTTTTCGCCCGTAAGCACGAGGTCAAGCGTATTTTTCGACAGGCACTGAAGCAGCTGCGCAGATGTCAGATTAGGCGTTTCAACGTCGTCTTTAGCATGCAGTTTAATAAGCTGCTTGCTGACGGGATCAATTAATTCAAAATTGAGCGTTCGGGTAAGGCCAATGCGCAGGCTCTCCTTCGTAGAAGGGGAATGTGTTTTCAGTTCATTAAGTTCCTGAAGGATCTTTTCTGCTTTTATTACCAATGCACGGCCAGCTTCCGTCAGGCTGACATCATGTGTACTGCGGCTGAATAGCTGCCTGTCCAGTACAGCTTCAAGGCGCTTAATCTGTCGGGTTAACGGCGGCTGGGTCATTCTGAGCCGTTCGGCAGCCCTGCGAAAGTTCAGCTCATGAGCAACAGCAAGAAAGCACTGGAGCTGTTTAACGCTGGGGAGGTTGTTGTTGATTAGGTGTCCTGCAGTGGCCATAGATTCCATCCTGTCAGTCAAAAAATTATTCTACACCCTTTTTATACAGCCAGATATAACCCGAAACTCATATCACAAAAACGCGCCTTATAGCAATACAAAAACTATATTACACATTTAACAATTCCATTTGTGTCAAAGGCTGTTAGATTCCCCTCTAAATTAATCAAACATCATCAGGGAGATAAGAATGTCATCTAACTATGTGCTGGTGTCGCGCTTTCCGTTAAAAAATAATATTTATGATGATTTTTTCTCATCATTAAAAAGCACTAAAATTACGCGCTATTTTCTTTGTGAAGAGCAGGGTGTGAATGAACTACTGGAACTCCGTTCGTTTAACGATATTAAAGAAATCTCATGGGCAGAAGAAGAAATGGAGTCAATGTTTTATCGCTTTGCTGACGTTCTTTCTGCAGATATTCGTAGGGAGCTTCTCAAGTTTGTTGAATCTCCTTTCGATAATAAAAAAGACCTCCCCGAAACAAAATATATTCAGCTGCGCCATGTTGAAGTTCCTGCGCATAATTATCAAAAATATCGGCAGTGGCGTGATGAAACCATTTTTAATGTCGTAAGGGATAATAAAGATAATTTACGGATCATTTTTCAATATCGCCATTGGTGTCGGAGCGTCTGCCGGTGCCTGGATGATATCCGCTTTTTCAATCCAGCTACTTTATATCGTAGCAGGTGCAGCTATCGGGCTTTCTGTTTTGCTCGTAGCCGCAATCCCAACGCGCGCTACGTCAGCACTAACCATCATGGAGAAACCTTATGAGTCAAATAAGTAATCTGACACATTATGGCAGAGATATTATGAACCGCCTTGAGCCCGGTCTTGCCGATAAAGTCACCGGACGACTGAATGAACTTGACGCCACCTTACCGGCTTTGATCACCGATTACGCTTTTGGCGCTGTGGTTGGCCGCCCCGGTCTGGAACTTAGAACAAGGGAAATGCTGACCGTTGCATCGCTTGTGACGCTGGGTAACGCTATGCCGCAGCTTGAGTTACACATGAGAGCCGCGCTTAACACTGGCGTCAGCCCTGAAGAGCTACTTGAAATTGTGATACAGATGGCCGTCTATGCCGGCGTACCGGCCTGTATGAACGGTTTGACGGCCTACCGCGCTGCTATGGCGGCGACAGGCCATACTTTGCCCGGCCTGAAAGAGGAAAACTCATAAGCGAAGTAGTCATTGTTTCTGCAAAACGCACGGCAACGGGCACGTTCCTGGGCTCCCTGTCGGATCATTCCGCCGCCGAGCCTGGAAGCCGCATCATTCGTGCGCTTCTTGAAGACCTGGACGTGAAAATTGGTGAAATTTCTCAGGTCATTATGGGGCAGGCCCTGACGGCTGGCTGCGGCCAGAATCCAGCACGTCAGGCCGCACTGAATGCCGGACTGCCTGTTACAACGCAATGCCTGACCATTAACAAAGAAGGTCTGTGGATCTACTGCTACGGCAAGAGGACTGCCGGTTCTGGCCTCACAGGGCGTGTTTGCTAACTCAGAAATTAAAACGGCATTTATGGTGGTGAAGGCGTAGCGCTGAGCGTTTATCGCTAAAAATATCAGCTCTACAGCAGCTGCGCTGGTTAAGAACAAAAAACCGGGATGATCCGGTTTTTTGATTATAAGGGCTGATTTCAGGCGTTAACGCCTTTCATGCCTTCCTCTGAATACCGTTCGCCTTTGATCTCAATACGCTGGTGAATATTGTTCAGCAAGGCAATATCTGAGTTGTCCAGAACGATGTCGGCCGCGAGCGCATTTTCGGTCAGATAATTGATGTGCCTGGTGCCGGGAATCGGTACCAGCTTATCGTACTGCGCGAGCAGCCAGGCTAGCGCAATCTGACCTGTGGTGCAGCTGTATTTTTCAGCAAGCGGCTGCATAACGTCAAGAAGCTGGGCGTTATGATCGAGGCTGGACTGAATAAATCGCGCATTATTTTTACGGAAATCACCTTCCGCAAAATCGCTGTTTTTACGGTATTTCCCGGTCAGAAAGCCTCTGCCCAGCGGAGAATAAGGAACCAGACCAATACCCAGCTCTTTCACTGCCGGGAGAATTTCATCTTCAATATCGCGTGTCCACAATGAATATTCCGTCTGCAGGGCTGTGAGAGGATGTACAGCATGGGCGCGGCGCAGGGTTAAAGCGGAAACCTCGCAGAGTCCAATATGGTTAATCTTACCTTCTTTGACGAGACGGCTCAGGCATTCCATGCTCTCTTCAACAGGTGTAGCCTGACTGACCCTGTGAAGATAAAACAGATCGATCCGCTCAATGCCAAGTCTTTTAAGGGATTCATTACAGCAGCGGGTAATATAATTGGGTTGATTGTTAATGGTGCGGGCATAAGATTCGTCAGGGGAGCGATCGATCCCGCACTTTGTGGCAATTTTAAACTGCTGGCGTGTGGCCTTATCGAGCCCGGCAAGAAAGTGACCAATAAGTCGTTCATTGTGGCCTCGCCCGTACAGGTTAGCGGTATCAATTAACGTAATATTCAGGTCAATAAGGTTATAGAGCAGCTGTAGAGAAGCCTTGTCATCTGTCTGACCATAAAATTCGCTCAGGCCCATGGCCCCATAGCCGACAGCGCTGACTGTAAAATCCTGGGATAAATTTCGGGTATACATAATCTCTCCTTTTTCTGAATTTTTTAATTGTTCCACCTTGATTGCGGTTAATGAATTGTTATTTTGGTTATACAAAAAAAGTATCAGGTCAGAAGAACCACATGGCGGGTTAGCCACTGCAGTTAAATTCTCATAATCTGATTCTGTCTTTATTCGGATCGACAAGTTAAAAGCCCGTTAAACAACACGGGCGTTTATTATCAGGCGGCGCTGTTATAGCTGGTGGAGGGGAGCAGGGTTTTACTTCCTTTCAGCGTAAACAGGGAAAGGACGGTAAAGCTTAAGGTGAGACAGCCCAGCACAAGGTAAGCCTGATGGAAACCAACGGTGTCATACATCCGGCCTACCCATGCCGACAGCACCACGCCCGAGAGCTGTTTCGATAAATTAAAGCCTATCAGGAACAACGTTGCCGAAAGCTTTGGGTTAAATGCGGAGGAAATATATTTAAAAGTGCCCACCAGCAGGAACGGCAGTTCAAACATATGCAGCATTTTTAAGATAACAACTTCCACGGCCGATGAAGCAAAAGACGACCCCAGAATACGTGCCGACATAATAACGCCTGCGATCAGCAGGGCATTCTTCGCGCCAATGCGGTTCACAATGGCGGGGGCGAAGAACATAATCAAGGCGTTGAGCAATTCTCCACCGGTAGTCACGAAGCCAAACACTTCGGTGCCGCGTTGTGGGCTGGAGAAAAAGCCTTTGAAAAAATTGGCGAACTGCTGGTCGAAAACGTCATAGACGCTGGCGACGCCAACCACGTAAACAATAAAACCCCAGAAGCGCGGCATCCGCAGCAGCTCGGCGGCGGTGCGCAGCGAGAAGGCCTGGCGGTTGGCGCCCAGTGCCTCGATAACCCGCTCGCTGTTACTGCCTTCCGGGCGTGACACCCAGAGCAGTACGCCAAGCACCAGGGCAAAACCGGAGGCGATCCAGAAAGTAATATTAGGATCTATGCCAAAAAGAATGCCGGTGATGGAGGCACACAGCGCCCAGCCGATACAGCCGGAAACGCGAACTTTGCCATACTCGAAACGGTTAGCGCGGCTGACGCGTTCAATATAGGCTTCTACCGCTCCGGAGCCACTGGAGAAAACGGCCCCCAAATAGATACCGCCAGCCAGCGCGCCGACGAAAATATTCATTTGCAGCAGAGGCGACAAAACAAAAATAAAGAAGGGCGCAAACAACACCAGTAAGACCGTGATTGTCCACAACAGGTGTTTACGTAACCCCAGCTTATCGGAAATCAGCCCAAATACCGGTTGGAAGACAATCGAAAACAGTGAAATAGAGGAAAAAACAATCCCCGTTTCTGTTTTGGTCAGATGGTTAACTTCCGCCAGCCAGACCGGGAAAAACGGGAAATACGCGGACATAATGAAATAGTAAAAGAAAAAGAACAGCATAAAGTAAATAAAATTATGACGTTCTCTTGGAGCGAGTGCAGAGAGTTTCATGGCGACTTTTCCATCTGGTTATACCGATAAGCCGGGGGCCTGCGCCCCCGATTATTATTGGAAATGCATCGTTAACTGGTAGTGCCATTTCGTTTCAAGCAACAGCCACTGCTGCAATACGCTGGGCGTCCAGGAGTCATCGCCGCCAACGCCCATATGCCGGCCGTCAAGGGTTATCCAGACGCCGTTTTCCGGCTGCATCCGGTGCCAGTGATCGGTCTTCATTAATTGCGCGGTGCTGTAGGGCTGTACGGAGAAGTGAAAATCGCCCGCCACATGCCAGCGCCCCCAGTCCAGGGCTTGGGTGTCGCAGCGCAGTCCGTTTTCGGTCGGGAAAATGTACGGCGTGCTCATCTCCTCCAGCGGCAGTTCCCAGCGAGAGAAGCAGGCGCTGGTACGCCGATCCGGGTAGTTCTCATGCGGGCCGAATCCCAGCCATGAAACCGGTTTATTCTGATCCGGCACCTGAAAAGTCAGCCCGACGCGCGGCAGCGGCGGCAGGGTGGCGGCACGTTCGCCGTCAATGGCCAGATGCAGCTTGCCCTGCGCATCAAAAGTCATCCGCCAATGGCTGATAATCACCACCTCGTCCCCGCTCAGGTAGTGCCAGCAGCTGTCGATCACCACCTCATGGGCCAGACGCTGCGCGTCACACTGTATGCAGCGAGCGGTGAGGTCGTACAGGCCAGCGCTCTTCCAGCGTTCAACCCAGGCGTTGGGATCGATACGCTCCACTTCGCTTACGCCAATATCGTTATCCAACGGCGCGCGCACGAACTGGTCACGCAGCGGGGTCAATAGCTGCTCCACGCCATCCATCTGCCAGTGCGTCAACAGTCCGCTTTGACGGTCAATCACCCACTGCTGTAAGCCGCTGCGCACCGTCCAGGCGCTGTCGCTGCGTTCAAGCTCTGGCGCATCGCCTGCTGGCTGAGGCGCATGCAACACCAATGGGGCGGCGAGCGCAAACTGCTGCCAGGCAACGCGATGCCCGGCAGCGGACCAGGCGGTGGCCTGCGGCTGGATAACCTCCAGCGTCAGCCAGACCTCTTCGGCCCCGGCGGGCAATGTCAGTTCCTCCTGCAGCGTCAGCTCGCTCTGGCCTTCAGGCCGCAGCGCAAGCGTTGTGCTGCCTTTGCTAATGGTTTCACCGGCTGCCTGAACCTGCCAGTGCAGCTCCTCGTTATCCGTCGGACGGAACAGATACTCGCTGACAATGCTGATGCGCAGCGGATGTTGCGACAGCAGGGCAAACTGGAAGTATTGCTGCGCGTGTTTGGCCTCAATTAATGACGGGTGAGGGCGGCGGTCAGGGAACACCAGCCCGTTCATGCAGAACTGGCGATCGTTGGGCTTATCGCCAAAATCACCGCCGTAGGCCCAGCCGATGCTGCCGTCGTCAAAGGTTTTGCTAATCGCCTGATCGGCCCAGTCCCAGACAAAGCCGCCCTGCAGGCGTGGGTAATCACGAAACGCCTGCCAGTAGTCGGCATAGTTGCCCAGGCTGTTGCCCATGGCATGAGCGTATTCACAAAGGATTAGCGGGCGCTGCTCGCCTGGCAGACCGATCCACTTTTTAATGCCCCATTTCGGCACCGCTGGAATGAGCTGATCGTTTTCCACGCGGGCGTACATCGGGCAGATAATATCGGTGGTCGTGCTGTCCGCGCCGCCGCCTTCATACTGCACCGGGCGTGACGGATCGTTACGCTTGAGCCAGTGATACATGGCTTCGTGATTGCTGCCGCCGCCGGATTCATTGCCCAGCGACCAGATAACGATCGACGGGTGGTGGCGATTGCTTTGCACCATCCGCGTGACGCGGGCGCTCCAGGCCGGCAGCCAGGCCGGATCGTCGGAAAGACGATTCATCGGCACCATGCCGTGGGTTTCGATATTGGCCTCGTCGACCACATACAGGCCATAGCGATTACAGAGTTCATACCAGCGCGGCGCGTTGGGATAGTGCGAGCAGCGAACGGCGTTAAAATTGTTCTGCTTCATCAGCAGAATGTCCTGCACCATATCCTCTTCTGTAACGACCTGGCCGCGCTGAGGGTGATGCTCGTGACGGTTAACGCCACGGATCAACAGCGGTTTACCGTTCAGCTTCAGCAGGCCATTGTCGATTTCAACCCGGCGAAAACCAATATCCCAGGCCTCGGCCTCGATCAGCTCATCGCCGTGCCACAGCGAGACGACGGCCCGATAGCAGTTCGGCGTTTCCGCGCTCCACAGGGCCGGACGCTCCACGGGAACGCGCATCATGGCGCGTTCCGCATAGTTGCCTCGCTCGTCAATGGCTGGCGAGCCGGGCTGCTGCTGCTGGCTGGCGACCCGCTGCGCGTCATGCCACAGCTCCACGTTGACCGTCAGTTTTTCAAGCAGCCGTTCCGGAGCAGCAACGGTGACATTCACCTCCAGCTCAGCGTCGCGATAAAGCGCATCAAGCTGCGGCGTAAGCTGAACATCGCTCAGGTGCAGCGACGGCTTATTCAGCAACCATACTGAACGGAAGATGCCGCTCATCCGCCACATATCCTGATCTTCAAGCCAGGTGCCCGCGCTCCAGCGCATCACCATAACGCAAAGGCGGTTCTCGCCCGGCTGAAGCGCGGCGCTGAGATCGAAGGCCGCAGGCAGGCGACTGTCTTGCGAGTAACCGATCCATTTGCCATTGCACCAAAGATGGAAGGCAGAATTTACACCGTCGAAGATAATCTGCGTTTCACCTTCGTCCCGCCAGCTCTCCTCCACTATAAACGTCAGCGAGTAGCAGCCGGTCGGGTTCTCTTCCGGCACGCGCGGCGGCGTGGTGTCGATGGGATAGCGCACGTTGGTATAGATTGGCGCGTCGTAACCCTCCATTTGCCAGTTCGAAGGCACGGGCGTAGGACGGCTCTCCGCCAGATCGCTTTCCAGCCAGCCGGCGTCCACCTCAAACGGGCTGCGCGCATAAGTGAATTGCCACTGGCCATCCAGCTGACGGCGGTGTGATGAGGTCTGATTTTCCCTTGCCGCGCGAAGATCGCGCCAGCTGGAGAAAGGCGCATGGGCCGGTAAACGGTTCAGGTGCGTAATGGTCTGGTTTTGCCAGTCTTCACGTGCAAGCACGTCATGAAACGAAACGCTGTGGGGGGCATGGCCGTCGTGATTGCGCATAGGTCTACCTGATAGCTAAAAGTAAATGTCATTCGCCAGACAAGATGGAGTGTGTTATCAGATATTTTGTTAGTAGCCGCAATATTGCTGAGATTGGAACTCATTGGCGATCACGAAACAGGATAGAAACAGCCATTTTTTGTCGTATTTTAGACAGTAAATGTTAGCGTAAGACATTCAGGGCAGAGGACAGAGGAAAAGAAGATGCAGCGGCGTATGGCAACTCTGGAAGATGTGGCTCGTGAGGCCGGTGTATCACAACAGACGGTTTCGCGCGTGCTGAACAGGCCTGATGTGGTTTCTGAACGAACCCGTGACAAAGTCATCCACGCCATGCAGGCGTTGCACTACGTGCCTAACCGTTCGGCACAGTTGCTGGCGGGGAAATCGGCGCCGTCGATCGGGTTGATTACCGCGTCGTTAACGCTGCATGCTCCTTCGCAAATCGCCGCCGCGATAAAGAGTCACGCGGGCGCGCATCAGCTGGAGGTTGCTATCGCGATGCCGGTAACGGCCGATTACGCTTCTCTTCAGGCACGGTTGCATGAGTTTCGCGCGCAGAATATCCGTGGCGCCATCATCAATCTTCCCCTGGAAAGCAGCCTGGCGGAAAAGTTGGTCAGTGAGAACCCGGATATTAGCTGTCTCTTTTTAGATATCTCGCCGGAAACCGATGTCTGCTCGGTGCGGTTTAATCATCTGGACGGCTGCGGCGCCTGCGTCAACCATCTCTGGACGCTGGGGCATCGGGAGTTCGGTCTGCTTGCCGGGCCAGAGAGTTCCGTCTCGGCGCGGATGCGGTTGAGCAGCTGGCGCGAAGCCTTGCACCGGCTTGGGGTGAGCAACGCGGTAACGGTTTTTGGCGACTGGAGTGCGGCCAGCGGCTGGCACAAAGCCTTTGAGCTGTTGCATCAGCAGCCGCGCATTAGCGCGATCGTCGTTGCGAACGATCAAATGGCGCTCGGGGTGCTGAGCGCGCTGGCACAGCTTAATCGCACCGGCAGCAAGGCGGTTTCCGTTACCGGCTATGACGATACGGCGGACAGCCTCTATTTCCAGCCGCCGTTAACAACCGTTGCGCAGGATTTCGATAAGTTAGGGAAAAAAGCCGTTGAGCTGTTAGTTCAGAAGATGGCCGCACCGCAGATGCGCATCCGTGAGCTGCTGCCGACGCGTTTGATTGTCCGGCAGTCAACCTGGCCCTGCGGCGGAGAAAACGAGGATGAGAAGGGGGCAGTGATTGCCCAATTAAAAACGCTGGTGGAAAGGTTGTGAATTTTCCGCGTCTATTCACCGTGCAGCAGGAGGCCAGGCGTATTGGCCGGTTGCGGCAGTAACAAGCGCCTGCTCAGGTTACTACCTCATATAGCGTCGTGAGTAATGTCGTGATTTTATAGATTAACGTTGCACGGCGATGCCCGCAGCCAGGCATTATTGCATAATGCTTAGTGCGCGAGGAGAGGACGTTGAAGTGATCAACTACACGGTGAATTTACGAGTCGATTTTAACTCTCGCACAACAGAATGCGGCAAGCAACGCCCATAAATTAGGGATTCGTAATCATGACCAGTATCATCAGTTATCTGACAGGTGCATTGGAAAAGTTCGCCTGAGGTGGTGTATTCATATAACTTTGCCTGTTCGGCATTAGCTATAAAGTCGATCTTTATGATAGCCTTACTTATCCAAAAGCCAGGTATTTTCTGTTTGGTTAGTAGGTTTTTGAGCATGTTGGCGTAGCGATGCACAATGTAACTTTGCAGATTATATGTGGGGGTAGTTTTAGACAGAATAAGAGGAAAAATCATTGAGGAAAGGCAATTATCCAGAGCTAACGATTTAAGCTGGCCTATAGACCAGTATCCTTTAAAGTCGTTGTTTCTGCTAACAAAGCTCCCATTAAGCGCATTCACTATACCTTTTAATTCACTTCGACGTGCCATAAGTTAATTCCTGGTTGCTGCCCATAAACATTATGTGCAACTTTAACTTTCATTAATATCTGTGCGCAAATTCTTAGGCTGATATCTCCGGGCTCCGGGGGGCTATCAGTCATTATTACCCAACGGATTTTTGTATATCCGCTTCTGCCACAAAGTGCACATCCATCATCAAACGTACAGTCAACAGTCAATTAATCCAGTCTGTTGGCACCTGCCCAAACCTTCCCATCAAGCGCAGCACACAAGTCAATAACGCAGTGCTCTCATCATTTCTATTATCGCTACGCTACCTTATAAAGGCTGCCGCACAGCCTTTATAATTTAACTGAAGCGCTTATTCCAGTGCAGCAAGGATCGCGGCTTCCATTTTCTCTGGGGTAGAGATCGGTGCAAAACGCTTAAGTGGTTTGCCGTCGCGTCCGATCAGGAACTTAGTAAAGTTCCATTTGATTCGCCCACCCAGCACGCCGGGCAATTCGGCTTTCAGGTAACGAAACACCGGGTGCGCCAGGGCGCCGTTGACCGCCACTTTCTCAAACATCGGAAAGCTCACGCCATAGTTGATGTGACAGGTCTGCGCGATGTCGTCAGCACTGCCGGGTTCCTGCTTACCAAACTGATTGCAGGGAAAACCCAGCACCACCAGCCCTTGGGCGGCGTACCGCTTATAGAGCGATTCAAGGCCCGCGTACTGTGGCGTAAAGCCACAATGGCTGGCGGTATTGACCACGAGCACCAGCTTGCCAGCGTAGTCGGCCATAGGGATCGGCTGGCCACTCAGGCTGGTGGCGGTAAGTTGGTAAAACGTGGTCATGTCGACATCCTCAGAATACTCATATTGCAGATGGCTTGTGTAAGACAGGATAGTTGCCCGTCGAGCAGAATGGCATATTTTTCACATCAGCTGCTGACGCAAAGCTGCCTGTGTCAGCAGCAAGGGCAGCGATGAGCGAGACGCGGGCATAGCTGCTCTACGTCAAGGCTGCCTTACATAACGTAACGATGCCGGGAAAAGTCGAAAATCCCTACGCATTGTATAATTCAGGCATAACGCGACAGTTGCAGGCTGTACAGCCGTTTAATCAAGCAATATTCATTAAAGGTTATGGGCGAATTAGCCGATAAACGCAGTCTACTGCTTCTGACCTTGAGTTTTGCCATAGATAATTTCCCGCTCCGGCAGGTGAAATGGCACCGTAGAAACTGCGGCATCAGCCAACAACGGACCCGACCACCATGAACACTGTGATCAAACCTACTCTTTCCGCCGTTTGGTCCACAGACGCCCAGGGCATTTGCATCACCAGTCAGGAAAGCCCTGCTGGCCTTATACCCACACTGGAAGGCGTAACGCTAAGTGCATGGCTGAGGCTCGCACAGGCTGATGATGATGCGCAGATCGCGCTGCAACTGACTGCGGCGTTGGAATGCGTCACGCCTTTTCATATCGAAGTGCCAATCCGTTGTCTGGATGGCACGACACGCTGTGTGATTGTTTCAGGCCTGCCTGACTGTCCACCCAATGTTCCTTGCCTGCAATATAGCGGCTTCATTTTTGATATAACCGGGCAGCGCAAAGCCCTGGAGGAAGCGCTGCGCACGGCGGCGGAATACCGTCTGTTAATTGAAAACAGCACTGACCTGATCGCCCATTGCGACGCAGACGGCAGGTACGTTTCAATCTCGCCTTCTTATAGCAAAATGATCGGTTGGTCAGCCGATGAGATGAAAGGTCAACCGGTGGTGGATTTCCTGCACCCCGATGACCGGGCATCCGCTACGGATGCACTGGTATTCCTTTTCAACGGTGGTGTGCGGTCGGATGTGGTCGAGGTGCGTAAGCGGCATCGCGACGGTCACTACATTACGCTTGGCACCAAGGCCTGCGGCGTCAGCGACCCTTCCACCGGCAAGAACATCGGTGCCGTGCTGGTTTCGCGGGATATTACTCATGATAAAGAGCGGATCCGCAAGCTCGAAAAACTGGCCACCCGCGACACGTTAACCGGGTTGCCTAATCGGGCCTGGATCAACGACCGGGTGAGCCACATGCTTGCGCAGGAAAAAGATCTGGCCTATACCACCGTCCTGTTTATCGATTTGAACGGGTTCAAGGCGGTCAATGATTCGATGGGGCATGCAGTAGGGGATGTTTTGCTACAGCTGGTAAGCGAGCGGCTACGACGCTGTATGCGCCCTGGCGATGCGGTGGCGCGTCTGGGCGGGGATGAGTTTGTGGTAGCCGCGAAGTGTACCAACCGCAAGGCGGCATCTGCCATCGCCCGGCGCATTATTAACAGCCTGAAAGAGCCATTTGCTATCAATAGCACAGAAGTACGCATTGGGGCGTCTGTTGGCATTAGCCTCGCACGATTCGGGGCGGCATCGGCCAACATGCTGTTTGAAAATGCCGATAAAGCGATGTACCAGGCGAAAGCACGACAGGATGGGTCATATCAGTTTTTCGAGCCTGCGGCGCAGCCGTTACGTCATTAGCATAGCGTTGGCTCTGTTCTGCGATCTCTTGTGGTGTCTGCCTGGCATAAAGCCGGCGCCTGAAAGCGAGAAGCGGAAGCACAGCTGCCCGAATGCTTGTGCCGCGCCCTGACGGGCACTGTACGTCCCACTCTCTGTTTTCAGAAAAAAACGCGATTAGTTATCGACTTCCCGGGCCGTCAAGCAGCGGATCGGCCAGTGTAGCCCTGGTTTTAGGCAGGCACTGCGGATAGTTTTGCTGAATAAACTCAATCATCTTTTCCCGCACGTGGCAGCGTAAATCAAAGGCCATGGGGGAGTTTTGTGCCGTCATCAATAATCTGATGGTCATGGTTCTGTCATCAGTATCCGTTACCTGCAGCACCTGAGTTTCCTGATCCCAGAGCTTTGTTTCACTGAGGATTTTTTCGAAATGCTGACGCAGAGGTTCTAACGGCATGGAGTAGTCAAGGTAAAGGAAAACGGTGCCTAATATTTGGGCGTTATTACGCGTCCAGTTCTGGAAGGCGTTTTCTGTAAAGTAGGTGATGGGCAGAACCAGCCGGCGCAGATCCCAGATACGCACCACCACATACGTCAGGTTTATCTCCTCAATCCAGCCCCATTCTTTTTCAACCACTACAGCATCATCAATTTTAATCGGTTGGGTGAAGGCTATCTGAATACCGGCAAACAGGTTAACGAGCGACTTTTGCAGGGCAAAGCCAATTATTATTCCGGCCACCCCGGCACCGGCCAGAATTGTGGTGCCGAATTTTCGCACGCCGGGGAAGCTGAGCAGGATCAGTGAAACACACAGCGTCACGAGCAGGACGATAGCGACCTTTTTTACATATATTATCTGCGTACGGATTTTACGGGCACGAAGATTATTAGAAAGATTAATGTCATAGCGGATAAAAAGCATATCCTGCACGACATTAGTCAAACGAATCAGGATAGAACAAAGCGAAAGTATAATGAAGGTATTAATAATCGTTGTAATAAGATCAAGATAGTGCGGGTGAATATTAATATAATTAAGCCCAACGTTGATTAACATCAGCGGGATGAAAAGAAAAATTGATCCGCGAAGATGCTTTTCAAGGGATTTAAATAATTTCCTGTCACGATTCTGCCAGTAGCGGATGAACCTGAGAATGATAAATCGCGCAACGGCCCCCGCAGCGAAAGAGAGCGTGACGAGCAATAAAGCAGGCACCCACGATGGCGCGCCAGATAACTCATCGAATAGTAATGGCATTCTTTTCCCTTATATCCAGCAACAACCACAGGCTGTCAGCGAAGTCATAAACATCCAGTAACCGCTGTCTTCACGGTTATCTGCAGCGTAAATGGTTTACGCAGATGAGTTTATGAAAAATTCTGTTAACTGACGCAGTAAACGTAAAAAAATCGGACAAAACCGATAATTCAGATGAGTTTTTTATTTAATTAATTGAAATTTATAATAATTTCTATTTATCAGCCAGTAAGCCGGGCGACCATGCCTGTATCGTATAGATCTTGAGCGGTGGCCTGACGGAAGGAGGCTCACCAGAAGCATAGCGTCAGATCGCCGCCGGATTCGATAAGCAAAACCAGCCTTCGCGATAATTCAGACGAGCGTGGCAGCCGTAGAGAAGGAAGAGCAGGTATGTCCGGGCAATACTGAAAGCGATGAAAGGGAATGATAATCAGCCGCTAGCATGTTCGGGCGTGAGCGTTCTCTGAATGTTCAGGCTTCGCTTTGCGCATAACCTGCCTGAACGCGCCGGGCGGCATACCGTACTGTCGGCTGAATGCCCGCGTAAACGTCTGCTGCGACTCAAAATCATAGCGCAGGGCGATAGTTATAATTCGCTGGCCGCCGCTGATAAGCTCATCAGCGGCGGCCTTCATCCTTTCCAGACGAATAAAAGCACCCAGGCTGATACCGGCGTAGCGCACAAAGCACCGGTTCAGATACCACTTTGAATAACCGTAGCGGGCCGCCACCTCCTGAACGGTGACTTTTCTGGTTAAGTTTTCTCTTATCCAACATACCAGCCCCGTAAAAAATACGTCGTCCGACAGCATATTGTTATTCCCGCTGGCTGCCCAGGTTTGATAAATATCGATACGAGCCTGCACGGGCAGGTACGCAATGAGGCACGGCCTGGAAACGCTTATGCGCAGAAAGCATCAGAATGTATAGGTAAAGCCGACCGTGCCCGTTGCTTCATTGCGCCGGGAAACAACAGGGCTGTCGGCTACGCGATCGCCAAGCCAGGTATAGCCCGCGCTGATAAGCGTTCCCCAGTGAGGATCAAATTGGTGGCTCCAGATCAGAGAGGTTGCAATACCGTAAAAACCGCCCGGCGCGCGGTAGCGCGTAAACCTGCTGCGCTGGCTCTGCGCCTGACTGACGCCGTACCAGGTATTCATATAGCGGGCATCGCCAAATAATGCCGCGGTTTGCAGCGCGACGGTATCGCTTTCACTCTGCACCGGCAGAAGGGTCAGGGATGCCTGATAATTGACGCCCTGATCGTCACTGAACGGCAGAACCGCTTTGCCCTCGGCGCTGAGCCATGGCGTGACCTGCCAGCCGATGGCCAGCGCTGTATTGACCGTGGGATCGATTTTGCCCATGCCCTTCAGCCTATTACCGCCGTCACGCCAGTCTGAATTTTTGTCATCTCGTCCGAGGTTGTAGCCCAGCGTATGTTCCAGGTAGAGTCCACTGTTGCTTTGTAAATCGTAGCCAATGCCTTTTTGAGCATCCGCAAAGAAGGCACCGTGTCGGGCCTGGAAAACCGGAACCGGCTGAAGGCGGGTTTGATCCGAGCCGCTGTAGCGGGGCGCAGACTGTGCGCCGACGCCGACGGTCACGCTATTTTGGGCATCACCGCTGTCCGCGCGGGCCGTCGCTGAAGTTGTCAGGGCCAGACCGGCCATATACAGCAGTGCTTTTCTGGTTATCATCACCTTACCTCTTATGGGTTCGTTCCACTTTGCCGATACACCCGTATCGACAACCCGGAGTATCCTGTGGGTGTGTCAATAAACGGCCAGGGAATTGTGAAGAAAGTGTCAAGGTGAACCATGCAAAACAAAAAAATTCTTATTATTGAGGACGACGCAGATGCGGTTGAGGTGCTTGAAGCCTATTTACGCCGCGAAAACTACGAAGTTCGCGCGGCCGGGGACGGGGTGTCGGGCCTGGAAATAGCCGGGCGCTGGCACCCTGATCTGATCCTGCTGGACGTGATGCTGCCGGGTCTTAACGGTACGGAGGTATTGGCAAAAATCAGGCGCAGCAGTGACGTTCCTGTGATTATGGTAACGGCCATTGGCGACATGCCCGATCGCATCGGCGCGCTGCGCTACGGTGCCGACGACTACGTGGTCAAGCCCTACCATCCCGGAGAGGTCGTGGCGCGCGTGCAGGCCGTGCTGCGGCGAAGTCAGCCAGCCGTTCAGCAAGAGGAGGTGCTGCGCTGGCAGGCGCTGGAGGTTCATACTTCGGCCATGACCGTAACCGTTACGCGCGGTATTGATGATCTAATCAACGTGGACGTGACCCCAACCGAGTTTTTATTACTGGTGACGATGATGCGCGCCCCGGTTCGTGCGCTCAGCCGTCAGTTTTTACTGGAGCGGTGCCTGCCTGAAAGCGACGCGCTTGAACGCGTGGTCGATACACATATCTACAACTTGCGCAAAAAACTTGAGGCGGCCGGCATGAAAGAGGTTCTTCTTAACGTACGCGGCGTCGGCTACAGGTTCCGGCAGCCATGAAAAATCCACAGCTGCAAACCCTGTGGCGTTGGATCTGCGTTCGCATTCTGACGCTTGCCATCGGTACCGTTGTCCTGATAGCGCTGTGCATGTGGCTGCGCTTTACGCTTCAGTATCTCTGGATCACCTGGCATATGCCTCACGCGATACTGCAGGAATTCCTGGTTCTGCGTGAAAACCCTAATCTTAATCCGGCGCGTTTTCATCAGATCATTGATAGCTGGTGGGGTATCGGCTATTCCGATCCCTCCATCGCCTCTTCGGACTGGATCACCGTCGGCGTCCTGGTGCTGGTGACGATTCCATTCATTGCCTGGTTCGGGCTGCGCCATGCCCGCCCGTTGTCGGCTCAGTTCAGCCAGCTCAGAGGCGCAGCTGAACAGGTAACGGAAGGTGACTTCGGTGCGCAGGCTGCGCTGACGCCGTCGGCACCAGCAGAACTGGTGCAGTTCGCACAAAACTTCAACGCCATGACGCGCCAGCTTGCGCGTTATGAAAAAGAGCTTCGCGCCTCACATGTCGCTATGGCGCATGAGCTGCGCTCCCCGCTGACCGCAGCCATGGTTCGGCTACAGGCGCTGCTTGACGGCGTGTTCAGCGCGGATGGGCGACAGCTTGCCATGATCATGGGCCAGCTGAACTGCCTGCGTAGGCTGATTGATGAACTGCAGCTGCTTTCACTGGCGGACGCCGGGCAGCTTAGCCTGGAAAGGGTTCGCTGCTGTCCGTCCGAGATCCTGCGCTATCGCCTGCAGTGGATAAAATCCCAGCTTGATGAAGCAGGCATTTATCCGGTTGCCGAACTGGCTGAAAAAACGCTGCTTAACGTCGATCCGTTTCGTCTGGGGCAGGTTTTTACCGTCCTGCTGGAAAATGCGCTGCGCTATGCGGGTTCCGGCACCAGCCTGTATCTGAGCAGCCGCAGCACAGACGGGCATTATGAGATTATTTTTCAGGACAAAGGGCCCGGCGTGCCGCCGGCGTTTCTTGAAGTCATGTTTGAGCGCTTTACGCGCGGAGAGGCCTCACGGGCACGGCATTCTGGCGGGAGCGGGCTGGGCCTTTCAATTGCACGCGCTATCTGTCAGGCGCACGGCGGAACGCTGGACGCCACGCTGCCGCCTGAGGGCGGATTAAGAATGCGGATCGTGCTGCCTCACGATGCATAACGGTTGCTGAGGGTCTTGACACTCCCTTGATGGAATGTGGCCGGGTTCTTGATAATGGCGAGGTTTAATGGCGCAAAACTCAATTGAGGAACTGCGCCATGTCAGACAACCTTCCAGGCCTGATAAAACAGGGGGCCTGGCAACTGCTGGATCTGCGACATCATAGTGTCTTACTGCTGCTCGGCCTTGTGCTGATGGCTGTTATGCTGACCGGCTGCGATCGGCAAAAACAACAAAATCCACCCGCACCGCGTCCGGTTGAATGGATGACGATCGGCCCGCGCACGGCGCCTGCTCAGCAGACGCTGACCGGTGAAGTCCGCGCGCATGATGAAACCTCCCTGAGTTTCAGGCTGGAGGGCCGCATACTGACGCGCAGTGCCGACGTCGGGAGCCGGTTCAGCCAGGGCGACACGCTGGCCGTGCTGGACAGTCCGGCGGCGCTGAACCAGGTTATCAGCGCGCAGGCTGATGTCAGCAGCAGCCGGGCCGCAGAAAAAGTGGCGCTGCTTAATCTGCATCGAATGCGTCTTCTGATGCCGTCCGGTGCTATCGCTCGTGCTCAGCTGGATACGGCCACGGCTGACTGGCAGGCGGCGCTTTCGCGCACGCAAAGCAGCGAGGCGGCGCTGAAAAATGCGAAGGAAAACCTGCGCTGGACGGCCCTTACCGCGCCTGCCAGCGGCGTGGTAACGGGCGTCAGCGCATCAGCAGGGCAGGTTGTCAGCGCCGGGGAAACGGTATTTACCGTTGCCGCTGGCAATGGCCGCGACGTCGTGTTTGACGTTGCCAGTCCTGCAATGGTATCCCGCCAGCCCGGTGCCGTTTTTCACCTTGCACTGCTGCGGGATCCGACCGTAAGCGCGCTGGGACATCTGCGCGATATCAGTCCGCAGGCCGATCCGCAAACGCGAAGCTGGCGAGTGCGGGTCACGCTGGATAATCCACCGCCCGATATGGCGATGGGCGCCAGCGTCACGGTCACGCTGCCGGCCGCAGAAACGGCAGCTGAGGCGGTTATGGTGCTTCCGGCGTCGGCCCTGACGCGCCAGGCAGGCGATCCCGCCGTATTTGTACTGGATGCGGTTAACAACCGGGTCCGTCGGAGAGCCGTGCATATCGCAGGCTATTCGGCAGATTCCGTATTTATACGCGCCGGGATCGCGCCCGGGGAGCGGGTCGTTACGGCGGGCGTCAGAAGCCTGCGTGACGGCGAGCGCGTGGCCTGGAGCAAGGAGGATCAGGATGAAGCAGAGCTTTAACCTTTCCGCCTGGGCGCTGAAGCAGCAGCAGTTAATTGCCTTCCTGATGCTGCTCATTATGGCTGCGGGCATCATAAGCTATGAGCAGCTTTCGCGGACTGAAGATCCCGCATTTACCATCAAAACGGCGGTGGTTTCTGCCCAATGGCCGGGCGCGAACCTCAGCGATACGGTCAGGCTGGTGACCGACACGCTGGAGAAAAAACTGCAGGAGATCCCCCGGCTTGACTACGTCCAGAGCGAGACGCACGCCGGGCGCAGCGTTATCTTTATAAACCTTCGCGATGATACGCCCCCTGCGCAGGTTGCCGACATCTGGTATCAGGTACGTAAAAAAATGCAGGATGCCGCCCCTTCTTTACCGCAGGGCGTGCAGGGGCCTGCCGTCAACGATGATTTTGAAGACACCTTCGGCACTATTTACGGGTTTACCGCAGAGGGTTTTTCCATGCGGGAATTAAGAGATCGGGTGGACAACATTCGCCGGGATCTGATGAGCCTGCCGGACGTGGGTAAAATTCAGCTGCTGGGCGAGCAGGAAGAGCAGCTGGTGGTGGCCTTTTCACCGCGTAAGCTGTCATCGATGGGGCTGGATTTACAGCAGGTCGCTGAGGCGCTTCGCGCGCAGAACGTGGTAGAGCCAGCGGGTACCGTGCGTACGGCCGATGACACTATAGCGCTGCGAGTCAGCGGGGCTTTCAAAAACGAAGAGAGCCTGCGCACGGTGACGCTGCGGGTAAACGGACGCTATATCCCTCTTACAGCGATTGCCGCCGTCGTGCGCAGACCTACAGAGCCGCCTGCGCCGCTTTATCGCGTCAACGGACAGCCTGCGATCGGGCTCGCCGTCTCGATGGCGCAGACCGGGAATATGCTTGCTTTCGGCCAGGCGCTGCGCGCGCGCATGGCAGGCGAGGCCGAACGGCTGCCGCACGGTATTGAGATGACGCGTATTGCCGATCAGTCCGCCGTGGTGGATGAGGCCGTCAGCGGATTTATGCACGTGCTCGTAGAGGCAGTGATCATCGTGCTGGCCGTGTCTTTTGTTTCACTGGGCCTGCGTGCCGGCCTGGTGGTGGCGGCAGCAATCCCGCTGGTGCTGGCTATGACATTTATCTGTATGCACCTTGCCGGTATTGGGCTACAGCGGATCTCGCTCGGCGCGCTGATTATCGCCCTGGGGCTGCTGGTTGACGATGCAATGATAACGGTGGAAACCATGGTGGCCAGGCTTGAAGCCGGCGATTCACGCGCCAGCGCGGCAACCTATGCGTTCACCTCTACGGCGTTTCCGATGCTGACCGGTACGCTGGTCATGATTGCCGGTTTTATTCCGGTCGGCTTTGCCGCCTCAAGCGCGGGAGAATACTGCTATACCCTGTTTGCCGTGGTACTGATTGCGCTTATCAGCTCATGGATAGTGGCCGTGCTGTTTTCACCGTTGACCGGCAGCTGGCTGCTGCCGGGCACCCTGCAGAAACACGCCGCCGGTCCTGGTCGCCTCGGCGGGCTTTATCGCCGCCTGCTCGCCCGCGTTCTGCGATACCGGCTTCTGACGCTTGGCCTCGCGCTACTGGCGCTGCTGCTGGCAGGTGCGGGTATGACCCGGATGCAGGGCGAGTTTTTCCCGGCCTCGGATCGGCCCGAGCTTCTGGTCAGCCTGTCTTTGCCAGCGAATGCCTCTCAGGAGGCGACCCTACGTCAGACAGAGCGGCTGGAACAAGCCGTATCAGCCAGCCGCGACGTTGACCACTACTCGTCTTACGTCGGCACCGGAGCAGTGCGCTTTTATCTGCCGATGGACGTTTTACTTGATGATGAAAATACCGCTCAGCTGGTGGTGGTGGCCAAAAGCCTGGCGGCCAGAGAAAGACTGCGGCGCTATCTTGATGGCGTGCTTGCGCGGGATTTTAGCGACATCACCACGCGGGTTGCTCCTCTTGAGCTGGGGCCGCCCGTAGGCTGGCCCGTTCGCTACCGCGTCAGCGGGCCTGACTACCAGCAGGTCAGGGCGCAGGCAGAGCGACTGGCAGCAACGCTTGGCGCCTCTCCGCTGACGCGTGAGGTCAACCAGACGGTGGGCGAGCCTGAACGGGTTGTCACGCTGAAGGTGGATCAGTCGGCCGCGCGGGCAGCGGGCCTCTCTTCCGAGTTGATTGCCCGTTATCTGAACACGCTGTGGTCGGGAATGCTGATTACCACCGTGCGTGACGGGAACAGGCTGGTTGATGTCGTTCTCAAGGGCAACGATGAAGGGCGCCGTCTTGACAGCCTGTCCGGGCTGCTTCTGACAGCGCAAACGGGCGAGAAAATCCCGCTGGCGCAGGTGGCCACGCCGCAGTGGGGGCTTGAGGATCCCGTAATCTGGCGGCGTCAGCGCCTGCCGTTTATCACCGTGCAGACGGATCTTGCACCTGGCCTGCGCGCCGAAAGGGTATCGGCCGGGCTGAAGCCCGTTATTGACCGCTTCAGGGCCGGACTGCCGCTGGGTTACAGCCTCAGCGAGGACGGAGCCGTAGCCGAGTCCGACAAGGGCAACAGCTCTGTATTTGCTATTCTGCCAGTCACGCTGCTCTGTATGCTGGTGCTGCTGATGGTTCAGCTACAGCGCGTTTCCCGTATGCTTCTGGCGCTGCTGATGGCACCTTTTGGCCTGCCCGGAATCGTGCTGGCTATGCTGCCGACAGGCACGCCGATGGGCTTTGTGGCGCTGCTGGGCATCATTGCGCTTGCGGGCATGATTATCCGCAATGCGGTCATACTCATCACTGAGGCGGACAATAACCGGCGCTCAGGTATGCACTATAACGCCGCCATTCAGGCCGCTGCCTCTCACCGCGCCCGCCCAATCCTTCTGACGGCCAGCGCAGCCATCCTGGGCATGATCCCCATTTCCCGCCAGATTTTTTGGGGGCCAATGGCGCTGGCGATTATCGGCGGGCTGATCGTGGCGACGCTGGTGACGCTCACCGTTTTGCCGGCGGCCCTGAGTCTGGTGATGCAGACGGAAGCGCGCCGGGCCAGCCGGAAAAAATCTTCTGGCGCTGAAGCAGGATAGATAAAAGCTGGCCCTGTCCGGGCTTCTCTTTACGGACGGAGGCCAGCTTTCAGAACGGCGCTTTCCGGGAAACAGCGCTCTTCAGGGTCTGCAACTGACATCGGGTAATGCCCGAAACCCGATGGCGAATTTGGCTTATCGCAGCCTGTGCATGACGTACGCGCCACCGTTCAGGATCCTGATGCAGCTGAAGCCGGGCTTTTTGCCCGTTCGCTGTTCTTACCACTATGGCCGGGAGAAACGTCGACGACGGCATTCGCAGCGTTAGCGGGAAAGCGCAGCGTAAACCGATTGACGCCGTGCTCGCTGTTTACCTCACAGCTTCCCTGATGTAATCGCATAATGCTGCGCACGATAGACAATCCCAGCCCGCTGCTGCCCTGATGACGTGAGGTGTCAGCGCGCCAGAAACGGTCAAAAATGCGCGACTGGTACTCGGCACTCAGCACCGGGCCATTGTTTTCCACTACCAGTTCGATGGCGTGCGGCTGCGCCTTGCTATAGACGTGGATTGTGGTGTTACGCTCGCCATAGCTCAGCGCATTCGCTATCAGATTCGCCAGCGCGCGCTGCACCAGCAGCGGGTCGGCAGACAGTTCGCCATCCAGCCTTATCTCAAGCCGCATCGCCTTTTCTTCCGCCATATTGTCAAAATAGCTCTGCAATTTCTCACCAGGCTGCGCCAGATCGATGCGCTGAATAGCTATCGACTGGCTGGCATCCTCCGCCCTGGCAAGAAACAGCATGTTGTCGATCATCCTGGCGAGACGCTCCAGCTCTTCATAATTGGAGCCTAATAACGCCTGATAATCGCTGAGGCTGCGCGTCTGGCTCAGCGCCACTTCGGTCTGGCCGATCAGCGTACCGATCGGCGTGCGCAGCTCGTGCGCCATATCCGCAGCAACCTGGCTCAGCTGTTGGTAGCCGCCTTCAAGGCGACCGAGCATTTGGTTAAAAGCAGCGATAAGCGGCTGCAGTTCAGCCTGAGCCTGATCGGGCATGCGGCGTGATAAATGACGCACATCGATCGCGTTCGCCTCGGTTGTCAGGCGGCGGAGTGGGGATAAACCGCGCCGCACCAGCCAGACGCTTATGGCTGCCACCAGTAAGGCAGCCAGGGAAGTCGCCAGGATAATTTGATTACGGTAGCCGTGCAGCGTTTGCGTGCGATTGCTCATCAGGCGACCGGTGACGATCTCAATCTGTCCGCTGCCGTCGCGCGTGGGCGTGAGTGCCGACGCCGCGATAAAAGGCGTGCCGTCGTCGCTGGCAAAGTGATGAACGGACGACAGCGTCAGCGGCTGGTCAGCGGCGACAGGCGTAATAACGGGAAGAGGGCACCGGCCGGGATTGACCGCAATCAGCGGTGGCTGGCCGGGAAAACGCAGCACCAGTAAAGACTCGGTGTTACCCAGCATATTGGCAAACAAACGCGGCTTCTGCTGGATAAGCGTAATGGCATCTTCATCGCGTAACAGCGTGCGGATCTGATCGATACGCGTCAGCAATGCGCCATCGTCGCGTAGCCCAATTTGTATGGCCAGCGAGTGATAAAGCGCAAGGCCGATGAACGCAAAAATGACTATCACCGTGGCGCTTAACATAAGCGACAGACGCGTCGCGAGAGAATATTTTTTCACGGATCGGCTTCGCAGCGGTAGCCCACGCCGTGCACGGTGTGGATTAAAGGTGTGGAAAACGGACCGTCAATTTTCTGCCGGAGGCGTTTAACCGCCACGTCCACCACGTTGGTGTCGCTGTCAAAATTCATATCCCACACGCGGGAAGCAATCAGGGTGCGGGTCAGCACTTCGCCAGGATGCAGCAGAAACAGATGCAGCAGGTTGAACTCTTTGTTGGTCAGGTCGATTCGCTGACCGTCGCGCTCGACGCGGCGTTTAACAATATCGAGCTGCAAATCGGCCAGCGTCAGCACATCCGGCAGCTTTTGCAGGCTGCCGCGTCGCAGCTGCGTGCGGACGCGCGCCAGCAGCTCGGCGAACGAAAAGGGCTTGACCAGATAATCATCCGCGCCCAGCTCCAGTCCTTTAATACGGTCTTCCAACGTGCCTTTGGCCGTCAGGAAGATCACCGGCGTGTGGATCTGTTTATCGAGCGCCGTCATCACCTGCCAGCCATCCATACAGGGCATCATTACGTCGAGTAAAATCAAATCGTAATGATGCTCCTGCGCGTAAAACAGGCCGTCCTGGCCGTTTTCCGCCACGTCGACGATAAACCCCGCTTCCGTCAATCCTTTGCGCATGTATTCGCGTGCCTTGACTTCATCTTCAATCACTAAAATTTTCATGCGCTTCTCCCTGTGAACCCTGTTAAGGCAGTGCGTGCTGCGCGGCTTGCTCGATCAACCGCGCAACCTCATCAGGATGCGACTGATACACCGAGTGGCTGGCACCGGCAATTTCCACCGTATGGCTGTGTGCGCGTTTGGCGTACAGACGTTCCAGATCGGGGCTGATAATTTTGTCAGCTTTCGCCACCATGTACCAGCTGGGTCGCGTTTTCCATGCCGGATGGGGAATGTTGGCGGTGAACACTGCCGCGTTGGTCGGCATCTGCGCATGGGCTTCGAAATCGGCCTGGGCGGCAGGCAGGTCGGCAGCGAAATCGGCATGATAATATTCCGGGGCAATAGAGAGGTAGCCATCGCTCGATTTTACAAACGGATGCGCGCTATTGGGGATTTTTTTGCCGTTATCGGCTTCGGTTTCGCCATTTTCCGGCACGTGCGCGGCAATATACACAAGACCAGCCACTTTATTGTCGTTGCCCACTTCACTGATAATCGCGCCGCCGTAGCTGTGGCCCACTAAAATCACCGGGCCGTTTTGCCGATCGAGAACGCGACGCGTCGCCGCCACGTCTTGCGCAAAGCTGGTCAGCGGTTCCTGCACCAGCGTCACGTTATAACCATCATGCGTCAGCCGATCGTACACCGCACGCCAGCCCGCGCCGCCGACGAAAGCGCCGTGAACCAGCACAATATTCTTGACCGGCTGCGCCTGAGCCTGCGCCGTGCCGCCTGCGATTGCCACCAGCATACTCACTGCAAGAACAACTTTTTTCAGTTTCATGGCCGTGCTCCTGATTAGGAAAGTTCGTCTACAGGATAGGAAACCGGCGCTGACACCAGGGTGAGGGAGTGATGACAAAAAAATGACGCCGGAGGGAAGGGGATGTAGGTGATCTGGTACTGATTAACGGCGGAGGCAGATTCGCGCAAGGCTGAAATAGCGGTGACTTCTGACAGGCGTATGTTGCCGAAAGTTGTTGCGCTTATATAGCCTCGCGGGAAGCCGCATTTGCGGTGCGGCTCCCGTTAGCCTGCGGATAAAGACATAACGAGGTTTCTTTGTCTGCCTCCATGCGACCCTTGGCCAGGTGAGGACGACTATCACTCAAAGCGGCCCCTTGACTTGCACACCAACGACCATCCTATAGAATTATTAATGATTCCTTTTAAAGTACATCCGTCTGATTAATTTTCATTGAAATTTTTTCCGTATAACAATTACTTAGTTAATACGTATCAATTGTTTACATCTCATTAGAGGATAGCCAGCCATGACTGAGCCAACCGCATCCGATCAATTGAAAAATCAGGACTTTGATACTTTCAGGGCAACCGTATTACCCCATCTCGATCAACTTCTTGCAGATAATCCGCCTCCCCCAGGGCAGACTTTTGACAGGGATAAAGCGGTGCATGACATGTACGATCTGGTAAATGGCCGCTATGACATTGAATCAGCAGAACCCGCCGCCGCCGCAGAGTTGGAACTTGACTCTGCACCAAATAAGACGGGCGTTAGTGAATGCACTATGTGGGAAATTACCGTCATCTGTGACGTCCTGTCTGTTGGGCTACAGTATTGCGGCATAGCGGGAGCACCGGCTCAACGGGCGGCGGCACAGATTGCCAGTCAGTTGAATGCAGCGCAGCTAAATGGCTTGCAGCTGTTACTTCAGGCGTTCCGTAATGCGCAGGGCGCGCGCGCGACAGGTCAGGCGGTTTTCAACCTGCTCAGCGCTATCTGGAAATTGACGGGTATTCGACAATTTCTCGGCGCGCTTGAAACAAATTTCGCCTGGTATAACTGGGTCATTATGGGCACTGTTATTTCAGCGCAGCTGGCCGCGCTTTTCTTAAGCGATGGGTTAGCATTTGTGGCAGAAATAGTCATCATGGGGGCATTTCTTACGCAGCTGGGACTGGATGTGGATCATATGTGTGAAGCTTGCGCCTGGGATTGATATAAAGCTGACGATGACATGCGCGCTTTAATCAGGTGGTGATGACCACTAAAGCGGCTTATACAGCCAATAAAACGACCGCCAGTATTAACCGGCGGTTCATCCCATTTATAGCCCGCAGGTTCAAGCCCACGATCCATACCGCTATGCACTTAACAGAACTTTACGGCTCGGCCGCCGCTAAACCTGTACGTACAGCACATATAACAAGCTCCGTGCCGATGGATTTTCCGCCAGCCCTGAGCACGGGGTTCCAATTTTTACCCATAAAGAACAATAGCCTTCGCTATCTTGTTAATTGAACTACACTAAAAAAGCCCGCCAGGCGGGTTTTTTTATGTCAACAGGCAGTAAAGAAGCTGTCTGTTTAGCTATTTTGTAGACATAAAAGCCAAAAATAGCGGGCCTTGCTGATTAATTACTTGTTTTTAAAAGTATTAATGCAATGTTTTTGTTTTTTCGCTAAGCATCATCCAGGCTTAACGGAAATAGCGTTAGCTCTTATGAGCATGACCGTCGTCGCCCCGACGACGAAAAAAGGGCGAGCGGGCCACGACGGTCTCTTAATTCACTCGTTATGACGGGAAAACCAGTGACGGCAACTATAACCAACGCGAAAGAATCACTGAGTCAGGAAAGCGAGCTGCGGGCGCTGCGCGACGCGCTGCATCAGCGTCTTGACCAGCTCCTGCCCGCGGGTGGCGAACGCGACCGGGTTGGCGCGGCGATGCGTGAAGGCGCACTGGCGCCAGGCAAACGTATTCGTCCTTTGCTGCTGCTGTTGGCGGCATACGACCTGGGCTGCGACAAAAATCATCCGGGACTGCTCGATCTCGCCTGTGCGGTGGAGATGGTTCATGCCGCTTCGCTGATGCTGGACGATATTCCCTGTATGGATAACGCGGCGCTGCGGCGCGGACGGCCCACTATCCATCGTCAGTTCGGCCAGGACGTGGCGATCCTCGCGGCAGTTGCGCTGCTCAGCAACGCTTTTGGCGTGGTGGCTGGCGCCGAAGGGCTGTCGGATGCCTGTCGTGCCCAGGCCGTGGCGGAGCTTTCCGCCGCCGTGGGTCTGCAAGGGCTGGTGCAGGGACAGTTCCGCGATCTTAACGAAGGCGCGACGGCGCGCAGCGAAGAAGCAATAGCCGATACCAACGACCTGAAAACCAGCATGCTATTTAGCGCCACACTGCAAATAGCGGCGCTGGCGGCGGATGCAACGCCAGCCGTGCGCCAGAAGCTGGGCTGTTTCGCACGCGATCTGGGCCAGGCTTTTCAGCTGCTCGACGATCTGGCGGACGGCTGTAGCGGCACGGGAAAAGATATTAACAAGGACGCCGGAAAATCGACGCTGGTGGCGCTGCTGGGCGCCGAGGCGGTGCGCTCACGCCTGCACGAGCATCTGCACAGCGCCGATCAGCATCTCTCCGTCTGCCAGCACGGTCTGGCGACGCGGCGTTTTATGCATAGCTGGTTCAGCCAGCAGCTGGCGACCTTTAGCTAAGTATTCACAAACGGAGCGTGAATGAAGGACGCGAACCTTATACAGCGTAAGAACGATCATCTTGATATCGTACTCAACCCGGCTGCCGACGCCCGTAAAAGCCGCACCGGATTTGAACACTGGCACTTTGAGCACTGCGCGCTGCCCGAGCTGGATCTGGACAACATCGATCTCAGCACTACGCTGTTTGGCCGTCAGCTGCGCGCGCCGCTGCTGATCAGCTCGATGACCGGCGGCGCGGCCCGCGCCCGCGACATCAATCTTAATCTGGCTCGTACCGCGCAGACGCTGGGCCTGGCGATGGGCGTCGGCTCGCAGCGCGTGGCGCTGGAAAGCGACGTCAGCTTTGGCCTGACCAGCGAGCTGCGTGCGATAGCGCCGGATGTGCCGCTGTTGGCTAATCTTGGCGCGGCGCAGATCCACGGCCAGCGCGGGCTGGACTATGCCCGTCGCGCGGTGGATATGATCCAGGCGGATGCGCTGATCGTGCATCTTAACCCCTTGCAGGAAGCCCTACAGGAAGGCGGCGACCGCGACTGGCGCGGCGTGCTGGACGCCATCGCGCTGCTGGTAAAGCAGCTTGAGGTGCCGGTCGTGGTGAAAGAGGTCGGTGCAGGTATTTCACCCGCGGTGGCGCGCCGTCTGAGCGAGGCGGGCGTCGCGATGATTGACGTCGCGGGCGCTGGCGGCACCAGCTGGGCAGCGGTAGAGGCGGAAAGAGCGTCGCGCCCTGAAATGCGCGCCATGGCGATGGCGTTTGCCGACTGGGGCATTCCAACGGCCGACGCGCTGTGCAGCGTTCACGCCGCGCTGCCGACCCTGCCGCTGATCGCCTCCGGCGGTATCGCCAACGGTATCGACGTCGCAAAAGCGCTGGCGCTGGGCGCCGATCTGGTGGGGCAGGCAGCGGCGGTGCTCGCCAGCGCCAATGCCTCTTATGAGGCGACCGTCACGCACTTCCAGACCGTTATCGCCCAGCTCAGGATCGCCTGCTTCTGTACCGGCAGCGCCAGCCTGAGCGAACTGCGCCAGGCAAAGCTTTCCCGCAACAGGAGCGAAGCATGAGTCATTACGCCGTGGTTGCGCCGCCGCTGTACAGCCACTGGCAGGCTTTACAGGCGCTGGCGCAGGCGCTGATTGACCGGGGTCATCAGGTTACGTTTATTCATCAGGCGGAGGCGGGCGCGCTGCTCAACGATCCGCGCATCGCTTTTCAGCCCGTCGGTGAAGATTCCCATCCGCCCGGCAGCCTGGCCCGCACGCTCAGGCTGGCCGCTTCGCCTGCCGGCATGTCGCTGTTCGCGCTGATTAAAGATATGTCCCGCGCCACGGATATGCTGTGCCGCGAGCTGCCGCGCGTATTAAAGCAGCTGCGGGTCGACGGGCTGATCGTCGATCAGATGGAGGCGGCTGGCGGACTGGTAGCGGAAGGCATGGCGCTGCCTTTTGTTTCCGTCGCCTGCGCGCTGCCGGTCAACCGCGAGCCGGGCATTCCGCTGCCGGTAATGTCGTTTGGCTACGGCACCGACCAGCGGGCGCAAAAGCTGTTTCGCACCAGCCAGCGCATCTATGACTGGATGATGCGCAGCCACGGCCGCGTGATTGCGCGCCACGCCGAGCGCTTTGGCCTGGCGCCGCGCACGGGGCTGCATGAATGTCTGTCGCCGCTGGCGCAGATCAGCCAGACCGTGCCCGCGCTGGATTTTCCGCGCCACGCGCTGCCGGCGCATTTTTACCAGGTCGGGCCGCTGCGTCCGACCACCACGGAACGGCGCTTCTGGCCGTTGCTCTCTTCGCGCCCCTTTGTTTTCGCCTCGCTGGGCACGTTACAGGGGCACCGCTTCCGCCTGTTCAGGACCATCGCTCGCGCCTGCCGTCGTCTGCATGTCCAGCTGCTGATCGCCCACTGCGGCGGCCTGACGCCCGGCCAGGAGGCGGAGCTGGAAGCCTGCGGCGCCTACTGGGTAACGGATTTTGCCGATCAGCTGAGCGTGTTGCAGCAGGCGCAGGCGGTGATCACTCACGGCGGCCTGAATACCGTGGCGGACGCCGTCAGCAGCTCGACGCCGATCCTGGCGGTGCCTGTCGCTTTCGATCAGCCCGGCGTTGCGTCTCGCGTTGTCTGGAATGGTCTGGGCCGTCGCGTTTCCCGCTTCGCCAGCAGCAAAACGATGGCGAAACAGCTGGCCGCGCTGCTTCAGGACAAAGGCTGTCACAGCAGGATGAAAGAGGCGCAGCGCCAGCTAAGTCAGGCAGGCGGCGCGCAAAGGGCGGCGGATATCGTAGAACAGGCGCTGGGTTCGCGTTCGGAAAGGATTAAGGCGACAGGATGACGAAATGGGATGTAATTCTGGTGGGCGGCGGGCTGGCCAACGGGCTGATAGCCTTGCGGCTGCGCCAGCGGCAGCCAGGGCTGAAGGTGCTGATGCTGGAGGCGGACGAGCGCGCGGGCGGCAATCACACCTGGTCTTTTCATGAAGATGACTTAACGCCCGCGCAGCATGAATGGCTGCGTCCGCTGGTGGCGCACCGCTGGCAGGGCTACGAGGTGCGTTTTCCTCGCTACACGCGCACGCTGCCGGGCGACTACCTTAGCGTGACGGCGGAAAGCTTTGCGCAGGCGCTGGAAACGGCGCTGGGCGAAAATCTCTTAACGTCGTGCGAGGTAAGCGACATCACGCCGCACGGCGTCACGCTGGCGGACGGCAGCACGCTGCACGCCGCTGCGGTGATTGACGGGCGCGGCTATCAGCCCAGCCCCTGGCTGACGGTAGGGCTACAGGCCTTTCTGGGACAGGAATGGCGGCTGGCGGCGCCGCACGGGCTGACGCGGCCTGTGCTGATGGATGCCACCGTGGATCAGCAGCAGAGCTACCGTTTCGTCTATACGCTGCCGCTGTCGGCAGACACGCTGCTGATCGAGGACACACACTATCAGGACAGTACGGCGCTGGACGCCAACGAGGCGCGGCAGCGGATCGCCGACTATGCGCAGGATCAGGGCTGGACGCTGCAACATCTCCAGCGCGAAGAGCAGGGCGTGCTGCCGATCACGCTCCAGGGGCAGCCACGGGCTTTCCGTCAGGAACGGGAACAGCTTTGCAGCGGTCTGCGCGCGGGCCTCTTTCACGCCACTACCGGCTACTCGCTGCCGCTGGCGGCGACGCTGGCCGACCTGATTGCCGACAACGGCAGGCCGACGCACGAGCGGCTGCACCCGCTAATCGGGCAGTTTATGGCCCGGCAGTGGCGGCGTCAGCGCTTTTTTCGCATCCTCAACCGGATGCTGTTTCTGGCCGGACGGCCGGAGCGGCGTTGGCAGGTTATGCAGCGCTTCTATCAGTTAGACGATGGGCTGATCGCCAGATTTTACGCCGGTCGTCTCAAACCTTTAGATATGGCACGGATCCTTACAGGCAAGCCCCCGGTACCGGTCGGCGAGGCGTTGCTGGCCGTGTTAAAAAAATCTCCCCGGCTGCGAGCTTTCTGATGAAAAAAACACTTGTAATTGGCGCCGGTATTGGCGGCTTGGCTTTGGCTATCCGTTTACAGGCGGCGGGCGTGCCCGTGCTGCTGCTGGAAGCGCGTGATAAGCCCGGCGGCCGCGCTTATGTTTACGAAGATCAAGGATTTACTTTTGACGCCGGGCCAACGGTAATCACCGATCCTTCGGCGATTGAAGAGCTGTTTACGCTGGCCGGACGGCGCACCGCAGACTTTATCGATATGCTGCCGGTCAAGCCTTTTTACCGCCTCTGCTGGGAGTCGGGCGAGGTGATGGATTACGACAACGATCAGCAGCAGCTGGAAGAGGCGATCGCACGGTTCAATCCGGATGACGTAGAAGGCTATCGCCGCTTTCATGCCTACTCGCGCGAGGTCTTCAAAGAAGGCTACCTTAAGCTCGGCAGCGTGCCTTTTCTCTCGGTCGGCGACATGGTTAAAGTCTCGCCGCAGCTAATCCGCTTACAGGCGTGGCGCAGCGTTTACAGCATGGTGTCGAAGTTTATTAAAAACGAACATCTGCGCCAGGCGTTCTCTTTTCACTCGCTGCTGGTGGGCGGCAATCCTTTTGCGGCCTCGTCCATTTATACGCTGATCCACGCGCTGGAGCGCGAATGGGGCGTCTGGTTTGCGCGCGGCGGCACCGGCGCGATGATCCAGGGCCTGACCCGACTTTTTTGCGAGCTGGGCGGTCAACTTGAACTGAACACGCCGGTTAAAAAGCTGGAAACGGAAGGCGACCATATTACGGCGGCGATCACCGCCGACGGTCGACGGATTGAAGTCGCGGCCGTCGCTTCCAATGCCGATGTGGTGCAAACCTACGCCAAACTGCTTGGTCATCATCCTCATGGCGCTGCGCAGGCCGCCGCGCTGAAGAAAAAAAGTATGAGCAACTCGCTGTTTGTGATCTATTTTGGCCTGAACAATCCGCACAGCCAGCTGGCGCACCATACGGTCTGCTTCGGGCCGCGCTACAAAGAGCTGATTGAGGAGATTTTCCATCATGACAGGCTGGCGGATGACTTCTCTCTTTACCTGCACTCGCCGTGCGTAACCGATCCCTCGCTGGCGCCGCCGGGCTGCGGCAGCTTCTATGTGCTGGCGCCGGTGCCTAACTTAGGAACGGCGAACCTGGACTGGGACGTGGAGGGGCCGCGCCTGCGCGATCGCATCTTCGCCTATCTGGAGGAGCACTACATGCCGGGCCTGCGCGAGCAGCTGGTGACGCAGCGCATCTTCACACCGTTTGATTTCCGCGACCAGCTGGACGCGCATCTGGGCTCCGCCTTCTCCGTAGAGCCGCTGCTGACGCAGAGCGCCTGGTTCCGGCCGCACAATCGCGACAGCAAAATCGATAACCTCTATGTGGTCGGCGCGGGCACCCATCCCGGCGCGGGCATTCCCGGCGTGATCGCTTCTGCGAAAGTGACCGCCAGCCTGATGCTGGAGGACAGGGCACGATGAATGAGGCGCTGCTCAGCCATGCCACGGAAACCATGGCGGCGGGATCGAAAAGCTTCGACACCGCCGCCAAACTGTTCGATCCGGCCACCCGGCGTAGCGCGCTGATGCTTTACGCGTGGTGCCGCCACTGCGACGACGTGATCGACGATCAGCAGCTGGGCTTTCAGGCCACCGCCGCGCAAAGCACGCCGCTGCAAAGGCTGGAAACGCTGAAGGCGTTAACGCTGCGCGCCTGCGCGGGCGAGCCGATGAGCGATCCCGCTTTCGCCGCGTTTCAGGAGGTGGCGCTGGCCCATGCCATTCCGCAGCAGCAGGCGTTCGATCATCTGGAAGGCTACGCCATGGACGTGCGTGGCGATCTTTACCCCACGCTGGACGATACGCTGCGCTACTGCTATCACGTAGCGGGCGTGGTCGGCCTGATGATGGCGCGAGTGATGGGCGTGCGTGATGAAGCGGTGCTGGATCGGGCCTGCGATCTGGGGCTGGCTTTTCAGCTGACCAATATCGCCCGCGATATCGTTGAGGACGCCGGAAACGGCCGCTGCTATCTGCCAATTAACTGGCTGGCTGAAGAAGGACTCACGCTGGAAAACTATGCGCAACCGGCCAGTCGCGACCGGCTGGCGAAAGTGGCGCAGCGGCTGGTGGCGGCGGCTGAACCTTACTATGCGTCGGCCGAGGCGGGCCTGGCCGGTTTGCCGCTGCGCTCCGCCTGGGCTATCGCCACCGCGCGCGGCGTCTATCGGGAAATTGGCGTGAAGGTCGATCGCGCCGGCAGCAAAGCCTGGGATCGCCGCCAGGGCACCAGCAAGGCGGAAAAGCTGGGCCTGCTGGCGGGCGGGGCGGTCAGGGCGCTGGCTTCTCGCGGGAAGCAGGCTGCGCCGCCTCGTTCTGCGGCCCTGTGGCAGCGTCCCGGCGGCGGCGGCGACCGTGCCGCTGGCGCAGCGTAGCCTGAAGTTTATCTACCGGCGGCGCATAGAGAAAACCGAAAGAGACGCAGCCTTCCCGGCCGCGCACCGCGTGATGCAGACGATGCGCCATATACAGGCGTTTCAGATAGCCACGGCGGGGCACGTAGCGGAAAGGCCAGCGCTGGTGCACCAGACCGTCGTGCACCATAAAATAGAGCAGGCCATAGGCGGTCATGCCTGCGCCGATCCATTGCAGCGGCCAGTAGCCGATGCTGCCCAGATAGATCAGCACGATAGAGAGCACGGCGAACACCACGGCGTACAGATCGTTTACTTCAAACCAGCCCTTGCGCGGCTCGTGGTGGGAAAGGTGCCAGCCCCAGCCCCAGCCGTGCATAATATATTTGTGCGCCAGCGCCGCGATAATCTCCATCGCGGCGATAGTCGCCAGCACAATCAATGTGTTGTACAGCCACAACATAGTTTTTTCCATCCGGTATCAGGTGGGTTAAGCGTAGTTCAGCGCTATTACTCCTGCACGGCTTCTAACATCTTCACCATCGCCCGCAGATTGGCGGAGCCGCTGCCTTTGCGCCACACCAGCCAGATCGCCAGCTCGCCCATGCTGTCGCTCAGCGGCCAGGCGCTGACGCTGTCTCTGCCGGGCATACTCTCCAGCATACTTTTCGGGATCAGCGCCAGCCCGGCGCCCGCGCTGACGCAGGCCAGAATGCCGTGATAGGACTCCATCTCGAAAATCTTGCCGGGCGACGCGTTTTCACGGGCGAACCAGTTCTCGAACAGACGGCGATAGGAGCAGTTGGCGCGGAAAGCGTAAATAGTGGCGCCTGAAATTTCCCTGGCGCAGGTGACCGGCGGATGGTTCAGCGAAGAGATCAGCACCATCTCCTCGTTAAAAACCGGGATGCCTTCCAGCTGCGGATGCTTCGGCGGCCCGTCGATAAATACCGCGCTGAACTCGCCCGCCAGCAGCCCGTCGGTCATCGCGCCGGACGGCCCGGTAGAGAGATCCAGCTCTACCTCCGGCCAGGCCTGATGATAGCGGGCAATCAGCGGCGGCAGCCGCACCGCGGCGGTGCTCTCAATCGCGCCAAGGGTAAAGACGCCGGCAGGATGCTGGCTGGAAACCTGAAGGCGCGCCTCCTCAGTCAGTGCCAGGATGCGGTTGGCGTAATCCAGCAGCGTGCGGCCCGCGTCGGTAATATGCAGGCGCAGTTTTTCGCGGCTGAACAGCGCCGTGCCCAGCTCGTCCTCCAGCTGGCGCAGGCGGGTAGAAATATTAGAAGGAACGCGGTGCAGTTTACCCGCTGCCGCCGTCACGCTGCCTTCTTCCGCGATGGCGCGGAACACTTCCAGCTGGGTCAGATCCATAAACATTCTCATTTTGAGCAGGATATTTTCATTATTATTCATTTTTCAGGAAGGATGCGCAAGGCTAAGATAGCGTCACTATCACCAACCGGCCTGAGAGGCCGACGGAGGATCTTATGACGACTTCATCAGCAGTTCAGGCGGGCGCCGTATCCCGTAACCCTTTTACCGGCGACATCATTCGCCAGACGCCTTTCGCTACCGCCGCCGAGGTGGAAACCGCGCTGGCGCAGGCCCACGGCGCGTTTCAGCACTGGCGTCACAGCGAGGTGGCGGAACGCAGCCAGCTGTTGCTGAACATGGCGGCCAGCCTGCGTAAACATGCCCGCGCGCTGGCGGAAATGATGACCGACGAAATGGGCAAGCCGATTACCCAGAGCCTGGCCGAAGTGGAAAAATGCGCGCGCCTGTGCGAATGGTATGCGGAACAGGGGCCAACAATCCTGGCGCCGGAAGCCACGCTGGTTGAAAACGAAAAAGCGCACGTCAACTATCTGCCGATTGGCCCGATCCTGGCCGTGATGCCGTGGAACTTCCCGGTATGGCAGGTGCTGCGCGGCGCGGTGCCGATTATTATGGCAGGCAACAGCTACCTGCTGAAACCGGCCCCAAGCATTATGGGCAGCGCGCTGCTGCTGCAATCCGTGCTGGCGGAAGCGGGCGTGCAGCAGGGACTGTTTAGCGTCCTGAATGCCGATAACGACGCCGTCGCTACTATTATCAAAGACTCACGCATCGCGGCCGTGACCCTGACCGGCAGCGTGCGCGCAGGCGCGGCTATTGCGGCGCTGGCGGGCGCGGCGGTGAAGAAAAGCGTGCTGGAGCTGGGCGGTTCCGATGCCTTTATCGTGCTGGCCGACGCCGATATCGATGCGGCGGTGAAAGGCGCGGTGGCGGGTCGCTTTATGAACGGCGGCCAGGTCTGTATGGCTGCTAAGCGGATTATCGTGGAGGAGGCCGTTTTTGCCGAGTTCCGCGAAAAATTCGTGGCGGCGGTAAAAGAGCTGGTGGTGGGCGATCCGCGTGACGAGGCGACCTATATCGGCCCGATGGCCCGTTTCGATCTGCGCGACGAGCTGGATTCTCAGGTTCAGGCTACCATCGCCGAAGGCGCGGAGTGCCTGCTGGGTGGCCACGTGATGCAGGGCAAGGCGAACTTCTATGCGCCTACCGTGCTGAGCAACGTCAAACCCGGCATGACCAGCTTTAAGCAGGAGCTGTTTGGCCCGGTTGCTTCGCTGATTGTGGCGAAGGACGCGGACGACGCGATTGCGCTGGCTAACGACTCCGAGTTCGGCCTGGGCGGCAGCCTGTGGAGCCGCGACGTGGCGAAAGCCCGCAGGCTGGCCGCGAAGGTGGAAACCGGCGGCATGTTTATCAATACGCCGAGCTTCTCCGACCCGCGCGTGCCGATTGGCGGCGTTAAGCACAGCGGCTACGGTCGCGAGCTGTCCCACTTTGGTATTCGGGAATTTACCAACGCGCAGACCGTCTGGGCAGAATCCTGATTGGATCCTTTGGGCAGGACGCTGAGCTGTCCGTCTGCGCAGGCGCCTGATTTGACCCTTTGGGCTGCATCCTGAGCCGATCGTCTGCGCAGGCGCCTGATCTAAGGCGTTTTCCCGCTCTTAAGCCATTGCTCAACCCCTTCCGCCGGAAGGGGTTTACTGCAAAAGTAGCCCTGAATTTCATCACAGCCGAATCCGCGCAGCATCAGCAGCGTTTCCTCATCCTCCACGCCCTCCGCCAGCACAATATAGTTCAGCTCCTTAAGCATGGTTATCACGTGGCGCGCCACAATCTGGCTGCCGCCGTCGGCAGCAAGCGGCGCGATCAGCGAACGATCCAGCTTGATGACGTCCATTGGAATGCGCTTCAGATAGTTAATATTGCTGTAGCCGCTGCCGAAATCGTCCAGTGCCAGCGTGAAG
Organism: Erwinia plantamica; assembly: GCF_043420595.1. NCBI lineage: Bacteria > Pseudomonadati > Pseudomonadota > Gammaproteobacteria > Enterobacterales > Erwiniaceae > Erwinia > Erwinia plantamica. The sequence continues at coordinate 127,368 of NZ_JBGCUC010000004.1, forward strand.
CCGCGCAGCTTGAGCTGATTCAGGCCGCGCATCGCATCCGGGCTTTCCAGCAGCTTTTCCGTTTCCAGGCACTCGATACTCAGCAAATCGCTGGAGAGGCCCGCCCGCAGCAGCATCCTTTCCAGCCAGTCGGCAAAGCCTTCACGGGCCAGATCGCTGACGCTGACGTTGACCGACACGGGCAGGTTAATGCCTTTTGCCCGCCAGAGCTTAAGCTGCGCCAGCACGCTGACGATCACCCAGTCGGTGACGCCAGCCATCAGGTTGGTTTGCTCCGCCAGCGGCAGAAACTGTAACGGCGGCAGGTTGCCGAGGCGGGGATGCTGCCAGCGCAGCAGCGCCTCCATGCCTACCGGCAGGCCGCTGTGCAACGAGATCTGCGGCTGATAAACCAGATAAAGCCCGCCTTCGCTGCGCAGCGCTTCCGCCAGATCGTGCAGCAGCAGAAAATCCAGCTTGCGGCGGTTATCGCTCTCCAGATCGAAAGCGGCGTAGGGCAGGCCCTGGCCGATAGCCTCATGCAGCGCGCTGACGCCGCGCCGCAGCGCTTCAACCGGCGGGCAGAGCGCAGGCGCAAAAGAGACTTCGCCCAGGTGAAGAGTCAGATCGATAGCAATCTCTTCGCCTATACGCGCGCGTACCTGACCCAGCTTTTCGCTCAGCTGTTTTGGCCAGCCGGACGTTTTACCGGCGGAAAGCAGCGCAAACCGGCCTTTCGACACGGTATAAAGCCGGTCATCGTCTCTGAGCTGCAGGCGCGTACGCAGCAGGGCGGCGATGTTTTGCAGCAGAGCTTCCAGCGCATACATCCCCAGCGCGCGGGCGATGTCGTAGGCGCGTGCCATATCAATGCAGTCAATCAGTACCAGGCTGTAGGGCTGAATAATGCCGCCATCCTCCAGCTGCTCCAAATCACGCAGCAGGCTCTGACGATTGGGCAAAAGAGTGACAACGTCACGCAGGCTGGTGTGATACCAGGCGTCCAGCCAGGCGGTCATGATCTCCGCCAGCAGCTCCAGCAGCTTCACCTGTTCCTCAGTGAAAATATGCGGCAGCACGTCCGTAACACACAGGGTGCCGACAATGGCGCCGTCGCGCATTTTCAGCGGCGCGCCCGCGTAAAAACGGATATAGGGCGAGTCCTTGATCAGCGGGTGCGCCTTAAACCGTTCGTCCAGATGGGTGTCGGGACAGACCATGACTTCGCCGCTGGCGAGCGTGTGCCGACAGAGCGCGTCTTCCAGCGAGCTTTGCTGTAGCGAGAAATTCCGCGCCGCCTTAATGTATTGCTGGTGCTCGTTCATAATCGACACGAAGCTACCGGGAATATTCAGCAGCTCGCTGGTGAGCCGGGTGAACTTGCTGAGAATTTCATCCCGTCCCGCGTCGTCTGCTGTCAGCATCTCTAACGCCAGCTGGTAGCGGGTTTCGCCTTGAGGAGTCGGCATTCTGGTGTTCCTGAAACGATTCAAAATGGATGTATGCCGCTTTTCAGGCCAGGCTTAAGGTCTGGTCGCATACAAGCGGCTTTTTATTTTTATCTGACTTTGGTGATGCTATGTCCGATACTGCTGAAACTCTGCCGTCGCAGGAGCGCATTGTGCTCTATGACGGCGTGTGCAAACTCTGTAACGGCTGGGTCAATTTTCTGCTGCGCTATGACAGGCGCCGCACCGTACGCCTGGCCGCGGTTCAGACTGAAAAAGGCAAATCCCTGCTGAAAGCCGCCGGTATGTCGCCTGACGAAATCAATACCATTGTGCTGCTTGAACGGGGGCAGGTTTATCTGCGCGCCGACGCTATTTTCCGCGTTATGCTTGGGCTGCCGTGGCCGTGGCGAGCGCTTTCGGTACTGCGCTTCTGTCCAAAGTTCATCAGCGACCGCTGCTACAATCTGATCGCACAAAACCGTTATCGGCTGTTTGGCCGATTTAATGAGCGACAAAAACCGCCGGCGGACTATCCGGGCCGGTTTATCGACAGGTAACAAACACTACTGGCTTTCGTTGTGCGGCAGGTTATGCTGGAAAATCAACGTAGTTATTGCCTGAGGTGAAAATTGTCCGTGCGATTAAATGAATTTCAACAGCCGGTTGGTGAACCGCTTCCCGAATGGACGCCGCGCCCTTTGCCTGAACGTATGGCGCTGGCGGGGCGCTTCTGCGTGCTGGAGCCGCTGGAAAGCGCCCGTCACTATGAGGATCTGCTGGCCGCGTGGCGCAGCGCCGAAGACGATCGGGACTGGACTTATTTGCCTGCCGGCCCTTTTAACGCGGAGGAGCTTCGCGACTATCTTGCCCGGGCCGAAGCCAGCCGCGATCCGCTGCATTTCGCCGTAATCGATCGACAAAGCGGCCGCGCGGTCGGCACGCTGGCGCTGATGAGAATTGAGCCAGCGCACGGCGTGATGGAGGTGGGATACGTGACCTTTTCGCCCGCGTTGAAGCGCACGCCGCTCTCTACCGAAAGCCATTTTCTGTTGATGCGTTACGCCTTCGATCGGCTGGGCTATCGTCGATACGAATGGAAGTGCGACAGCCTCAACGCGCCTTCGCGGCGGGCAGCGGAGCGCCTCGGCTTTCGCTATGAAGGGCTGTTCCGTCAGGCCATCGTCTATAAGGGTCGCAGCCGCGATACCGCCTGGTTTTCCATTATTGATAAAGAATGGCCCGCGCTGCGCGAAGCCTTTGAGCGTTGGCTGGACGTCAGCAATTTTGACGCGGCAGGCGTGCAGCGGCATTCGCTGGCCGATTTACGCCAGCAGCGGGCATAATCCTAATTTTCTTCATATTATTAAACAAGAAGTCATTAACTTTACTAACCTTTTACAGTCTGCGCTGCCGCATTGCTTTCGGGCCGCGCGCATTTTCCCTGTTTAAGGAGCCGGTAAATGACTTCCCAGGTAACATCCCGCCATTCGACTTTTGCGGTGGCCGTTTATTCGCTGTTTCATCCTGTCCCGCTCGGCTTTTTTGTGGCGGGCTGGATCTTCGACATTATTTATCTCTACAGTACCGAAATCTTCTGGACGCAGGCGGCGAGCTGGCTGATCGCTATCGGGTTGATAATCGCGATTATTCCTCGCCTGATTAACCTTGTGCAGGTTTGGGTAGGCGTCTCTTATCCGCAGGGATCGGCGATAAAAGTGCATTTTTGGGCTTATCTGCTGGCTATTATCCTGGAAATCTTTAACGCGTTTATACACAGCCGCGACGCGTGGGCCGTAGTGCCTGCCGGCGTTATTCTCTCCACCCTGGCGGTGGTTCTGATGTTGTTCGCCAACGTGCAGCTCGCCGTGCGCGATCGCACCGCTTAAGGAGGAGTTATGAAAACGTCAACCACACTCTCACTGCTGGCCGTATCGGTTTCGCTGCTGCTCGCCGGCTGTGACGACGGCGCTAAAATCGATCCTGCAAAGCAAACCGGTGCAAATCCGGAGCTGCCGACGGCAAAAAACTTCCTTGTCCCGCCCATGAAGGTCCCGAACGGTACGTCATGGAAGGAGGGTGAAAAGCCCAAAGTCGCGGATGGCCTGAAGATAGAGAAAGTTGCGGACGGTTTTCAGCATCCGCGCCAGCTCTACACGTTGCCAAACGGCGATATCCTGGTGGTGGAAGGCAGCGCTCCGGCAGCGCCGACCAGCCAGCCGAAGCAGCTGGTGACCGGTCTGGTTCAAAAGGCCTCCGGCAAGGGCGGCGCCGGCGGCAATCGCATTACGCTGCTGCGCAGCAGCGACGGCAAAAGCTGGCAAAAATATCCTTTCCTGGAAAACCTGCGTTCGCCGTTTGGCGTGCAGCTGATCGGCGACACGCTGTATGTGGCGAATGCCGACTCGCTGATGAAATATCGGTATGAGAGCGGCGCGACGAAGATTACCGATCCCGGCACCGAGCTGACCGAGCTGCCGGGCGGGCCTATTAACCATCACTGGACCAAGTCGCTGCTGGCCAGCCCGGACGGCAGCAAACTCTATGTTGGCGTCGGCTCCAACAGTAATATCACTGAAAACGGCATCGGCGCGGAGTATCGTCGGGCCGACATCCTGGAAGTCGATGCGGCTAGCGGCGCCAGCCGGATCTACGCCAGCGGGCTGCGCAACCCCACCGGGATGCAGTGGGAGCCGCAAACCGGCAAGCTGTGGGCCATCGTTAACGAGCGCGATGAAATCGGTGCCGATCTGGTGCCGGACTACCTGACTTCGGTACAGGAAGGTGGCTTTTACGGCTGGCCTTACAGCTATTTCGGCCAGCACGTGGACGAACGCGTGCAGCCGCCGCGCCCGGATCTGGTGAAAAAAGCGATTAAGCCTGACTATGCGCTCAGCTCGCACGTGGCGCCGCTGGGACTGTGGTTCTATACCGGCACCAACCTGCCGGAGAAATACCGTGGCGGCGCTTTTGTCAGCGAGCACGGCAGCTGGAACCGCAAGCCGCTGAACGGCTATCAGGTGGTGTGGGTCGCCTTCCGCAACGGTATGCCGCAGGGTCAGCCAGAGCCGGTGGTCACCGGCTTCCTCACTGACGATCAAAAATCGGTTCGCGGCCTGCCGGTAGGCCTGACCATGGATAAACAGGGCGGCCTGATGATTGCCGACGATGCCGGAAACGTGGTCTGGCGCGTCACCGGCGCGACTGCGCCTTAACTTTATTATCAACCTCTGCCGCCGTGGTGGCGCTGTAAAAACGGCGGCGCGTCCTTTTAAATTTGTCATCACTATCAAGCCGCCCGGCATTCTGCCCGGCGGCTTTTTTTGCGCGGTTTTCCAGGGACTATTTGTGCGGGTGGTCAGACGCTGAGCAAATATCCGCTTGCGGTTAAGATATATCATAGATATATTTTCCTCCGCTATTGAGAATAATTACGGTTTACTATTACGGGCCAGCCCCCGTCAGGAGAATTATTTTGACCGAAAAAACAGGTCGCGCTCCCCGTCGCGTAAGAAATGAACTGCGTTTTCGTCCGGTAGAAGTGATTGCGAAAACTTTCGTCGCCAACAGCTTCTACCGCATTGAGTTCGGCGGCGAAGCGCTGGCCGGTTTTAATTCGGCGGGCTTCGACGATCACGTTAAGGTCTTTTTCCCGGATCCCGCCACCGGCGAGCTTTATCTGCCCCAGGTCACGGAAGAGGGCATCGTCTGGAAAGACGGCATTCGTCCGCTGGCGCGCGACTACACGCCGCTGTACTTTAACGCGCAGAAAAACAGGCTGACGCTGGATTTTTATCTGCACGAGTCGGGCGTAGCCAGCGACTGGGCCGTTACGGCGCACCCTGGCGACAGGCTGGCTATCGGCGGCCCGCGCGGCTCGCTGATCGTGCCGGAGGATTACGCTTTCCAGCTTTACGTCTGCGATGAAACGGGGCTGCCCGCGTTCAAACGACGGCTGACCTCGCTTGGCGACAGGCCGGTAAGGCTTTATGCCTTTGTCGACGCAGCGCAGGGCAAAGCCTATCTTGGCGATCCGCCAAACGTGGAAATCGTCTGGCTGGGTAGCGGCAAAATGCAGGCTGGCGTCGGATCGCTTATCGCCGACCTGGATAAGGTTGCCTTACCGACGGACGACTACTTTATCTGGCTGACGGGCGAAGGCGCGGCGGTGAAGCAGCTCAGCGACTACTTTATCGGCAAGCGCGAGCGCGACGCCGATTTCGTCCGTGCAGTGGCTTACTGGCACGATAAGTAGGGTTGTTGTATTTTTCAGGGGGCTAACTTACTATCAATCCCCTTCAAACAGGCTCGGGCAGGCGATGAAATCACAGCGCAGTTCTCAATATGACTTATCCGGCGGCCCGGCCAGCGCCGCGCGGAGAAAACGGCGCGAAAAGATGCTGGACGCCAGCGACGTACGCCTGCTGCTGCTGCACTTTATCGCGCAGGGCGCCGCACACGGCTACGAGCTAATCAAGACGATTGAAGAGCTATCCAAAGGCGAATACAGCCCCAGCCCCGGCATTATTTATCCCAACCTGACGCTGCTGGAGGAAATGGAATGCATTGAATCCCGCGATCCGCAGGCGGCGCGCAAGGCCTATAGCCTGACCCGGGAAGGAGAGCGCCAGCTGGCAGAAGGGCAGGAAATGCTGCATGACATCATTAACCGACTCAGCTCGATGGCGATCCTCGTCAATAACCGCAGCATTCCGGAAGTGGAGCGGGCCATCAACAATATGCGTATGGCGCTGAATATGCGCCTTTCCCAGTCGGCGCTGCCGCAGCAGACGCTGCACGACATCATTGATGCGCTGGATGAAGCCGCGCGTAAAATCGAGCGCAGCTGATACAGGGCCGTTTGGCTATCAACATAAATAATCACGTTTTTTTTCTAATGTTACCGGTAACTTTGCCGATATAAGTCGCTTCTGAAACAATAATCAGGTGTGGCTATGTCCGTTTTTTCCCGAATCAAAACCTCCTCGTTCTTGCTCAGCACGATCATTGCCTTCGGCACCCTACAGCTTGTCGCTGGCATCCTCTTCCTCAGCGCGCTGGATCACAATAAAGAGAGCTTCGAAACCGCCTCGACGGCCAGCGATCAGGTGACCGCGCTGACCAATGCCTGGTATGAACTTAACGCGGCGCGTGCGGACGTTAACCGCGTGGTGATCTGGCTGCAAAAAGAGGGGCCGACCAGCAGCGTAGTGGGCGGTATGGTCGCGCACGGCAAAGCGCAGCTGGCGCTGGCCGATCGCGATTTTAAAAACTACCAGAACGGGCCGGTTATTCCCGGACTTGATGCCACGCTTAACAGCAGGCTGGCGCAAAGCTACCAGGCGTACGCCGGACAGCTTAATCAGCTGATGGAAATCGCTTCACGCCGCGATTTAACCGGCCTGTTCAGCATTAACGTTGCGGGCAACCAGAAGATTATGCAGGGCGATTACGATCGCTGGCGCGCCGCCGTTGGCCAGCTGTCAAAGACCACCTCCGCTGAAAGCAAGCAGGTATTCACGCAGATGCTGTGGCTGATGGGCGCTATTTTGCTGGTGGTGCTGAGCGCTGTGATCGTGAGCTGGTCGGTGATCAAACGCGTGCTGATCCAGCCGCTGGCGCGCGCGCTGGGGCATATCAACGCTATTGAACAGGGCGATCTGACGGAGCAGATAGCGGTCGATCCGCGCGCCCGTAACGAGATGGGCCATCTGCTTTCCGGCCTGGCGGTAATGCAACAGTCGCTGGTGAAAACCGTGGGTAACGTGCGCAACGGCGCAGATACGATTTTAACCGGCGTCAGCGAAATTGCGGCGGGCAACAACGATCTCTCATCCCGTACGGAAGAGCAGGCAGCCTCGCTGGAGCAAACCGCCGCCAGCATGGAACAGATCACCGCCACGGTGAAGCAGAACGCGGACAATTCGCATCAGGCGGCGAAGCTGGCGCTTTCTGCCGCGCAAACGGCGGAGAAGGGCGGCGCTATCGTGGACGGCGTGATAAAAAGCATCTTTGGGCTGCAGGAAAGCTCTAAAAAAATCGCGGAAATCACCGGCGTAATTGAAAGCATCGCTTTCCAGACCAATATTCTGGCGCTGAACGCGGCGGTAGAAGCCGCCCGCGCTGGCGAAAACGGCCGTGGCTTTGCGGTGGTGGCGGGAGAAGTGCGCAACCTGGCGCAGCGCAGCGCCGTAGCGGCGAAAGATATCAACGCGCTGATCGCTGAATCCTCGGCCCGCGTTGACAACGGTTCCCGGCTGGCCGGACAGGCGGAAGAGTCAATGAGCGGTATCCTTAGCTCGGTACAGCAGGTACGCGATATCATGGATGAGATCTCCTCTGCCTCTGAGGAGCAGAGCCGGGGCATCAGTCAGGTCGGCATCGCGGTGTCGGAACTCGATCAGGTGACGCAGCAGAACGCCGCACTGGTGGAGCAATCTTCTTCAGCCGCCGCCTCGCTGGAAGAGCAGGCCGCTCGCCTGAACGAAGCGGTAGCCGTGTTTCGCCTGGCCGGCAGGAAAGAGGTAGCCCGTCGTTCTGGCGTGACAGCGCTGAAATCGCCGGTGCTGGCGACCGCCTCAACGGATAACTGGGAAGCCTTCTGACCGGCGTTTAAACGTTATTAATCTAAGGCCCGATCTGTCTTCGGGCCTTTGCGTTTGCCGTCAGATCTCGCTGTAGCGAACCGCCTCAACAAACTTCGCAAAGGCGGAGGTATGCTGGCGGCGGCTGGGGTAGTACAGGTAATAGCCCGGAAAAGGCGCGCACCACTCTTCCAGCACCTTTTCCAGCTGGCCTGCCTTAACCGCTTCCTCAACGGTATCCTCAGGCACCATCGCCAGGCCAATCCCTGCCACGGCAGCTTTAATTCGGGTTTGCAGATTATTCAGCGTCAGCTGGCCGTCCACCTTCACGCGGATTTCGCGCTGCGCTTTGGCAAACTCCCAGGCATAGATACTGCCCATGGTCGGCAGGCGCATATTGATGCAGTTGTGCTGCTGCAGATCCTGTGGCGTAGCGGGCCTGCCGTAGCGAGCGAAATAAGCGGGCGAGCCCACTACAACCATCCGCCAGTCCGGCCCGATCCTGACGGCAATCATATCCTTTGCAACCTGTTCGCCCAGCCGTACGCCCGCGTCAAAACGGCCGCTGACGATATCCGTCAGGGAATTATCGGACATAATTTCGATATTCACTTCCGGCCACGCCTGTAAAAACTGTTCTACTGCGGGCCACAGGGCGAAGGTAAGGGCGTGCTCGCCCACGTTAAGGCGAATATTGCCTGACGGCCTGTCGCGCAGTTCATGCAGGGCAGCCAGCTCGTTTTCAATCTCTTCAAGGTGCGGGCCAATGGTTTTTATCAGGCGTTCGCCCGCTTCGGTAGGGGCGACGCTGCGCGTGGTTCGGGTTAACAGACGCAGCTGCAGCCGCTCCTCCAGCCCGCGTATGGCATGGCTTAAAGCGGACTGGGAAACGCCCAGCCTGGCCGCCGCGCGGGTAAAGCTTCTCTCGTGAGCGATCACCATCAGCGAGATAAGGTCGTTAAAATTTTCTTTCAGCATGGCTATCTCAGAGGTGAACAAGGCAGGGAACCAAGTGTAACCTGGCTGGGGCCGGGGTGCGACGGCTTCCTGCCATTCACCTGAGTAATTCTAAATTAAATCAAAGCACTGCAAAAAAGGCAGGCTTATCTTTACGGCAAAAGCGGGCCAGGTTTTTGAATCCGTCGCGCGTGCGGCATTTTCGCTTTATTCTGGTCATTATTGGTACTTTTTAAGCGCTTTTTTCCGCTAATCTGAATGTTGCCCCGGCGTTTTTTTAATCAGAAATTTCTTATTCAGTTACCCTGTTTTTTACCTCTCTTTTTGCCCGGGAAATTCGGCGCAATCCAGAAAGTGCTCTCGATGAAAACAGAACTATCTTAATTACAAAATCGCTACAAGCTATCTCAGGTGAGCAAATAAAAGCGGCAGTGGCGCAGATATTAACCGGACATCATTTTTACAAATACTAATACTTTAAATGTAGGGCAGAAGAAAAGTCCTGGTCCGGTTCGGGTCGACCAAATCTTATATAAGCGGCTGTTATATTTTTATTGATCTCACTCAATTTTGTTAACCTTTTGTTTACTTTTTTCTGATTAAGGCTGGCCTCTATTTTACGTGTCGGATAGAGTTGTTGTGTCAGAGAAGGAGGCCGCAATGCGCCAACAGGCCCGTGATGCCTGGCTTCTTACTTTTCAGAAAAAAATATGAGACGGTAAATGTAATATTTTATTTCATCTGGTGTCTTTCTGTGTATATTGTTGCAGCCAGTATTAACCGGGGTGCTTCGCCAGATTGACGACAAATTTTAACTAAATATTAACTATTGCCTGCGTAAGCATCACCGCTTTTAGCAGCAACTATTTTGCCAGTTTTGATATTAAGAATATGCCTGTATTTACTTGCGACGGCCGATGTGATGGAGTACCGGGGCGTCATGGAATGAATACCAGGGCAAATTTGAATTCTAATAACATTACTCAGTGCGGTTAGCATTATTTTCTATGAGGTGGCGGTATGAGAGTCGGCGTATCTAACGATAACTACCCGGAGAAACGGACGATAATTGTTGATGCTGACGTGGAATATGTGAACTTCAAAAACAAGAATATTTATTCTTATATAAATCTTCTGAACATGAAGTTTCTTAAAAAAGACAAAATTTTCCTGTTTCGGCCGCTGGTCGGTTCGCAGAAAAAAAACATTGATGTCTTTCACGTTTTCAACGAGATAGCAATAACCGACCGTAAATGGGTGGCGACGTTTGAAACCGAGCTGCCACGCATCCTGCCGCCTAAAAACGGCAGCAAAGAGGACAATCGCGCAAAGCTGCAACGGCTCTCTTCAGCGCTGACAGCCAATAATTGTTTAGCGCTGATCGCGCTTTCCGGCGCGGCCTATAAGATGGAAATGAAGCTGTTCAACGACAGCCCGGAGCTGTCGCGCGTGCTGCGCGACAAGATGGTGGTTATGCATCCGCCGCAAAAGCTCTATATGACCGAGCGACCGGCGCGTAATGCCGCCGACCCGGTTCATTTTGTTTTTATTGGCAAAGACTTTTATCGCAAAGGCGGCGGCGAAATCGTGCAGGCCTTCGGCGAACTGCTGGCCGCCAACGCTATCCAGCCGGAACAAATCAAAGTTACGCTGATAGGCGATCTTGAGAAAACGAACAACTACGCGTTCGGCCCTTATCAGGACGATCCGGCGTTTGCCCGTGAGACGGAAGCGACCATTGCCCGCTACGATCTTTTCGAGCATCACAGCGCCATGCCGAATGATAAAGTGATGCAGCTGCTGCAAAAAGCGGATGTCGGCCTGCTGCCAACCTGGGCTGAAACCTATGGGTTTTCCGTGCTGGAGATGCAGTCCTGCGGCTGTCCGGTGATCACCACTAACGTGCGTGCGCTGCCGGAAATCAATCCGCAAGAGGCGGGCTGGTTGATTAGCCATCCGCTGAACGACGATTGCGACTATGCCATTACTTCTCTGCAAGAGCGCGATGCTCTGCGTCGTAAAACGGTCGACCGCATGAAAAACATTATTGAGGATATTATTCGCCATCCTGAACAGATCCACGATAAAGCCAATGCGGCTATCGCCAGGATCCAGTCTGAGCATAACGTAGAAGCGTATCAGGCCAGGCTGAAGAAGCTTTACAGCAAATAACCTCACCACGCTTAAACAACGCCGGGAGCATGCTCAGTCTCCCGGTCTGTACAACGCCGCCTTATCCCTTTTCAGCATGCGCAATAAACAAACGCTGACGATTTCCGCGCTTTAAATGCCTGCTTTATGCACTCAGTAATGCGTATCCGGAATGCCTGCTTTATGCACTCAGTGATGCGTACCCGGAATGCCTGCTTTATGCACTCAGTTATGCCTACCTTAAATGCCTGCTTTATGCACTCAGCAACGCATACCTGAAATGCCTGCTTTATGCACTGAGTAATGCGTACCCGTTATGCCCGCTTTATGCACTCAACAACGCATAACTGAACTACCCGCTTTATGCAGACAGCAATGCGTACGCGACATAATCCTTCCGCTCCTGAATTATCACCTAAAATACATTAATTAAATGGTATTTTCTTTTTGACTGAATTTGGTTAATTTTACGTTGCGTAATTGTAATTTGAAATCAACTATCCCTGTGGTTAATTCGAGAGACGAAAATGATAAAGCTAACGAGTATTGTTATAGCAATCGTCGGTATTGCTATGCTTTACATGGGTGGGAAATTGCTGCTGTTGGGCGGGTCGCCATTCTATGTGGTGATAGCGATTGGCCTGTTGCTGACGGCTATTGCGCTGTTCAAAAATAAAAAAATTGCGCTGTCGATTTATGCAATTTTAATGTGGCTGGTGGTCGCCTGGACCATTTATGAGGTTGGTTTTGATAAGTGGCAGTGGATCCCGCGCGGCGACATTATTGGCCTGCTCGGCGTCTGGCTGGCTTTACCCTGGATTGTACGCCCGTTGTCAAAAGCGCAGGGCGCAGCTAAACCTGCCGGCTTCCATCCTTTTCTCGGCACGACAGTTATCGTTATTATCGCTCTCGTTATCGGTCTGGCTTTCTATGACCCTTATCCGCAGGCAGGCAAGCTGACCAACAAACGCACCCCGGTTGATACCGCCGTGGCGAGCAATGACTGGACGGCCTACGGCGGCACCAGCAACGGCCTGCGCTTCTCCGATCTGAAGCAGATCACTAAGGATAACGTCAGTAATCTGGAAGTGGCCTGGACCTATCACACCGGCGATCTGCGCACCGAAAAGGATGCGACGGAGTACACTTTTGAAGCCACGCCGCTGAAGGTGAACAACACCGTTTATTTCTGTACGCCGCATAATGAAGTTCACGCGCTGAATCCGGAAACCGGCGAGCTGAAGTGGAAATATCAGCCTGCGAAAGATCGTTCTTATCTGCAGCAGCACCAGACCTGTCGCGGCGTCAGCTATTATGCGCCAGAAGCGCAGCCAGCGTCAGCAGCAGAAGCGCCGGCCATGTGCCGCAAGCGCATTTTTAACGCGACGACCGACGCTAAGCTGATCGCGCTGGATGCGGACAGCGGCAAGCCATGCGCTGACTTTGGCGAAAACGGCATCGTTGATTTGCGTGCGAATATGGGCAACATTCGTCCACACGCGCTGATGCAGACCGCTGCACCGCTGGTTGCAGGTAACCTGGTGATCGTTGGTGGCTCGGTGATGGATAACGGCTTTAACAGCGGTAACCCATCCGGCGTTATTCGTGCTTATGACGTCACCAGTGGTCGCCTGGTCTGGAACTTCGATCCGGCTAATCCGCAGCAGACGCAGCCGCTGCCGGCAGGCCAGACCTATCCTCAGGACACGCCGGTTGCGTGGGCTACGCTGAGCGCCGATTTGAAAAATGGCCTGGTGTACGTGCCGTTCGGCAACGCATCGCCAGACGAGCTGGGCAATCGCCGCGACGCTAACAGCAATACAGAGAAGTTCCGCGATACCCTGGTAGCGCTGGATTTAAAAACCGGTGCCTTTAAATGGCGCTTCCAGTCATCCAAAAACGACCTGTGGGATCGTGATAATCCTTCCCAGCCTTCGCTGCTGGATATCGACTATCAGGGCAGCCGTCAGCCAGTGGTGATCCTGCCAACCAAAACCGGCAACCTGTTTGTACTGAACCGGTTGACCGGTCAGGCCGTCTATCCTGTTAATCAGGTAGATGTTTCTACTACAGGCGGCGTGCAGGGCGAGAAGTTTTCGCCGACTCAGCCCGTTTCGGCGCTGAACTTTATCCCGGATCCGCTGAAAGAGAAGTCGATGTGGGGGCTGACGCCGTTCGATCAGATGGCCTGCCGCATCGAATTTAAATCTATGCGCTATGACGGCAACCCGTGGACGCCTTCTACCGAAGCGGGCACCATTGTCTTCCCCGGCAATATCGGCGTATTTAACTGGGGCTCGGTGGCCATCGATCCGGAACGTCAAATTCTGATCGCTTCGCCGGTACGTCTGGCTTACAAGTACAACCTGATCAAGCGTACCCCGGAAACGGAAAACAAACGTCTGTTTACTAAAGACGGCACGCCATACTGGAACGAGAACTTTGAAGGGGATTACGCGATCCATATTCAGCAGTTCGCCTCCAGCCTGGGGATCCCGTGCATTGCTCCGCCTTGGGGCCGTATGGTCGGTGTCGATCTGACTACCGGTAAAACCGAATGGCTGCGCCGCGTGGGCACTACCAAAAACCTGAAAACCACCTTCCTGCCGGGCCGCTTCCCGATTGGCTTCCCTATGGGCATGGTGGCGCACGGCGGGCCGCTGACTACGGCGGGCGATCTGGTGTTCCATGGCGCAACGGCGGATAACTTCTTCCGCGCTTACGACATCAATACGGGCGAGCTGCTGTGGCAAACCGAGCTGCCGGCAGGTGGTCAGGCGACGCCAGCCACCTATATGGGCGCGGATAACAAGCAGTATGTGATTATCGCCGCAGGCGGTCACGGTTCGCTGGGCACCAAAGCAGGGGACAGCGTTGTCGCCTGGCGCCTGAAGCAATAGTGGCGTAATAAAAACACGGACGGCAGGATGCCGTCCGTTATTCATTTGTTCATAACGATGTCGACATCACCGTCACACCAGCAAAAAACCGCAGCTTTACGTCCGCTATGCCAGCAAAAAACCGCAGCTTTACGTCCGCTCCGTCAGACAAAAATCAGCTTTGCAGCAGTCAGGCTAAGGATCGCTACCATAAACATGCAGGCCGTCAGCCACTTAGTCTGTCCGGTTAGCGCTTTATACATCTCGACCCGCAACAGGTTCAGATCGTTCCTGACCTCAGCCAGCTCTTCACGCGTAGCCAGTCCGAGGATATCGCTTTTGGTGGCAAAGGTCTCCATACGTTCAGCCATCACCTGCAGAGCGCTTTTGGTGGCGAAGGTGTCGGCGCGTTCAGCCAGCACCTGCAGATCGCTTTTAGTGGCAAAGGTGTCGGCGCGTTCAGTCAGCACCTGCAGATCGCTTTTAGTGGCGAAGGTGTCGGCGCGTTCAGCCAGCACCTGCAGATCGCTCTTGGTAGCAAAGGTGTCGGCGCGTTTAGCCAGTACCTGCAGATCGCTTTTGACAGCGTGCATTTCGGCTCGCGTAGCCAGCTCGCGAATATCGCTTTTAGTCGCAAAGGTGTCGGCACGCGCAATCAGCGTCTGTAGGTCGCTTTTAATCGTATTCGTTTCGGCTTGCGAAGCCAGCTCGTGAATATCGCTTTTAGTGGCGAAGTTATCGGCACGCGAGGCCAGCGCGTTAAAATCGTTTTTAGTAACGAAAGTTTCGGCCCGCTCGGTTAATATCGCTAAATTGAGCTTTATCTGATGCGTATCCTGTTCCAGCCGGTCAAAACGGTTAACCTGCCTGCTCATCGGCTCTCCTCCCTGTGATTTTGCCCTTGCGCGCGCTCGTTTTTCCTTCCCGGACACGAGCGGCGATTTCCTTAACGCAACGCGATCGTAAAACATAGCAGAACTCCTTTTTCTGTCCCGCCGCTATATTATTGCGGCGAGAGAAGAATGAAAAAGGAATTTACTGCTGCCAGGGAGTTTAACACTGGATATTCGAGATGGCTTCAGCTTTTTGCAACACTGCCATGAGATTTACATTTTTTCTGAAGCAGCTTCATATTAATGCCCAAATGCCCAAACGCCCAAATGGGCCGCACAGGAAATAACGGGCAGCCGGTATTAATGCTGCCCGTATAATAACGCTAACCCGTTAATTTAAACCTTAACGGTATTCAGCATATAGTCGGCCAGGCGCAGACTCAGCGCGGCGCCGGTCAGCGTCGGGTTCATGCAGGAGGCAGAAGGCATCACGCTGGTGCCGGCGATAAACAGGTTAGGGTGGTCGTGGCTCTGGCACTGTCTGTTAACCACGGAGTCAGCCGGATTATCGCCCATAATTGTGGTGCCCATAATATGCTGGCGATCCTGATAACCCGTATCAATTTTTGATATATCCGCATTTAGTAGCTGAGCAAATTTATCAAAATCCTTCAGGCCCTGTTCTTTTCCTGCGTGCCAGTAGTCGGTGACGCTGTAATATATTTCTGGTACAGGTATCCCTATTGCGTCCTTTTTGGTTTTGCTGGGGACGATACGATTTTCCGCCAGCGGCAGCGTCTCAAAGTCGATAGCGAAATTAAGCGAACGCGCCGACATCCTTTTTAATTCCTCATCCAGCTTTGAGCCGAGCACGCCTTTCTTAATCAGCGAGGCCGCATAGTCCGCCGTTGGCACCGTATTACGTACTTTTATTTTATAGCTGGGGAAATCCTTGCGAAAATCACCGTCGCGATTGTTGAGGTAAACCAGCAGTTCCGTTGGCCCCTGGCCTGGCCAGACATCCTCATTCATCATTACGTTCATGCTGATGCCGGTATGGCCCATCAGATTGCGACCCACCTGGTCGGAGCTGTTGGCAATGCCGTGCGGATAGCGTTCGGAAGCGGACATCAGCAGCAGCTTGGGCGACTCAATCCCGTAGGCGGCCAGCACAAAGTAGTTAGCGGTCAGGTGATGGTTGCTGCCATCGGGACGGCGATACCAGATGCCGCTGATGTTACCTTGCTCATCGGCTTCTATTTTATAAACCACCGAGTTATCCAGCAGCTTCGCGCCGTGACGCTCCGCCTCATCAATATGCATTGAGCCGTCATATTTTGCCGCGATTGGGCAAACCGGATTGCAGTTATTGTTGCCCGCGCAGGCCGGGCGCTGACCATAAGGCCGCGTGGCGCGACCGTTCGGCTCCATCACCGGATGATAGCCGCCTTTGCCCAGCAGGACGGAAAGCCGTTTAAAAAGATAGCTGGGCTCCAGCCCCTTCATCGGAAAAGGCGTGGAGCGCGGCGGCCAGGCTTCGCCGCCGTGTCCGCTCTCATCCTGGCCGTCCATGCCCGACACGCCCAGCTCTCGTTCGGCCTCGCCGTACCAGGGCTCCAGATCCTGATAGGCGATGGGCCAGTCGCGGCCCCGGCCATACAGGCTTTGCAGTTTGAAATCGTTCGGGATCATGCGCCACAGCGCGGAGCCAAAATGCCAGGTGGTGCCGCCAACCACGCGCAGGTATTTGGTCGGGTATTTTACCGGGCCGGCCTGCTGTAAGTAGTCGCCATAGGTTGAAGGGACGTGGGGCAAATCGGGATAGGGTGAGCCCACGCCCTGGAGTTTCATATTGGTGAGGGACATCTTAAAAGGCGAATTGCGAAAGCGCTCGACGATTTCCTGACGCTTAACGCGCGGGCCGGCTTCGACGATAATCACCGATTTTCCCGCCTTTGCCAGTTGGGTCGCGACCAGACCGCCCATGACGCCGGAGCCAATGACGATCACATCGGCATCGATATTTTTCATTGCTGACCTTCCATTTTAACCGTTTCGGGATTGCTGCCCCAGGAATCCGGGCCGCTGCCATAGGTCGGCACCACCAGAATGCCCTGCGTTGGCTGATACATCATGGCGTCGGCGTAGGCGATAAGTTCGCTTTTCGCACCTTCGCCGACCACGCCGGTGTACCAGCTGCCAATAATCAGCGAGGCGGTGCGGAAAAGCGGCGTATCGCTGGCCGTGGCCTGCAAAAAGTCATCGACGTGGGCAAAGCGCCGTTCGGCGAGATAATCCGCCAGCGCGGCGAAGCGGGACGGGAAATCCACATAGTGACGCTCCAACGCGGCATAATAACGCTGGCTGAGAATGGCGCTGACCGGGCGGCTGACCAGAAAAGCGGACAGCGCGTTAAAATCGGCGGCAGCGGGCTGCGCGGCAAGCTGACGCGGAAAAAGAGTGGCGCAGCAGGCGCTGAGGGAGAGCGCGGCCATGCCTTTCAGCAGCCGGCGGCGGCCGGGATTAGTGGGCTGCATGTTGCCTCCTGTTTCGACGGCGTAATACAAGGCCCGCGACGATAAGTACCACCACAAGCAGTAACCCCAGTAGCGCGGCGGGACGGGTTAATTTGACCAGTAAAGGCGTATCGCCGCCTTCACGCAGCTGCTTCACCCGTTCAGGCGTAACGACTACCGCCGGATTGCCGAAGTTTTTCAGTACGTAGTTGCTGACGTCAGCAATCTGCCGATCGCTGAGGCGATTGGTAAATTCGGCATCAGGGCCGAAAGCGGGCATAGCGATATCATCCCGCCGAACGCCAAACAGGATGGCGGAAACCAGATTATCGGGCTGAGGCGCGCCGGTGGCCGTGTTGTGAAACAGGGAAGGGTAGCGATCGTTACCCTGACCCTGGGCCTGATGACAGTTGGCACAGCTGCCGCTGAAAACCTGCCAGCCGGGATCGTTTTGCCCGCTCTGGCCGCGCAGCCGCTGTTCGGCATCCGAAGCCTGACCATAGCTGTCGCGCGCGCGGCCGGTGCCGCTGTTGACCGCCGGAACCTGGCGCAACCAGGCGGTAATCGCCTGGATGTCCCCATCGCTAAGATGCGCCAGACCGTGCTCAACCGCTTCCGCCATTGGCCCGGCGGCCTGGGCTTTGGCGATATGCCCGGTTTTCAGGTAGCGCGCCAGCTCGTCGTGGCTCCAGCTGCCGATGCCGGACTGCGCATCAGGCGTGATATTGGGCGCATACCAGCTACCCAGGCTGCTGCCGGAAAAGGCGCGATCGTTGTCCTGCGCCAGCAAAAAATTACGCGGCGTATGGCAGGTATCGCAGTGGGCCAGCGCGTTGACCAGATAGTCGCCGCGATTGATCTCCGGCGACTTATCCGGCTGCGGCACAAAGCGCTGGTTCTCCGCAAACAGCCAGTTCCAGACCAGCATTGACGCGCGGATGCTGAAGGGAAAAGGCAGGTGCGTCTGCGGCGCGGCGCGATCCACCGGCGCAACGCCGTGCATAAAATAGTGATACAGGGCGTGAATATCCTCGTCGCTGATTTTGTTGTAGGCGGTATAAGGCATAGCGGGATAGAGATGGCGCCCCTGTTTATCGATGCCTTCACGCACTGCCCGCGCAAACTCCGCCTCGCTGTATTCGCCGATGCCGTAACGGGTTGAGGGCGTAATATTACTGGCATAGATATCACCCAGCGGTGAGTGGATCGCATAGCCGCCCGCCATCGGCGCGCCCTGCTGTGGCGACGTGTGGCAGGCGCCGCAGTCGGC
Organism: Erwinia plantamica; assembly: GCF_043420595.1. Lineage (NCBI taxonomy): Bacteria > Pseudomonadati > Pseudomonadota > Gammaproteobacteria > Enterobacterales > Erwiniaceae > Erwinia > Erwinia plantamica. The sequence goes on from NZ_JBGCUC010000004.1 coordinate 145,985, forward strand.
GGCCAGCGCAAGATATTTTCCCTTAGCGATAAGATCTTGATCACCCGAAGGCTGCACGGCGGCAGACGTTATCCCGGTGAAAAGGATCAGGCTCATCGCCAAAGGCAGACTTAATCGTCTCACCTGACATGCTCCTGTAAAAAGAAAAATGCTGCCGCCCTGTAGCCGGGCGGTTCGTCATCATGGACAGGGGCAAACGGCCGTGCCGCATGCCCTCAATCGGGTTAAAGCAGCTCGTAATCGTTAAAGATCAGCGGCGTTTCTCCGCCGTTGATCAGTTCTACCTGGCCTGGCTGGGTCAGGATGGCGTCGCCGCGATGCAGCCAGACTTCTTTATTGTGGTTAGGCTGACCGGGCACCGACTCCAGCAGGCGGCCTTCGGTAAAAAAGACGCGGACGCCCGGCCCGTGTTGGCTATAGAGCGTGGTGCTTTCGCCCGGTTGCAGAGTGACTTTCCAGCCCTTGACCGTTTTTTTATCCAGCACCTGCTGGAATTCGGGCAGCTCAGGCCGGGTCGCGCCGCCAAAGTTTTGCGGGCCGTTCTGTTTAATCTCAAAAGCCACCTGATGGTTCAGCGTGGTGCCGGTGTTGGTGACCTTATCGGTATCGGATTTGCCCTGATGCGCGCCGAACTTCACATTGCCGGTTTTCATCTCGGTATCTTTAGCCGGCTCGTTGGGATAGGAAATATGCACCAGGCTGCCGTTGATATGGGTGTTCACATAATCCAGGTGCTGTTCATGAAACAGCGTGGACTGGCCGGGGCGGATCATGACGCGCATCACGGTGACGTACTGATTTTCCAGGATCACGTGATGCAGCGGCTCCAGATCGGTGGCGACCACTTTTTCCGCGGCGTGTCCGGCTGGTACCGTCAGGGCGAACAGGCCCGTAGCGCACAGGGCGGAAAGGAAGGGATGTCTGCGTTTCATACTCTCTCCTGTTATGACTGCCATTCAGGCCCGTCCGGGCCCGTAGTAATTACTCTTCGACCAGCGATACCCAGTTGGCGCCTTTGCCCGTGGCATAACGGCCGTTCAGCGTCAGCGCGCCGGAGGTCGGATCGATAGAGTAGAGCGAAAGCTGGGTCGATTTTTGTCCGGACTCGATCAGAAAGCGCCCGCTGCTGTCGATAGCGAAGCCGCGCGGCTGCTGCTCGGTTTTAATGCTGGTGAGGTAAGTCAGATGCCCGTCATGGGGATCGACGGAAAAAGAGGACAGGGTGCTGCTGGTGCGCTCGGTGGAATAAAGAAAGCGACCGTCCGGCGTGATATGGATATCCGCCTGCCAGATGCGTGGCTTATGCGAAGGCGGCAGATCGTCGTCACCCGTTAGCGGTCGCGCTTCACCGCGCTGCATATCTTCTTTGGGCGAGACGGAATTTACCGTTGCAACCGGCGTCGTGGTGCCGTCGGCGTTCAGCGTCAGCTGGCTGATATTGCCCGCCATTTCGGTCAGCACGTAGAGGCTGCGCTTGCCCTGTTTGTCCACGTTGGGCGCAATAACAAAATGCCTTGGGCCGGTTGCCGCCTCGCTCTGAATATTGACGAAGGGCGGATCGTTGGGCGTTACCTTGCCGCTGGCGGCGTCAAAGCGGTATTGCAACAGCTGATCGGCACCCAGCAGCGTGACGAACAGGAAATGGTTGCCGGGATCGACCTGAATAGCGTGCGCGCGCTTGCCGGTGTGCACGACCTGTACCGGCTGCGCCTGCACCTGACCGTTGCTGTCGATGCGATTAATGCTGAACAAGTCGCCGCCGTAAGAGGCGCTCAGCAAAAAGCGCCCCTGCTTATCCAGCGAGATATAGGCCATGCTCTCCGGCAGCGGCGACTGGCTGGCCTTAACCAGCTGGCCATCGGGCTGGATATGATAAGCCACCACGCTGTAAGGCTTGCTGCGTACCGAGACATAAAGCATTTTCTTATCGGGTGAGACAACGGAAGACATCGCCTTTGCGCCCGCCGGGAAACTGCCGATCGGTACCAGCGCTTTTTTCGCTTTATCCAGCTGGTAGCCGGTAACGGTGCCGCTTTCGGCATTGGAAACATACACCAGGCTTTGCGCCTGAGCCGCGCCCGTCAGGGCTGCCAGAGAAAGCAGCACGCCTGCGTAAATTTTTTTCATTATTATTTCCTTGTAGGGTAAAAAGCCTTACCAGCGCGCGGCGAAAACTTCGCACAGTTCCGCGACGTCGCTGTCGCCGAGCGGCTGGGGTTTCACCGCTGCCTGCCGCCACAGGCGGGCGGTTTCTTCCAGCTCTTCCAGCGCGAAACAGGCGGAGAGCACCGAACGGCCCCAGACGACCGGGCCAAGCCGTTCCAGCATCACGCCGCGCACTTCGCAGGCGAGTTGAGCCACCTGTTCCGCCACCTGCGGCGCGCCGGGACGGCAGTAGCGGATCAGCGGAATGCGGCCGACCTTCATCACCTGGTAAGGCGTGATCGGCGGCAGAATGCATTCCGGCTGCCAGACCCCTTCCAGCGTCAGCCCGACCAGGTTAGTGGAATGCGTATGCACCACGCCCTGAACCTCCGGGTTACGGTCGTAAACCTGACGGTGCAGCAGCAGCGTTTTCGAAGGCTTATCGCCCGACAGCCATTCGCCTTCACGACTGACCTTAGCGATCTGCTGCGGCACCAGGCGACCCAGGCAGGCATCGGTAGGGGTGATCAGCCAGCCATCTTCCAGACGAGCGCTGATATTTCCTGCGGTGCCGACGGTATAGCCGCGCTCGTAAAGGCTTCTGCCTGCCTGGCAGATCTCTTCGCGCAGCTGCTGTTCAGTAGTCATTGCTTCTCTCCGCATCCGGGTTAAATTTTGTGATCGGCCGTCATTACCTTACCGGCCGTTTCGTCTTTTTTTATCGCCAGCGGCTCCACTTTGCCCATGATAAACATAAAGTTAAGCGCGCCGAACAGGCAGATACCGCCCGCCACCAGCAGCGGCACCACGAAAGAGCCGTGGCTGAGGGTCAGCATCAGTCCGGTAAAGGAGGCGGTGACGATCCCGGCCAGATTGCCGGCAAAGTTTTGAATGCCGCCCAGGGTGCCGACATAGCCCGCGCTGGGCGCGACGTCGGCGGGCAGGGTCCAGATATTGGCGGCGGTAAAGGCCAGGCCTGCGTAGGTCAGTGAGAACAGCGTCAGGATCACCGGGATACTGTTGGTGAAAGCGGCGAAGGCGATCACCGAAGAAAGCAGCATGCCGCCAATCAGGCAGGATTTACGGGCGGTGGTCAGCGAAAAGCCCCGGCGATAGAGCCAGTCGGAGGTCAGGCCGCCCAGCAGGCTGCCGGGAATGCCCATCAGCGCCGGGATCGCGCCCAGCGTGCCCAGCTCCTTCAGCGAAAAGCCGTGCGCCATGGTCAGGTAGGTCGGAAACCAGGTGACGAAGAAGTAGGTAGCAAAGTTCATGCAGAAGAAACCGATCATCATTCCCCAGACGGTGCGGTAGCGGAACAGACCGGCGATATGCACTTTTTCGTTTTTCCCCAGCGTCTGTACGCTGCGGTCGGCCAGCAGATTCTGGCGCTCCTGCTCCTTCAGGCCTTTCATCTCCTCCGGTTCACGGTAGAAAACCAGCCAGATAGCTACCCAGATCAGCCCCAGCGCGCCGGTGACGATAAACGAGGTTTCCCAGTCCCAGGTGCTGATCAGCCAGGCGACCAGCGGCAGGGCGATGGCGCTGCCCGCGCGCGGGCCAGCATCGAAGATACCGCTGGCGGTGGCGCGCTCCTTTTTGGCGAACCAGGAGTAAACCACCTTGGCGCAGCCCGGATAGCCGCCCGATTCGCCCAGGCCCAGCATCAGACGCGAGGCGAAAATGGAGGTAAAGCCGCGGCCAAAAGCGGTAAACACGGTAAACAGCGACCACCAGCCTACGGCGATAGCCAGGCCGGTGCGCGCGCCCAGGCGGTCAATCAGTCGACCAGCCGGGATCTGCATCAGCGCATAGGTCCAGAAAAAAGCGCCAAGGATCAGCCCCATGCTGGTGTCGTCCAGCCCGAGATCTTTTTTGATATGTGGGGCGGCGATGGCTAAATTAATACGATCTATGTAGTTGATGGCGATGGCGAAAAAGCAGAACGCGATCATCAGCCAGCGGATCCGCGGGTATCTACGCATGGTGAATTCCTTTATGATTTCGGGGCCGTAATGAACGAGCGCGCCCGCCTGAATGTTATGGTTAAGTAAAGTTCTTTCAGTATTTGATAATATGATGTTAAAAGTAAGCGATTACAAAATTCAGTCAAGCAAAAAGTAAGCGCTTTCAAATAGAGGTATTGGTTGTCTGTAAATTTTGTGGGCAACGTCACTAATTTCGCTCTGGAGTCTGAAGATGTCCGATAAGCCATCGCCATCCGCCCGCGTTTCGCTGGACGATGTCGCCCTGCGTGCGGGGGTATCCACCGCTACCGTTTCACGAGTGCTGAACGGCAGCGCCTCCGTCCGTCCGTCGCGCCGGGAGGCGGTTGAGCGCGCCTGCGAAGAGCTGGGCTATGTCATTAACCGCGCCGCCCGCACGCTGGCTTCTCGCCGCAGCATGACCATTGGTGCGGTAGTGCCGACGCTGGCGACGGAAACCTTTTCCCGGCCGCTGGCGGCTTTCCAGCAGCAGATCCACCAGTCCGGCTATACCATGTTGCTGGCCAGCTCCGATTTCGATCCCGATACCGAGCTGAAAGAGGTCAATAAGCTGGTGGAATACGGCATCGATGCGCTGATGCTGGTGGGCAACAGCCACCACCCGCGCCTGTGGGAGCGCATCACTCAACAGAATATTCCCTGTATCCAGACCTTTTCCGTGGACGCGCGCTATCCCAGCGTGGGCTACGACAACGAGCTGGCGGCAGGCGAGCTGACCGCGCACCTGCTGGCGCTGGGGCATAAAGTCTTTGCCGTGATCGTCGGGACGCCGCCGTCCAACGATCGCGTTTCCGATCGTATTACCGGCACGCGGCAGGCGCTGGCAGCGGCGGGGCTGACGCTGGACGAGGCCAATCTGATCAACAGTGCCTTTACCATGAACGAAGCGCGCGAGGCGATGTTCCGCCTGCTGGACGGGCCAAATCCGCCGACGGCGGTGATCTGCGGTAACGATCTGCTGGCCTTTGGCGCGATGCGGGCGGCCAGCGAGCGCTATCTGCGCATCCCGAACGATATTTCGATTACCGGCTTCAATGACTATGAATATGCCGAGCATCTGGAGCATCCGCTGACCACCATGCGCGTGGAGCTGGATCGCATCGGTGAGGTCGCGGCAGACTATCTGCTCGCCACGCTGAATGGCGAAACCGCGCCCGTGCAGACTCTGCTTAAACCCGAGCTGATCGTGCGCGGCAGCACCGGCTCCGCACCGCGCGCCGCCAAAGGCTAAACCGTGCGCCGCTTAGTTCCGCGCCGTCGGTGCGCAGGCCGAAAAAGTCTGCCAGGCGCCGCTCAGCCTCGTGCCGTTAGTGCGTAGACCGCTAAAGACTGCCAGGTGCCGCTTAGTTCCGCGCCGTCAGCCCATAGTCCGCAAAGGCCTGCATTGCCTCTTTTTCTCGTAAAAAATTGAGCAGGGCGGCGGCGGCCTCTGGCCTGGCCGCCCGGTTAAAAACGCCGCCGGAAAAGGAGAGCACCTTCTGCGCGCCCGGCGGTAGCGGGCCAATGACCTTGATCCCTTTCACCATCAGCAGCTCACTGATTTGCTGAACGGCGATATCCGCCGTGCCCTCCAGCAGCTGCGCGGCGGTAAAACCTTCTGCGATAGTGGTGGCGCGCGCGTTGATCGCCTCTTCAATCCCTAATTGTTTTAACAGCGCCTGAAAATAGATGCCGCTTGCGCCGCCCAGCGAATAAGCCACCGATTTCGCCGCCAGCAGCGCCCGGGTAAACGACGCCACGCTGCTGATATCGGGCGCAACGGCATCGGGCAGCATCGCCAGGCCAAGCGGCGAATCCACCAGCTCCACCCGGCTGTCGGCCGCCACCACGCCCTGGTCGATAAGCCTGTCCATCGCCTCTTTGGTCACGATGACCGCGTCCGCCGTTGCGCCGTCGGCAATATTTTTTTCAATAACCGAGGTTGGCTTCCAGTCAATAGTCAGCGGGTCGCCGTGGCTACGCAGCCAGGCCTGTTCCACGGCGGCGAAGGGCGCGCGAATAGCCAGCACGCTGAAAAGACGAAGTGTTCCGTTGCTCATAACCTGTTCCTTAGCCTGTTTTACGCAGATAGCTGCTGTCCAGCTCGCCGGGCGTGCGAACGCCGATCAGCGCCAGATCGCGATCAATTTCATCACGCAGAATATGCATGGCGTGCTCCACGCCCGCCTGGCCGCCGATGACGGCGCCGTAAAGGAACGGTCTGCCCAGGAAGACAAAATCCGCGCCCAGCGCCATCGCTTTCATTACGTCGGTGCCGCGCCGGATACCGCTGTCGATAATGACCTTCATCGCGCCTTTCTTCGCCGCGATCTCCGGCAGGGTCAGCAGCGGCGGCACGGTATGATCCAGCTGGCGGCCGCCATGATTGGACAGGATCACCGCATCCGCGCCCAGATCCCGGGCGATAAAGGCGTCTTCCGGCGACATCAGGCCTTTGATTACCAGGTTGCCGCGCCATTTTTTGCGTATTGCCTCGACGTTTTTCCAGTTGAGTTTGTCGCGGGCGTGGGTATTGCGTACCTTGCTGGACATCATCGGCGGCCCGCGCTCGGCATCGGTATTTTCAAAATGCGGCGCGCCGTGGCGCAGAAAGGTTTGCGCAACCGTGCCCAGCAGCCAGCGTGGCTTCATGGCGCTTTGCAGCGCGACCTTCGGCGTAATTTTAATCGGCATACTGAAGCCGCTGCGCGTGTTGTGCTCGCGATTGCCCAGCATCGGCGTATCGCCGGTGACCACCAGTGTCTGGTAGCCCGCCGCGGCGACGCGATCCAGCAGCCTGTCGATACGTGGCTGATCGCCCGCCAGATAGGCCTGAAACCAGGCGTCTGGGTTGGCAGCGTGGACATCCTCCAGCTTGATTAGCGACGAGGCGCTAAGGATCATCGGCACGTTCATCGCCCTGGCCGCTTTCGCCAGCGCGATATCCGCCTGGTAAGCGACAAAAGAGGCGCCGCCAAGAGGCGCAACGCCGAAAGGATGGTGGTAGGTGTGGCCAAACAGGGTGGTGCGCTGATCGCGGCCGGAGACATCACGGAACATGCGCGGCACAAAAGTGTATTGACGGTAGGCCTCGAAATTACCGGCAATTCCACGGCCCGTTTCGACACCGCCCGCCACGTATTGATAAATCATATCCGGCAGGCGCCGCCGGGCGTGTCGTTCAAAATCATCCAGCGCCAGCAAATCGCGAAAATGGCGGGGCACCTTCTTCAGCGCCGGATTGCCGACGGTAGGCGCCGCACCTGGCGGGACGACGGCGGCAGAAGGAGTATTAGCAGATGAAGTCATAAGCGTTCTCGGATCCAGGGGTTAGACGCACAGCGTCATAAACGGATAAAGGCAATTTATTTTGTAAGCGCTTTCAATTCTGGCTAATCATCTCTAACATTTCAATAACAGTCTGGCTGCATCATCGCCTATTTATGTGACGGAGTTCACTTTACAGCGACATTTGTAAGCCCTTACATTAGGTCATCGCCGTGCGCTCGGCCGACGCCTTCCAGGAGAAGCTCATGAACAGAATTGTTTTACTGCACGCCACGCCGGTAGCGATGGCGCCTATTCATACTGCATTCAGCGAGGTCTGGCCGGAGGCGAAAACGGTCAACCTGCTTGATGACGGGCTTTCTCTCGATCGCGCCAGAGAAAGCGAGCTTTCCGCCGGGATGATCGACCGCTTTGTGCAGCTGGGAAAATATGGCTTTGCCCAGCAGGCGCAGGGCATTTTAATTACCTGTTCCGCGTTTGGCCCGGCCATCGACCGCTTAAGCGAAGAACTGCCGGTGCCGGTGCATAAACCTAATGAAGCAATGTTTATGGAGGCGGTGGCGCAGGGTAACCATATCGGCATGCTGGCGACTTTTGGCCCGGCGGTGAAAACCATGACCGATGAATTTACCGACTACGTGGCGCAGCAGGGCTCGAAAGCGAAGTTGACCACGGTGCTGGTGGAGGACGCCATCGACCTGCTGAAAAGAGGCGATGCGGAGAGTCATAACCGCCTGGTGGCGGCGCGGGCGAAAGAGCTGGCGCACTGCGACGTGATTATACTGGCGCATTTTTCCACTTCCCGCGCGGCCGAGAGCGTGCGTCAGCAGGTCACGATCCCGGTGCTGACCGCACCGCACGCCGCCGTTAAACGCATGAAGGCCAGCGTACTTGCTGCGGCTAAGGGGTAAAGGATGCTAATTGGCGTAATTGCAGATGATTTTACCGGCGCCAGCGATATCGCGGTGACGCTGGCGAAAGGCCTGGTCGGCGAGGGCGGACTTAACACCACGCAGTATTCCGGCGTACCGACGATGCCCGCCGACGCGGATGTAGAAGCGGGCGTGGTGGCGTTAAAAAGCCGCTCCGTTGCCGCCAGCGAGGCCGTGGAGCAGTCGCTGGCGGCCTGCCGCTGGCTGCTGGATCAGGGCTGCGAACAGATCGTTTTCAAATATTGCTCTACTTTCGATTCTACGGATAGCGGCAACATCGGGCCGGTAACGGACGCGCTGGCGGCGCTGCTGGAAGTCCGCAGCGTGGTAATGTGCCCGGCTTTCCCGGCGCTGGGACGTACGGTTTATCAGGGGCATCTTTTTGTACAGGATAAGCTGCTGAACGAGTCCGGCATGGAGCATCATCCGCTGACGCCGATGACGGATGCGGATCTGCGGCGCGTGCTGCGGCGGCAAAGCGCCAACCCGGTTGCACATATTGCGTGGCAGACCGTAGTGCAGGGCAGCCAGGTTTTACAGCAGGCTATCAACGAGCCGCAGACGCGCACCCTACTGATTGTGGACGCGATTAGCGAGCACGATCTGACTACCCTCGGCCGCGCCTGCCAGGGCGCGAAACTCGTTACGGGCGGATCGGGGATTGCGCTGGCCTTGCCGCATAATTTCATCGCTCAGGGGCGGGCAAAAGGGAAACAGGCGCAGGCTCCCCTTATCGACGGGCCGGAAGCTATCCTGGTCGGCAGCTGTTCCGGCGCGACGCGTTTACAGATAGCCGAACATCAGAAAAACCATCCTGTAATGATGATTGAGGTCAAAGACGTGCTGAGCGGCGAAACGGGACCGGCGCAGCTGGTGGCCTTTATCACCGAGCATCAGGGCCGCGCGCCGTTGGTCTATTCCTCCGGCGATCCCGAGGCCGTAAAACGCGTGCAGGAGCAGTATGGTCGCGAGCGGGTAGCGGCCGCGCTGGACAGCCTGTTCGGCGAAACCGCGCAGCAGCTGGTGGCGGCCGGCACGCGACGGATTGTGGTCGGCGGCGGCGAGACGTCCGGGGCGGTGGTCAGTGCATTAGGGCTGGGCGCGCTGACTATCGGCGCAGAAATAGATACCGGCGTTCCGTCGATGGTGTCGCGCGGCAGGCAGCCTGTAGCGCTGGCGCTGAAGTCGGGTAATTTTGGCGGCAGAGACTTCTTTGCCCGAGCCGTCGATGCGCTGCGGGGCGATGATTAGAGACAGATTTGCTATGTAAATATTGGCAGATGATTCTGGCGCTGGCGAAGAGGCCGATGGCGATATCTGTACGGGGGCCGTAGCTGGCCTAATCAGCGGTCGCCACGCACAAAAAAGCCGCCCGCAGGCGGCCATTATATCAGCTGTGACTATTACAGCGTGCCGGTACCGCCGTCGGAGCACCAGACCTGGCCGGACGTATAGCTGGTTTCCGTTGAGGCCAGCGTCACGTAAAGCGGGGCGATCTCCGCAGGCTGTCCCGGACGGCCCAGCGGCGCGCTGCCGCCAAACTGCTTCACTTTTTCCTGCGGCTGACCGCCGCTGGACTGCAACGGCGTCCAGTATGGACCAGGCGCAACCGCATTAACGCGGATGCCTTCTTCGCCCAGCTGCTGCGCCAGCGCTTTGGTAAAGGCGGCGATAGAGGCTTTGGTCTGCGCATAGTCCAGCAGGATAGCGCTTGGGCTATAGGCCTGCACGGAAGAGGTGTTAATAATGGCGCCACCGCGTGGAATATGATCCACCGCCGCTTTGGTGATCCAGAACATGGCGTAGACGTTGGTTTTGAACGTCGCATCAAAATCTTCGGTGCTCAGCGTGCGGATAGACTCGTTATACTGCTGTCGTCCGGCATTGTTCACCAGAATATCCAGGCCGCCCAGCTGGCTTACCGCGTCGCTGACCAGCTTTTTACAAAACTCTTCGGAACGAATATCGCCCGGCAGTGCAACCGCTTTACGGCCTTCCGCCTCGATAAGCTTAATCACTTCCGCCGCGTCGGATTCTTCTTCCGGCAGGTAACCGATGGCCACGTCTGCGCCTTCACGGGCATAGGCAATAGCAACGGCACGACCGATACCGGAATCACCGCCGGTAATAAGCGCTTTACGTCCCTGCAAACGGCCAGAGCCGCGATAGGTTTTTTCACCGTGATCGGGTTGTGGGATCATTTTGCTGGCAAGGCCTGGCGCCTGCTGAGGCTGTTCCGGGAATGGCGGGGTCGGATAGTCAACGGTCAGCAAGGACTTTTTAGTTTGTTCGCTCATGATGTACTCCTTCATCGGTGTTGATTCGAAAACATAAGCCTGGCACAAACGTGATGGTTGTCACGTTCAGCTGCAAAAATAATGGTAAAGGCGCGCGATTTTCGGGTTTGATTAAGAGGGTTTACGACAGTAAGTCATCTTTTTTGGTAAGGCATGATGTTGTATGAATTAAAAACAAAATTTTATTTTTAATTGCATTGAAATCTGCGGGGATGGGTTGTCAGGCCCGTTGTCAGAGGTACGCCTGCTGTCAAATGAGAGGATTATCCTTTAATAAAATTTATCATTGTATGTTTAATTTTACTTCAGCTCCTCAGCTGAATATCGGAGTGAAGTAGGTGAATTCAGGTGCGTTTATTTTTCCTTTGATTTTTACAAATATCGCAGGGAAACCGAATGCTTTATCCTGCCATTTGTCATCATTAAGATTACGGTCGCTGTTGCGCTAATGCGGCTGGTATTTTTTCTGACCAATCTACAGCGGCCGGTAAAGCTATGGGGGATTATCCTTGCAGCTACGCCTTCCGTGCTGGTAGTTACTATTTTTATTTTATTACACGCCAGGGGTCAATCTAATAATATATTTTACTGAACAATGTTAGCTGTGCGGGTGAGTTTTTTTGTAGGATGGTAATTTTTTAATTTGATGTGCATATATATTATTTCATCGTGCTGAATATAAAATTACCGATAGCGTCGCTGGATATTCGGAATCATTGGCTATAGTTGCGCTGAGTTTTCAAAATTAAAGTATTTACATGCAGGCAAGAGCAGGGTGCAATATGTAACGCCAACGGTGAATGGCCCGTCCAACGCCAGCCATCGGGCCAGCGTCAATAACCCGTGCAACGAAAACGAATAAGCCACTGGCAGCAGTCTGGCCAATAAAAACGCACTGGCCAATGAAAATACTCCGCTCAGCGTCAGCCTGTTCAATGGTAACAGGCAAGCCAGCGACGCTGCGGCCAGTGTCCCTGAAATGCTCTGACGACCTGTGGCGCAGCGTAAGCTGATGACCTGCCCAAAAATGAAATTGCCGATATAAGCGTCAAAAAGCGAGCAAAACCAGCACGACCTGTGCTTCTTTTGCTGCTAAAAACCATGCCTGTTTTTTTGACTACGGGGTACAACCGGGCCGGGTGCTTCACGCCAGTCCGGGTTTTCACCCGACATAATCGCGCCACGCTGTTGTTTAGTCGGTTTCGCCAGTGGTGAAGGCATAGTCGGTGCAGACGAGGGGTTTACCCCGTCAGGATTTAAGTTTTCGATGGCGCAGCCAGAAATAAAAAGAGTAACCAGCGTCAACGATATTAATAGCTTTCTCATTTACCATTCCCTGTTTAATTTTACGCTTTGTCATCAGTGACGATTACAGAAATATCGGCCTGAGCCAGTCCTTCGCTTATGCCTTCCGCCATTTTGCGCTCGATCGCCTGGCCGGCATTCAGTAGCAGCCTTGTAGATTCACTGGCCAGCAAAGAAGCGATTTCATCGTCGTTTAAATTGGTACATTGACGATAAATTTGCTCAAAAATAACATTGCCCTTGTTGCTTAACTGTTTTAACGATGCCAGCTCGTCAGGCTTGATATACTGGCGATTCAGGTTTTCTACCGCAGCCGGATGTAACAGGAAAGTCGCTAAAGGCATAGCCAGCCTTTTTTTTGCTGCGCAATACATCAGCGTAGCCGAAGAAGCGGTCATCGAAATATTAACGGCCGCAATGGGAATGGCCGCATTTTTTATCGCCTGATAAAGCAGGTAGCCGCTGTCCATATCACCGCCATAGCTGTTGATATATAGTGTAATCTCTTTCAGCCCTGGCGAGGCGTAATGCAGCTTGTCCAACGCGTCGATAAACTCCAGCGATTTATTTGCCGTAATATCGCCGTTAAAAATAATGCGGGCGGATTTAAATTTTGCGGGCCTGATATCGGTGCGCTGGGTCACAGAAAGTGCCGCGTCGGCCGGAAGCATAAAAGCAGCCAGCCATCCGGCGAGGGTAACCGCCGTAGTAAATATCTTTTTCATCATTATCCTTAACAATGCATAACATCATTTAAGCGAATTGCTTTTGCAGGCTAACCTTCCTACGGATAATAAACTGTGAGGCAGGACGGATATTAATTTTCCGCCGCATAAAGGAATGTAACAAATTATGCTCAGAGCATAAATCGGTAGCCGACGCCGGTTTCCGTGCGCAGATGGCGAGGCCGGGCCGGATCTTCTTCCAGCTTCTGCCGAAGGTGGCCCATATAGATGCGCAGATAGTGACTGTGCTCCGAGGCGTTAGGCCCCCAAACCTGTACCAGCAGCTGCCGCTGCGTCATCACCTTGCCGTGATTGTTAAGCAGTACGGCAAGTAGCCTGAATTCGGTTGGCGTCAGATGGAGTTCCTCGCCCGCACGCGTAATGCGCCTTGCTGCCAGGTCGACCTGCACATCGGAAAAGGCGAAAACCGGATCGCTTTGCGTATCGTGCGTCGTGCGTCGCAGCGCTACCCGCAGGCGCGCCTCCAGCTCGCCGATGCCGAAAGGCTTGGTAAGATAGTCATCGGCTCCCGCATCCAGCGCGGCAATTTTATCTTCCTCTTCGCTGCGGGCGGAGAGCACAATTACCGGCTTCTGACTCCACTGGCGGAACTCTTTAAGAAAGGTCAGGCCGTCGCCGTCCGGCAGCCCTAAATCCAGGATCACCAGATCCGGTTTGCGGGTAGCGGCCTCCAGCAGGCCGCGCTGTAGCGTGCCGGCATCGAAGACGCGCAGGGCGCTGCCTTCCAGCGCGATGCGCAGAAAGCGGCTTATCTCTTTTTCATCTTCAATAATCAATACGGTTGTCACAGCGCTTCACCTGTTTCTGCTATGTCCGGCAGCGGCGCCTGCGGCAGGCTAATCCTGAAGCTCGCGCCGCCCTGCGGACGTTGATGGGCGGTAATCACGCCGTTATGCACCTCGACGATCGCCTGACAGATTGCCAGACCCAGCCCCACGCCGGGAATGGCCGATTCCCGATCGCCACGAGTGAATTTAGCAAAAAGCGCCTGCTCCTGACCAGCGGGCAAGCCGGGGCCGCTGTCCCAGACTTCGATCGTCAGCTCGCCCGGACGCGTCTGCGCCCTGATGCCGATTTGCGCCGCTGCGCCTGCATATTTCATGGCGTTTTCCAGCAGGTTGATCAGCACCCGTTCAAACAGCGGGCCGTCAACGTGAACCAGTGCCAGCGGATCGGCCATCTCCAGCGTAACGGGCTGCCTGCCGCCCGGATCCAGCGTCGCCAGCGCGCTGCCGATTACCTCTTCCAGCGTCAGCCATTCACGCTTCAGATGAAAGCCGCCGGTCTGTAGACGGGCCATATCCAGCAGATTATTCACCAGCCGCGTCAGCCGCAGCACATGCTGGCGGATTTCGCTTGCCTGGCGAGCCTGAGGCAGCCTGGCCGAGGCCAGATCCAGCGTCAGGATCTCCACCTGGCCGAAAAGCACGGTAAGCGGCGTGCGCAGATCGTGAGAAAGGGCGGCCAGCAGCGAATGGCGCAGCTGCTCACGCTCGCCGATTACGCGCGCCTGCTCTTCGCTGGCCGTCAGCTGTAAACGCTCCAGCGCGCTGGCGGTCAGTAGCAGCACCGTTTCCAGCAGCTGCTGCTGTTCAGGCAGCGCGGGCGGCGTTTGCTGCGCGATTACCATCACGCCAAGACTTTTCTCTGCGGCGCGCAGCGGCAGGATCTGATAAGGCACGCCGGGCAGCGTATCGGTTCCGGCGCCCGCCGGTTCACGCTGCACGAAACTCCAGCGGGCAATGCCTTCGTCCCAGCTCATTACGTTTGGTGCGGGCAGCTGCCGCACCAGCCTGTCGTTTTCGTCAGGCAGCAGCAGCGCGCTGTCGGCATGAAAAATAGTATAAACGGCGTGCTGGCTTGCCGCCGCTACTTCCTGCGCGCTGCGGGCCTTCGCCAGCGTGCTGGAAAGGGCGTAAAGCTGGCCGGTGCGTCTTTCACGATAGCGAGCAATGCGCGCCTGATAGCGCACGCCCGCCGTCAGGTTGCCAACCAGCAGCCCGACACTGAGCATCACGCCAAAGGTTAACAGATATTGCGCGTCAGAAACCGCCAGCGTACCGCGCGGCGCGACAAAAAAGAGATCGAAGCTGACAACGTTGATTATTGTGGCGAACACCGAGGGCCAGCGTCCGGCCTGGAGCGCCACTACCACTACGCCCAGCAGATAGAGCATCACCAGGTTGGCGGGATCGAAAGCCAGCAGCCAGTGGCTGGCGATAAAGGTAATCAGCGCGCAGAGCGCCGTGGCGAGCAGACAGCCGCGTATGCCCTGACGCCAGCGTCGAGCCTGTCTTTGCGGCGGCGCGGCGGCGGCTGGCCTGTCGCCGGGCGCAACGATCACCAGGTCGAGTTCTGGCGCGCGGGCGGCAAGGCGATCGGCCAGCGAAGACGAGCGGAACAGATGACGACCCCTGCCGCGTCCCAGCACCACTTTGCCCAGATCGTGATCGCGAGCGTAGCGCGCAATCGCCTTATCCGCAGAGGCGTCGGCCAATACGGCGCTTTCCGCACCGAGCTGACGCGCCAGCCGCAGCGAAGCCAGCGCGGTGCGGCGCTGCTGCTGCGTCAGCCGCAGCCAGCCAGGCGTTTCCACGCAGACCGCGTGCCATTCGCTGCCCAGCCTGGCCGCCAGCCGCGCGGCGGTGCGCACCAGCTTTTCGCTGCCTTCGTCGTAGCCCACGCAAAGCAGCACCGCATCCCGCGTGTGCCACACTTTGTCCCGCCCGCGCCCGTCCCGCCAGGCCTGCATCTGGTTATCTACCCGATCGGCGGTGCGCCGCAGCGCCAGCTCGCGTAAAGCAATCAGGTTGCCCTTGCGGAAAAAGTGCTCGGCCGCCCGGTCAGCGCGGTCGCCGGTATACACCTTGCCCTGTTTAAGGCGCAGCAGCAGATCGTCCGGCGGCAAATCCACCAGGATTATCTCATCGGCGGCGTCGAAAAACGGGTCGGGCAGCGTCTCGCGCACCTGAATGCCGGTAACGCCGTTGACCACGTCGTTCAGGCTTTCCAGATGCTGCACGTTGACGGTGGTCAGCACGTCGATCCCGGCCGCCAGCAGCTCTTTCACATCCTGCCAGCGTTTGGGATGACGGGAGCCGGGCGCGTTACTGTGCGCCAGCTCGTCAATCAAAATCACGGCGGGATGACGCGCAAGCGCGGCGTCCAGATCGAACTCCTCAACCTGACGGCCCCGATGCTGGCGCTGCTGCGGCGGCAGGCGCGGCAGGCCCTGCAGCAGCGCCGCCGTCTCCTGCCTGCCGTGCGTTTCCACCACGCCTATCAGCACGTCCAGCTGGCGCGCATGCAGCCGCCGCGCCTCCTGAAGCATCGCCCAGGTTTTGCCGACGCCCGCGCAGGCGCCGAAGAAAATTTTCAGTTTCCCGCGCGGCCGCTCGCGGGTCTGTTGCAGTAAGCGATCGGGATCGGGGCGAAGCATATCGGCCATGCCGGTTCCTTATTTTGTGCGGAGCGCATCCAGAGCAAGATTCAGTTCGGGCACGTTAACATACGGCTGGCCGCTGAAACTGAACAGCGGATAGCGGGTGTGCGCGGCGATAAGGCCGCTAATCGTTTCGGGCGACAGCTGGCGCGCTTTCGCCACGCGCGGCGTCTGCCAGCGCGCCGCCTCCGGTGAGATGCCGTTATCCAGTCCGCTGGCGGAGGCGGTCAGCAGATCGACCGGCACCCGACCGCTGGCGTCCGGGTTTTCTGCGCGGGCGGCCGCCAGCCGATCGGCAAACAGCTTATCCAGCGCGGGATTGCCGGGCGCGAGGTTGCTGCCGCCGCTCGCCAGCGGATTATAAGGGGTTTCCGCCGTCGCCGACGGTCGTCCCTGAAAATATTTTGCCTGGCTGAACGCCTGGCCCAGCAGCCGTGAGCCGCGAACCTCGCCGTCAAGCAACAGCAGCGAGCCGCCCGCCTGCTGCGGAAAGAGCCACTGGCCCAGCAGGGTGGTGACCATCGGGTAAACGCCGCCGGTCAGCAGCAGTAAAAAAGCCATCATAAAAAGCGCGGGACGCAGTTGCGACACGGTAAACCTCCTACAGCTGAAGAAGCAGATCGATAAGTTTGATGCCGATAAACGGCAGAGCCAGCCCGCCCAGGCCATACAGCCCCAGGTTGCGGCGCAGCAGCGCGGCGGCGCTGAGCGGCTTATAGCTGACGCCGCGCAGGGCCAGCGGGATCAGGAAGATAATGATCAGTGCGTTAAAGATCACCGCGCTTAAAATGGCCGACGAAGGCGAATGCAGATGCATCACGTTCAGCGCGCCGAACTGCGGGTAGCTGGCCGCAAACGCCGCCGGGATAATGGCAAAGTATTTCGCCACGTCGTTGGCGAGGCTGAAGGTAGTCAGCGAGCCGCGCGTCATCAGCATCTGTTTGCCGATATGCACGACCTCAATCAGCTTGGTCGGGCTGGAATCCAGATCCACCATGTTGCCCGCCTCTTTCGCCGCCTGGGTGCCGGAGTTCATCGCCACCGCCACGTCGGCCTGCGCCAGCGCGGGCGCGTCGTTGGTGCCGTCGCCGGTCATCGCCACCAGTCTGCCCTCGGCCTGATACTGGCGGATCAGCGCCAGCTTCGCTTCCGGCGTCGCTTCGGCAAGAAAGTCGTCCACGCCCGCCTCAGCGGCGATAGCGGCGGCGGTCAGCGGGTTATCGCCGGTGATCATCACGGTGCGGATGCCCATTTTGCGTAACTCGCCGAAGCGCTCTTTGATGCCGCCTTTAACGATATCCCGCAGCGCGATCACGCCCAGCACCTCAAGGTTTTCCGCCACTACCAGCGGCGTGCCGCCCTGGCGCGCGACTTCGTTGACCTTTTCATCCATCTCCGCCGGGAACTGACCGCCGCTGGCGACCACATGGCGACGGATCGCGTCGGCCGAGCCTTTGCGAATGCTGCGTTCCGGCAGGTTAATACCGCTCATTCGCGTCTGGGCGGTAAAGGGGATAAACGTCGCCTGTAGCTGCTGCAAATCGCGTTCACGCAGGTTAAAGCGCTGCTTGGCGAGCACCACGATGCTGCGGCCTTCCGGCGTTTCATCGGCCAGCGAAGCCAGCTGCGCCGCATCCGCCAGCCGCTGCTCCGCAATGCCGCTGGCGGGCAGAAAGTCGGAAGCCTGACGGTTGCCGAGCGTAATGGTGCCGGTTTTGTCCAGCAGCAGGATATCGACGTCGCCCGCTGCCTCTACGGCGCGGCCGCTGGTGGCGATCACGTTGGCCGCCAGCATTCGGCTCATCCCGGCAACGCCAATGGCGGAGAGCAGGCCGCCGATGGTGGTGGGGATCAGGCAGACCAGCAGCGCAATCAGCACGGTCACGCTGACCGGCGTGCCGCTCCAGGCCGAGAAGGGCCAAAGGGTAGCGGTCGCCAGCAGAAAGACCAGCGTCAGCGCAATCAGCAGAATGGTCAGCGCGACCTCGTTAGGCGTTTTGCGGCGGCTGGCACCTTCGACCATGGCGATCATGCTGTCGAGAAAGGTTTCGCCGGGATTGGCGGTACAGCGGATCACCAGCCAGTCGGAAAGCAGACGGGTGCCGCCGGTGACCGAAGCGAAATCGCCGCCCGACTCACGGATAACCGGCGCCGACTCGCCGGTAATGGCGCTTTCATCCACCGACGCGCCGCCCTCGATAACTTCGCCATCGCAGGGGATGATATCGCCTGCGCTGGCCAGCACGATGTCGCCTTTGCGCAGTTCGCTGGCGGCGATTTTTTCCGTTGGCGCATCGTGGCGGGCCTCTTTCAGCCGCAGAGCAAAAGCGGTTTTCTGCACGCTTTTCAGGCTGCTGGCCTGCGCCTTGCTGCGGCCTTCCGCCAGCGCCTCGGCAAAACAGGCGAACAGCACGGTAAACCAGAGCCACAGGCTGACGGCGGCGGTAAATCTGGCGTCGCCCGCCAGGCCGCAGGCCATCGCTATCGCCAGCAGCGTGGTCAGCACGCTGCCGATCCAGACCACAAACATCACCGGATTGCGCCACTGAGCCTGCGGCGACAGTTTTTTCACCGCGTCAACCAGCGCCTGGCGCAGCAGCGAAGGCTCAAACAGAGCCAATTGTTTACGGTTCATCGGGTACGCTCCATGTGCATCAGGTGGTCCGCTATCGGGCCGGAAGCCAGAGCGGGGATAAAGGTAAGCGCGCCGGTCAGCAGCACGGTGCCGATCAGCAGGCCGACAAACAGCGGGCCGTGCGTGGGCAGGGTGCCGCTGCTGACCGGCTGGATTTTTTTAGCTACCAGCGATCCGGCAATGGCCATGACCGGCACAATCACCAGAAAGCGGCCCGCCAACATGCAGAAGGCCAGCAGCAGGTTCCAGAACGGCGTATTGGCTGACAGACCGGCAAAGGCGCTGCCGTTGTTGTTGGCGGCGGACGAAAGGGCGTAAAGCACTTCGCTGAAGCCGTGCGCGCCGGGGTTCAGCATCGCCGCGCGTCCGGCGTCGCTCATCATCGCCAGCGCGCTGCCGAGCAGTACCAGCGCGGGCGTTACCAGGATCGCCAGCGCCGTCATTTTCATTTCGCGCACGTCGATCTTTTTGCCCAGGTATTCCGGCGTGCGGCCAATCATCAGCCCGGCGATAAACACCGCCAGCAGCACGAACAGCAGCATGCCGTAAAGCCCCGAACCCACGCCGCCGAAGATTACTTCGCCAATCTGCATCAGCCACATCGGGATCATGCCGCCCAGCGCGGTGAAAGAGTCGTGCATGGCGTTGACCGCGCCGCATGAGGCTGCCGTGGTGACCACCGCATACAGGCCGCTTGCCAACACGCCGAAACGGCTCTCTTTACCTTCCAGGTTGGTTCCGTCAACGCCCAGCGCCCGCAGCGTCGGGTTGCCCTGTAGCTCCGCCCAGAACATCGCGCTGGCGCAGAGCACAAAAATCAGCGTCATCGCCGCCAGGATCACCCGTCCCTGACGGGCGTCGCCGACCGCTTCGCCAAAGGCGAAACAGAGCGCCGCCGGGATCAGGAAAATAGCCAGCATCTGCGCAAAATTGCTGATATCGGTAGGGTTTTCAAACGGATGTGCCGAGTTGGCGTTAAAGAAACCGCCGCCGTTGGTGCCCAGCAGCTTGATCGCTTCCTGCGAGGCGACCGGTCCCATCGGCAGCAGCTGCTTCGCGCCTTCAAGGCTGGTGAAAGGCAGATAGGCGGAGAAGCTTTGCACCACGCCCTGTTGGATCAGCAGCAGCGCAAACAGCAGCGAAAGCGGCAGCAGCAGCCAGAGGACGATACGGCCGAGATCCTGCCAGGCGTTGCCCAACGTGGCCGAGGAGCGACGTGCAAACGCACGGATTAGAGCGAAAGCGACGGCCAGGCCGCTGGCGGCCGAGAGAAAGTTTTGCACCGTCAGCCCGGCCATCTGGCTGAAATAGCTCAGCGACGATTCGCCAGCGTAAGCCTGCCAGTCGGTATTGGTGACAAAAGAGACGGCGGTGTTTAACGCCAAATCCCAGCTCAGGCCGGGAAAATGCTGCGGATTTAAAGGCAGCGAGCCTTGTAACAGCAGGATCGCCAGCAGCAGGGCAAAGCCCATCGCATTAAACAGCAATATAGCCAGCAGATAGGTTTGCCAGCGCATTTCACCGCGCAGACCGGCCAGGCGCCAGAGGGCGGTTTCAACACCGCCGACAAAAGGTAAGGGACGGGGATCGATCAGGCGGGCTATCAGCCGACCCAGCGGCCAGGCCAGCAGCAGCAGCGCCGCCAGATAGCTCGCTATTAACAATGCGGAAGCCGCCATCAGAAGGCCTCCGCGTTAATCAGGGCATAAATCAGATAGCCCAGCAACAACGCTACCAGCAGCACGCCGGTTATTACTACAACACTCACGGTTCACCTCATTAAGAGAGTCATTTCGCCATGAGTGTAAAAAGTGGGCCGCAAAGATTTTGCAAAAATGCGGCGGGAAAATATAAAAAAAGTATAAAAATGCGTGAGGCCGCAGCGGGCCTCGCGCACAGGATCAGGAACGCACCAGTTCCTGGAGCACCGTCAGCTGCGCCACCGCTTTATGCATGGCGTCCAGGCCGTCGGCAGCGTTTTTCAGTCGGTCGATATTTTCGACCATCCCGCTGCGCTCGGCGCTGTTTTGCTCGCTGAGGCTGGCGATCTGCCCGCGTGCTGCGTGGCTTTTTTGCGCCATATCTTCCGTGGTGGCAACGGTTTTAGAAGCCGTCTTTTTAATCCGCGCGATGGTCGCTACTGTCTCGTTGATGCTTTCACGCGTGGCGTCGGCCTGTTCTTTAGAAGAGCGGGCCAGGCGGCGTACCTCTTCTGCTACCACGGCAAAGCCGCGACCGGCCGATCCGGCGCGGGCGGCTTCCACCGCGGCATTCAGCGCCAGCAGGTTGGTCTGGTCGGCAATGGTGCTGATGCCGCTGGTGATTTGCGTAATGCCCTGCGAAATTCTTTCCAGCTCGCCGATTTCAAGGCCCAGCTCATCCTGCGCCTGCAGCGTGACGGTTGCCGCCTCGCCGATCTCGCCGATATTCACGCCAGCCACATCCAGCGCTGCGCTCTGGCGGCTGGTGGCTTTTTCCAGCAGCGGGAAAGTTTGTACTACCGGCCCGATCTGCTGCTGATAGTCGATCACTTTATCAATAACGTCCGTTTGCAGCGTGTGCAGCGCTTCCCAACGACGCAGCGAGCGCTGGGCATAGTGACCGGCGTAGTCGGCGTATTCAATCGGGAAGCGGCTCATGGCTTTGACGTCGCGATCGAAAAAGGCGAGGGCGGACAGCGTCTGGTTGATCGGCACGCCGAATATTTCGCCAAAGCTGGAGAAGCCAGCGGCCGGCACGCCGTCGAACAGCTCCGCCGCAGGCAGGCTTTCCGGGTTGTTAAGGCGGCGCAGCAGGCAGTCGTTCAGCAGCAGTCCGGCCGGTTTGCCATGCGTGGCGACGAATCTGTCCCAGTCCTTACGCGTGGCGGAAACGAAATCGCCCGCCTCCAGCAGATAAAGACGGTCGCCAAACTCCAGATCGCAGAAGAACGTCAGGCTTTCCGCGTCGATTTTCGCTACGGAGCGAATAAAGTACTCATCCGCCACCTTCACGCCGAACGTTTTGCCCTTCAGCTTTTGCTCCAGCTGCTCAGGCTTACAGTGCAGCGCGTCGGCCAGCACTTTTACCGCAGGCTGCTGGCGACCCGTTGCGTCAAACAGCGAACTTACGGTGCGCGCGACGGGATCGGCTTCCGCCACCAGCCAGCTTTGCTGCGTGGGCTGGAAGTTCTGGCTTTTAAACGGCGCAAAGGATTTCCCTTTCGCCATGCGGCAGAACACGATCAC
Source organism: Erwinia plantamica (assembly GCF_043420595.1). NCBI lineage: Bacteria > Pseudomonadati > Pseudomonadota > Gammaproteobacteria > Enterobacterales > Erwiniaceae > Erwinia > Erwinia plantamica. Next base: position 167,984 of record NZ_JBGCUC010000004.1, read on the forward strand.
CGCTTTGTTTTGCAGCAGCTGGCCGCTGGTGGCCATCCAGGTGTTCTGAAAATCGGTGCGGCCGCCCGCCGAGCCGCCGATAGCCAGGCAGGGGAAGCGTCCGCTGTCATACCAGGCCTGCATCATAAAGCCTTCGGCAGAGGAGAGGCCGTCGCAGTAGATCATCGCGAAGGTTTCTTCGGCAGAGAGCGACATATTGACCTGAAGGCGATCAAGCTGGGCGCGAATGCTGTCGATACGATCGGCAACGGTAGCGCCGCGTGGCACCTGCAGATCGATAGTGTGCACCTCATGACGGGCGACCGTCTGCTCGGGCAGCCACAGCCAGCTGCCCTGAGGGCCGTTGGTGGCACAGTAGGCGGAGCGGCCTTTCTGCGCGCACAGCGCGCCGGTAGAGGAGATAGCGAAGACGGTACGGCCCGGCGCGCTCATCTTTTGCCACGCGTCGTTCACGCGGGCGAAATCAGCTTCCGGCGGGACAAAGACCATCAGCAGGCCTTTGCCGCCGCCGGTACCCAGGCTGCCGAAAGCGGTCGGCAGGGCGCGACAGTCATAAGTGTTGCTGACCGGACGACCGGCCAGCGGATTAAGTTTTTTTGGAATCAGTGCGTTCCAGAATGCAGATAATTTTGCCATGGTGTTCTCATAAAAGTAGAGCGCCTGCGTGGGCGCATTAATGCTTATTGTTATAGTGAAACCCCGGCGGGATGCCGGGGGTAAGAAAATTACGCGTCGGACAGGCGGAAGGTAGAAACGGAGTGGTTAAGGAAGTGCACCTGCTCTTCCAGCGAGGCGGAAGCCGCTGCCGACTCCTGCACCAGCGCGGAGTTCTGCTGGGTCACGCTGTCCATCTCGGTTACCGCCTGTTCAATTTGGCTGATGCCGCGGCTCTGCTCGTCAGACGCGGTCGATATATGATCCATCAGTACATCGACCTGGCTGACCGAGGCAATAATCGCGCCGATAGCGTCGCCGGTACGGCTGACCTGATCGGAACCGGCTTTGATATTGGCGACCGATTCGGCAATCAGACTTTCAATCTCTTTTGCCGCTACCGCGCTGCGCTGCGCCAGGTTGCGAACTTCGCCCGCCACGACCGCGAAGCCGCGCCCCTGTTCACCCGCGCGCGCCGCTTCCACCGCGGCGTTCAGCGCCAGGATATTGGTCTGGAAAGCGATGCTGTTAATCACGCCGGTAATGTCTTCAATCTTCTTCGAGCTGCTGTTGATTTTGCCCATGGTGACGATGACTTCCTGCGAGACTTTTTCGCCGGTTTTCGCGTTCTTCACCGCTTCGCTGGTCAGACGGCTGGCTTCAAAGACGTTTTCGGTATTCTGTTTCACCGTGGCGCCCAGCTCTTCCATGCTGGCGGCGGTCTGCGTCAGCGCGGCGGCCTGCTGCTCGGTACGCGAAGCCAGGTCGACGTTACCGGCGGCGATTTCCTGCGAGGCGTGCGACACGGTTTGCGTGGAGTTACGCACCTGGCTGATGATATCGGTCAGCGAGCGGCGCATCTGCTCCATGGTGCCCATCAGATCCTGTATTTCGCTGCGGGAAGAGGCCACCACCGGCACCGGCGTATCCAGGATACCCTGAGCAATCTGGCTGCAATGCGCTTTGGCGCTGTCCAGCGGGCTAAGCACGTAGCGCTTCAGGAACATCAACACGCCTGCGATAACAACCAGGAACAGCACGCCGAAGGCGACAATCAGGCCGATACCAAAGGTGAAGTGATCCTGCGCATCGCTGTTCAGGCGCTTCGCGTACTGCTCGTGCAGCGCAAGCACTTTGTCCAGCACCACTTCGTACTGGTGATCCAGGCTGATGACGGTTGGCAGCTGCGCCTTAAAGCGCGCCTGGTCATTGGTTTTAGCCGCGTCCAGCAGCGGGTCGATACCCTGACGGCGGTAGGTTTCATAGGTGGTGCGATACTCATCGGCCAGGCTGGCTTCGCCATCCAGCTTCGGCGCGGCCAGGTAGGCCTGGAAAGCCTTGTCCGCTTTGCCCAGCACTTCATTCAGCCCGCTAATCGTCTGCTCAGACTGCAGGCTGCCGCTGTTTTCCATCGTTTTCATATATTCCATCAGGCGCACGCGCAGGGTACGGCTGTGGTTAATAGGATCGATAATAGACAGCACTACACGGATCTCTCTATTCACCGCATCCAGCGACGTATTGCTGCGGGTCAGCAGCCAGACGTTAGCGATCATGCTGGTGAAAAAAATAATAAACAGGAACAGCAGAACCAAAAGCGACGATCTTTTCAGGGACATCTGATTAGCCTTAAAGGAAATAGGATGCTTTCTGTATCGGCAAATTGCGGTAAAGATTTAGTTTTATGGCCGGTAGGGTAGAGGAATATGTCGGCTATTATGCAAATCAAGGATTTATCTATGCGTGACGCTGTAACGCGAGGCTTTCGTATCCGTAGGGGGGCATCCAGAGCCTTCAAAAAGTAGGGTTATTACAGGACAACATTAAAAAGTAGTGCTAATGCTGTTCGTTACGTTGTCACCTTTCAGGTTTGGAGGAAATGATATATTCACAGCCATTTGTTACGTTGTCACAAAAAAGGAACAGGCATCCAGGCGCTACGCAACACCAACGGTTTACCCTTTCTTCTCTTCCACTCTTTCAGGGCCACGGTTAGTTTGATCGCAATCACAATAACCCGTTTTCACGGCCGGTAAAGCCGATCGCCGTCACTCTTCTTTGTTAAAAAAATGATGATTTTTTATTACATATTATTATCAATATTCGGGTGGTACAGCCATAAAACAATAGCTTAACGCGACAGGTGGAAACGCCCGTCTTACTTTTTATACCCGCCCGGACCTGAACGATAACTTTTGCTGATGGCCGTCGTGCCGCAGCCTGCGATATGCATCCGAAAGAGGGGAAGTAATGTGCTGACCATACTGGGTTTTTCGATGGTGACCTGTTTCATGTACCTGATTATGACCAAAAGGATGTCGGCGCTGATCGCGCTGATTATCGTGCCGACGGTCTTTGCACTGGCGGCGGGTTATTATCATGGGCTTGGCGAAATGATGTTGAATGGCGTAAAAGCGCTGGCGCCGACGGGCGTAATGCTGACCTTTTCCATTCTCTATTTTGGCCTGATGATCGACGCCGGGCTGTTTGACCCGCTGGTACGCTTTATCCTGAAAATCGTGCGCGGCGACCCGCTTAAGGTGCTGGTAGGCACGGCGGTACTGACGCTGCTGGTTTCACTGGACGGCGACAGCTCCACCACCTATATGATTGCCGTGGCGGCGTTTTTGCCGCTCTACCGCAAGCTGGGCATGAACGTGCTGGCAATGACCTGTCTGGTCAACCTTGCCAGCGGTATTATGAATCTGTCGCCGTGGGGCGGCCCAACGGCGCGCGCGGCGGCGGCCTTACATATCGATGCGCTGGACATCTTTATTCCTATGCTGCCCGCCATGTTTCTGGGTTGCGTCACGCTCGTTGGTATGGCGGTGCTGTTCGGCATCCGCGAGCGCAGAAGGCTGGGCGTGATGAAGCTCGATAACGATCATCTGGATAATATCGAGCTGGGTCTGGGCGACGCGCAGGAGTGCGCAGCGAACCGGCGGCCAAAAATGTTCTGGCCTAACTTTATTCTGACCACCGTGCTGCTGGTGCTGCTGGTGACCGGGCTGATGCCTATCCAGATCCTGTTTATGCTGGCTTTTGCCATTGCGGTAATGCTGAATTACCCTTCGCTGGAACAGCAAAAAGCGCGTATCAATACCCATGCAGGCAACGTGCTGGCGGTCACCTCGCTGATTTTCGCCGCCGGGGTGTTTACCGGCATTCTGTCCGGCACCGGCATGGTCGATGCAATGGCGAAAAGCCTGCTGGCGGTGATCCCGCATAGCTTTGGGCCTTATCTGGCGATCTTCACCGCGCTGGTCAGCCTGCCATTCACTTTCTTTATGTCTAACGATGCGTTCTATTTCGGCATCCTGCCGGTGATTGCCCAGACGGCGCTGAACTATGGTATCAGCGCAGAAGAAATCGCCAGGGCGTCAATCATCGGCCAGCCTTTCCATCTGCTCAGCCCGTTGGTGCCTTCGGTGTATCTGCTGGTTGGACTGGCAAAAGTAGATATCGGCGACCATCAGCGCTTTGCCATTAAGTGGGGGATCCTGGTCAGTATGGCGCTGCTGGTAGGCGGCCTGCTGTTTGGCGCCTTCCCGTTCTACAGCCGCTAACCCTCCGGGCACGTCGGCGATTTATTGTGATCGGCATCACAATAAGTCGCCCGCGCCAGGCGGCCCAATGGCGATACAACGTTTCAGGATTAATACTTTTGGTCGGCTTTTCCTTCAAGCCGGTTTAAAAAGTGAGGTCTTATGAAACGTGATGTATTGAGCGAAGAATATTATGACGAAGTCTGTCGGGTGATTGGCGACGCGGCCATTGTGCTGGCTGAAAGCGGACACAATACCAGCCGGGATATCCTGGCAAACCTGCTGGTCAGAACGCGCCATGAGCGAACGGATGCGGATCGGGACGAGCAGAAGGTGCTGGAACACGCGATTCGTCTGATAAAACCTGATTAATTCAGGTTTTTTTACACTTTGTACCTGAAAAGTAGCGGCTTTCTGCCAGGCTTAAGTTATGCAGAATCAAGATCGGACTTTTTAAACGAAAGGAGTGTTTATGAAAAAAGTGCTTACGCTGGCCGCGCTGCTTGCCCTTAGCCTGAACGTGATGGCCGAGGACAAAGGGGGATTTAAAGCGGGAGAAACGCCGCCACCGCCGCACAAGCAGGATGCAGGCTACAAAGGCTCGGAAGATACCAACGAGAGCCAGGTGAAGTCGGTCCGTACGCTGAAGGAAGGTTCCTGGGTGACGATGGAAGGGAATATCATCAAAAAGGTTTCTGGCAATATTTATACCTTCCAGGATAAATCAGGCAATATTAATCTGGTTATTCCCGAATCTGCCTGGGGCGGAGAGAAGTACGATGCCAAAGATCTGGTACGGGTGAGCGGTTTTGTAAAACATAAAAATAAGCAAACGGAAATCGCAGTAAAACAGATTGGCGATCCGTAACACTCTAAGGGCGAACGCTAAGGTTCGCCCAATGCCGTTCAGCGTTGGCTTTGCAGCAGTTCAGTAAGGTGTTGCAGAGCAAACAGGGCGGCTTTTCTTACTACCTCTTCGCAATCCCCTGAAAAATGCTGCTTCAGCGCGCGTACCTCGCCATCTGGCAGGCCCCAGCCAAACCACACCGTACCCGCAGGCGTGCCATCTTCGCCGCCGTCCGGCCCGGCATAGCCGGTAACCGCAATGCTGGCTTTTTCGCCCGATACTTCTTTCGCGCCGGCTGCCATTTCGCGCGCGGTCGCCTCGCTTACCGCCGTGTGTTCCTGGAGCGTTTTTTCACTGACGTGCAGAATGCGGTGTTTGGCGCTGTCGGTATAGGTTACAAACCCGCTGGTGAAATAGCTGCTGCTGTCGCTTGCCGCGCCCAGTGCAGAGCTGACCAGACCTGACGTGCAGGATTCGGCGGCAGCCACTTTGGCCCCGGCCTGTAGTAAAACTTTGCCGAGTCTTTCGGCGGTATTAAGTAATTCCTTATCCATTGTGAGACTCCAGTTGCTGGTGGCCCCGCCGCGATGACGGGGCAGAGTTGTCAGCTTTGTGGCACGAGTTCGGTTTTAATCCAGCCTGGCTGGCGCTTGTCGAAGGCTTTATAAGCGTCAAGTACGTCGCTAAGCGGCTCTACTTTCGTTAATACCTTGACCGGATCGATGGCGCCGGTGCGTACCAGTTCCAGCAAGCCCGGAATAATAGTGTGATGGTTGCAGTTGCCCATCTTAAGGGTCAGATTCTTATTCATCGCCTTGCCGATAGGGAAAGTTTCCGCTTCCGGCGGATAAACGCCGATAATGCTTAAACGACCGGCCTTTTTCAGCGTGGCGATAGCCCATTCCAGCGCCTGAGTGGGCGCGTCGCCCGGCACCCAGTTGCCTGCCTGCGGGTGCGTTTCCGGTGCCACCTGATCCACTTCCGCCGCAAATTTTTCTGCTTTTTGCTGCGCCTCTTCCGCTGCCGGGCCGTGGTGCGCATGTTGGCTGTCTACGCCGACTGCATCAATAGCGCAGTCCGCGCCGACGCCGCCCGTCAGGCGATTAAGGGTTTCTACCGGATCTTCTTCTTCAAAATTTACCGTGAATGCACCCTGACGACGCGCCATAGCCAGGCGATCGACATGGCCGTCCACCGCAATCACGCGGGCGGCGCCCTTGAGGAAAGCGCTGGCGATAGCGAACTGGCCGACCGGCCCGCAGCCGAAGACCGCCACAACGTCGCCTTTTTTGATTTCGCCCGCTTCCGCGCCAAACCAGGCGGTGGGGAAAATATCGCTAACCATCAGCGCCTGCTCGTCGCTGACGTTATCGGGAATTTTTACCAGCGTATTGGCGGCATAGGGAATGCGCGCTTTTTCCGCCTGAAGCCCGTTTACCGGGCCGGTTGCGGCCGGGCCGCCGAAAAAGCAGGTGCCGGCGGCAGGCCCGTTGGGGTTGGCGTTGTCGCACTGGGCGGTATTGCCTTCCCGACAGGGCGGACAGGTGCCGCAGGAAACGGTCGAGCAAACCACCACGCGGTCGCCGACAGCGAAATTGCGAACATCGTCGCCGAGCGCTTCAATCACGCCGACGCCTTCGTGTCCCAGAATGGTGCCGGGCTGCATTTTACTGAAGGTGCCGCGAACAAAATGCAGATCGGTGCCGCAGATAGCGGAAGCCGTCAGGCGGATCACCGCATCGGTTGGTTTTTCTATCGCTGGCTCCGGGACGTCATCAAGACGAATGTCGCCGACAGCATGCCAGACTAGTGCTTTCATAGGCTCTCCCTTTTTTATCTACCGGGCCTGAGCGTCAGGCGTCCGCTGAAAAGTATAGATAAATTTTTACGGGAAGAAGGCGGCCACAGGCGTTTAACGTTCGGCGATAAGCGATGGCCGTAATGCAGCGCTATGCGGCGCGTCCGAAATTTCCGCTGGCAGCTCGTTCTCAAAAGCCCTGTCAAAGGGCGGCGGCAAACAGAAATCGGTACCACGCTGTTGATGAAATTCCGCCAGCCATTGGCTGTAAATGGTCAGTAAGCCGTCATGGTTCTCGCTGCCGCCAAGGCGGCGGATAAACAGCCAGCGTGGTGGATCGGCGCGGTCACGCACGTAGAGTTCAGGCTGGATGCTGCCGCCGCAGGCGGTGATACACACTTCGGAAAACTGGATCTTCGGCCATTGTCCCAAACGGGTCAGAAAATGTTGTTTTTCCATGCTCCACCGTACTATGCACAGTTAAGGGGCTGATTGTGCGGCAGTCGTGCTGCGCGCTGAACCAGAATCGCTATTCCCTGAAGCCGTCCGGCCGTGGCCGAAGAAAAAAATGGTGTCCGCTCTTTACTGGCGCGGAGCCACTGGCGGTTCAACCGATTTTGTAAAAATTCGTTAATTAAGTCCAGCTCTTTGTGTGGTTATTGGCATTATCAGGAATGCGCCTGGTCAGTATCCAGGCAGAAGCATCAGCAAAGCTGTTACGCAGAAGAAAGTAAAAAAAGAACGAAGCGGCAGTGGCTTATAACGAAGCGGCAGAAATTGATGAACGATTAATATTTATTTATTTGCTCAGTGGGTAAGCTAATAATTCCTGAAGCGGGATAAGTATTTTTTAAATATAAAATTAAAATTGATTAAGATTTTTCCTGATTGTTGTTATTAATCAATGAGATAACTAGCCATAATTTTTACTTATTTTTATGTCGCCGTTTCCTTGCAATTATAAGCGTGGCTGCTAGATTTAACTACGTAGCACCTTCACTGATTTTTAATTCCCCCCGGGATTAAATAATTGAGAAAAAACCATTGAGTATTATTTAACACGAAGAGGACATTTGTATGACTCAGCATCGTGGTAATTCAAATTCGGGTAATTTCGCAGAAGATCGTGAAAAGGCGTCAGAAGCAGGCAAAAAAGGCGGACAGAGCAGTAGCGGCAGCGGCAGCTTTAAAAACGACCGTGAAAAAGCCTCTGAAGCCGGTAAAAAAGGTGGCGAGAAGAGCCGCCGCAGCTAAAAAGTAATGCGCCTGCCGCGCGCAGGCTCGCCGCCATCGGCCCTCCGGGCGGTGGCGGTTGTGCTTCCCCTCTGTTTCACTCCCTCTGATACTTCCGTCTCCTGATAACTCAGCCCTGAATATTCCTCTATACTGGTTTAAGAAGAAGAATAACCGCTATCGGCAGTAAAGCTTGCAATAAGCGCTATCTGCAGATGCCCGCTCAGAAAAGGAGAGCCCGTGTTAAAAATGATCGCCAGCGTATTTACCAGCCCGGAAAGGTTGCTTAACGCCATGTCCCGCAATGATATGCAGGAAGCTAAAGATGACGGCGAACGTATTTTGATCGATGAAGACGGTGCGGCGTCGGTGAATTTACAAAGCAAAGAGGTTCATGAGGATTTCGCCCGCCACGTTGCCATGCTCAAACACACGCGCAAAACGCCGCCGGACGAGGAAGAACGCAAGAAAAAGCAAAGACATGTGCTGCTTCCGGAAGAGATATCCTGACCGCTAAAACGCCTGGATGCAGGGACGAACTGAACGAAACCCCACGATGCCGTGGGGTTTTTTATGCTTACTCTTTCGGTAGCGCGTACGCGACCAGCGCATCGCCGGAAGTGGTACCCAGCCCGCCGTGCCCGCCTGCCGCAATCACCACATACTGACGACCGTCCTTACCGGTATAGGTCATCGGCGTCGCCTGGCCGCCCGCTGGCAGTTTGGCTTTCCACAGCTCGTGGCCCGTGGCTTCGTCAAAAGCGCGCAGGTAGTTATCCGCCGTAGCGCCCATAAATATCAGCCCGCTGCGGGTAATGATGTTGCCGCCCATCATAAAAATGCCGGTTGGCAACGGCGCGTTGGTATGAGTGCCGAAAATATTCATATTACGCGTGGTGCCCGCCGGTCTTTCCCAGGCGATTTTACGGGTGTTAAGATCGATGGCGATCAGCTTGCCCCACGGCGGCGCGCTACAAGGTGCGCCCAGCGCCGTCAGCCAGGGTTTCACCACGGCCGCCCAGCCGGTGCCATACTGCGGCCCTACGGCGAACTCTTTCGGTTTCGGATAGGATTGCCCGCTGGCCCAGCCTGCCCACGGCTTCATCAGGCCCTGTTTGATCGCCTCGTCATGCTTCATCAGCTCCATGGTGAAAGGGATGTAGCTGGTGTTGGCAATCAGTAAATGCCGCTGCGGATCCACCGAAGCGCCGTACCAGTCCATCACGCCGTCAAACGCAGGATAGGCGATAGAGGTGCCTTCCGCAGGCGGCGTATATTGGCCCTGATAGCGATAGCGGTGGAACTGAATGCGGCAGATCAGCTGATCGATCGGCGTCGCGCCCCACATATCGGTTTCTTCCAGATTTGGCGGTGCAAGGCTCGGCATGCCGACCGGATCCGGCTGCGTAGGTGACAAATGCTCGCCCGGCAGCGAGGGCGAGGTCGGCACCGGCTTCTCATCCACCTGCGCCAGCGGTTTGCCGTTGCGGCGATCCAGCAGGAACAGCTTGCCCATTTTAGTGGTCTGCACCAGCGCAGGCACGGTTTCGCCATTTTTGCCCGGCAGGTCAACCAGCGTTGGGCCAACCGGCACGTCGAAATCCCAGACGTCATGATGCACGGTCTGGAAATGCCAGCGCTCTTCACCCGTATGAATATCCAGTGCCACCAGCGCGCTGGAATACTTCTCGTCAAAAGGTCGCCGTTTGCCGCCGTAATAATCCGGCGTCGCGTTGCCCAGCGGAATATAAATCAGGCCCAGCTTTTCGTCCGCCGTATAGGTTCCCCAGCCGTTAGGCGTGCCGTGCGTATACTCTTCGCCAGGCTTCAGCGGCGCGTTCTGCGGCGTTCTGCCCAGGTCCCAGGCCCAGGAGAGCTGGCCGGTTTTTACGTCATAAGCGCGTACCACGCCGGAAGGTTCGCCGGTGGTCTGGTTATCGTATATCCAGCCGCCCAGCACGATGCGGCCTTCCATCACCATCGGCTGCGAGGTAATAAAATGGAAGCCCGGCGGCACCTGGCCCATATGGTCGGTCAGGCTGACATAGCCCTTGTTGCCAAACGAGGCGCAAGGTTCGCCGGTTTGCGCATTCAGCGCCACCATGCGGGCATCGCTGGTGGTGGTGATGATTTTTTCCGGGCAGGTGCTGTCATCCACCGCCTTGCTGTAAGCCACGCCGCGGCAGGCCAGATATTCATTGGCCGAGGTGTCTACTTTGGGATCAAACTTCCAGCGCTGTTTGCCGCTGGTGGCGTCAAGCGCAATCACCTGGCGATGCGGCGTACAGATAAAGAGCGTGTTGCCAACCTTAATCGGCGTCACTTCAAAGCTGAACTCGCGTCCCGCTTTATCTTCCCCTTTACGCAGGGTATCGCCGGTATGGAACTGCCAGGCGGGCTGCAGCTGGCTGACATTGGCGGGCGTAATCTGCGTCAGTGGCGAAAAGCGCTGGCCATCGCGCGTACGGCCATAATGCTGCCAGTCATTATCGTTATCGGTTGCGATCGCGGCCTGAGCTGCCGGCACGGGCTGATGATGCACAAAGCGCGTTGCCGTTACGTGCCAGCCTGACCAGAAGACCAGCACGATAGCGGCCAGATAGACCACGCCAGCCAGCGTGCCCGCGCGGCGCTGCGTGTGCATCACCGGTCGGACGATCCACGGCAGGCTGCACCAGACGCCCAGTACGGCCAGCGCGAAAAGGCGCGGCATCAGCTTCCAGCCGTCCAGACCGACTTCATACAGCGACCAGGCTACGCAAATCAGAAAGGAGAGCAGGTAAAGCCAAAGACCGGCCGGACGGCGTTTAACGATAAAAATGCCGCTAAGGAAGAAACCGGCGCCGAAAATCAGGTACCAGGGCGTGCCGCCCAGCGTTGCCAGCCAGCCGCCGAGCACCAGGAAAGCCAGGCCGAACAGGCTAACGACGATCCCAGTGATGGTAGGTAGGGTGAACCAAAATTTTTTCTGCATAAGGTCTTGATAAGTGAGTAACAGGTAAGGCAAGCATAGAGGATGCAAAGTTTTGCAAAGATAGCGGGTGGAGAGAGCGGTGTGCTTGTCTTTAATAGTTCTATTTTTCAATTGATTAGCATGTAAAGATTATTGTCTCAAAATCTTACCGTTGGCTATTGGCAGCCAGGGAGGCTGCTTTTTGATCTGCGTTTCCCTTAAGAGGCGGTTGTTTATTGCGCGGTTGATAGCCATCCAGACGGCAATACCGGCAAATTGCATTAATAGCTGGTAACATTACGCTCCAGTTAATACTGTTAATAACCGGCTCGTTTGTTGAATAAAACCGCTGGAAAACGCCCTGACGGTAAAGTAGCTGTAACAATGATGATGAAACGGGCAGGCCGCCACGTTATGCCTTTTGGCTATATATCATGGTATTTGGGTCTTTGCTGACCCGCGACCGGCCTGACGCTATCCCGTATCATAAGCATCACCAATAACATATTAAAAATAGTCAGTTTATTGACCAGCCTGCGGGCTGCACAACACGGGATAAAACAGGCGACAAATGATAGTTTTGCGTAATGTTTCCAAAACCTTTTACGCCGCGGCTGGCCCGGTGACGGCGGTTGATGATGTGAATCTCAACGTCGAACAGGGGCAGATTTACGGCATTATTGGCTACAGCGGCGCGGGGAAAAGTACGCTGATCCGCCTGCTGAACGGACTGGAAAAACCGACTTCCGGCAGCGTCACTATTGCAGGTAAAGATATCGCGCAGGCGAAGGGCGAGGCGCTGCGTCAGGCGCGTCTGAAAATCAGCATGGTGTTTCAGCACTTCAACCTGCTCTGGTCGCGTACCGTCAGCGAAAATATTGCCTTTTCGCTGCAAATCGCCGGCGCGCCCAAAGCCGCCATCAAAACGCGCGTGCAGGAGCTGATCGAACTGGTCGGCCTGAAGGGTAAAGAGCACGCCTATCCTGCTCAGCTGAGCGGCGGGCAGAAGCAGCGCGTAGGTATCGCTCGCGCACTGGCCAATAATCCGGAAGTGTTGCTGTGCGATGAGGCGACTTCGGCGCTGGATCCACAGACAACCGACGCCATTCTCGATCTGCTGCTGGATATCAACCGCAAGCTAAAGCTGACTATCGTGCTGATTACGCATGAAATGCACGTAGTGCGTAAAATCTGTCACCGCGTGGCGGTGATGGAAGCGGGCAGAATCGTGGAAGAAGGCGAAGTGCTGTCGGTATTTACTCATCCGCAGCAGCCGATTACCCGACAGTTCGTCAAGCAAACGGCAGAGTACAGCAGCGCCGAGACGCCGTTTAACCCTGAACTGATTGACCGCACGGCGGGCAGCGTGCTGAAGCTGACCTTTGTCGGCCAGAACACGCAGCAGCCGATCGTAGGCGAACTGACGCTGAAATACGGCACGCCTTTTAATATTTTGCACGGCAAGATGACGCAAACCACCAACGGCACTTTCGGCGAGCTGTGGTTACAGGTTGCCGCCACCGGCAGCGCGCTGGAAAACATCCTGGCCGATTTACACGCCCACGCCATTACGACCGAGGTGGTTCATGACTGAGACTCTTTTCCCCCATCTGAAGCTTGATCAGCTTTGGGCGGCAACCTGTGAAACCCTGTATATGACCTCGCTGTCCGGCGTGGCGACCTTTGTGCTGGGCATTTTGTTCGGTCTGGCGCTGTTTCTGACCGCGCGCGGCGGCCTGTTTCAGAACCGCGCCGTTTATTCGGTGATTTCGGTACTGGTTAACGTCTTCCGCTCCATTCCTTTTATTATCCTGATTGTTTTGCTGATCCCGTTCACCAAAACGTTAATCGGCACCATTCTGGGCGCGGATGCGGCTTTGCCCGCGCTGATTGTTGGGGCGGCACCGTTCTATGCCCGACTGGTCGAAATTGGCCTGCGCGAAGTGGATAAAGGCGTGATTGAGGCTTCCCGCTCAATGGGCGCGCGGCTGAGCACGCTGATCTTTCGCGTACTGCTGCCGGAATCTTCACCGGCGCTGGTTTCCGGTATGACGGTAACGCTGATTGCGCTGGTCAGCTACAGCGCGATGGCCGGGGTGATCGGCGCGGGCGGTTTGGGTAACCTGGCCTATCTGGAGGGCTTCCAGCGCAACCACAGCGATGTCACGCTGGTGGCGACGGTTATGATCCTGATTATCGTTTTTATTATTCAGTTTATTGGCGATTTCATCACAACACGGCTCGACAAACGCTAACTCACGAAGGAAGTAATAATGAAAAAGACACTGACGCTGCTGGCTGCGGCAACCCTGGGGGCGCTGAGCCTGAGCGCATGGGCAGACACCCTGACCATCGGCGCATCCAACGTGCCGCACGCGGAAATCCTGGAGCAGGCTAAGCCGATTCTGGCGAAGCAGGGCATCGATCTGGAAATCAAACCTTTCCAGGACTACATCCTGCCGAACACCGCGCTGGCCAGCCGCGATATCGATGCGAACTATTTCCAGCACGTACCTTATCTGAACAGCGTGCTGAAAGATCATGCCGACGACAAGAGCTATGATTTTGTCAGCGCGGGCGCAATCCATATCGAGCCAATCGGCATCTACTCTAAAAAGTACAAATCGCTGAAAGACCTGCCGCAGAACGGCAAAGTAATTATGCGCGACGCGGTATCGGAAGAAGGGCGTATCCTTTCTATCTTTGAGAAAGAAGGCGTCATCAAACTGAAGCCGGGCGTGAGCAAAGTTGACGCGCGCATCAGCGATATCGTGGAAAACCCGAAACATCTGAAGTTCCTGGCTAACGTGGAAGGCGCACTGCTGCCGCAAATGTATAATAACGACGAAGGCGATGCGGTAGTAATTAACGCCAACTACGCTATCGACGCAGGCCTGGATCCGGTAAAAGATCCGATTGCAGTTGAGAGCGGCGAAAATAACCCTTACGCCAATATTATCACCGTGCATCGCGGCGACGAAAACAAGCCGGATATTAAAGCGCTGGTGACGGTGCTGCATTCTAAGCAAATCCAGGACTGGATCCGCACCAAATATAAAGGCGCGGTTATTCCTGTTAATAACTGATTGCTGTTTAATAAAAAAGGCCGGGAAACCGGCCTTTTTTTGGCGCTCGCACACTTACATAACCTCCATCAGTCAGCACAGAAAACGGGCAGTGCCTTTGTTGTATATGGCTAAAGGAACGACGATATTATAAATCAGGCTGCCGGATCTCCTGCAGCATAAAATTGCCTGCTTTATCTTTTTGCAGTCGGATAGTCTTGCTTAACCTGTATCTTTCAGCATCGTTATTTGTGGATATTCCCATAAGTATGGCGTAATCGCCCTCCTGCCAGTTAATGTCAGGATAAGAAACGCATTCGCCTGCCGGAATAACAGGCAAGGTTGACTGAGGTTCAGATTGCCAGAAGATTTGCCCTTTTTTTCCGGTGATTTTTGTTACGGATACGCCTCTGTTTTGGAGCAGGCGGCTTTTTTTTGAATATTATAAGGCGCGGAAAAGCAAGGCATGTTTTCTTTCAGCACGACATCCAGCGGGTAAAAGTAAGGCTTTTCAAGGTGACAGCCGCTTACCAGCAGCACGCAGGCTAGCGTTATTTTTATCATGGTAAATTCCTTTTAGCTGAAGGATCGCTCAGAAATCCCCGCATTACCCATTCATACTTAGCAAGAAGATCGGGCCCGATAAGACCCTTGAAGTTAGCTACCGCTTCAAAATTCGATCGGCCAAATGTTATTAGCCAGAAATAGTCGGCAATGATGCAGGCCTGAGCTTCTAACCTGAACTCAAAAGTATTGGCGGTGGCGAGGCAAGAATAAAGGAACAGCATAAAAACACCGTTTCAGGCAAAATACTCGCAACCTGGGGCGAGCAGTTTTGTGGTCTGTATTGATTTTTTTGATCTCACTGCTTTTTCTTTTATCTCCTTTTTTCTGATGGGGTTATAGCGTTTGCGACTACACCAGACCCGGAAAACGACGGGATTTATTTTATGATTTTATTAAAAAATATATCACATATTATATTTGAGGTGATGAAGAAAATAATTATTTTAATTAGTTCATAACCATCCCAAAAATTAAAAACGATAAATGAAAATATAAAAGTCAAAAGTAACGGTAAGCGAAAACAGAAAATATCCCATAAAATATCCTTCCATAGGAATTTAAATGCCTTTTTCATTTTATGAGCCTCACTATATCCGATGCGATTTGTTCGTCAGTTAATGCGTGCCGAAATTTATGATCTATTTTTGTGACAACGGGCTCTATCAGAAAATAGAGCATTTCTACTTCAGTATTATAAAATTTTGTGTACAGGATAGGGTTGATTAATTTTAGCCGGTCTGCAGCGTCAATAGCAATTTTTACGTAACCATAACCACCTAAAACAGTGGTGCTTTTCCTGGATATACTGGTCAATGTGCTTTCCAGCGTTGCCCTTAGTCCTGCGCTCATATAAATTGCAGACGCAATAGAGTAAGCAATAGAGCGATTTGTGAAATTCACAGTTGCATAATCGGCGCTAAGCTTTGTCAGGATTCTGTTTAAATTTAATCTCCTCTCATAATGAATCTCGCTAAATACGTCTTCAGTAAATATTTTTAGCATGTATTTTATAACATTATCTTTGACCTGTACGTCGGAGTAATTATTTTTCTTTTCTCCGAATTCAAAGCCAATATGCGGTAATTTAAAATGAAAGGTCGGAATAATTTTCAAGATGGACCTAATAAACCTTACATCTTCTTTTCTGATTTTCTCACAAACATCCTGATAATTTTCTGTTAAACATGATGAATACCAACTTAGACGTTCGACTCCGTTGTATATCAATTCGCCTTGTTTTAACGCTTCTCTACCTACTTCCTTGACTCCTTTTTCCAGAACTAAAGCCAGATAGTTCTCGGCTTCCAGTTTCTTTATTATTGCTGCGTTATAACTCATGCTCACTCCTGTGCGTTATCTCCTTTGAATGCCTCAGTTACTATGTGGTTTTTTGGTCATTATGTAAACATGGAACTCAGCGGCATTACTGTTTTGCTTGTCAGATTGCGATGGCAAAACTGCTGTGTATAAAAACAGTTCTTACAAGGGTGCAGCGTGGGCGGCAAAGAGAGCAATTAAGAAACCGGTGGCGGGTTCTGGCTCGGCCGAACTCGGACGGCTTCTGGCTGGAGTTTGATGCGCCAGTGTCACTGTCAATGGGGATCTAGTATCTGATATAAGCTGAAGAACTCTATCATTCCCTGCTTTTACAGCAAAAGCAGAATCTTTCTTTTCGGGAGGGCGATCTCTCTTTTTTATGCACTGGTTTACGACTTATTTTTTGATAATTATGAAAAGTATCGTCGGCGGCTTTTATATGAAAGCGCAGCGCCATAATAATCTGGCGCTGCCGGCAACAAAATCAGATGCCGCTATTCAAACAGCCCGACCCAATCGTTTTTACCTCCGTCTGCACGCCCGGCATCATCAGCGTCAGGCCGCGGATCAGCTCATCACCCGCTTCCAGCAGCGCCTCATACGGCATTGACGGCAGGCTTTCCAGTACAAACCACATTTGCGTGGCCTGGGCATCCAGCCGGGTACGCACGCCCTGACGCCAGTTCCAGCGGCGACAGGTCACGCCCTGGTCGTCACGCCAGATAACTTCACCGACCTCCGGTGATTCCACGGCCGCGCTGCCTTCTTTAACCGTATCAAACAGCTCGCTGCCGTCGGCTATTACCAGGCGCGGCTGGCCCACATAGGCGGCAATATTCTCGCCGCCGACCGGAATGGCGTAGCGAAGGCTGATAGCGTTATACAGATCGACCACTGGATCGATGCCCGGCAGCGTGCCGTCGCGCTGCACGCGTTTCCTCAGCGCTTCCGCCGAACAGGGTGTGCGCTTGGGTTTGGCACCGAACTTTTTAAACGTTTCCGCCCAGTCGGCCAGGTGCGCTGCCGCCCAGGCAGGCGAATCGGCAAGCACCGCCTCGCAGGCCTGGGTAAGAAACGCTTGTGCGATCGAGGGATCGGCCAGCGGCGCGGCTTTTACGGTGATACTCAGGGCGCGAAAGCCCGGTGCAAGGTCGGCAATAGCCGGGGCGATTGACGGGGTGACTGAAATCATTCCATAATCCTTCGGTGACTAATTTATCCTATAGTAATGACCGATGACCAAAAAAGTCAATAAAACGACCGAGGCAGGGGCCGATATCGACAGCGTCAGCGCTGCCGTCTCGCGCAGTATTAAAACCCATCGCAAGGCGCAAAAGCTTTCGCTGGACGAGCTCGCCCGCCGCGCGGGGGTCAGTAAAGGGATGCTGGTGGAAACCGAAAAGGGCACGGCGAACCCCAGTATCGGTATTTTATGTAAAATCGCCGCCGCGCTTGGCTTGTCGGTGGCGGATATCGTCAACGTTACCGATTCGCCTTCTGCATGGCTTATCACTCGCGAGGAGATCCCTACGCTATGGCAAGGTGAAAAGGGCGGTTCCGCGCGACTGCTGGCCGGCACGCGTGGGCCGGATATGATTGAGCTGTGGCGCTGGGAAATGCATCCGGGCGAAAGCTTTTCCTCTACGGGGCATCCGGCGGGCACGCTGGAGCTGCTGCATGTCGAAGAAGGCACGCTAAACCTGCAAACCGAAAGCGCCGCGCTGACGGTTAACGCGGGCTGCTCGGCCGTCGCCAGAACGGATATGGCGCACCGCTATGCCAACGAGACTCAGAACCTGCTGATCTTTACGATGACCGTGGCCGAGCTGCATCGGGGCTAAAAGAAAAAGGATATTTGCCTTTCGCCTACAGTACTTTTTCCAGAAAGCGGCGGGTACGCTGATGAACAGGGCGATTCAGCACCCGCTCGGCGCTGCCGCTTTCGACAATTTTGCCGTCCACCATAAACACCACGCGATCGGCGACCTGCCGCGCAAAGCCTATCTCATGCGTTACCACTACCAGGGTAACGCCCGAGCGTGCCAGCCTGTTAATCACTTCCAGCACTTCGCCCACCAGCTCAGGATCCAGCGCGGAGGTCGGCTCGTCAAACAGCATCACCTTTGGGTTCAGCGCCAGCGCGCGGGCAATGGCGATGCGCTGCTGCTGGCCGCCGGAAAGCTGTCGGGGCCAGGCGTGCGCCTTTTCGCGCAGGCCGACCGTATCCAGCAGCTCGTAAGCCCGCTCAATTGCCTCGCGGCGCTTCAGCAAACCATGCACGATGGGCGCTTCAATAATGTTGTCCAGCACGGTCATATGCGGAAACAGGTTAAAGTTCTGGAATACGTAACCGACCTGAATGCGTTGTTTCAGAATCGCTTTTTCCTTCAGCTCGTACAGCTTATCGCCCCTGCGGCGATAGCCTACGTAGTCGCCGTCGATCTGAATAAAGCCTTTATCGACGCGTTCCAGATGGTTAATGGTGCGCAAAAGCGTCGACTTGCCGGAGCCGGATGGCCCGAGGATCACGGTGACGGTGCCGGGTTCGATAGTCAGGCTGACATCATCCAACGCTTTAAAGGCGCCGTAGCTTTTACTGATATTGGCGATCTCAATTTTTCCGGCCTGGGTTTGCGGGCGATCGCGCCAGCTGGCGGCGTTCTCGTCGCGATTTAGTTCAAGCGCTTCTGACATCAGAACTCTCCTTAAGCGTTGCCGAACGACGGAACAGCGTTAAGCGGGCGGGGCGCCTCTGCCGCACCACGCCGCGCGCAAAATAGTTTTCGACAAAGTGTTGCAGCACCGACAGGACGGTGGTGATGCACAGATACCAGACGCTAGCCACCATCAGCAGCGGGATGACCTGCTGCGTGCGGTTATAAATAACCTGCACGGTATAAAACAGTTCCGGCATCGACAGCACGTAAACGATAGAGGTGCCTTTCGCCAGGCTAATCACCTCGTTGAAGCCGGTTGGCAGAATAGCGCGCAGCGCCTGTGGCAAAATAATACGAAAGGTGCGGCGATACGGCGGCAGGCCCAGCGCGGCGGCGGCTTCGTGCTGGCCCTGATCGACGCCGACGATGCCGCCGCGAATGATCTCGGCGGTATAGGCGGCCTGCACCAGCGACAGCCCCAGCACCGCTACCGAAAACTGATCCAGCAGATCGGTGGTGGCGTGGGTAAAGAAGGTGATGGAGGTGAAAGGCACGCCCAGCGACAGGCTGTCATACAAATAAGCGAAGTTATAAAGAATAATCAGCACCAGCAGCAGGGGCAGCGAGCGGAACAGCCAGATATAGCTCCACGCCAGCGCGTTCAGCAGCCAGGACCTGGCGAGCCGCGCCAGCGCCAGGCCGGTGCCGAGAATCGAGCCGAACAGCGTGCCCAGCAGGGTCAGCAGCAGCGTTTTCCCCAGCCCGTTTAAAATGGCCGGCTCGAAAAACCACTGCGCAAAGACTCCCCACTCCCAGCGCGGATTGGTGGCAATGGACTGCACCACGCCGGTAATAATAAAGAGCGCGAACGCTGCGCCCGCCATGCGCCACGGGTAGCGGGCAGGCACAACTTTCAGGACGACATCGTTCGGCGCGTCGGCGTTGTCACGCCAGCCAGCATCCGGGTTTTTCATGGTAACTCCTCAGGCGCTGCGTCGGACAGGCTGGCTGAGCAGCGTTTTGGTAAAGGGCAGGCGGCCGTCAAAGGGCGGCAGCGCATAGCGTTCGGGATCGACCGCCGGATCGAACTGCGGCTGATAACCCTGCGACAGATAGAGCCTGACCGCTTCCGGCTGGCGAAAGCCGGTGGTCAGATACAGCGCGTCATATCCCTGCAGCGCCGCCAGCCGCTCCAGCTCGAGCAGAACCTTCTGCGCCAGGCCCTGACGCCGCATACTGCTGTGCGTCCAGATACGCTTCAGCTCCGCAGTCGTGACGTTGTAACGCTTGAAGGCCCCCATCGCTATCGGCGTTTCATGGCGCAGCAGTACGATAAACGCCCCGTCGGGCGGCGCATAAATTCCCGGCGGCTCTTCTTCCTGCTCGCCAAAATAGTCGCCGTAGCGGGCGCGGTATTCGGCGAACAGCCCGTCGATAATCGGCTCAATCCGCGGATCGCCCGGCGTGGTATGGATAAAGGTTTCTTCAATCATGGCGCGCTCCCGTACTCAGTCGCCTAAACCCGGCGGGTTAATCTCGGAATGGTCGATTTTTTCGATGCTCTCGCCCCAGCGATCCAGCACCTGTAAATAGCTGCCGCTGGCGATGGCGCCGTTGAGTGAAGCCTGTACGGCTTCCACCAGCCCGCTGCCTTTTTTCAGCGTCACGGCGATATTGGCGGTTTTAGGCCAGCCGCCGGCCACCACGCCGACCAGCCTGGTGGTGCCGGTCAGTTTGGCTTTATAGGCGCCGGTAACGTTAGGGCCGAAAGTGGCGTCGGCGCGGCCGGACTGGATCGCCAGCGTGGCGGCGGCATCGTCGGTCACGTAAAGCGGCTGCATAGCGGGCAAGCCTTTCGCCTGATTTTCTTTATCCCACTGCAGCAGGATGGCTTCCTGATTGGTGCCGGAGCCCACGATAATACGTTTGCCGGCAATATCCGGCGCGGCGTCAATTTTGCTGATTTTACTGCTGCTTTTGACGTAGAAGCCCAGCGTGTCCTGACGATAGGTCGCGAAGTCAAACCGCGCTTTGCGTTCTTTAGTTACGGTTATATTGTAAATCGCCGCGTCATATTTCCCGGAGGCGACGCCCAGCGGCCAGTCTTCCCAGGAAGCCGGAACGATTTTTAATTTTAATCCCAGCCCATCGGCAACCAGACGTGCTATATCCGCTTCGCTGCCGATAACCGTTTTATTATCGCGGGCAAACAGGCCGAACGGCGGCGCGCTGCCCAACACTGCCGTAGCCACCGTCAATGTGCCGGGCGTAACAAATTTATAATTAGCCGGGATCAGCGAAGCCGCCTGAGGGTTTAACGGCGTATGCACCGGCTTTTCATTAGCGATTAAATCTATTCCCGGCGCGGCCTGGGCGCTCAGGCTCAGGCCCAGCAGCAGCGCCAGCGCGCTTAAGCGGTTGCTATTCATCATTTTATCCCTGCGTTTTGTTTTTCTGCACTATTCAGGATGCGGCAGGGCAAGTAAAACAACAAAAACAAATAAAGATAGCGGGAAATAATCTTTTCCCGTGAGCCGTAATAATTTCATTGTTATGCAAAAGCTAAGCTGTAATTAATATTTAGCGTCGCCGTTTTTATATGGAATTCTCGCTGAAAGTATTCAGAGAGAATAAATTATGTCTTATCAGTTAAGTCTTTTAGATCAAAGCCCGGTGGACGAAGGGCAAACGCCGCAGGCCGCGCTGGCGGCGACGCTTGCCTTTGCCCGCACGGCGGAGCGGCTGGGCTACCACCGGCTGTGGGTGTCTGAACATCACGACAACGAGCGCCTGGCGGGCAGCTCGCCGGAAGTGCTGATAGCCTGGCTGCTGGCCCACACCAGCCGGTTACGCATCGGCTCCGGCGGCGTGATGCTGCAACACTACAGTCCTTACAAGGTGGCGGAAAATTTTCATTTGCTGGCTTCGCTGGCAACCGGGCGCGTCGATTTAGGCGTTGGCAAAGCGCCGGGCGGGTTGCCGCTTTCCACCAAAGCTTTGCAGGGTGAACTGGCAGGGCAAAAGGATTTTCCTGCGCTGCTGGCGCAGTTAACCCGCTATCTTGACGCCGTGACCGAACCGGCCAGCGGTGAAGCCGCCAGAGCGCTGCCGGCGCCATCACACTCGCCGTCGCGCTTTCTGCTGGGTGCCAGTGCGGAAAGCGCCCGGCTGGCCGCGCATCTGGGATGGAACTTTGTCTATGCCGGTTTTATTAACGCCTCTGAGCAGGCGATGCGGGAAGCGGTGCTGACCTTTCACGAGTACGCGCAGCAGGGTAAGGCGCTGATCAGCCTGGCGGCGCTGGCGGCCGACACCACTGAGGAAGCGGCTTCGCTACTGGCCGAACAGCATAACTATCGCGTCACGCTTGGCAAACGGCACGTGACCGTCGGCAGCGAAGCGCAGGCGCTGGCTTTTGTCCAGCAGGCGGGCGCGGCGGACTACCGTATTGAAAAGCAGGCGCTGAACGTGCTGCACGGCACCGCCGACGTTATCCACCAGCGGCTGGCCGCGTTACAGCAAAGCCTTAAGGTCGACGAATTTATTCTGCATACGCCGCTAAGCAATCCCGCGCGGCGTCTGCGTTCCATTACTCTGCTGGCGGGCCAGCATTAAGGAGATTGTATGAGCACCCACATCAAATTCGGCCTGATGCTGCACGGCGCGGGCGGCCATATGAATGCATGGCGTCATGCCAGCGCGCCGGCCGATGCCAGCGTAAACTTCCGCTACTTTACCGATCTGGCACAGCAGGCGGAGGTGGCAGGGTTCGATTTCCTTTTCGTCGCCGACGGGCTGCACATCAACGAGAAGTCGCTGCCGCATTTCCTTAATCGCTTCGAGCCCGTGGCGCTGCTGTCGGCGCTGGCCGCGGTCACGCAGCGAATTGGGCTGGCGGGCACGATTTCTACTTCGTACAGCGATCCTTTCACCGTTGCCCGTCAGCTGGCGACGCTGGATAATATCAGCGGCGGCCGGGCCGGCTGGAACGTGGTGACCTCGCCGCTGGAAGGCTCGGCGCAGAACTTCGGTAAAGCGCATCCGGCGCACTCGCTGCGCTACGAGATTGCCGAGGAATATATTAACGTGGTGCAGGGATTATGGGATTCCTGGGAGGACGACGCCTTCGTGCGCGATCGCGACAGCGGCGTTTTTTTTGACGCGGCCAAACTGCACAGGCTGAATCACCAGGGCAAATTTTTCTCGGTAGCCGGGCCGCTGAATATTCAGCGTTCGCCGCAGGGGCAGCCGGTGATTTTCCAGGCGGGCGCGTCCGATACCGGCATCGGCCTGGCCGGAAAATCCGCCGATGCGGTATTCACCAACGCGCGCACGCTTGCGGAAGCGCAGAGCTATTCGCGGAAGCTACAGGCCAGCGTTGCCGCCAACGGGCGCGATCCGGTAGCTATCTTTCCCGGCATCAGCCCCATTATTGGCAAAACGCCGGAAGAGGCCGAAGCGAAATATCAGCATTTGCTGTCGCTGCTTTCCCTTGACGATGCGCTGGCCTATCTGGGTCGCTTCTTCGAGCATCATGATTTCAGCCAGTACGATCCGGACGGACCTTTCCCGGACGTTGGCGAGCTGGGGCAGAACAGCTTCCGTTCCACTACCGACAGCATCAAGCATCGGGCGCGGGAAGAGCAACTGACGCTGCGTCAGGTAGCTTATGAAACCACGCTGCCGCGCGGCGAATTCTTCGGTACGCCGCAGCAGGTGGCCGACGCGCTGATTGCATGGGTAGAAAAGGGCGGCGCGAGCGGTTTTATCCTCAGCGGCCCGGTGCTGGTGGAGTCGCTACGCGATATCACGCGTGATGTGCTGCCGATACTGGCGGCGCGCGGCTACTGGCAGCCTTCTGACGAAACCACGCTGCGAGGCAGGCTGGGGCTGCCGTTTAAAGTCAATCGTTACGCTGAGCCGGTGCCGGAGCTGGTTGAAAACCAATAAGATTGATGACGGGCGGCGTCGTGCCGCCCGTGTCCGGGCCTACTGTGGTTTCTTATCCAGCGTCCAGGTGGCGCTGCTGACTTCCACCTTCACCGGCAGCAGGCCAATCTGCGTGAATTTATCGGCCAGCGCCTGCTGCTGACTGAACACTTCCGGCGTCATCCTTTGCGCGCCAAAAGGCATTCTGGCGAGGGCTTTTTGCCAGATCGGCTGCGGCAGGCCGGTTGAGGACGAGAGGATCTTCGCCGTTTCTTCGGGATGGCCGTTAGCCCAGTCGCTGAGCTTGCCCAATTCGCCCAGCACTTTTTCCGCCGTTTGCGGGTGTGCTTCCGCAAATTTACGGCTGGCCAGATAGAAGGTGTAATGCGGCACCAGTCCTTCCGCGTTTTGCACTATTCTGGCGCTGGCGTTAGTCTCTACTTCCGCCAGGTAAGGATCCCAGATAACCCAGGCGTCCACTGCGCCACGCTGGAAGGCGGCGCGGGCATCGGCAGGCGGCAGGTAAACCGGCTTGATATCCTTATAGCTCAGCCCGGCTTTTTCCAGCGCGGTAATCAGCAGATAGTTAACGTCCGAGCCCTTGTTCAGCGCCACGCGTTTGCCTTTCAGATCGGCGACATTTTTAATGGAAGAAGCCTGCGGCACCACGATGGCTTCGGTTTTAGGGTTAGCGAGCGAGTGGCCCAGATAGACCAGTTCGGCCTGTGCGGCCTGAGCAAAGGCGGGCGGCGCGTCGCCCGTTGCGGCCAGATCGATGCTGCCGACGTTCAGTCCTTCCAGCATTTGCGGCCCGGCCGGAAATTCCACCCAGCGTACCTGAATGCCCTGTTTTTTAAATTCGTCGTCCAGCGTGCCGCGATATTTCAGCAGCGCGAAAATATTCGCTTTCTGATAGCCGATATTGACCGTTTCCGGCTGGCTTGCCGCCAGCGCCTGCTGTGAAGTGGCCGCCAGAACCAGCGCGGCAAGGCTGCTAACAAGATAATTTTTCATGGTTTTCCCCGTAAAAGTCATCAGCGCACCATAGCAAATTGGTTACGCAGCGCTTAGCGAGTAAATCTGCTGTCCTTAGCATGAAAAAACATATTGGCATTGAAGGCGGCTGGGGTAAAAAAATGGAAACAGGTCACAGCTTTCGATCGTGATGGCTTGCATGCCAGACAAGGTTGTGCAAAATTTACCCGGCAATATCCAGGGAAATAGCAATCAGTTAAAACAGGGATGAAAAAGATGAAAAGATTAGTCAGCGCGCTGGCGCTGCTGCTTTGTGCCTGCGCGCCTCAGGGCAGCGTAGAATGTCATACCACCCATGCCGTCCATCAAATTGCGGACGCCAATTTCGATCCTAATACGCGTATGCTGCTGGCCGACTCCATCCGCGTGATGCGGCCCGGCTTTCAGGCTGTTTATCAGGCAGGCGTAAAGGACAGGGCTGCCGGCTTAAGTAAAGCGCAAATGGAAGAAAAAGCCGCCTGTCTGCTTAAGCCTGAAAACCTGCCGGATGAGGCCGTTACCCATACTTTTCTGGGTCAGACGTACCTGGCCGATCGGCCAGAAAAAGAGCGTAAGATCCTGGCCGATGCGCTGGCAGCAACCTATCGGGATGGCTATGAAGGGAGGCCTTAGCGCTGCGTCAATCAGGTAAGCCAGCGCATGGCGGCAAGGATGGCCACGGGCGAGCCATCCTTGCCTTAACCTTTTTTTATTCGCCTTTGGCTTCGGTTAATGCCTGGGCCGCGCAGACCAGCGCCAGATGGCTCAGCCCCTGCGGCAGGTTGCCGCGCCAGCTGGCGGTTCTGACGTCAAACATCTCGTTAAAGATTTCTACGTTGCCTCTGTCGCACAGGCTTTCCAGAATTTCATGCATGGAAGCCTCCGCGCGTTTTGTATCCCCCATTGAAGCGCAGGCTTCCACCAGCCAGAAAGAGCAGGCCACAAAGGTGCTTTCTTCCTGCTCCACGCCGCTGTAGCGATACAGCATGGCGCTGTTGTGGCCCAGCTCACGGCGGATGGCGTCATAAGTTTTCAGCATGCGTTCGGGATTGACGCTGTTGCCATAATGGTGCATCAGCGCCAGCGAGGCGTCCAGCCTGTCTTCGCAGCCGACATAGAACAGATAGGCCTGGCGGCTCTCCGACCAGCAGTGCTCTTCGATCCAGTCGCGAATACGATCGCGCTCGCGCTCCCAGCGGCCGACCCAGGTAGGTTCGATATGTTTGCCTTCGGCCATCGCGACGGCCTGATCCAGCGCCAGCCAGCAGGCCATTTTGGAGTGGGTGTAGTGCTGTTCGTCGGGCAGCTCCCAGATCCCCGAATCCTTTTGCCGCCAGCTGTCGGCACAGCAGTTGGCCAGTTCGCCAAGCATTCGTGAGGTAGCAATATCCAGCACGTGGCCCGCCTGGATAAACAGCCGGGCGGTAGAGAGCATATCGCCATACATGCTGAGCTGTACCTGATCGCGGGCATTATTACCCACGCGCACGGGTTGTGAATCTTCATAGCCCCTGAGCGGCAGGTAACGCTCTTCCGGCACCAGACTACCGTCCAGGGTATAGCAGGCGCGCAGCTTAACGCCGTGGCGAATAATGGTGTGCGTCAGCCAGGAGAAAGCGGCCTTACAATCTTCCAGCGCCCCCAGGTAGACGAAGGATTTAATGATCAGGCAGGCGTCGCGCACCCAGGCGTAGCGATAGTCGTAGTTCTTCTCGCCGCCAAAGCCTTCGGGTAAGGATGACGTCGCCGCAGCCGCCAGCGCGCCAGTTGGCGAGTACCAGAGAAATTTTAGCGACAGCGCGGAACGCTTAACGTGCGGTGAGAACAGCCCCTGATAAGAAAGGTGGTTGACCCAGTCGCGCCAGGCGGTATGACTGGTTTCAATCCTGTCGTCGATCGCCGCGAGATCCGGCACGGCTAACGGCTCTTTTTCACTCGCCAGCAGCGCTATCAGCGAATGCGAACCGGGAGAGGTGACCAGGCGTCCTTCGACCGCTTCATCGCACAACCAGCTAATCGTTACGTCTTCGCTGGTGCGCAGCATGGTCATCAGATCGCCGATATGAAAAACCGCGCCGTGATGGGTATCCGCTACCCACGGCGAGCGGCTTTCCGCCATCGTGCCCAGCTTAAGGCGCAGGTTCAGCACGACTTCGCCTTCAACGCCTTCCACACGTCGCGCCAGCTCGCTCCACGGCAGACGGCCCGCCAGCGAGCTGTTCAGCGATTCGGTAAGGCGAACCGAGCCGCTTTCTGTGCTGTATAGCGTTTCAAGGACGTTGCTCTCCTCGCGATAGCGCCGCTCGACGCGGTAGCTGCCTTCAGGCTCCAGCTGGAAAAAACCGCCGATACCGGGATCGAGGATGCGATCGAACAGCGGCGGCGAGTCCAGATTGGGCGCGCACCACCAGTCGATGGCGCCATCGGGCGCGATCAGCGCCACGGAGCGCCCCTCGCCGATAGCCGCATAGTCGCCGAGACCGGCAAAACCCTCTTTACGCACGGGAGAGCGGTAGGTTTTATTTTTCACTCGACGTCCCTTGTTCAGAATATATAGACGGCCTGAGCCATAAAACGATGATGGCTCACCGAATGACATCAGGCTCTGGATTGAAAAGTATAGATAAGTTTTCAGCTTGCGCAGGCAAAGCGCCCGGCATGACGGCGCCCGGGCGGCAACATTGGGGAAAATAGCGTAATAAGCGCGGCCGCAAATAGCATGGCGCAGGCGTGTTGGTTATTAAAGCGTCACTGGCGGGCGAGAAACCAGCATTTCAATCGGCACATCGAGCGCCAGAGCCAGGTTATTCAGGGTAAGCAAACTGATATTACGCTTGCCGTTTTCAATATCGCTAAGATAAGTACGATCGATGCCGCTACGCTCGCTCAGGGCAATCTGACTTAGCTGCTTGCGTTTGCGGAACAGACGTACCCGTTCGCCGACGCTAATTAACAGACCGTCATGCAAAGTGTTTTCTCCGGCAAATTCAGGCTGGGATCCATCCTGAATCTATATAACAACATTCTGATTTAACAGCATTAAATTTCATTTAAGACTATTCCTGGTGTTCGCCATCTGCCTGGCCGGGCCGCTACTATTGCCTGTTCTCAGCCGTGATATTTTTTAATGCTGCTTGCCATTGCGGTCGAGATCCGGCTGAAAGTCGGTTTCAGAATGCCGTAACAGTTAATCAGACGGCAGGTTGGGCAGCGACTTGCTTATTAATGCTCCTTCTGGCGTTTCTGCTTTCCCAATATTGTTGAAAAACCGCGCGGCTGGCAGCCTGCCGCCCCACAATTCTTCCTGAGTTGTTACACTCAGTTCTGGTGTCTCAACAGGAGTAATCATGAAACTGGGCTTTGCTTGTAAATATTTTAATGCTGAGGCAAAACAGCCTTTTCCATTAAGAGCCACCACGCGCACCCGATTTTTGAGCCTGGATAAAGCAGCGCGGCTGGCGCTAATCAGCGAAATATCGCAGCATAATCTCAGCAATCTTTACCTGACGCTGGAAGCGCTGGCGAAAGAGCCGGAAGCGCTACGTATGATGCGGCTGGGAAGCGATCTGCTGCCTCTGTTTACGGTGCCGGAAGCGAACGAGCTGTATCAGGACTATTTACCGGAACTGCATTCGGCGCTGGCGAAATGCGGCGATTTCGCCCGGGCCCATCATATCCGCCTCTCTTTTCATCCGGGACAATATTCCGTGCTGGCGTCAGATAATCCACTGGTGGTGGAACGCGCCATTGAAGACGTGGAATATCACACGCTGTGCGCGAAGCTGATGGGCTATGGCAAAACCTTCCAGGATTTTAAAATCAATATCCATATGAACGGCAAGGGCGGTTTTGAGGGATTTCAAACCGCGTTTCACCGCCTCAGCCCGGAAGCGAAAAACATGCTGACGGTGGAAAACGATGAGATTTCCTGTTCGCTGGATGACGTGCTTCAGGCGAAAGAGCTCTGTCCCATCGTGCTGGATATTCATCACCATTGGGTAAAAGAGAACGAATTTATCCAGCCCGACGATCCGCGTATCGCGCAGATTAAAGCCTCCTGGCGCGGCGTCAGGCCGGTGCTGCACTATTCGATTTCGCAGGAAGGTATCATTCCGCCACACGGCTGGCCAAATCAGGAAGAGTTAGGCGTGGCAAGAACTAAGCTGCGGGCGCACTCCGACTATTATTTTAACGATACGCTGAACGACTGGGCTTTATCGTTCAAAGAGTTCGATATCATGTGCGAAGTAAAAATGAAGAACCTGGCGAGGGATCGGCTGTTTAACTACGCAGGGCAGGACAAAGAACAGGATTAGCGAGCGCGGAACATGCGCGATGGCGCACATGTTCCGTTTCCCGCCTTGCCTAGAGCTTGCCGCTGCGGGTCTGCTCTGAGGTGGTAAAATGGGTTTCGCCATGAGCAATATCGCCGCCGCCCTTGACGCTTTTCAGCTGGACGGTATCGCCATGTTCCCAGGCGTTGGCGCCTGCCGCTGCCGGATGCGCAATGATATCTTTGCGTGACTCTCTGATTTTCTTCGTGTCCACGTCGAATCTTTTGTCGCGATCGATCAGCAAACGCGGATCCATCTGGCCGTCGGCGGTAAAGCCCATCATCAGCGCCGGAATGCCCAACGGCAGCGTTTTATCACGATCGGTATGCCAGGTATGCCAGGTTTTGCCGTAGGTGTTAACGATACGCGACATCAGCGCTTTTTCCGCCAGCGGCGGCAGGCCAGGCGCGATCAGCGTGCCGGATTTCACCTCATACTGATGGCTGTGCCAATACTTTTTCTCTTCCGGCGGCAGCGTTTTAAACAGTCTTTCGCTGATAATATATTCCACGCCCATCAGCTTGGCGTCGCGCGTGTTGCCGTCGTAAATTACCGCCTGCATCACGTCGTCGTTGAGAATGGTGACGTAATGGTGCGCCTCCATCTGTCCATTGTGGTCGCCGTTATAGAAATGAAAGCCGTCCAGATAAGCGTTAATAGCGTCAATGGGCGGGCGGGACTGCATCGCTGCCGCGCCGGTATCCAGCAGCTTTTTTTCCGTCGAGGTCGGGGCGCCAGGGCTGGTAACTTGCGAGGGCGAATTGTGCGCGCCGCAGCCGCACAGCAGTAGGGCGATCAGAGGCAGGGTTCCTTTCATTTTGTCTCCGTAACTTGAAAGTGTCTGAAATTGTTTAATGCTGATACAAAATGTCAGTAAAAGCCTGGCAGGTAACGGTCATTTCGCAACGTCGTTGTTCCGGCAATGTTTCTTCACCAGCTTGAGGCCCGGCGTCCTTTACCCGCCACTTTTCTGCCTGAAATCAGCGCGCGGCATCTCCTTTGTGACACGGCGGCCGATCTTCTACTAAGTTAAACAGGAGGACGCTATTTTATAAAGGAGGCCACCTTGACTGACCAAAAGAATGATTCAGCAACGATCCAGACGACCGAACTGCTTCAAACCAGCGAAGCCTGGAACGGTACGCCCTATACCGCTTATCCCGCCGGTAAACCCCAGCTTACGGTAATGAAGATGACTATTCCGCCGCATACGTCGCTGCCCTGGCATTCGCATCCGATGCCAAATATGGCTTATTTGCTCTCTGGCCAGCTGACCATTGAAGATAAAGAGAGCGGCAGAACGCATCAGGTAAAGGCTGGCGAAGCGCTGAATGAGGCAACGGGCGATATTCATCGCGGCTATACCACCGACGAAGCCGCTGAGCTGGTGATCTTCTACGCGGGCGCAGAGGGACAGACGCTGTCGGAGCCGTTGCCCGGCGAGCCTGCGGAGTTTTAACCGGTTGACGGCAGACAAGCCCAGGCTTCAGCGTTAGTATGACGGTTTCAACGCGCCAGATGCGCGCCGCTAAAGGTCATTATGCTATGAAAAAAATTGGGTTTCTCTCTTTCGGTCACTGGACGCCCTCTGCACAGTCGGCCACCCGATCGGCAGCAGATGCGCTGCTGCAATCTATCGATCTGGCGGTAGCCGCAGAAGAGCTGGGCGCCGACGGCGCCTATTTTCGCGTGCACCACTTTGCCCGCCAGCTTAGCGCGCCGTTTCCGCTGCTGGCGGCCGTTGCGGCCCGTACCAATAAAATTGAAATTGGTACCGGCGTTATTGATATGCGCTACGAGAACCCGCTTTATATGGCGGAAGACGCCGGCGTGGCCGATTTAATCAGCGGCGGGCGTTTGCAGTTGGGCCTCAGCCGCGGCTCACCGGAACAGGTCATTGAAGGCTGGCGCTACTTTGGCTATGGCCCGCAGGAGGGCGAAAGCGATGCTGATATGGGGCGGCGCCATACCGAGGCGCTGCTGGAAGTGTTGAAGGGCGAAGGGTTTGCAAAACCTAATCCGCAGCCGATGTTTCCTAATCCGCCGGGACTGCTGCGGCCTGAACCTTTTTCCTCCGGGCTGCGTGAACGGATCTGGTGGGGGTCGGGTTCGGACGCCACGGCGGTTTGGGCCGCGAAGCTGGGGATGAACCTGCAAAGCTCGACGCTAAAAGATGACGAAACCGGCGAGCCTTTCCATATTCAGCAGGCAAAACAGATCCGTGCCTATCGCGCCGCCTGGCGGGAAGCGGGTCATCAGCGCGAGCCGCGCGTTTCGGTCAGCCGCAGTATTTTTGCGTTGGTCAGCGAACAGGATCGTGCCTGGTTTGGCAGCAGCGGGCAGGGTGGCGATCAGATTGGCTACCTGGATGAAAAAACGCGTGCCATCTTCGGGCGCAGCTATGCCGCCGAACCGGAGAAGCTGATTGCCCAGCTGGCGAAGGATGAAGCGATTGCCGAGGCGGATACGTTGCTGCTGACCATCCCTAATCAGCTTGGCGTGGCATATTGCACGCACGTGCTGGAAGCAATCCTTAAATATGTTGCCCCGGAGCTGGGTTGGCGGTAGCACTGAGCCAGGGCAACCTGGCCGGTTAAAGGCAGCGCTGTTAGCGACGGAAAAGTAATCCTTTTAAGCGCAGAAAAGGTGCTGGCTGTGGCGACGGTCAGCACCTCCATTTAAACGTATTTCAGCTATGCCAATGGCTGTATCACAAAAATTTTTCGCTTAAACCTGGCAGGGAAGGTAATAGTTAAAGCCAGATATCCAAAGAATAATAAATAGCCGGTGGCACATGAGCCGGGCAAAATAAAATCAACCCAATGCCGAACTTTCTCAGTAAACGATGGGCCATAACGTTTTCCCTTTTGTCTCGCCTGTATGGCACTTCTCTACCTTATTACGCGCAATACAACCTTGTTGCTAAGTGCTGTGCCGCATCCTTTTCGCTCTCATCCTTGCAAAGGCACGCTTTTTTCCATCGAAAACTGGCAATCCCGTCGTACGGCTTTTAGCCGCTACAGAGCGTGCCTTTCTGCTTTGCCGGTTCATCTTATGGTTTGTAAGCTGGCTGAGTTACCTAAAATAGTTACAACATACATTTATTTTCAATATCAATAACCCCAAATAGACACCGAGCAGCTGGCGCTTAGCAGAGGCTTAATGCGCTTCTTTTGCTTACCCATAAGCCTTCCTGGCAGACAAGCCTGAAGGATCCTTAAGGACAGGGCAGGGGAGAGAACGCGCGCGACAGCGAGATGTTAACCATGTTTAGGTAGGTGATCGGAGGGGATGCCATCCAGCAAAAGAGGCTGTCTGACAGGGGATCGTAAATCATCGGAAAAATCATTTAGCGTCATTCACGGGAAATAATTTCTATAAGAAAGAGAGCGGCTACCGTAAAAGAAAACTATCTTAGCGGAGTATTTTAATTATGAGAAAAATTTTCGTAGTGAAAAACATATCACCTCATGCATAAACCATGCTGATTGATAAAGCGGTGGAATTTAAAGACGCTGCAATGAAGATCGCCACGTAGGTGGTAAATAAGAAACAGCGTTGCATTTGATTAAAATCAAAAGAATTTTCCTGCTGAGCTTATTTTATCTGGGTTTGTAAGAGACTTTTCAAATTTTATTTTCATTAGCCTTTCTCAGTAAAATAAAATATTAACACCTTTTATTTAAAGATAATTCTTGCTGTAACATAGTCCGTAAAAAAACGGAATGATCATTTATTGGTAAGTAATGGTAGTTTTACAGCCTGCGGCCGGTTGGCTAATAAAACAAAGGGGGCCATTTTTAGCCGTATGCTGCGTTTTTATCAGGCTGAGCCAGGGACAACTTCAAGACGAACTACTGGATGGCCGCTGGCTACAGCGTTTTTTATTGCTGTAGATAAATCGCCCGAGTGTCAGGCACAGCGCCTGCATGGCCGCTTTCTCTTTCTCCCTGAACTTTTGCTGCCTGGCGATGCTCATTTTTTACGCCTGAGGCGGCGTTTCGCAAAAATTATCAACAGAATTAGGGCGTTTCACCGCAACGGTAGCGCTTTTCAGAGCGATTT
This sequence comes from Erwinia plantamica, assembly GCF_043420595.1. Classification (NCBI taxonomy): domain Bacteria; kingdom Pseudomonadati; phylum Pseudomonadota; class Gammaproteobacteria; order Enterobacterales; family Erwiniaceae; genus Erwinia; species Erwinia plantamica. The sequence continues at coordinate 200,962 of NZ_JBGCUC010000004.1, forward strand.
ATACTTTTTTATGCACAGGTAATCCCCATTTTCTGTGGATAACAGTGGCCAGCAAGCGTATGGTGTGGTCGAAAATTCGACCAGTTGATAAGTATGGCATTGTTTATGGTATCTTTTTGAATTTAATGGCTAAATACGCTTAAAGCCTTCTTGAGAAAGCTTTACTACTCCAAAACACCCCGTATATGGATAAAATAGCTATGGCTGACTTTTTACGATTTGTGCATACGCCCAGGATAAGCCTGGGGAGCGGCACCTTATCGTAGGTAAATTTTGATAAAAGTTATTATTCAGTAATGTAATGGAAGTATTGTTATAAGTTTCGGTCGGATTTATCAGGCAAAAAACAATAAGATGCTTTCATCTGAATCTGGCAGTGAGAATAAGATTTTTTGCGCGGCGTATCGGTACTCTGCGGGATTAATCTTATTTTGGCTTAGGTAAATACTTAGAACGATTTCTGACAGGGAAAAAGATGAGATGAAAAATTTAATAGTATTGCTGGCATTGGCCGTAAGCGGGTCGGTTTATGCTGATGGCGTGACTACATTAAGAATTGCCGATCAGAAAGGCAATATGCGCGCGCAGCTTGAGGCCTCCGGCTTGCTTAAAAACCTGCCTTTCCATATTGAATGGGCGGAATTCCCGGCCGCCGCGCCGCTGGCGGAAGCGCTTAATGCCGGCGCGGTAGATGCAGGTATTATCGGCGACGCGCCGCTGTTATTTTCCATAGCGGCTGGCTCGCAGGTAAAGGCTATCGCCGTAGATAAATCTGACCCAATTGGAACAGCTATCGTGGTTAATAAGGATTCTACGCTGCACAGCGCGGCCGATCTTAAAGGAAAAAGTATCGGAACGGGGCGAGGCTCTATTGGCCATTTCGTGGCGTTGAAAGCGCTGGCACAGGCAGGGATTAAGGCAGAAGACGTGCGCTTTCGTTATCTTACGCCTGGCGACGCGAAAATCGCCCTGGCCAGCGGCGCGATAGATGCCTGGGCAACGTGGGATCCTTATACCGCGCTGGCGGAAACCTCCGGCATCGGCCGCGTACTGGTTAATGGCCAGGGATTGATCGCAGGTAACAGTTTTCTGGCTGCTACCGACAGCGCGCTCGGCAATGCGGAAAAACGCCAGGCATTACAGCAGTATGTGAATCTTCTGGCCCATGCTGAGCAGCTGGCCTACAACAATATTGACGGCTATTCGGCAACGCTGGCCCATATTATCGGTTTTCCTCAGCAGGCGGTAAAACTCTCATTCAGCCGCAGGAAAGCACACTGGCAGGCTATCGATCCCCAAACGGTGGCTCAGCAGCAGGCAACGGCCGATTTTTATCAGCAGCAGGGGCTGATCGCCAGGCCGCTACGGGTTGAGCCGACCTTTTATCGGGGCATAACCGTAGAGGCCGGTCAGCGTTAAGCTTGGCGATATTTTTCGGCCGGTGCTTACTTCTGCCGTGGCATGGTGCGGAGCAGTAAACAGCGTAATAATCATAGTGCCTGAACGGGCGCTTTAATGGTTTCACGCTTATACTGATAAATTCCTGTCATCCGCGGTAAATCATCCTCCCTGATGCACATTGTGTCGGCTGCCAGCCCGCTGAGTACGCGATATTCTCCGGCGTTATGCCTTTTGACATGGTTTAACTGTCTGTTTCAGTAAAACGATGCTAATAAGAAATCATTCCTTTCGGAAACTGTTACACTCAAATAACAACAAAAATTCCAGGGATTTATTATGAAAAGCTCCCCGATTTTCGATGGAAAAAAAAGGCGTGCCTTTGCAATGATGAGGGCGAAAGGGATGTGGCACAGCACTTACGCTCCGCCGTGCCATCGTCTTTTGTGGAACCTTGGCTTCAAGGTGGCGCCGCCGCCTTTATCGCCTTTCATGACTAATTTATTCAGCTTTACGATTGTCTATACGCCATTCTGGGGGATCGTGATGTGGTTTGTGTTCTGGAAAGCACAGTATGTGGATTTACTCTCTGCTTCCATAACCATACTGAGCGCAGGCCTGTTGTTTAGCCTTGTGATGTCCGTTTTTCAGCTGTGGCGAAAGAAAGCTAACCACCTGCCTGAATGGGAACAGATATAGCGGCGTGGGTGAGGGAAGCGTGATTGCGCCTTTCCGCCAAATCCAGGCGGCAGGGCGCATCGAGTTCCCCCAGCATTTTTGCCCGACTGAGCCTCATTTATTTTCCTCTGTCAGGCCGTACTCGCGAACGGCTCATCAAAAATCGCCTTCCTGAAAATCCTTTCCCAGCCGTCCTGTTCAAACGACACCGGCGGGGAAGCTTTGTTGCCCTGATTAAATTATTGGCGTTTCGATGGCGGATCTGTCCTGAACCGTACATTTTTCCGGCAATTCTGGTCTGGTTGCGCTACGTGAATTCTGTGGGACGTGCAGGGGTAATATGCTGCAGAATTTACATAGCGCGATCGTTTTTATCGATCCTGATGCTTATAAAATAGCCCGATCCCGATCGCCCTGGATCCCATTATTCTTCTTCAGGCGGATCACCTGCTTTTTCTGGATTCATATAATGCCCATTATATGAATTTAGTAAGAAAGGATCGCAGCTGTATGTGTTCAGAATGACGCCGTTAACGAATATCGCAACGCTTTGGCTACACGTGAAAAGCGATTTTATTTTATGCGGCGATGCCCAGGCGATCGGCACTTTGCTCTGGTCGATCCCGAACAAAGCGCCGATCGATTCGTCCTGGCAACCGGCGGGAAGGTTGAGAAAGCCGCGCCGTTGCCGGTATTTATTACGGGCGAACCACCGACTGTCGACGCTGATTTTCGCGGAGAAATGCCAGTACCAGCCCCAGCCACAGCAGGCCGCAGGTAAGGTTTACCAGACTGAATCCTCGGCTGCCGACGCTGAAGTAAGAGGCCTTTGCGGCTTCAATTCCCAGAGCAAAAACCAGGATAGTGACCATGCCAACCATTGCCGCCACGCTCCCTTTTCCGGCGCTGCTGGAAAACAGCGTCATGCGGTAAAGCCCGGCGCTGACCAGACCAGTCCCGAAACCGTAAATGCTTAGCCCGGCCGTCAGCCACAGGTAGCTGTGCTCGTTAAGGGTGGTGGCGACCGCCGCCATGGCTAACCCGCTGACGACAGGCCAGGCACCCAGGCGCAGCGGCTGCGCAATAGATACACGGCTGGCAAGTCGGCTTAGCGTGAAATTGCCGGCAATCATGGCCATAAAGACCGGCAGTTGCAGCAGCGCATACCCCATGCGGCTAAGCCCGCTATCATGAATAAGGATCACTGGTGATAAAGCCACCCACGAAAGACAAGGGATAGTCACTAACCCTATTGCCAGGGATCCGCTCATCACCTGACGATCTTGCAGAAGCGCAAAATAGCCTTTACCAATCGACTTCAGCGAGAGCGGTGTTCCTTTGTCGCCAGCGGTTTCAGGCATAGCCTGCCACAGTCCGACCAGCGCAATCGCCGACAGGCCGCCAAACAGCCAGAACATAGTGCGCCAGTCGCCCACCGAGAGAAAAGCAGCGCCTGCCAGCGGCCCGGCTAACGGCGCCAGTAAAGCGACGTTTGCCATCAATGCCATTATCTTCACGCTGAGTGATTCATTAAACGCTTCCTGTACGGCGGCGTAGCCGACCGAGCCGATAAAACACAGGCTAATTCCCTGCAGAAAGCGCAGTAACACAAATTGTTCAATGCTTTGTACCCAATGCGTAGCCACACAGGTGAGCATAAAAAAAGCCACGCCGGAGAGTAATACCGGACGGCGCCCAACCCGATCGGAAAGCGGCCCGAGCAGCCATTGCAGCATCAGGCCTCCGATAAGATAGGCAGTCAGTGAGGTGGAGACCCACTCAGGGCCGACGGCAAATTCTTGGGTGACCAGCAGCATGCCGGGCTGGATCATGTCGTGGGCTATATAGGTTGCAAACTCAAATAACACCAGCGACAGCGGGAAAATCAGGTGTCGGCGAGTCAACTGCGATAGGGGGTGATAAAGAGCCATCTGTATACTGTCCCGGAATAAAAAAAGGAAAACGCGGCCGCCAGAGCGGTCGCGTCAGTAAAGCTTTTGTTAAGGCAAACAATGGGGTCGTTAACGCCAGCGCGCTATCGGGTTGATCAGCGTTCCGGCAAATTTAAGATTTTCAGCCGGATCGGAGAGATTGATCATCTGTTGATTATTTGCCAACTGCAGACGATTCAGACAGGAGCGGGTAAACTCCGGCGCAAACATGTCGTAGCGAGAAAATTTCTCTGCGAATTGAGGATGTGCCTGTTGATAGTCTTTAACGCACTGTGCCACTGCCTGCCAGAATTCTTCCTCCGGCAAGGTGCCCGATTCATGCAGGATCGCACTGATAAAGCGGAAGATGCAGTCAAAAACATCCGTAAAGATCGATAACAGTTTGAGGTTTTCCGGCACGTCCACCGCCAGTCGCTGTACCTTGTCAGGGAGAACCGCATCGGGATCCATTACGGCAATTTCTTCGCCGATATCTTTCATACAGGCGCTAACCGGAACATTGTTTTCTAACAGCATAATCAGGTTTTCGCCGTGCGGCATAAATACCAAATCGTACTGATAAAAGCAGTGCAGAAGGGGGCTGAGATAGCAGGTCAGATAGCGTGATACCCACTCTTTAGCCGGTAAACCGGAATCGGCTATCAGTGCCGGCAGCAGGGCTTGCTGATGATGGTCTCTGTGCAGGAAAGACGCCATAGTCATCAGACGCTGGCCGGGCTTCAGGCTGGCGGCCGGGTTATCCCTCCACAGCGCGGCAAACATCTTTTTATAAGCGGAATCGCCCTTGATAGCCTGCTCGTAATAGCGGTTGTGATAACCCACTGCCGCCACTTCACGCAGGATGCGAAAATCGCAGCGTTGCAGCCATGCATCACCGACAACCAGCTTTTCCAGCCACTCGTTAATCGCTGGCGTGGTAGCCATATAGTAAGGCGACAGGCCGCGCATAAAACCCATATTAAGCACGGACAAAGCCGTTTTAACATAACGTTTGCCGGGCTGGCTGCGATTAAAGAAAGTGCGAATAGACTGCTGGGCCTGATAGCTATCGTCGCCGCTGCCCAGATAGACAATATCGTTATTCGCAATATCTGCCGCAAAAACGGTCAGCAACTTGTTTTGCCACTGCCATGGATGAACGGGCATGAAAATGTATTCATCAGCCGACAGCCCTTTTTTAATCAGTTGCTGGGTAAAGTGCTCCACGGTTTTTTCCCCCAGCTCATCGCGCATCAGCTGCTCGTAGCTCAGGTTGCTCAGGCTGGAGAAATGGGCATTGCGTTGGTGAACCGCTACCCAGATAAGCCTGACAGGCGTCGCGGCCTCTGGCGCAAAAGCAAGATAGTCACGGGCATCAAAGCCAATACGGCCATTGTTGGCAACAAAGCAGGGATGACCTTCGGTCATGGAGGCTTCAACAGTCTGGAAATCCGCTTTTACCAGCGCCTGACTGTCAGGCTGGTTTTTTTGTAGCTTGAAAACGCTGCTGCACAGCGTGCTGCTAATCTCTTCCATATATGTTGCCAGCAGCGCCTGTGGGATGCCAATCTGTTGGTTAAACTCAACGATAAATTGCAGCGCATCCAGCGGCAGAGCACGACCATTCTCCTGTTTGCTCAGCGACTCAACCTCAATTTCCCAATGATCCAGCGCAAGGCGCATCGCTCGAAAATGATAAGTTAACTCGCTTCCCGGTACGGACAACATATAGCGGCAATCACCCGTCTCAACAGGCGTTACGATTTTTTCGTGAGCAAATTCGGCAATAGCTTTGCGGATCAGCAAACGGTTAGCCCGGGTCCAGTTGTCGCCCGTCAGATGAGCGCCGTTCAGCAGTGAGGTCGTTTCAGTGGTCATATTCAGCTGTTCCTGCAGTAGAGCGTGTTGGTAATCTTCCCGCTGGCAAAAGGCCAGCCAGGCCGTTTTGTTTCCCATATCAATGGTTTGCTGATAACGAAAACCCGCACGCTTGTTTAGCACATGAATTTTGTCGTTACGTACGTCTGGCTCAACCACTACGCGGTTCACTTCCGGTCGGCTGAACATGTAATCCATCACCAGGGTGAAAACCTGCCAGCTGAAATCTCTGACCGGCTGGCTGGCAGGGGCGATCAAAATGTGCATGCCATAGTCGTCCGGCGCGGCAGGATAAAACTTACCGACCTCATCGTCGCTGGCGCGGTAGCATTCGATCAGGAACACAGGCCGATCGTCGCAACAGCCGATCAGCGCTGCGTGCGGATCGGAGGACGTTAAATCCTGGTAAAAAGCGGCAACCTGCTCAGGGCTATGTGTCTGCATCCCCCAGAAGCGCGCATATTCACGCGTAACCCAGCTGTGGATCAACGCAGCGTCTTCTGCGCGCATAGGCCGGAGGCTGAACGTGCCGGCCAGACGGTCGGCGCTAAAAATTGTAGGCGATGACATGTTATCGCTCCGTTTGTGCAGGAAAGGTCTGGAAGGCAATTTGCCGTTCGATCGGATAGACTTCTCGCCCGGTCAGCTCACGCAGCAAAACCGAGTTGCGATAGCAGGCCATACCCAGATCGGGCGTTACGAACCCATGGGTATGAAGCTCGGCGTTCTGCACAAAGATCTGGTTATGCTTATCGATACTGTAGTTGCGCTGAACATCATAACGACCCTTTTCATCCCAGCGCAGACGCTGAGTCACGCCTTCAAGAAACGCTGGCGGACGATACTGATAGCCGGTAGCCACAACCAACCCTTCGGTGCGCCGGGTAAATGTGCAATCCTGCTCCTGCTGATGCAGCGATAGTTCGAATTCTCCCTGCGGCAGCCAGCGCATATCCGTCAGCGCCGAGTGGGTAAACAGATTCACGTCCAGTTCGCCGTCAAGCTGCTTGATGTACAGCAGATCGTAAATGTCGTTGATAAGACTGCTGTTGATACCTTTATAGAGGTTCTTATGGCGGGTATTCAGTTCGTCGCGCTTGCCCGGCGGCAAATCATGGAAATAGTCCACCCATTCAGGCGAGGTCATCTCCAGCGTCAGTTTGGTATATTCCAGCGGATAAAAACGCGGCGCGCGGGTGATCCAGTTGAGCTGGTAACCAAAGCGATCGATTTCAGTGAGCAGATCGTAATAAATTTCTGCGGCGCTCTGTCCGCTGCCCAACACGGTTATCGAACGTTTTTTCTGCAGCTCTGCTTTGTTCAGCAGATATTCACTGGAATGCGTAAGGCGCTGGCGGTGCGGAATACTACATTCGGGTAACCAGGCGGTAGGGCCCGTGCCAAGGATCAGACGGCGCGCGAACCATTCATGCCGTGTGCCGCTGCGGGTATCGGTGGCGGAAATACGGTAGGCGCCCGTTTCTTCGTCGTAGCTGACATAATCAACATGCGTATTCCAGCGCAGATTGCTGAGTCGCGAACAGGCCCACTGGCAGTACTGATTATACTCTTTGCGCATCAGGAAGAAGTCTTCCCGAATATAGAATGAGTATATCTTTCCTTTTTCCTTCATGTAGTTAAGCAAACTGTAAGGGCTGGTAGGATCGGCCAGGGTCACCAGATCGGCCATAAAGGGCGTTTGCAAATGCGCGTTTTCCAGCATCATGCCGGTGTGCCAGTCAAATCCCGGATTCCGATCGAGGAAGAAGCCGTTCAGGCCTTCAACCGGTTCACTAAGACAGGCCAGCCCCAGGTTGAAAGGGCCAATACCAATACCGATAAAATCGTAAACAGTCTTATTCATTTTAACGCTCTCACTGGTTTGCCGGGGTCAATAGAGAAAGCCGCATCTGCTCCCGCCCGTAATACGCAATCAGGCTGACCACGTCTTCGAGGTCAGCAGGGGTGGTGGTGGGATTTAACAGGGTAAATTTCAGATACTGACGTCCTTCTACTTTGGTACCGGCAACGACGGCATTTCCGGAACGGAACAGCGCCTTACGAATCGCTACATTAATGTCATCAATTTGTGCCTCGCTCATCGCTGACTCGGGAACGTAGCGGAAAATCTGCGTGGTCAACTCGGGCGCATGGAGCACCTCGATAGCGGGATGTTGGTTCAGCAGCTGATGGGCGATTTGCGTCAGGTTGATAATGCTGTCGAAAGCTTCGCCCAGCATGCGCGGCCCCATGATGCGCAGCGTCAGCCACATCTTCAGGGCATCGAAACGACGCGTAGTCTGAATGCTTTTATTGACCAGGTTTGGCGTGCCTTCCTGCTGGGCGCTTAACGGATTAAGGTAGTCAGCATGGTGGGTAACGTGCTTCAGATGTTTGCGGTTACGCACGAAGAAAGCGCCGCAGCTGACGCTTTGAAAGAACGATTTGTGATAGTCGACGGTCACCGAGTCGGCCTGTTCAATACCGTTCAGGCGGTGGCGATGATTTTCTGATACCAGCAGGCCGCAGCCATAGGCAGCGTCAACATGCATCCATAAGCCGTGATGTTGGCAAAGGTCCGCTATCTGCTGAAGCGGATCGATACTGCCAAAATCGGTGGTGCCGCTGGTTGCAACAACGGCAATCGGGATTAATCCCTGTTCATGGCAGCGCAGGATCTCCTGTTCAAGCTGTTTCGCGTCCATGCGGTAATGTGCATCGTAATCAACGGGGATAACGGCGTCATAACCCAATCCAAGGATCGCCATCGACTTTTGAATGCTGAAATGGCTGAGTTTTGAAGTGAATACACGCCACTTAGCAGCATCTTCAGGCAGCCCCCGCTGTTTAATAAGGTGGCCGGGATGATGGGCTTCACACCAGCTGTCTCGTGCCAGAAGCATGGCCATCAAATTAGACTGGGTACCGCCGCTGGTAAAAATCCCATCCGATTCAGCAGGCAGGCCAATACGGTCCAGGGTCCAGTCAATAACTTTTTGCTCAATCAGCGTGCCGCCTGCGCTTTGATCCCAGGTATCTACCGAGCTGTTTACGGCGGCCATGATCTGCTCAGCCATAAGAGAAGGCATGACCAGCGGACAGTTGAGATGCGCCAGGTATTTAGGATGATGGAACCAGACAGCGTCACGGAGGTAGAGCTGGCTAAGCTCTGCCAGCGCCTCTTCGTTACTGCCCAGCGGGCGATCCAAATCGACCTCGCTGAACGCTGTGGCCAGCTCATGGGGAAGGATACCGCTAAATGGCTTCTCAACGGCCTCCAGTGTTCTGGACATTAGCGCCAGCACGTCCTGGGTTTGCTGATTCCAGGCAGGCAGCTGCTGGTTATTGAAAATGTAGTTTTCAGGGCTGCTAACATCACCGACAGCAGAAGAGGGGACTGATTGAGCGAATGAGCGTAAGACCATATTTAGTTCCTGTACTTTAAGACGCAAAGACTCTGCCTACGTTAACCAGGCAGGATTACCAGCTCGAAAATTCCAATAAAAATCAAGAGATGCAAAAAGGAGAAACACCTTAAAAAACAGGGAGTCATGCTTACTCGTTGTAAAGACAATATCCCGCGTGCAACCCATAGGTTAAATTACTGTTAACAGCTTTTGTTTGAATGCGATTATAAATAACAATCATTATCATTCAACATTTTTGGTGGTACAAATCACCCGTCTCACTATCTGATGCTAAAAGTGTGATGCAAATCACATTAAGCGGCGGTAAAAGACGGTTTTTCTTAGGAATAATCTGAAGGAGAAGGGCCGGAAGGACGGTGAGGGATAAGGCCGTTTTGAACAATTCGGGCATAAGTGCACAGAGCATGCGACAAACGCGGCCTGGTACTGTCGAAATACACCAGGCAAAACGGCGTGTTAAACGATCGGGCGAAAACGGAAAAAACCAGCGGGTGATACGAAGTCGGTCAGCGCGTTCGCAGCCGCTGAGCTGAGTTCAGGAATGTTCATCTTTGCGGGAGAGGGGGCGCTTCGCGTGTTGGCGGCAGCGTTCAGAACAATATTGCACCTCGTCCCAGCACTTCTCCCATTTTTTACGCCATGTCATTGGCTTATTACAATATTTGCAGAAACGCACCGGCAACGTTTTTTTATTGCCTTTAAATACTTTCATTTTTTCATCCGCTTTTACCGGTTAAGACGACTTGCCCAGATCGCGTAGCCGCCATTCCAGCCACTGATCCAGCTCTGCCTCTGGCAACGGCCTGGCATAAAAATAGTCCTGTTCCTGGTTACTGCCATATTCTGTTAACGCCGTATCCGCCTCCCCATTCTCCACCAGTACGGTGTAATCCAGCTCCTTCAGCATGGTTACAATACTGCGGGAAATGATCCGTGAAGAGGTATCCGAGGAAATATTTCGGATCAAAGATCGATCGATTTTTATTGCATCACGTGGCATACGTCGCAGATAGCTGATATTGCGGTAGCCTGTGACAAAATCATCCAGTGAAATACCAAACCCCCTGAGTTTTAACATTTCCATCCCACTCAGTGCCGCCGGGTTCTCAAGCATACGTTCGGTTTCGAGGCATTCAATGCCGAGCAGGGCATTAGGCAGTTTCTCTTTCAGCATTTTATTTTCCAGCATGGTAGCAAAGCCTTTATGCGAGAAGTCGCGTGCGCTGACATTAATGATTATCGGTAACTGAATATGGCTGTTTTTCAGTCTTGCCAGCCGGCTAATCACGCGATCTGTCATCCAGTTCGTCAGGACGGATAATAACTGACCCTGTTCAGCCTGTGGGACAAAAAAAGCAGGAGAGAGCTCGCCCCGAGTGGGGTGGCGCCAGCGGATAAGCGCCTCCAGCCCGACAGGCTTACCGCTGTGCAGACAAATTCTGGGCTGCCAGGCCAGCCATAGCCCCTGGCCTTCCCGCAGCGCAGAAGCCAGATCGCTGATCAGCGCAGGATCCTGCGTATGCCGTTCATTGACCACCTCAACAAAATGGAGCGATGACAAACCGCGTGCGATAGCTTCATGCAGCGCGCTGACTGCGCGGCGGAGTATCTCCTGGGCAGCGACCTCCCCTGGAATAAAGTCCGTCTCGCCCGTAAAAATTGTTAGCGCGATAGCAAGACCGTCGCCCAGATCGACGCTAATTCCCTCCAGCTTTTCGACGACCCGCTCAGCGCTGAGGTGGCTGCCCTGACGTGTCAACAGGGCAATACGGCCGGTGGCAACCGTATAAAGCCTGTCACCCGCTGCCAGCCTCAGACGGAGTGGCAGCAGCGTCGCCACATCTTTAAGCAGATTTTCTACCGGCCCCATGCCCATTGAGCGTGCAAGTTCGCAGGCGCGAGGCATATCAATACAGTCAATAATGATTAACCGACGCGACGTCTGATTCTCTGCTGCGGTCAGGTTTTGCAGATCCTGGATAAGGCGCTGACGATTAGGCAGAGCGGTAACGGGATCGGTAAAACTGGCGGAATTTAATGCTTCAAGGAAAGAGATCACCAGGGCAGCCAGCATTCTGAGCGTGGTAATTTGGCTGGCGCTAAAAGGATGGGGCTTCGTGTCGGTTACGCACAGCGTGCCGACCACAATCCCTTCGCTATTTTTTAGCGGCACGCCAGCGTAAAAGCGGATATACGGCGCCCCGATGACCAGAGAATGAGTGGCAAACCGAATATCGAGCAGGGTATCAGGCACCACAACCGGATTATCGCTGTCTACCACGTGACGACACAGCGACTCTTCGCGAGAAGAGTGTGACAGGGAAAAATTGTGGGAAGCGCGAACGTACTGAGTATCATCATCCAGTACGGAGATAAAGCTACCCGGAATGCCCAGCGTCTGGCTGGAAAGCTGAACAAATTTCCTGAGCACCTCATCCCTGCTTTCATCAGCGCTAAGGAGAGCCTGTAATGCACGGAGACGAGGGCCGTTATTGCTGTCACTGTTTATAATCATTGGGGCCTCAGCGCCAGCCTGACTCTGGTGCAAATTAAGCATTAAAATAAAGCGGGGAAAATATAACGACTTAGAAGTATATTGCCGCAAAAAAATAGATCTACTTTAAATCATAGCCCTGACAGGGGGGGTGTGTCACTTTTAATTTCTTTAATGAAAAAATCACGCCTTATCGATATAACAATTGAATCACAGGTGTCTTTTCCTTTTTTTCTCGGGCAATTGAAAAAAAAGAGATGCCGTTTGATTTAAAATCTGAGGCAGGCGCTTTTGCTCTGGGAAATGCCAGAATTACCGTGGTTTTAACATTACCGGCAATAAAATTCATTTTTAACACCGCGACTCCGGCTGGGTAATTTTTCTATTTTTTGTGGGTACATCCGGCAGGCCTTAGGGCACGCTAAGTCAGGCATAGCAGATGCGTACAATAACCAAGGAAAAAGGGAATTTTATCAATCAGGCTAATCAATAACCGGCCAGGCTGGGAGTATAAGGCCAAATTCTGATTACATCGTTATCGTTTTGGGACCAGTGTCGATCCCAGCGACGCCTACGCTGCGGCCAGCAAGGGCCCTGAACGCCAGAGGATTGGCAAAAGATCGGGCATTGTGTTTCGCCGTAAATTCAGAGACTATTCGCGCGCCGTTTTTATCAGATAAGATATCGCCTGCATGATAACTATTTCTCAAATAAAGCATTTTATAAAAAGATTCTGGCCGCGCCCGGTGGTAGTGGCACCCCGCCAGATAATCCTTTCCAGCCTGGGGGCTTTCACCGGTTTGCTGTTCGCCAGCCTGTTCAGCCACTGGACGCTGGGCGAAGTTAACGTCTGGTTTATTGCGCCAATGGGTGCCTCCGCCGTTCTGCTGTTTGCTGCATCTAACAGCCCGCTGGCTCAGCCATGGTCAGTAATAGGTGGTAATTTTGTATCAGCATTAACCGGCCTGACCGTCGCGCACTATATTGAACAGCCCGTGATTGGGGCTGCACTCGCTGCTGGCCTGTCCGTGGTGCTGATGTTTAAGCTGCGCTGTCTTCATCCCCCGGGCGGCGCAATAGCGTTGACTGCAGTGATGGGCAGCCACGCGGCAGGAATGAGTGGCTACCATTTCGCTTTTGTCCCGGTGCTGCTTAATTCAGTCTCGCTGACGTTTGTGGCCATCCTTTTCAATAATCTGATCGGTCGTCGTTACCCGCATACGCTTTCTGCCGCTGAAACCTTGCCAAAACCCGTACAGATGGATGTGGCCATTTCACGGCAGGATCTGCACGAAGCGTTAATGAAAGGGGAGTTCCTTGATATAGATGAAGAGGATCTACAGCAGGTGTTACAACAGGCCGAAAACATTGCGTTAGCTCGCCAGGCAGGAAAAATGGTGATCCACCAGGCTGCTTCAGAAAGAAAAAGCTAAGCATCGGCCATCCTCTTTGTTTGACAGGCTGAGCTGAATTCTCAGGCTGTCACTCCCGCTTCTGCCGCCAGCGTTTTGCCGGCCGTAAACGCCAGCCTGGCCAGATAACGAGCCGCCGGAAAGAGGGCGTTATCATCAACGCGAAATTCAGGATGATGCAGTGGCCAGGGGCCGCCGGAGCCGACCATCACAAAGGCGCCAGGGATCCGCTGCTGATAGAAAGCAAAATCTTCGCCTATCGGGCTGGCCGCAACGGTACGCGCTTCCAGCCCGCTGGCGCTGGCCTGTTCAAGCGCGAAAGCCGCCCAGCGCGCGTCGTTGCTAACCGAAGGCGGCCCCGGCTGCCAGTCCAGGCTGAGTTCTGCATTAAACGAGACGGCCAGGCCGCTAAGCAGCTGGCGCAAGCGGCGTTCGAGCAGGGCGCGGCTTTCGGCGTTAAAGGTGCGCACCGTGCCCTCCAGCCATGCCTCTGCCGGGATCACGTTCCAGGTCGTGCCGCTGTGGATCTGCGTTACGGAAACCACGGCGTTTTGCTCGGAGGGGAGATTGCGGGCGATCAGCGTTTGCAGAGCGGTAATCAGCTGGCCGGCAATCACGATCGGATCGTTGCCTTCATGCGGACGCGCGGCGTGGCTGCCCGTGCCGGTAATGCGGATGGCGAAACGGTCAACGCCTGCGGTCAGCGCGCCCGCTTTGCAACCCACCACGCCGACCGGCAGGCCTGGGTCGTTGTGCAGGCCGAAAATGACGCTGGCTTTATCCAGCGCGCCGCTCGCCAGTACGGCTGGCGCGCCCTGGCCGGTTTCCTCGGCGGGCTGAAACAGAATACGCACGCTTCCTGCCAGCTGGTCGCACTGTTGCTGCAGCAGGATCGCCGCGCCCAGCACTGCCGAAGCGTGGAAATCATGGCCGCAGGCATGCATCACGCCCGGCGTTTGCGAGCGGAAAGCCAGGTCGGTCTGTTCCTCAATCGGCAAAGCATCGATATCGCCGCGTACCACCACCAGCGGGCCTGGCCGATCGCCGCGAATTTCCGCAACCAGGCCTGTCGCCAGCGGCAGATCCAGCACGGTAATATCGTGGTTAGCCAGCTGCTCGCGCAGATAAGCCGTGGTGGCGACTTCCTGACCCGAAAGTTCAGGGAATCGATGCAGATGGTGGCGTACCTGGTGCAGATAATTTACAAGTTGCGTCATAATGCTCTCCCGGTTAGCCAGCGACTCTGTAGGACGGGACTTCATTTATGGCGTTGCCCCTGGCGCGCCAGGCTGCGGCGCCGCTTATTTAGCGGCTAAAAATGCGCCGCGCCGGCTGAGATAACAGCCGCCCCGTCAGGCTGGCCAGAAAGCCTACCAGCCTTCAGGAGATTGCCATAGTTGGATTCCGGTAAAGCACACTCGCTATTCAGAAAATGCAGACCTCGGCACGATCCGTTTAAAGCGCCGCGTTATCAACGATCTGTCTGTCGCTGATGTTATACAGCGTGGCGGTGGCAGCCAGCACCGACTGCGTCTCCTGGCCCGGCTTATGGGATTCCACATGGGTAATATGGTAACCGACCGCGCCTGCGGCCAGCGCCTTTTGCACCAGCGCGTCGTGGAGATCTTCCAGCGAGGTTGCCCAGCTGACTTCCGTTACGCCGAAAGGCGCGATCGAGGCTTTTTCCCGCTGAGACAGGCCTGAGCGAACCAGCACCGGCTCGATCGATTTCGCTGAAAAAATAGAGAGCACATCCTGAACTAACGCTTTCATAACTTCACTCCTCATTAAGGTCGCCCGTGGCGCACAGTGTTACGCATTTGGATTTATTGTTAATAAAAAGTAAACCTCAGGAGCTATACAACGCCTTTCCGCCACGTTGTATTTAGCTATTGCTGCTAATCAGGCGTGGAGAAATCTTCGTTCACATTTAAAGGCGATCCGCAGGAAGTTATTTGCATTCCATTACATGTGCCAGGGCGGAGAAGGGCTGACGCTGCCGGGGAAGGGGCTGCGCTAACCCTGAGGCGACCCGCTGGCAGGTCTACGCTTTCGGCTTACCCGAAGTGCATCGACTACCAGAGAGAAGGCGGGTGAAGGCTGTTTCCGGCTGGGATAATAGAGGTAGTAGCCGGGAAAAGGCCTGCACCACTGCTCCAGCACACGGATCAACCGTCCCTCTTCAATATGATTGCCGAACTCTTCTTCGGGTAAAAAAGCGATGCCAAGTCCTGCCAGCGCTGCGGCAACAATGTGTTCAGAAGTATTGAAAATAAGCTGGCCGCTGACGCGTACGTTCAAATCGCCGCCGTCCTGATCGAAGTCCCAGACGTATAGCCCGCCAGAGCGAACCATACGCTGGTTAATGCAGGCGTGCTGCGTGAGATCATGAGGCGTTTCGGGAAGAGGGTAACGTGTAAAATACTCCGGCGTTGCCACTGCGGCCATGCGTAGCTCAGGGCCGATGGGTACCGCGATCATATCTTTATCTATGGTATCGCCAAGCCGCACGCCCGCATCGAACCGATCTGTGACAATGTCACGAAATCCGTGATTGGCATCAAATTCGAGGGTGATGTCAGGGTACTGGCGCAGCAGCGGCGTCAGCTTTGGCAGTAGCGTACTGTGCAAAACGTTGGGGCCGCAGGTAATGCGAACCGTGCCTGCTGGCTTATCGCGCATCTCGGTAAGCATATCCAGTTCGGCTTCGATTTCATCGATACGGTTACCTATGGTCAGCAGTAAACGCTCGCCGGCCACCGTTGGCGAGACGCTACGGGTCGTACGCGTCAGCAGGCGAATTTGCATACGCTCCTCAAGTGCGGAAATCGCCTGGCTGAGAGCAGGTTGAGTCACGCCCAGCCGCGCGGCGGCGCGTGTAAAGCTCTTTTCACGCGCGACGGTAACAAAATAGAGCAGGTCGTTCAGGTTGCGTTTCATCAGGTGCAGATCTCAATCATTGATAAGCTGTAGTTATAAACCTATTAAGCATTCATTAGCTAGTAATGCTGTGCGCCACCTGTAAAATTTCCTCAGGCCAACATTGAGAATGAATCAACGCCGCGTTTTTCTGTGCTATGTCCGCGAGTCGTTTTTAATCCTGATGGCTATAAAGCGTTTTGGCGATAGCGGCTTGCTTCATGTAAATATTAATAAAAGCTATTGAGGACTCTCCAGTGAGAATATTAACCTTGTTATTAGGGCTGGCAATCAGCTCGTTTGCTGCAACCGGAGCCGATATGTCTGACGGCGCAGATAACTTTTATAAAAGCGATAAGGTTACCCGTCAAAAGGTGATTTTTAAAAATCAGTATCAGATGAACGTGGTCGGTAATTTATTTATGCCGAAAGGGATGAAGCAGGCAAGTAAAAATCCGGCTATCGTTATTGGTCATCCTATGGGCGCGGTAAAAGAACAAAGCTCAACTCTTTACGCCCAAAAACTGGCGGAGCAGGGATTCGTCACGCTGGCGATAGACCTCTCTTTTTGGGGCGAAAGCGAGGGGAAACCCGGCCATCTGATTTCTCCGGAAATCTATTCGGATGATTTTAGCGCCGCCGTCGATTATTTAAGTACGCAACCCTATATTAATGCAGAAAAAATTGGCGTGCTGGGGATTTGCGGCAGCGGCAGCTTTGTTATCAACGCGGCCAAAATAGACCCGCGTATGAAGGCCATCGCGACGGTCAGCATGTATGACATGGGGGCCGCTTTCCGTAATGGATTGCAGCATGCCGTAACGCCTGAACAGCGCCAGGCATTTATCAAAACGGCAACGGAACAGCGTCTTGCTGAATTTAAAGGCGGAGAAACGGTCTATATTCCAGGTACGGTGAACAAGCTTGACGATACAACGTCTGCTATTCAACGGGAATTCTTCGATTTCTACCGCACATCACGCGGTGGTTATACGCCGGAGGGCGAGAAAGAAGCGCTGACGACAAAACCGATGCTGAGCAGCATCGGAAAGTTTATGAACTTCTATCCGTTCAATGATATTGACACCATTTCGCCACGTCCGATGCTGTTTATTACCGGCGATAAAGCGCATTCCAAAGAATTTAGCGAAGATGCCTACCAGCGTGCCGGACAACCGAAAGAATTATATATCGTACCGGGCGCGGGCCATGTCGATCTGTATGACCGTACCGATCTTATCCCATTTGCTAAGCTGACCTCATTCTTTAAAAATGCCTTAAAATAATATCTGAAGCCGCATCCTGAAGGGTGCGGCCAGGCATCCCGCTAAGGTTAACCGCTAATTCAGCGCTAAAATCCGTAACACGCTATCGTAACGCATTGAAAATTATAATAAAAATATCTTTATTTTGTTTTTATCCTGTGCCAGCATTTGCCTGAATTTTCATCATAACGGCACAGGATGGCCCCAATGCAAAACAGTACGCCTACACCGCACGACGCAATCTTTAAAACGTTTCTGTCCAACACGCTCCACGCTCAGGATTTTCTGGAGCTGCATCTGCCTGAGGAACTGCGTGAAATCTGCGATCTGGACACGCTCAGGCTGGAGTCGGGCAGCTTTGTTGAAGACGATCTGCGAGCCTGCTACAGCGATATCCTTTACTCACTTAAAACCACCCGTGGCGACGGCTACGCCTATATATTAATCGAACATCAAAGCTCGCCAGACAGAATGATGCCTTTTCGTCTGCTTCGCTACGCTATTGCGGCCATGCAGCGGCATATGGACGCCGGTCATAAAATGTTGCCGCTGGTAATACCGGTGCTGTTTTACCAGGGCGGCCGCTCGCCTTATCCTTACAGCATGAGCTGGCTGGATCTCTTTAGTGAACCCAGGCTGGCAGCAAAACTCTACGGCGGCCGTTTTCCGCTGGTGGATATTACCGTTATCCCGGATGATGAAATTTTAAAGCACCGCCGGGTGGCGCTGCTGACGCTGCTGCAAAAACATATTCGCATTCGCGACCTGCATGATTTGTTTAATGAAATAACCCAGCTGATGCAGAGCGACGAACTGAGCGGACAACAGCAGGCCGCACTGATAAACTATATGATTCAGGCAGGAGAGACGCCCGATGTAAAAGGATTTCTCCACGAACTGGCACAGGCACTGCCGCAGCATAAGGATGAACTGATGACCATAGCAAAAAGACTTGAAGAGATGGGCAGGGAACAGGGATTACAGGTGGGACTCGAACAGGGCCGCAGTCTGGGACATCAGGACGGCGAGCGCGAAGCCAGCCTGAAAATCGCCCGCACCATGCTGGAAAAAGGATTCGATCGCGCAGCCGTGATGGAAGTGACCGGACTGTCAGAGGACGATCTTCGGCAAATTAAGCACTAACTTTCCTGCTTCCAGCTCCGCCGCCGGCAGCTTACCGGCGGCGTTGTACTGTTCAGACAATAATAAACTCGCGATAGCCCGAAATAATCACGTAAACCGCGAAATAGCTGAAGATTATGGCAGAGGCCATATAGGAATATTTCAGCAGACGAGCACCCAGCAGCCTGCCGCCGAAGCTGCCTACCAGACATAAAACGCAGGTCCAGAAGACGCCCGCCAGGAAAAAACCGCTCAGAAACCAGCCCGAATCCGTTGTGCTGTGCTGCCCCATACGAGAAATCAGCGCGCCGCCGACGGTTGCGAACCACAGGATTGCCGTGGGGGAGGACATAGCCAGCAGCACGCCGCGGCCAAACTCGTTGCGTAGCGGCCTGGCCTGCTGCGGCTCGTCAGTACGCAGTTCACCCTGACGACGAAACGCGGCCAGCGCCATTTTCAGCGCGAACCACAGCAGCATCGCGCCGCCTCCAATCCACAGTACCCAGCGCACCGCGGCAAACTGTAACAGCACCGTCATACCGGCCAGCGCCAGCAGCGCGTACGCCAGGTCGCCCACACAGGTGCCGATCCCAAGCCAGAAGCCATGAAAATAGCCGCGCTGCATGGCCAGCGTGATCATAGCGATATTGGCGATGCCGATATCCAGGCAGAGCGACAGGCTGAGAAAAAAACCGCTGGAAAATTGCATCACGAAAGCGTTCCTTATAGCCGATCCGCGGCCGTCATCAGACGGTGTAAAGCATGATTGCTCAACAGAAACAAAGTATCCTGGTTATTCATAGCGTTAAAAGGAAAAGTTGCGCCGCGAAGGAAAGTCAATCAACCCTGCTTAAGCGCACGTTTCAGCGCGGAGAAGATGGCAGGATCATTACACTGTGAGACATTAAAGCGCAAAAAATCCGCTGCCGAACCGGATTGACTGAACGCGTTACCGGGCGCCAGCACGACGCCTTCTTTTAAGCAGGCGCGTGACGCCCGTGCGGCATCGGCACCTTCAGGTAGACGGCACCAGAGGAACATACCGGCCTGTGGCGTATGCCAGGGCAGGATATCCAGCGCCGCCAGCTTTTCCAGCGTGGTTTGCATCGCTACCGCCAGCCGTAACCGTACCGATTCCATATGGCGTCGATAGCCGCTGCCTGTCAGCGCGCTGTGCAGCAGCATTGAGGCAAGCTGACCGCCGCCGAAGCTGGTAGCAATTTTCAAATCGACAAGGCTGTCCGTCCAGTCTCGCCGGGCGACAATATAGCCGCAGCGCACCGCCGCCGAAACCGTTTTGGAAAAGCTGCCGATTTGAATAACGTTATGTAAACCGTCATACGCCGCCAGTCTTGGCGCGGGATGGGTTTCAAAATCGGCAAAGATATCATCTTCCACAATAATCAGCCCGGCCGCTTCCGCAAGCTTAAGCATCTGATGGGCAACCACTGGCGTAAGCGATACGCCAGTAGGATTATGGATACCTGCATTAGTGATATAAAGCCGGGGAGCGTGGTTTTGCAGGATTTGGGCAAACGCCGTCAGATCTGGCCCCTGCGGCGTGAACGGCACGCCGACGATCATTACCGGGTGAGCGCGAAGCAGCGCGTGAAAATTGAAATAGCAGGGATCGTCAACCAGCACGCAGTCTCCCGGCTGGAGTAAAAAACGGCAGATCAAATCTACGGCCTGGGTGCCTGATTCGGTCAGCATGATCTGATCTGCCGTCGCGGTAATCCCCGTTTTCGCCAGCTTGCGGCCTAAAAACTGGCGTAGCTCTGCGTGCCCATAGGGCGAGGCGTAGTCGGTCAGTAGCGCGCTCTGCGCTCGTGCCGCCATGCGCATCGCTTTGCGTACGCCTTCTTCGTACAGCCATGAGGGTGGCAGCCAGCCGCAGCCGGGCTTAAGCAGCTGTGGATCCGCCTCCAGCGCCTGGCGCGATATCCATAAAGGATCGATATCGCGCTCTTTATCGGCCGTCAGCTGCGTTAAATCAAGCGGAGCCGCCGGGCCTGATACAAAAAAACCGGCGCCGGGCCGGGCCGCAATGAGGTTTTCAGCGGCCAGCCGTTCATAAGCTTCCACTACGGTAGAAACCGACACGCCAGAAAGGCGCGCCTGCTGGCGCACGGAGGGCAAGCGCGCGCCGGGAAGATAAGCGCGGGCGGCTATCTGTTTGCGCACCTGCTCCATTACCGAAGCGATACGTGTCTGGCTACGCGGCATGGCGTTCCTCACGCCTGTACTGCATTCACAGCCAGTACAGTTCAGATTAATTGTACTGGATTGTATCTGGCGTAAGCGATCCTGCCAATGCTTAACTGAGCGAAGTCCAACGGGAGAAAGCATGAAAAATAAAGCGAACGGCTGGCTTAGCGGGCTGGCGGGTGTGGTGATTTTTGCCGGATCGCTACCGGCAACGCGGCTGGCGGTGGCGGACTTCACGCCGCTGTTTTTAACTTCTGCGCGCGCCAGCCTTGCGGCGGTGGCGGCACTGCTGCTGCTGGCGCTCGGTCGTCAACGAATGCCGCAGCGTGCGGATCTGTTTTCGCTTATGGTGGTTGCTATGGGCGTAGTGATAGGTTTTCCGCTGCTGACGGCTTTTGCGCTGCAGGACGTTTCCGCCGCTCATTCGCTTATGTACCTTGGGCTGTTGCCGCTCTGTACTGCCGCCTTTGGCGTGGTTCGCGGCGAGCGCAGGCCGCAGCCCGCTTTCTGGCTATTTTCGCTGGCTGGCGGCGCTGTTGTGGCGAGCTACGCGCTGGCCGCTAAAGAAAGTCATGCTTCATGGCAGGATTTACTGACCATAGCGGCCGTGATCGTCTGCGGCGCGGGCTATGCGGAAGGCGCTCGTGTGGCGCGCGGACTGGGCGGTTGGCAAACTATTGCCTGGGCGTTAGCACTGGCTCTTCCGGTAGCGCTGCCCATTGCTGCGCTAACCTGGCCAGCTTCGTTCCAGGCGGTGACGTTTTCCGCATGGATGGGATTAGGCTACGTCTCGCTGTTCAGCATGCTGATCGGCTTTATTTTTTGGTATCACGGCCTGGCGAAGGGCGGCACGGCGGCGATAGGGCAGCTGCAGCTGCTGCAACCTTTTATCGGCTTTGGTTTTGCGGCACTGTTTCTGCACGAAAGCATCAGCGGCGTAATGCTGGCATGCGCTTTGGCCGCGCTGGGCTGCGTGGCGGGCGCAAAAAAATTTGCCTGAGGGTGAACGAACCGGCGGCATGGGCTGCCGGTTCGCAGGCCGAAGGTTAATCGTTTTCGAGTTTTTCCGGCCAGGCCACGACAGGGAAAGCGTTCAGCGTGGACGGCGCGAACAGCGCGCCCTGGAAGTTGCAAATGCCTGCCGACTCCAACCACATCCACTCTTCGGGCTTGTTAACGCCTTCGGCAATCACGGCGATCTGCAAAGAGGAGCAAAATTTCAAAATCGCCTGCACGATAGCCTGTTTCGGGCCGCTTTTATGCACGTCGGCAATGATGTTGCGATCGATTTTGATTTTGTCAGGCTGAAACTGGGTCAGCAGCACCAGCCCGGCAGAACCGGCGCCAAAGCCATCAATCGCCAGGCTGATACCGGAAGCCTTGAGTTTTTTAATCGCCGCCTCGAATTCGTCCGCGCGGAATACCGTGCCGTTCTCCGTGACCTCAACAACGATTTGCTCAGGCACCAGCCCGTTAGCATGGATCGCCTCCAGCAGGAAATCGACCGCATCCGGCACAATCGCCAGCGACATCGGCAGCAGGTTGATCGACAGCGTCAGGCCATTAATGCCCAGCTGCTTCGCCATCGCAAAAACGTGCTGTTTGGATTTAAGATCGACGCTATACCTTTCACTGCGCGGCAGCCCGGCGAGATAATCGGCCGCCGACATGCCCGACGTTGGGCGCATAACGGCCTCAAGCGACACGATCTGGCGGGAAAGCGGATCGATAATCGGCTGAAAAGCGAAGCTGTAGTCGGCCGTGGCCGAGGGAACGGCCTCGCGGGGCAGCGCTTCCTCGCGATCGACAACGAACTCCCAGGAGTCGCCCGGCGGGATCTCAAAATAGTTTTCCCGTTCGGTGGCGTCGACAAACACGCGCAGGAACTGCAATGCGCGATCGTCGTAAGTCAGCTGATACTTAGAGGTGCCTTTATCGAGCACGGCCTGCAGCACGTTTTCCGGGTCGTATTCACGCAGGTCGAACAGTTCCATGCCGACATTGCCAAAACGTCTGGCGGGCGCGTAATCGCGCATCAGTTCTACCAGATTATGGTGCCGGGGATCGTTGCAGATCTCCTCATAGATAGCGGTCACAGCGTCCTCCGGGCCCTCCAGCACCTGGAAAAAGTGGGTGCCGTTGAACAATAAAATGCCCGTCACGCTGTGTGATTCGTTGACCTGATTGGCTTGTTCGGCCAGTTTCCCCAACGTCTTATACGCGACGTCATCGGAAATATGGCTACGATAGATGATGGTTGACAGCATGGGGGCTTCCAGATTTTTCGCTATTTTATGCATACCTTACCAGATGCCTTTGCGGTGTTGTCCAGCGCAATTTGAAATCGATTAAAATTCAGCTTGTGGCGTCAGCCCGCGAGCTTACTGGATTTCGACGACGTAGTCGTTAACCGGCGTAATTTTTTTAATCAGTCCATGGTTAAAAAGAAAAGTTTCGTACTGCCGGTAGCGCTGGCGATCCAGGCGGGCCGGGTCGCGGGCAAACAGCGGCAGCGTTTTTACCCATGCCTGTCTGTTCAGCCCGGTGTTCAGCTCAGAATGCAATTTAGCGAATGCCCGCCAGCTTTCTTCAGGATGGGCCTGCAAGTAGTCGTTGCCCTGCTTGAGGCTATCAGGAACTTTTTGATAGCGGGTTTGTTCAGGCTATCGCGATTCGCCACCAGAATTAGCTCATCATAGGCCGGCACGCCGTAGTCCTCGACGTTGAACACCACGGGATCTTTGCCCTGAAGCTTCACTTCCAGCGCTTCAATATTACGGTAGCCGCCGATGACCACATCAACTTTGCCGGTCAGCAACGCGCTGGTCAGCTGAAAATTGACGTTAACCAGCTTAACGTCGCTGAGTTGCCGCTGGTCGTGCTGCAGCATAGCGGCGAGCGTGGCCTGTTCGATGCCGCTGACGGAATACCCCACCGTTTTCCCTTGCAGGTCTGCCGGAGAATGCACGCTTTTATCAAGCGTAATCAGCGTGTTGAGCGGGGAATCAATCAGCGTGCCGACGCGTACCAGCGGTAAGCCCTGGTCGGCAAAAAAGTGCAGCTGTGGCTGATAGGTCACCGCCAGATCCACCTTACCGGCCGCGACCAGACGTGGCGGCAACGCCGGATCGGAAGGCGGAATAATCGTCACATCCAGCCCCTGAGCCTTAAACGCGCCAGTCTGCTGCGCCACCATAATCGGCGCGTGATCGGGATTAACATACCAGTCCAGCATCAGCGTCAGCTTTTGCGCCGCGCTGGTGAAAGGAGATAACGTTGCTACCACCAGCCCACAAACTAAAGCTTTTTTCATTATCTTGTCCTTACGGTGATTAACGCTCCGGCGACCAGCGGATCAGGCGGCGCAGCAGGATATCGGTACTCAGCCAGAGCGCAATCGTCATGGCTACCAGCACAAACAGGGCGGCGAAGCAGAGATCGCTCTGCATTCGCGCGTTAGCATTCAGCATTACAAACCCCAATCCTTCGGCGGAGCCCACCCATTCGCCGACAATCGCACCAATGGGCGCGACGGCGACCGCCATCCGCAGCCCTGAGCCAAAGGCCGGCAGCGCCGCCATCAGCCGCACATGCCGCAGCTGCGAAGCGGAAGAGGCACCCATCGTGCGCGCCAGATCCAGATAGTCCTGTTCGACCCGCCGTAAGCCATCAAAAAAAGCGGAGGCAACCGGGAAAAAAATCACCAGGATCGCCATCACAATTTTGGCGCTGATGCCGAAGCCAAACCAGAGCACCAGCAGCGGCGCCAGCGCAAACACGGGGATCGCCTGGCTGGTCAATACCAGCGGCATCAGCCAGCGTTGCAGGCCGGGCGAAAAGGTCATCAGCAGCGCCAGCAGGGCGCCGAGCAGCACGCCCGCGATAAGCCCGCCGGCGATTTCAGTAGCGGTAATAAGCGTGTGGTAAGCGAGATAGCCAGCGTTATCCCGCATAGCCGCAGCCACGGCGATGGGCGAGGGCAACAGAAAAGCCGGGATGCTGCCAGGCGTGGCCAGCTGCCACAGCGCCATCAGCCCGACAAATACCGTGACGCCACGGCGTATCGTTGCTGCATTCATGCCATGTCCTCTGTCAGCTGGCGCATAAGCTGCGCCTGGCTACGCAATAAATTGGGATCGTCGGGCGCTCGCGGCGGCTGACCAGCCAGCTCAGGAAGCTCGCTAAGCCCGGCAGCAGAAAGGATCAGCAGGCGATGACTGAGGCGACAGGCTTCTACTGGATCGTGCGTAATCAGCAGCACGGTGCAGTCGGCCAGCAGCTCTGCGGCCAGCGCCTGAATTTGGGCGCGGGTAATGGCATCAAGAGCGGAAAAGGGTTCATCCATTAGCACAATGGGCCGTCGCTCGTACAAGGTCCGGGCGAGCGCGACACGCTGACGCATCCCGCCCGACAGCGTGGCGGGCAGCGCGCCGGCATTGCCAGCCAGGCCCACGCGTTCAAGCAGATGTTCTGCCCATTGTCTGTCAGCTTTCTCGCCGCGTAAACGCGCACCCAGCGCGACATTGTCGATCGCGCTAAGCCACGGATAGAGCAGATCCCGCTGTCCCATCCAGGCGATGCGTCCGGCAACCGGCAGCCCATCGCTACCCAGCACCGATCCTGTCGAGGGTGCAAGCAGCCCCGCAATGATCTTCAGCAGGCTGCTTTTACCGACGCCGCTGGGGCCAAGCAGAGAAGTAAAGCGGCCACCTGCCAGCGTAAAGCTCAGCTGCTTAAATAACGTACGATCGCTAAAATGCAGGCTGACCGCCTTCACCTCTATACCCGGCGTCATCGCGCTTCCGGCGTAGCGCAGGCAGCATCAAGCCCCATCTGCCAGAATGCCGTTTCCAGCCGTGTCGCGGTGGCGAATATTCCCGCCAGCGCCTCAAAGCGGCTCGCGCCGCCGCGCTGGGCGGCCAGGTTTTCAAACAGCGTCAGCGAAGCCTGCACGCCGCTCAGGTAAAGCGGAGCGCCATAGTTTTCAATCCACGGCGCGTAGGGATTGCCGGTCAATACGGTTTGCGTATCGTTCAGCAAGCCGACGCCGATCTCGGCATAGCCAGCCACGCAGGGCATCAGGGCGGTCAACAGATCGAGCGCGTCGCCCGCGTGACCAATATCCAGCACATAGCGGGTATAATTTAGCGTTTCTGGCGCCTCGGTTTCCGTCGCCATCGCCTTCCCGGTCAGGCCCCACTGCGCGCAGTAGCGCACGTGGAGCGGCAGTTCGTCGACGATGGCGTTCAGCGAGCGGATTGCCGCACGCATCTCCGGCAGCGTTTGAAATTTGCTGACCAGCAGCGCGTAGGCGCGGGCAAAATGGATAAGGAACAGATAGTCCTGGATAAGGTAACGGCGAAAAGCCGACGCAGGCAGGGTGCCGTCAGCCAGCTGGCGAACAAAAGGGTGATGGATATAGTGCAGCCAGCGATCGCCGGTCTGTTGACGCAGCCGTCCGTAGAAACCGTCAAACACGGAACCTCCTCAATACTTGAGATCCGGTCAGGCGCGGGAACGTGCGTTATCTGGCTCAGCCGTCCCTTCGCTGGCATGACCCAGATCAGGTTCAAAGGGTTCGGCTTGCGCCATCTCAGCCCGTAACAGGACACCCCTCGGTGCGTATTGTTATACGGTATTTACTTTCTGTTTACAATGCGCAGGCTCAGCACCATTGTGGATTCAGGTCGCTGGCCGCTATGGGTTATTAATAGCGCCATTCGGTAACATTCTGAAAGCAAAAAACCGGTCGGAAGCCGCATGCTGTTCTAAGCTAAAAACTGGTTTGTAATGTGATGCGGAGTCGTATGAAACAACAAAATAAGACTATTGGAATAGCGCCTTACGGTGGTTCAGCGGGGGGTTGGGGAGCGTTAAAGGCCGTTGCCGACGCGATCCGCGGCCAGATGTCGGTCAAACAGGACGTGATCGCGTTGTTTAAAGTCAACCAGCCGCAGGGCTTCGATTGTCCCGGCTGCGCGTGGCCCGATCCTCAGCACGGTTCCTCCTTTGAATTTTGCGAAAATGGCGCCAAGGCCGTTTCCTGGGAAGCCACCAGCAAGCGCACCACGCCGGAATTTTTCTCTGCCCATACCGTCAGTGAGCTTTGGCAACGCAACGCTTTTGAGCTGGAAGGCGAAGGCCGTCTGACTCACCCGATGAAATACGATGCGGCCACCGATACCTGGCAGCCTATAGAATGGGAAACCGCCTTCCGTGAAATCGGCGAAAAGCTGCAAAGCTACGAAGATCCGGATAGCGTGGAGTTCTATACCTCAGGCCGCGCTTCTAACGAAGCAGCGTTTCTCTGGCAGCTGTTCGCGCGCGAATACGGCACTAATAATTTCCCGGATTGCTCCAATATGTGCCATGAGCCGACCAGCGTCGGCCTGCCGCAGTCCATCGGCATAGGCAAAGGCACCATCGAACTGGAAGATTTCGATCACTGCGATCTGGTGCTGTGTATCGGCCATAACCCCGGCACTAATCATCCACGCATGCTGGGTACGCTACGTGAAGTCTCCAAACGCGGCGCAACCATCGTGGCGATCAATCCGCTGCGGGAAAGAGGGCTTGAACGCTTTACCTCTCCGCAAAGCCCGGTAGAAATGCTGTCGCTCAGCTCCACCACGCTCGCTTCTACCTATTACAAAGTGCGCGTTGGCGGCGATGCCGCCATGCTGAAAGGCGTGATGAAGTGTCTGCTGGTGATGCACGAGCGGGCGCTGGCGGCCGGAGAGCCCGGCGTGCTGGACGAAAGCTTTATCAGCGAACATACCGAAGGTTTTGACGCCCTGAAGGCGGACCTGGATGCCACCGACTGGCCGCATATTCTGAAAGTCTCCGGTATGACGTTTGAAGAGATCCAGAATATTGCCCACCTGTATGCCAAAGCAGAAAGAACCATTATCTGTTACGGCATGGGTATCACCCAGCACCAGTACGGCACGCAAAATGTACAGCAAATCGCTAACCTGCTGTTGATGCGTGGCAATATCGGCAAGAAAGGCGCGGGCATCTGCCCACTGCGCGGCCACTCTAACGTACAGGGCGATCGTACCGTCGGCATTACTGAAATCCCGCCGCAGTCGCTACTGGACAACCTGGAAAAAGTGTTTGGCTTTAAGCCGCCGCAGAAACATGGACACGGTGCGGTGCAGGCTATTCAGGCGATCCGCGACGGCCACTCCAAAGCACTGCTTTGCCTGGGCGGCAACCTGGCGGAGGCGATCTCCGATCCGCAGCAAACCTTCGAGGCGATGCGCAAGCTGGATCTGGTGGTGCATATGGCGACCAAGCTGAACCGCTCGCATCTGCTGTTGGGCAAACATAACTATCTGCTGCCGGTGCTTGGCCGAACCGAAATCGACAGGCAGGCATCGGGCGAGCAGAGCGTGACCGTGGAAGATTCCATGTCGATGGTGCACGCCTCGCGCGGCTCGCTGAAGCCCGCTTCGGAATGGCTGAAGTCGGAGCCGGCCATCGTAGCGGGTCTGGCGAAAGCCACGCTGCCCAACACTAAGGTGAACTGGGACAGAATGATCGGCGACTACAGCTTTATCCGCCAGGCTATCGAAGCCGTTTTCCCGGCCTTTGAGGATTTTAACCGCAAGATCCTACAGCCGGGCGGCTTCCGTCTTTACAACGCCGCGTCGGAACGCAAATGGCTGACGCCGTCGGGTAAAGCGCAGTTTAAGATCATGCAGGGCATTAACGAGGATCCGCGTTCGCTGAAGTGCCACGATTTGGTGCTGACGACGCTGCGCAGTCACGATCAGTACAACACCACGCTGTACGGGCTGAACGATCGCTATCGCGGCGTGACGGGAAGGCGGGACGTGCTGTTTATCTCGGCAGATGAGGCAGAAAAACGCCGCCTGCGGGTCGGCGACAAGGTGCATATGGTGGCGCTCGATCCGGACGGCAAGCAGACCTCGCGACGCCTGGATAATCTGACGATAGTGGTTTACGACATGGCGCCTGGCTCGGTCGCGGCCTACTATCCGGAAGCCAACGTGCTGGTGCCGCTGGACAGCTTCGATACCGAAAGCGGTATTCCGGCTTATAAAAGCATTCCTGTCGCGCTGGAGCACGCAGAAGCGACCGAAACGTCGGGCACGCTGCGCTAAAAATGGGAAGGAGGGGGCGACCTCTCCTTTTCTTCCTGACCCCGCAAAAATAAACGTAATGGCTTTAAAATTGCTTCAGCTGAGCGTACCCTGAGCACGCAATCCTTTCTCCTGCGAGGTTACTGAGCTTCCCGAATATCCGCAGTAATAAAACGAGTAATCAGCACAGAGTAATAAAGAACATAACTCGGATAAAATCGCATAGATATCAAAACGGGAAATTACGGATAGCCTTTCGGAAAACTGACCTAAGTTGAGGTCAATAACATGTTAAAACCTCCTGATACTTTAATGGATAAATAGCGATATTAAGGAAATAAAATGCGACAGAGGATAATCGTATGTCCTGTGATTCAAAACGAAGGTGAGTATTTGCTTTGTAAAATGGCTGCGGATCGTGGTGTTTTTCCGGGGCAGTGGGCCTTGCCTGGTGGAGGGATGGAGGCGGGCGAAACACTGGAAGAAGCCCTGAGGCGCGAAATAAATGAAGAGTTAGGCGAGGAGCTATGCATCACAGATATTCAGCCCTGGACTTTTCGTGATGACATCCGAACCAAAACGTACCCGGATGGCAAAACTGAAGAAATTTATATGATTTATCTTATATTTGACTGCATCAGTACTAATCGAAATATTACTTTTAACGAGGAGTTTCAGGAAATCGCATGGGTCCCCCCTGAAACCTTAAAAGCTATGGATCTGAATGAAGCGACTCGTATCACATTTGCCCACAAGGGGCTTATTTAGCGGCCTGCCCGGCCGCTAGCCCGGTTTATTAGGATGTGAGCCCCCTTATTTTTGATTAAAATCAAAATTATCTGTTAAATATTTCCTTAACTAAAATTTTTACTTTCGCTTGCTTCACAAACTGATTTTTCACCACTACTTTTTCTTTCAACAGGCTTTCTTAATTTCCCGATAGCCTGTGCTACAGGCGCTTTTGCGCGCAGACGCAGGGATAGTGTCTCTTTCGAACATTATACCTGCTGGTTGCCATCAGCCTGAAGGATACTTCTATGAGAGAACTTGATGCTTCAGAGTTAATTTACGTAAACGGAGGAAGCGATAGCATTACCAGTGGCCTGACTGAAACCGAAACAACGCTAACAACCCGCGGCGGAATTAAAGATTATGATGGCTGGCAAAGCGGTGCGATAGGCGCAGCGTTAGGAAACGCGCTGTACGTTTTGGGAAAATCATTAGGCTGGTGGAGTTAAAAGAGAAAATCCAGGTGTTTAATCGATACTATTGAAAATGGGATTCAGGGACGTTCGGCAAAATAATCAGAATAGTTTAAGGAGGCGATCAATCAGCATTTTTTCTAAACACATCATTGAAAAGATCCCCGCGCCATCCGGCGCGGGAAACAGGATTTACAGCGCCATATCGTGCTGGGCTGGCGTTTTCTCAGCCTGGCCAGTAATGGTGGACTGCGCAGGCTCCTGAGCAGGCATCTTGATAACCGGTGGCTTGGTCAGCTGCAGCGTGGCCGCGGTGTCATCCCAGACATGCTGCGTCAGCTCGGTGTTACCGTTCAGCGTCTGGCCGTAGGTTGGCACCACTTTATGGATCTTTTCCTGCCATTCCGGCGAGTTGAACTGCTCCGGGAACAGCTTCTTCATCACGTTGATAGCGATAGGTGCCGCAGTCGAAGCGCCTGGCGATGCGCCCAGCAGGGCCGCCACGGTTTTCTGCTGATCGGTCACAATTTCTGTACCCAGCTTCAGCACGCCGCCTTTATCCGCATCTTTCTTGATGATCTGCACGCGTTGACCCGCCTGGATCAGTTTCCAGTCTTCTTTCTTCGCGTCCGGATAGTACTCTTTCAGCGCGGCAAAACGGTCGTCGTCGCTCAGCATGACCTGACCAATCAGGTATTTCACCAGGTCAAAGTTATCCATGCCCACGTGGGTCATCGGCATAAAGTTGCTGGTGGTGGTGGTGCTCAGCAGATCGAACAGCGAACCGTTTTTCAGGAACTTGGTAGAGAAGGTCGCGAACGGCCCAAACAGTACCACACGCTTACCGTCCAGGTTACGCGCATCGATATGCGGAACGGACATTGGCGGTGCGCCTACGGAAGCCTGACCGTACACTTTTTGCAGGTGACGGCTGGTAATGGCCGGATTCTCGGTGACCAGGAAAGAGCCGCCAACCGGGAAGCCTGCATAGTTGTCCGCTTCCGGAATGCCGGTTTTTTGCAGCAGCTTCAGCGCGCCGCCGCCAGCACCGATAAAGACATATTTCGCGTCAATCGCGCGTTCGCCGCCGTTTTTCACGTCTTTGATGGTCACGTGCCAGGAGTTGTCGCTGTTACGCTTAAAGTCGGTCACTTCTGAAGAGGTTTCCAGCTTAAAGTTGCTGTTTTTCTTCAGGCTGGCGGTCAGCTGACGAGTGATCTCACCGTAGTTAACGTCGGTGCCTACCGGCGTCCAGGTGGCCGCGACTTTCTGCTTAGGATCGCGGCCTTCAATAACCAGCGGCGCCCACTGTTTGATCTGATCCTGATCGGTAGAGAACTTCATGCCCTGGAACAGGGTGGTTTTCTGCAGCGCAGCATAGCGCTTGCTCAGGAACTCAACGTTGTCGTCGCCCCAGACAAAGCTCATGTGCGGCGTAGAGTTGATAAAGGAGTGCGGGTTGTTCAGCACGCCGTTTTTCACCTGAGAAGTCCAGAACTGGCGAGAGATCATAAAGGCTTCGTTGATCTCCAGCGCCTTGCTGACGTCGATGGTGCCGTCGGCACGCTCAGGCGTATAGTTCAGCTCCATATTGGCGGAGTGGCCGGTACCGGCGTTGTTCCAGCCGTTGGAAGACTCAAGGGCGACGCCGTCGAGCTTCTCAACCATAATCTGTTTCCAGTCTGGCTGAACGTCTTCCAGCATCGTGCCCAGCGAGGCGCTCATGATGCCGCCGCCGATCAGCAGAACGTCGGTTTTCTCTGGTGCAGTTTCAGCATGGATCGCTGTAGAAATCAGTAACGCAGACAGCGAAACTGAGGTAATCAGTTTTTTTGATTTAATCATGGCAGGTGTCGATAGTCGGGATTTGACATTAGTTAAAAAGTGTCCATAAATATTAAAATATTGTTATGGCAGATTGTATGTGTTTTTAGTTACAAAACTAAAAAATGTCATATTTTAGTTAATTTAGTTACAAATGGGCAGGAAAAAGCGGAGCATCTGTTACGAGATGGTTCAGACATGCCGCTTTCGGCAAGCGTTAATGCAAATTAGCGGCAGCTTCCGTAATACCAGCGTTAACTATAGGGATAAGTTACAGCAGCACGTCCTTGTGCTGTAGAGTCAGCTTTACCGGCTAAGCAGAATAACCGGCATCCGCCGATCGCCTCCCGCCAGGCTAAAGCTTGTCTCCAGCGCAGATTCTGCGCCACTGATCAGATTGATATAGCGTCGGCCAGCCAGCGCCTCCGGCAGGGCGATTTCCGCCGGCGCCCAGTGCGCCTCCTGCAATCGGTTAAACACAAGGCGGGGCAGGATCACAATCAGCGCCGCCTCGTCGTTGGCTCGACCAAAAGCCAGCACGTTCTCCGCCTGCTGACCCGTGGCGCTCAGCGGCAGATAGTCGCCTTTACGAAACAGATCCGGCAGCTGCTGACGCAGGGGCAGCACTTTAGCAATCAGCTGCTGCTTCAGGCGACCGTCCAGCCAGTGCGCTTCATTAGCGGGATCGACCTGCTCAACCTGATTTAACAGCTGCTCCAGCGCGGCGAAATCCGGCTCGCGACGGTTGTCGGGATCCACCAGGCTCAGATCCAGCGTTTCGCTGCCCTGATAAATATCCGGCACGCCCGGTGCGGTCAGCTTGATGGCCGTCTGGGTCAGGCTGTTAACAAGGCCTGCGTGGATAAAGGGCTGGAGCGACGCGGTGAAGTCCTGCAAAAAAGCCTGATTATCGGGCGACAGCAGATGACGCACATAGTCGAGCACGGCATTTTCATAGGTTTCGTTGCTGTCGGCCCAGTCGGTGCGCAGCTTCGCCTCACGCAGCGCTTTTTCTACAAAGCCGGTAAAGCGCTCCTCCAGCGCCTTGAGGCCTTCAGCATCATCAGGCGCCAGATCGGTGGGCCATGCGCCCGCCAGCGACTGGTACAGCATCCACTCCACGGCGGGTTTTGGCGCAGGGCCGTCCTTAAGCTGCACCACCTGAGACTGGTTGCCTTGCCGCCAGCGAGAGACGCACTCCGCCCAGCGCTCCGGCGCTTCGCTCAGCGTATAGAGGCGCGCTCGCGCATCTTCGCCACGCTTGGTGTCGTGGGTAGAGGTGCCGGAAAGGGCGTCCGGCTGACGGGCCAGCCGCTCCTGCATCTCCTGATGGAAACGTTCCGGCGAGAAGTCATCCGGCATCGGCTCCGCGCCGACCTCATTCAGCGCCAGCGCCATATGCAGGCGGAAAAACAGCGTGTCCTCGACCGATTTTGCCATCAGCGGCCCGGTCAGCTGCTGGAAGCGGGTGCGGAAGCTGGCGGCGTCGTCACTGGCGGCAGCGGAAACTTCGCCCGCCATAATCCGCGTTAAAAAGCCCAGCGCCTCGGGATCCGGTGCCTTAACGCCCTGGCGCACCTCGTCCGCTACTTTCAGCAGCAGGTCGGCATCTTCGGGCGGCAGCCCCTCTGTTGTGCCGTAAGTGCGGTAAACGGGGAAGGCGACCAGCAGCTCCCGCAGCGCCGTCAACAGTGCTTTCTCTTCCAGCGGCTCGTTATCGGCGGCGGCGATAGTGGTGGCAAGCTGCAAAAGCCTGGTCGCTTCACCGGCGAAGTTGCGGGTCGCCATCAGCATTTTGGCCGCGCGCAGCTCCGCCTGCACGTCAACCGGCTTGCCCAGCAGCGTTTCATAGGCCTGCCGCAGCTGACGAATGTGCTTGCCATCCACCAGCGCTTCGGACAGGGAAGCAATAAATTCATACCCAGTGGTGCCGGAGACAGGCCAGTCGGCAGGCAGATGCTCGCCCTTAGCCAGGATCTTTTCTACCGTGATATAGCAATCCGGTCCGGCTTCCTGACGCAGCCGTTCCAGATAGCTTTTAGGATCGGCCAGACCGTCGACGTGGTCAACGCGCAGGCCCTGCACCGCGCCGCTGCGCACCAGCTCGAGGATCAGCTGGTGCGCATCATCGAACACCGCCTTATCCTCCACCCGCACGCCGGCCAGCCCCGTGATTTCAAAAAAGCGGCGGAAGGAGAGGTCGCGCGGCGCGTCCCGCCAGGACATCAGCCTGTAGGGCTGGCTGTCGTGCAGCGCAGCGATATCGGCTTTGTCGGTGAGTTGCAGCACCGCCTCCGCCCGATCCTGCCAGCTTGCAGGCGTCAGCGGATAGAAATGTTCGTAGTAAGCCAGCGCCGGTTTCCCGGTTTGCGGATCGGGTTTAACCGCGATAGCGCCGTTTTCAAGCTCCACCTCAAAATCATCGCCAAGGAAAGGCAGCGTCAGACGACGTGACCAGTCGATATCAAAATGGTGGGCGTAGCGGCTGTTTTCGCCGTGCTCTACCACGTCGCGCCACCAGGCGTTTTCCAGCGATGAGGCCATATGGTTCGGCACGATATCGATGATCAGCCCCAGGCCAGCCTGTTGCAGCGTTTTCACCAGACGATCGAAGCCCTCACGGCCGCCAATCGCCGGATCGATTTCATTGGCGTTGATAACATCGTAACCGTGGGTAGAGCCGGAAAGCGCGGTAAAAATGGGCGACGCGTAGAGATGACTAATGCCCAGCTGTTTCAGATAGGGAACAAGCGCGGCGGCCCGATCGAAAGTCATGCCGCTGCGGAACTGGATACGGTAGGTCGAGGCTGGAATAGTCACGCGGTTTCTCCCGGAGCAAGGCGAACAAGGATGGCATGCTGGGGCAGCTCGGTGATGGCCTGCGGCCAGCTAAAAATCGTCTCGCCCGGCATGTCCGGCACGGGCTGGGTTTTCTCGCCGATATTCAGCGCGATCGACAGCGTGCCCTGAGGGAACGTCCAGCTGACAGCGACGAAACCGGCGGCGGTTTGCAGCACTTTGCCGCTGTTGCCGCCTGCAGTGGTGAGCAGCGGCACGATATAGCGCTGCCGCATGGCCAGCAGTTCTTTGGTCAATGCCAGCCACGCCTGTCCCTGCGGGCTTTGCGTTTTTTGCCAGTCCAGCTTTGAAGCGTCAAACGTGCTTTTGGCATTAGGATCGGGCACGCTTTCGTCTTCATGTCCGGCATGGCCCTGGAATTCACGCGCGCGCCCTTCGCGCACCGCTTTAGCCAGATCGCCGTGGAAATCGGTAAAGAACAGGAAAGGCCGGGTTTCGCCGTACTCTTCGCCCATAAACAGCAGGGGAATATGCGGCGAGCAGAGCAGCGTGGCCAGCAGCACTTTGGTGCGATCGGCGCCCGCCAGCTGGATCAGCCTGTCGCCCTGGGCGCGGTTGCCCGTCTGGTCATGGTTCTGAATAAAATCGACAAAAGCGACCGGCGGCTGACCTGAACTTTTCACGCCGCGTTTTTCACCCGACTGCGCCGAGACTTCGCCCTGATAAGCGAAGCCTTCCGTCAGAATGCGCGCAATAAGCTTTTCCGGCTCGTTAGCGAAGTCGCGATAGTAGGCGTGGGTTTCGCCGGTGGCGAAAACGTGAATGGCGTTATGGAAATCATCGTTCCACTCGCCGGTAAACAGCGGCACGCTGCCGTCCTCTTCACGCGGGTGCAGGAAAATGACGTTACGGCTGTCCTCGGTGGTGAGGTGAACCGGCCGGTCGGTGATTTCTGCACGAATACGTTCGGCGATAGCGATCAGCGCATGTTTTTCCGAGGTGTCTTCAATCTGATCGATGGCGTCAAAACGCAGCCCGTCCAGATTGTACTCCTGTAGCCAGTACAGCGGCGCTTCCACCATATAGTCGCGAGCCGCCGCGACGTCATAAGCGATTCCGGCTCCCCAGGGAGTCATGCGCTCTTTATGAAAGAAGTCAGGCGCCAGCAGCGGCAGGTAGTTGCCTTCCGGGCCAAAATGGTTCAGGACGATATCAAGCACCACCGACAGGCCATGACCGTGCGCGGCGTCGATAAAGGCTTTGAAATCGTCCGGCGTGCCGTAAGCGGAGTGCGGCGCGTAAAGCAGCACGCCGTCGTAGCCCCAGCCGCGATTGCCGCCAAACTGCGAAACGGGCAGCACTTCCAGCATGGTGATACCCAGCTCCGCCAGGTGAGGCAGTTTCTCTATGGCGGCCCGAAAGGTGCCTTCCGGGGTAAAGGTGCCGATATGCATTTCGTACACCACCGTTTCAATCCACGGACGACCGCGCCATTCATGCTGCCAGCTATAGCTTGCGGGATCGATAACCACAGAGGGGCCGTTAACGTCCGCCTTTTGCGCACGCGATGCCGGATCCGGCACCACCATGCCGTCGGCAAGCACAAAGTTGTATTCCGCGCCGGGCGCTACCTCGCTAACCTCCGCCTCAAACCAGCCGTCGCCGCTGGCGGACATGGCCATATCTTTTCCGGCCAGCCTGAGCGTGACGCTTTTTTGCCCGGTAGCCCAAAGGCGAAAACGAATCTTACCGTCGGCCACATACTCGGCCCCCCAGCTCTTACTAAATGTTCCGGATCCCATTCAATAGCCTCTTTAAGCACAGCGGTGAGCGATAGACGACATCGCAACGAGTGCGATGTAAGCTTTGAAGAAATCATAGACTATTGCGTAGAAAGTGAAGGGTATGCGGCAGGGCGCAAAAAGCAGGATGAGGTTGGGTTTTGCCGGGCCTGGCGACGGCCCGGACGTGCTTATTACAGGCCTGGTGGAAAAATCACGGGTAAAGCTGCGCCAGTTCAACCTTGCTCAGCCCGGTTAGCGTTGCCACGGCCTGAAGGTCAAATCCCTGCCGCAGCATCGCCCGGGCGATATTGCGCGCCTCCGCTTTTCGACCGAGCCGCATTCCTTTACGCATTCCTTTTTCGACGCCCATTTTCATCCCTTCCTGAACGCCTGTTTGCTTGAGCTGCTGTGCGATAGTCATCAGTTTCTCCTCGTGTTGCGGCACGCGCTGTGCCAGCTGCTGTACAAATACCTTTGCGTCTGAAGCTTCACCTGCAAGCAATAAATAGTTTACCTGTGAAATCAAATGCTGTTCTGTGAGATCTCCCGCTAAAATCAACGCGGTCAGCCTGTCCAACAGGTCCGTCATATCGCGCTGGTTAATCCGCGAGAGCCAGCTTCCAGTTTCCTTCGCCCAGCGCTTCGCGCGCCTGAGCACTCAGGCGGCTATCGGTGACGATGGTGTCGAAGATCTCCAGCGGCAGCGCCATAAACGTGGCGATTTTATTGTATTTGGAGCTGTCGCTGAGCAGTACGCGCTTGCTGCTGACGTCGCACACCGCCTGCTTTACCGTGACCTTGTCCTCGTCCGGGGTAAAGAGGCCTCGCGGCCCCCAGCAGGATGCAGAGATAAAAGCGATATCAATAGCGAGATGGCGCAGGCTGCGCGCCGCGCTTTCCCCGACGCAGGAACGATTTTCGCGGCATACCGTGCCGCCGGTGTGGATCAGCCGACAGCGGCTTTTCTCCATCAGCAAGGCCGCCACCATAAAGTCGTTGGTCACCACCAGCAGGTCGTCGCGATCCAGCAGCTCGCCGGCCAGCGCCAGCGTGGTGGTGCCCGCATCAATATAAATACAGCTGTTGCGGGGAATATGCTGCGCGGCGCGGCGGCCAATCGCATTTTTCTCCGCGTTATAGAGCGAGGTTTTGGTCTGGTGCGACGGTTCCGCCGCCAGCCGTTCGGCCGAACGCACGCCGCCGGATACCGCCAGCAGCGCGCCTTGTTCCTCCAGCTTCTGCACGTCGCGTCGAATGGTCATATGCGATACGCCCAGCCGTTCGCTCAGTTCCGAAAAGCTCACCACGCCGCGTTCGGCCACCATCGCCAGGATCTGCTGATGTCGTTCAACCGGGATCACGTCTGCTCCTGTGAAATTATCAATTTTTCACATTGTAATGGAAAGGGATGGCCGCGCGAATAGAAAATTTGCCGGTTCTGCGGTGTGGTTCCGCCTTTTCGCCTCAGGATTCAGGGCTGACAGCGCTTGTGAAGAAATGTTCTTTTTTGTTCGCCGCCTTCAATTTGTGATGCGCGGCACATTTATTCATCCGATAAGCTGGCACGATTAACAACATTGAACAAATAATCACTTAATTTAACAACGGAGGCCACGGTGCCAATTCAAAACGTTTGCGTAATCGGTTTAGGGTCGATGGGGATGGGCGCAGCCGCCTCCTGCATTCGTGCGGGGCTGAACACCTGGGGCGTCGATCTTAATCCAGCGGCGCTGGAAACGCTGCGCCAGACGGGCGCCCGCGAT
The DNA here is from genome assembly GCF_043420595.1 of Erwinia plantamica. Lineage (NCBI taxonomy): Bacteria > Pseudomonadati > Pseudomonadota > Gammaproteobacteria > Enterobacterales > Erwiniaceae > Erwinia > Erwinia plantamica. The sequence continues at coordinate 239,175 of NZ_JBGCUC010000004.1, forward strand.
GCGCAAACCGCCGCCGACGGGTTCGTCGATCAGCTTGAGGCCGTGCTGCTGCTGGTGGTCAACGCTAAACAGGTTAACGCTATTTTATTCGGCGATAACGGCCTGGCCGCCAGGCTGAAGCCGGGCACGGTGGTGATGGTGTCGTCCACTATCTCTGCGCAGGACGCGCAGCAGATTGAACAGCGGCTGGCGAAGCATCAGCTGCTGATGCTGGACGCGCCCGTTTCCGGCGGCGCGGCCAAAGCGGCAACCGGTGAGATGACGGTGATGGCCTCCGGCAGCGATGCCGCGTTTGAACGTTTGCAGCCGGTGCTGGAGGCGGTGGCGGCAAAAGTCTACCGCGTCGGCAGCGAAATTGGCCTGGGATCCACCGTAAAAATTATTCATCAGCTGCTGGCTGGCGTGCATATCGCGGTGGGAGCGGAAGCGATGGCGATGGCCGCCCGCGCCGGTATCCCACTGGATACCATGTATGAGGTCGTCACCAATGCGGCGGGCAACTCATGGATGTTTGAGAACCGGATGCGCCACGTGGTCGACGGCGACTACAGCCCGAAATCCGCAGTCGATATCTTTGTGAAAGATCTCAACCTGGTGGCCGAGACGGCAAAAGCGCTGCAGTTTCCGCTGCCGCTGGCCTCTACCGCGCTGAACATGTTTACCGAAGCCAGCAACGCCGGCTATGGCCGTGAAGACGACAGCGCGGTGATCAAGATTTTCAGCGGTATCACGCTGCCTCAGGGCAAGGAGCAGGCATGACGCGTTTAGGAGTGATTGCCGACGACTTTACCGGCGCGACCGATATCGCCAGCTTTCTGACGCAGAACGGCCTGGCCACCATCCAGTTTAACGGCGTGCCTGAACAGCAGGAAAGCCTTGCCGCACAGGCGATCGTTATCAGCCTGAAGTCGCGTTCCTGCCCGGTTGAGCAGGCGGTTGACCAGTCGCTGGCCGCGCTGCGCTGGCTCCGGGAGCAGGGCTGCGATCGTTTCTATTTTAAATACTGCTCCACCTTCGACAGTACGGAGAAAGGCAATATCGGCCCGGTCACCGACGCGCTGCTATATGAGCTTGGCGAAACGCAGACGGCTATCTGTCCGGCGCTGCCGGTGAACGGCCGCACCGTCTATCAGGGCCATCTGTTTGTCGGCGAACAGCTGCTGTCGGAGTCGGGGATGCGTCATCATCCGGTCACGCCGATGACGGACAGCAATCTGCTGCGCCTGATGGCGCGTCAGGCTAAGGGCAAAGCGGGCCTGATTGCCGCCGCCACGCTGGACCTCGGTGCCGAAGCGGTGCGCGAAAAACTAAGCGAGCTGAAGGCCGCCGGGGTGAATTATGTGGTGCTGGATGCGCTCAGCGAACAGCATTTACTGACCCAGGGCGAGGCGCTGCGCGAGATGCGCCTGGTCACCGGCGGCTCCGGCCTGGCTATCGGGCTGGCGCGCCAGTGGGCTACTACGCAAAACCTTGGTAACGAGGCCGAAACGGCAGGGCGTCCACGCGGCGAGCGCGCGGTGGTGATTTCCGGCTCCTGCTCGCAGATGACCAACCGGCAGGTCAACGCCTATCGTCAGCAGGCGCCCGCGCGTGAAGTAGAGGTCAGCCGCTGTCTGGACAATGTAGACGACTATGCCCGCGAGCTTGCCGACTGGGTTGCCGATCAAAACGCCCGGCCGCTGGCGCCGATGCTTTACGCCACGGCGGATGCGCAACAGCTACAGCTTATTCAGCAGCAATACGGTGCACAGCGCAGCAGCGAGGCGGTAGAAACCCTGTTCGCCGCCGTGACCCGCAACCTGAAGGCGCGCGGCTGGCAACGCTTTATCGTAGCGGGCGGCGAAACTTCCGGCGTGGTGGCGCAGAGCCTGGACGTGACCGCTTTCCATATCGGCCCGACCATTTCCCCCGGCGTGCCCTGGGTAAGGGATATTCATCAGCCGCTGTCGCTGGCGTTGAAGTCAGGCAATTTTGGCGACGAGCAGTTTTTCCGCCGCGCGCAAACGGAGTTTTCATCATGACAGAACAACAGGCCCGCCAGGAGATGGTGAAGCTGGGCGCCTCTTTTTTCCAGCGCGGCTACGCTACCGGCTCTGCCGGCAACCTTTCTGTGCTGCTGGAGGACGGTAATCTGCTGGCGACGCCGACCGGCTCCTGTCTGGGCGAACTGGACGGCGATCGCCTGTCTAAAGTGACGCCGCAGGGCGAATGGATCGCCGGCGACAAGCCCTCCAAAGAGATCGCCTTTCACCGGGCGCTTTATCTGAACGATCCCGACTGCAAAGCGGTGGTGCACCTGCACAGCCACTATCTGACCGCGCTCTCCTGTCTGGAAGATCTGGATCGGCAGAACTGTATCCGACCGTTTACGCCTTATGTGGTGATGCGCGTCGGCGATGTGCCTGTCGTGCCTTATTACCGGCCGGGCGATACGCGGCTGGCAGACGATCTCGCCGCGCTGGCGGGGCGCTATCGCGGCTTTCTGCTGGCGAACCACGGCTCGGTAGTGGTAGGCAGCTCGCTGCGCGAGGCGGCGGATAATACGGAAGAGCTGGAAGAGACGGCGCGCCTGATTTTCACGCTGGGCGACCGCGCGATCCGCTACCTCAGCGAGGCCGAAGTTGACGAGTTAAGGAGCCGATAATGCCGAAGTTTGCAGCCAATATTTCCACCCAGTTTACCGAAGTGCCTTTCCTGGATCGCTTTGCCGCGGCGGCCGACGCCGGTTTCGAGGCCGTGGAATTTCTGTTTCCCTATGACTACCCGGCGCAACAGCTAAAAGCGCGGCTGGATGAACATAACCTTAAGCTGGTGCTGTTTAACACCGCGCCGCGCGACGTGCAGTCAGGAGAATGGGGCGTAACGGCGATCCCGGGGCGCGAAGCCGATGCCCGCGCCGATATCGACAGCGCGCTGGAGTATGCGCTGGCGCTGAACGTCTCGCAGGTGCATATCATGGCTGGCGTGGTGCAGGAAGGCATGGATCGCGCGGCCTGCGAGCAGACGTTTATCAGCAATATTCACTATGCGGCCGACCGTTTTGCGCCGCACGGCATCACCATCCTGCTGGAGGCGCTCGGCCCCAAAATCAAGCCCAACTATCTCTATGCCAGCCAGTATCAGACGCTGGCGATGATGGCGCGTATCGATCGGCCAAACGTCTTCACCCAGCTCGACCTGTTTCACGCGCAGATGGTGGACGGCAACCTGAGCCACCTGATCCGGGAAAACGCTGGGCGCTATCGTCACGTGCAGATCGCCTCTGCACCGGATCGCCACGAGCCGGACGAGGGCGAAATCAACTACCCGTGGCTGTTTACCCTGCTGGATGACGTGGGCTACGACGGCTGGGTAGGCTGCGAATATATTCCACGCAACGGCACGCTCGCCGGGCTTGGCTGGTTTAAACCCTGGGCGAAAAAACGCTAAGCCTGTGTTACCCGGCGCCTTCGCGCCGGTTTACCTCACCCTTTACCTGCACCGGGTCTGTTAAAACGATAAGAATAGAAGGATTACCATGTCCACCGCTATGCTGTTAGCCATCGCGACCGCCAGCGTCGTTGTTCTGCTGCTGCTGGTCATTAAAGCCAAAGTCCATCCCTTCGTTGCGCTGTTGATTGTGAGCCTGCTGGTCGCTATCGCCACCGGCATTCCGTCTGAAAAAATCATGGAAATCATTATGAGCGGCATGGGCGGGCTGCTCGGTCATATCGCTATTATCATCGTACTGGGCGCGATGCTCGGCGCGATTATTGAGGCATCGGGCGGCGCAGAGTCGCTTGCGCAGCGTTTCAGCAAGACGCTGGGCATCCGGCGCACCGTAGCGGCGCTGACCATGGCGGCGTTTATCCTGGGGATCCCGGTGTTTTTTGAAGTCGGCTTTATTATCGTGATCCCGCTGATCTACGGCTTCAGCAAAGTTGCGCGCGTCTCACCGATCAAGTTCGGTTTGCCGATGGCGGGCGTCATGCTGACGGTGCACGTGGCGCTGCCTACGCATCCTGGCCCGGCGGCGGCGGCCGGGATCCTGCACACTGATATGGGCTGGCTGATGCTGCTGGGCCTGGTAATTTCGATCCCGGTGGGCATTGTCGGCTACCTGGTGGCGAAGGCGATGAATCGCCAGCGCTTCCAGCTGTCGGTGGAGGTACTGGAAAGCCTGCAAATGGCGAAGCCGGAAGGCGCAGAGAAAAAGAGCGAGACGCCGGGCGCGCTGATGATTTCCGGCCTGATCGTGGTGCCTATAGCGCTGATCGTGCTGGGTACGCTGGCGCATTCGCTGCTGGCGGAAGAGAGCCTGCTGCGTAAGGTGATGACGGTGATCGGCACGCCGCCGATAGCGTTACTTATCGCGCTGGCGCTGGCCGCGTGGCTGCTGGGATTGCGTCGCGGCTGGAGCAAAGACAAACTGGAAGATCTGACCGGCCGCGCCATTCCGGGATCGGCCAGCGTGATCCTGGTGGCGGGCGCGGGCGGCGCATTTGGCAAAGTGCTGGTAGAGTCGGGCGTAGGTAAAGCGCTGGCGTTAACACTGGAAACGCTGCATCTGCCGCTGGTGCCGGCGGCGTTTATCCTGTCGCTGGCGCTGCGCGCCTCGCAGGGATCGGCCACGGTAGCGATCCTGACCACCAGCGGCTTGCTGACGTCGGCGGTGGGCGGCGCAAACGAGATGGACAGGGTGCTGGTGACGCTGGCCGCCTGCTTTGGCGGGCTGGGCCTGTCGCACGTGAACGATGCGGGCTTCTGGGTGGTAACGCGCTATCTGGGGCTGTCCGTGGTCGACGGTCTGAAAACCTGGACGGTGTTAACCACGGTGATGGGCCTGAGCGGCTTTGCGCTGACGTGGCTGGTGTGGGCGCTGGTCTGACCGGAGTGATAAAGGAGGAAGGGGTACTTTCCTTCCTCCTTTAAGGCTTACTGCGGATCGGCGGTTCTTTTTTCCAGCTTGCTGGCCAGATAAGGCGCGGTCAGGCTCTCAGCCGCCTGGCTGACCGTTTCAGGTGTTCCAGCCGCCACGACGCGGCCGCCGTTACTCCCGGAACCCGGCCCTAAATCGATCACCCAGTCCGCCTCGGCGGCGATGCGCATATCATGTTCGGCCATGATAACGGTATCGCCACGCTGCACCAGCCGATCCAGCACGCCCAGCAGTTTATCCGTATCGGAAGGATGGAGGCCCGAAGATGGCTCGTCCAGCAGATAAAGCGTTTTCCCCCGCTGCGCGCGCTGAAGCTCCCAGGCCAGCTTGATGCGCTGGCATTCGCCGCCGGATAATTCCGTGGCCGGCTGGCCTAATTTCAGGTATCCCAGCCCCAGGGCGGTAAGCGCCGTTAAAGAACGCTGAATGGTGTCATTGCCTTCAAAAACGGTAACGGCCTCATCCACGGTCAGATCGAGGACGTCAGCAACTGTTCGGTTTTGCCACCGTATCTTCAGCGTTTCCTCGTTGTAGCGGGCGCCGCCGCAGGCGGAACAGGGCGCGCTTACGCCCGGCATAAACATCAGTTCAATGGTGATTTGCCCCTGGCCTTCGCAGACCGGACAGCGCCCCTCGGGCAGATTGAAAGAGAACCGGCTCGCGGTAAAGCCTCGCCGTTTTGCCTCGTCGGTTTCTGCAAACAGCTTACGCACAGTGTCAAAAAAGCCGGTGTACGTTGCCAGGTTGGAACGAGGCGTGCGTCCGATAGGGCGCTGATCGATGCGGATCAGCCTTTTAAGGCTGTCGCCTCCGGCAACAATGTTCCCCTGCACATCTGACGTCTCGTCTTCTTCCCCGGCCTCTTCATCCCCCGGCGTGTTATCCAGCCGTGCCAGCAAGCCCGGCAGGACGCGGGTCAGCAACGTTGATTTCCCCGAACCCGATACGCCGGTGATCACGGTCATGCTTTCAAGGGGAATGGCCACATCAAGCGCGGAAATATTGTTGCAGCTAACCTGTTCCAGCCTGAGCCAGCTGGCCGGGGTGTTACGCTGGCGTAAACCCGGCTGCTGCTCGCTGAACAAATAAGGCGCCGTACGTGACGCTGTCACTTTCTCCAGCCCGTCCGGCACACCGTTATAGACGATTTCGCCTCCCTGGCGGCCCGGCCCTGGCCCCACCTCAATCAGCCAGTCGGCTTCGGCAATCACATCAAGATTGTGTTCTACAATCGCCAGCGAGTTGCCGGCCTCCAGCAGCGAACGCAGGGAATGCAGCAGCGCCTGCACATCGTCCGGATGCAGCCCGGCGGAAGGCTCATCCAGCACGTACAGCACCCCGAAAAGCTGTGAAATAAGCTGGGTCGCCAGCCGTATCCGCTGAAGCTCTCCGGAAGAGAGCATGGTGGTCTGCCGTCCCAGAGCAAGGTGGCCCAGCCCCAGCTTCTCAAGCTGATCAAGACGGCCGCAGATGTCCGACGCCATTCTTGTGGTGGCTTCCCGCAGCGCCGTTTCCTTTGGCAAAGAAGCAGCCTCGCCCTCGGCAAACGGCAGCAACAGCGTTTTCAGCTGTGTCAGGGTCAGCTCGCCCATCCCGGCGATATCGTAGCCGGCAAAGGTGACGGCCAGGGCGTTTGGGTTAAGCTTTTTCCCCTGACAGGCGGGACAAGGCGCCGTGGCGATAAAGGGGGAAAGCCGCTTTTTAACGGACTCTTTTCCACCGGCATAGCTTTGCAACAGATATCTTTTGGCGCTGGTGTAGGTGCCGGTATAGTCAGGTTTCATCCCGGCCGCGATCGCCGCTTTTTGCTGCTTAGCATTCATATCCGGAAACACGGGCACGGAGGGTTGCTCATCGGTAAACAGTATCCACTGCCGGTCCTTTGCCGATAAGGTTTTCCACGGCGCATCCACGTCGTAGTCGAGCATTTCAAGAATGGTGCGCAGGTTTTTTGCTCCCCAGCCGTTTGGCCACGCGGCTATCGCGCCTTCGCGAATACTTAACGACTCATCAGGCACCAGCGCATCGGCTTTCACTTCATGCGTCCTGCCCGTGCCCTGACACAGCGTACAGGCACCCTGCGGATTATTGGGCGAGAACGCCTCGGCAGGCATAAACGGGATCCCCTCAGGGTAATGCCCGGCACGGGAAAAAAGCAGGCGGAGCGTGACCGAAATACGGGTCAGGCTGCCTACCGTGGAGCGCTCCTGAGCGCCTGCGCGACTCTGCTGGAGCGCGACGGCCGGCGGCAACCCGTCGATGTTGTCCACGTCCGGCACCGGAGCCTGCTCAATCAGGTGGCGCACGTGTGGCGCGACGGATTCCAGATACCTTCGCTGCGCTTCCGCATAGAGCGTATCGAAAGCCAGTGAGGATTTGCCCGAGCCGGAGACGCCAGTAAAGATGACGATGGCATCGCGAGGGAAAGAGAGTGAGACATCTTTCAGATTGTGTGTTCTCGCTCCGTGTACGCTTACGTCAGTGCTGTCGACTTTCTGTTGAGCGGCGCGTTCAGTTCTGGTCGGCGTCATAGTATCCCTGTAAAAATTGATGTGGCTGACAGTATCGGGGCGTTCAAAGCAGGCCCGATCCTGAATGGCGTGCAGGAAAGGGTAGTTCTGTTAAGGCGATCACACAATTCGCCTCAGTCAGGCGAATTGCTAAAATTTTTTTTATCTCAGCGAAACTTTTCCCTGTTGTTCGACGAACCTCTGGTTAAGGAGATGGTTTCCTTTCACCTGTCGAATAATGGAGAGATGTTTATGCGTATGAACCTGAAAGCCCTGACCGCCGCCACGCTGCTGGCGCTTACCTTACCCATGACCAGCGCCTTTGCCGCCCTGCAGGTCGGTGAAAAAGCGCCGGACTTTAAGCTTGATGCCGCGCTGGCCGGTAAATCGACCACGTTCTCGCTGCAGCAGGCGCTGCAAAAAGGCCCGGTGGTGCTCTATTTCTTCCCGGCCGCGTTTAGCGCAGGCTGTACCCTGGAAGCGCATGACTTTGCCGAAGCGACCGATGAGTTTAACAAGCAGGGCGCGACGGTGATTGGCGTGACGGCAGGCAATACCGATCAGATTGCTAAATTTTCCCAGCTGGAATGCCGCGATAAATTTACCGTAGCCGCCGATCCGGGTGCGAAAGTCGCGACGGAATATAAAAATACGCTGGAGATGAAAGGGAAAACCTATTCCGACCGCACTTCCTATGTGATTGCGCCGGACGGCAAGATCCTGCTCAGCTATACCGACAAAAATCCGGACGCGCATATTCAAAAAGCGATGGACGCGGTGAAAAAATATCGCCAGGCCAACCCGGCATAACGGAGTAGGTTTATCATGCTGACTGCTATCGCTGCCGCCTTCCTGGGCGGCCTTATCCTGAATTTAATGCCGTGCGTGTTTCCGGTGATTTCGCTGAAGGCGCTGAGCCTGCTGCGCCATCATGACAGGCCTGCACAGGCTCGTGCCGAAGGCCTGGCGTTTCTGCTCGGCGTGGTGGTGACCATGGTGGCGCTGGTGGGCGTGCTGCTGCTGGCGCGGGCGGGCGGATCGTCGGTCGGCTGGGGATTTCAGCTTCAGTCGCCGCTGGTGATCGCGCTGCTGATCCTGGTGATGCTTGGCTCGGCCCTCAATCTTTTTGGGCTTTTTGAGGTCGGGCTTTCGGTGCAGCGGGTAGGGGGAATAGGCGGCGATCGCGGCGGTCTGACCGGCTCTGCGCTGACCGGCGCGCTGGCAATTATTGTGGCGACGCCCTGTAGCGCGCCCTTTATGGCCAGCGCGGTCGGCTATGCGCTGACTCAGCCGCCGGTGGTCAGCCTGATTATCTTTATCTCGCTGGCGCTGGGATTTGCTGCACCTTTTACGCTGATTTCTTTTTTTCCAGTGCTGGCGAAAGTGCTGCCTGCGCCCGGCGCCTGGATGTCGACGCTGAAACAGGGGCTGGCGTTTCCGATGCTGGGCGCGGTCGGCTGGCTGATTTGGGTGCTGGAGCGGCAGGCCGGCTCGGCGGCGCTGGCGGCTATCCTGGCCTGCTGTCTGCTGCTGAGCTTTGCCGCCTGGCTGTATGGCATGGCGCAAAAACGTCAGATGATGGGCAGGCGTCACTGGGCGCTGCATAGCGCAACCGTGGTATTTCTGCTGCTGGTGGCGGTGCCGCTGCTTAACCTTAACGCCACCGCCACGCCGCAAAACAGCGCCGAAACCGCACAGGCTGCGGCAGCCGTTGCCTGGACGCCGCAGAATGTCGAGGCGATTAAAGGGCAGGGCAAACCGATTCTGGTAAACTTTACGGCGTCCTGGTGTATTACCTGCCAGGTAAACGATCGCACGTCGCTTTCTACCCAGGCTGTTAAAGCAGCAATGGCGCGTACCGATACCATCTATATGGTTGCGGATTCCACTAAGTACAATCCGGATGTGGAACAGGCGCTGAGCGATTTCGGTCGGGGCGGACTGCCGCTTTATGTGGTTTATCCGGCAGACGGTGGCAAACCGGTCGTGCTGCCGCAGGTGCTGACGCCCAATATTGTTATCTCGGCGCTGGATCGCGCCACTGAACACGGGAAAAAATCGTGAGCAAGCGTAGTGACTACAAGCCCGGCAGATAACGTTTTGCAGGCGGGCAATGCCCATCACTGAGACGCAGCACTGGCCTGCGCTGATGGCGCGCGCGCAGGCCGGCGACCGCGAAGCCTATAACCGGCTGCTGAAAGCGATGGTACCTGCCATCCGCGCCTTTGCGCGTCAAAAAATCAGTGATGAAGCGCTGCTTGAAGATGTTATTCAGGAAACGCTGCTGGCGATCCATCGCGTCCGCCATACCTACGATCCGCAGCGTCCCGTTCTGCCCTGGGTAGCGGCGATTACCTCGGCCAGGGCGATTGACGCTCTGCGGCAGCGCGGCAGAAGTCAGGAAGTTCAGGACGAGGAGGCGGTAAACCGCCAGGCTGCTGTCCTGCCGGAAACGGATACCGATGGTCATGAACTGAATGGCTATCTGGACAGCCTGCCGGTAAGGCAGCGGGAAATTGTGGAATCCGTTCATCTGCGCGAACAGAGCCTTGCTCAGGCCGCGGCGGAAAGCAATCTGTCGATAGCCGCCGTAAAGTCGCTTTTGCATCGCGCAATGCTTAACCTTCGCAAATCAGGAAAAAGCAATCATGAGAAATCATGATCGGTTTATCGATCAACTTAGCGACTCGGCGCGGCCGGTTAAACGCCTCTGTCCTACGGGCTGGCGCGTGGCTGCCTGGATAGCGCTGGCCTTGCCCTGCGGCATGGTAAGCAGCTGGGCGCTGCACAGCAGATTCACCGACTGGTCACGGCCCGATGCGCTGCCTGCGCTGCCTGCGCTGCTAAGCCTGCTGCTGTCTTTTATTCTTGGCAGCGGCGCTATGGCGGGCGCGTTTACGCTCAGCCTGGCCGGGCGACCACCTGTTCGTCTGAAATGGCTGGGCCTGCTGGCGCTCATCTGGCTGGCGCTTAATTTAGGTAATATGACGGCCACCTTACCGCCGGGCGGCAGACAGTTTGGCGAGGGCGTACACTGTTATCTGTTTATGCTGTCGGCCAGCCTGCCGATGATGGTGATTGCCGTAGCGGCGCTGCATCGTTCCCGCTCGCTTTATCCGGGCAAAAGTCTGGCGCTGGCGGGCGGCGGCATCGCCTTTATGTCATCCATGCTGCTGTCGCTGTGCCATCAAACGCATCTGCATATGCTGGATTTCATTATGCACCTGGCCGCGGGCATCACGATTATCGCCGTGACCGTGCTGGCGGGAAGGCGCTGGATCCGGCTGGATTAATGACAGGACACCATAGAGACAGGGAATGGATTCAATTTATATAGATAATTTTTTCCTGTACTCACTGAAGCTGCATTTATAAAATATTTGGTAACCAGCGGTATCTGTTAAATATGACGGCTTTACATAAATCATCAGCCCAGTGCACGGTTCCTGATCGGGGCCGGCACTCCCCTTAGTGTAAAAAAATTGAGTAATGATCTTCGGCCAAACTCTTAACGTCATGCGCAATAAGTGGTAATCGTCTCGCTTATATCTGTTGACAAAGATTGCGCCATCGCTTATATCATAAGCAATATTCAGCTTTATGTTTCTGCTGAAGATAAAATCTAGCATTTTTAAAATTTTTTAGTCAAAAACGCCATTTATATTTAATTAACATCAAACCATATCTCAATACAGTATCAGCCGGGGCTGGGTCCAGGCTTAAAACGCTAATGGTGATGAATGGAAATTTTAGATGAATTGAACGCACTCGCAGCAAAAATAAAGCAGCAATCACTTTTAATCCAAACAGAAGAGGCAACCAAAAGTGCATTAGTTATGCCCTTTATAAGCAAGATATTAGGGTATGACGTGTTTAATCCAACAGAGGTCATTCCAGAATTTATTTGCGATGTAGGCACAAAAAAAGGGGAGAAAATTGACTATGCAATTGTCAGGGATGATGAAATTCAGATGCTTGTTGAGTGTAAGAAAATAGGCGACTCGCTTAACATTAAACATGCTTCCCAACTTTTTAGATATTTCCATGTTACTACTGCAAGGATATCCATCCTCACCAATGGGCAAGTCTACAAGTTTTTTACTGACCTGGATGCGCCTAATAAGATGGATGAGAAACCTTTCCTTGAGTTGGATCTCCTTAACATTGACGAACATGTTGTTCCCGAGCTATTAAAGCTAACCAGAAGCGCTTTCGATGTCGAATCTATAGTGAATGCCGCTGGGGAACTTAAGTATGTAAGCCAAATCAAAAAGATAATCTCAGCCCAGTTTCAAAATCCTGAAGACGATTTTGTTAAACTTGTAGGATCTCGCGTGTACGAGGGCGTTTTTACGCAAAAGGTTAAAGAACTTTTCTTTGTCTTGACAAAAAAAGCGGCAAGCCAATGGCTGAATGACCAGGTTAATGAGAGACTTAAATCTGCCATTAGCGGTAGTGTAACAACGAAGTCTGAAAAGGATTCTAATGGTCTACTTAATGAAGGCGATACTCCTCAGCCTGAAGATGATGACGGTATTATCACAACAGCGGAGGAAATTGAGGGGTTCCATATAGTTAAATCTATTATCAGAAAACATATCTCTTCAGAAAGGATATCTTACAGGGATACACGAAGCTATTTTGGCATTCTGATAGATGATAATAACAGAAAGCCGATATGTCGTTTGCACCTGAATCGCAGCCAAAAATATCTTAGCCTGTTTGACGCAAACAAAGTTGAAACCCGACATCCGATTACTACGCTTGATGAAATTTATGATTTTACTGAAACGCTTGTTGAAACTGCGTTGCGATATAAATAGCACAGGGGGAGCCTCATCGCTCCCCTGAACTATACAAGAATAGCCAAAAACTATACCCAGTCCTTCTTACGGAATTCACGCAGCTTATCGGCGACCCACTGCATTTCTTCCGGTGTGCCAAGCGAAATCCGGCACCAGCTGTCGGCTGGTGGAAAAGCGCGGCCGACCAGTACGCCAGACTCTGCCATCCGCTTTTGATACGTTTGCAGCGGCGTTCTGAGCTGGTGGAAAACAAAGTTTCCCTCAGACGGCAGGTAAGGGAGCTGTAGCTCGTCCAGCGCTTTCACTAAAATCTGACGGGAAAGATCGTTGCTCTTTTTGCTGTATGCGATAAACGCATGGTCATCCATAGAAGCCAACGCCGCATCAACGCCGCAGAAATTTATCTTTTCTCCGGCAACATGCTTTTCGAGCCGCGCAATTGCATCCGGGTGCGCCACCGCATAGCCGACGCGCATTCCGGCCATAGCGTGAATTTTAGAAAAGGTCTTCAGCAGGATAATATTATCCATGCCTTGCGCAATCAGCGGCGAGACGGAGCGGAAACGTTGGTCGTTAACAAACTCGGCGTAGGCTTCATCAACAATAAACATCGTATCGGCAGGCTTGCTGGTTATCCATGGTTCAATCAAGTCGGCTGGGGTAATAGTCGCCGTCGGATTATTAGGGTTTACCAGATAAACCAGCGACGGGCCACGATGATTGGCTACGACCGCCTTCATTGCCGCAATATCAAATGCCCAGTTATCAAGCATCTTAACTTTAGCGATCTTCATACCGGCAATCTTTGCGAAATGTTCGCCATCGCCATAGGTCAATTCCGGGATAACCAGCTGCGATCCCTGTGGTGACCAGGCTTCCACCGCCGCCCGAATCCCTTCTGATGAGCCGGCGGTAAGCAATATGGCTGACGGGGAAACCTGGTGATGTTCAGCAACTTTTTGACGCAGCCCGATAATTTCCGCTTTAGCGTAGCGATTTGCTTTTAAGACGGCATCACGTGCGGCAGCCTGCGCTTTGGGCGACATGCCAAGCGGGTTTTCGTTGAAATTAATGCGGACAGGACGATCCGGCGTGGGCGGGGTAAAGGCTGATTTGCTGAGCGGTGCGGCGGCAAAGGTCGCAGCATTAAATCCGGCGGTTAGCGCCGCGCCGCCCGCCATGATGCCGGAAAGCTTCAGTAAGGATCTGCGTTTTGCATCCACGGCCTCGTGATCATTCACCATTACATTCATCATACATTCTCCTTTTTAATCGATGACGAAAAGGAGAATGCAGTAATTATGCCAGTTTCCGCGGCAGATGACCGAGCGCCGTTTGTTAACATCATGTAATAGCTACGGAAGCTTGTTTTCCGGCGCAGGAGGAAGCTTGCTAAGCCCGAAGCCTAAAGATTGCAATCATAAGGCAGGTTTATTTATCACGCCCGTTAGCGCTTTAATGGTGCGCTTACGCACCAAAGGTTATCACTGCCCGTGAAAGCAGCAGAATAAGAAGAGCAGGGAGCCGCCTTGCTCCCTTTTCCTGTGCCTACACATCCAGCCGATGAATAACGCTGACAAACTGGTGCACGCCGCTGTTGATCTCCCGCAGGCTGCGCGAAAGCTCGCTGATTTTATCCTGCTCGGTGACCATAAACTGTTTGACTGAATCCAGCTCCTGGTACATCTGCTTAATCAGCTGCGTATTAACGTCCACCACGGCGGTAATTTTTTGCGTGGCGCTGGCGGTTGAAGCGGCAAGACGGCGAACTTCCGCCGCTACCACGCTAAACCCGCGGCCAGCTTCACCGGCACGAGCGGATTCTATCGCGGCGTTCAGCGCGAGGATATTGGTCTGCGAGGCGATAACGTTAATCGTATCGACCACTTCGCTGATGCTTTTTGCCGATGCGTTCAGCTGGGTGCCAATTTCCGTGGCGGCGCTTACCTGCAACGCGACCTGGCCGGAGTTCCGCACGGTTTCGTCCAGCACTTCATTAGCGTTATGGGTGATTTGCGAGGTTTGTTCCGACGTGGTGACCGCTATATCTGCCACGCGCTTCGCCGCCTCAACGCGGGCCGTAATATCTGAAGCCAGCTTGATAACCTTGCAGACTTTGCCGTCGGCGTCATAGATGGGGTTGTAGCTTGCCTCAAGCCAGATACGTTCGCCGCTGGCGGTTTTACGCTCAAAGCGGCCGACAAAATGCTGGCCTTTGCTGATTTTTTGCCAGAAATCGGGGTTTTCCCGGTAAAAGCTGTCATAACAAAAAATACGATGGTGCTGGTCAACGATGTCCGACAGCGCATAGCCCATATGGGTAAGGAAATTGCTGTTAGCGGTGATTATCTTGCCGTCAGTGGTAAATTCTATCACCGCCATAGAACGATCCAGCGCGGTGATCACCGCTTCTTTCTGCTCCAGCTCCTGATGGCGAGCGGTAATATCAGAGGCTATCTTGATGACCTTATAAACCTCACCCTTATCATCACAAACGGGGAAATAGGTGGCGCTAAGGTAAAAGCGCTGATGCTGTTTACTGAAACGTTCAAAGATACCCGTGACCGACTCGCCTGATGCCAGCGTTTGCCAGAAATGATGATATTCCGATGAGCGGACATAGTCCGTATCGCAAAAAATACGGTGATGCTTGCCCTGGATTTCGCTTAGCGAATAGCCGGTCATCTCCAGAAACTGCTGATTGGCGCTGAGAATTTCTCCATCGGGCAAAAACTCAATCCACGCCACATGCTGCTTAATCGCGTTAATGTCCTTAACAACGGCGCTGCCTTTAGATAAAGACAGGGAAAAACTCGATTTTTTTACACCAAACATAGACAACCCCAGGAAGTTTTCATGATCTCAATGATCCATTGCGGGCCTTTTATCCTCGCCAATGAATACTGTGCGCCGACCGCCAGCGCGGTGACGCATGATTTTCCCGGGTGGAACGTTTTATCCTTTGACTCTACAGAGCAAAGAACCGTGTCTCTTCTCGCACTTCGATGCGGAGGCCGGGATTCTGTCTTGGTAAATTTCCTGATGTGTAGTAACGGGCCAATAAGCCTGTCTATAAACCACTATCGGCAGGCTGGAGAAAAATTTGAGTAAGATGTTTCAAAATGTGCGCTTTGAGCAAGGTTTTGCATAAAGCAGCGCCGCGTAATAAACACGCCCGGTTTGCACCTGACTATGACAGTCAGTATGGTAGCGGCATTATTTTCGCTGAGAGAACGCTATGACTAACCACACTTCAAAAGATCCGCTGCATGGCATGACGTTGGAAGCCATTATCAATGCGCTTGTCGCACGCTACGGTTGGGACGAAATGGGCAAACGCGTTAATATCAACTGCTTTAAAAGCGACCCCAGCGTTAAATCCAGCCTGAAGTTTCTGCGTCGTACGCCGTGGGCGCGGGCAGAGGTTGAGGCGTTATATATTGAATCGCTAAGCGATTCTGCCGAACCTGAACCGCCTGCCGACAGCCCGTGGGCCAACTGGAAAAGCAAAAAAGAAGAGTAGGCAGCGGCTGCCTTGTTTTGCCTTCCGCATTATCCTGCCGCCGGTCGTATCTGAAAATGTGACCGGTAACGCATCGACACCCCGCTTATTTACATAAAGTTAACATTCTTGATGTAAATTGACTTAAGCGAGGGGGTACGGCATGAAGGCCAGTAAAGTTTCAGGGAATCCGTTTACCTGGTTTGTCTGCATGATGGCGGCGCTATCGGGCCTGCTGTTCGGGCTTGATATCGGCGTTATTGCAGGCGCGCTGCCTTTTTTAGCGAAAGATCTGCATATCAGCAATCACGAGCAGGAATGGGTGGTCAGCTCGATGATGTTTGGCGCAGCCATTGGCGCGCTGGCCGCCGGCTGGATGTCCTCGAAGCTGGGACGCAAAAAAAGCATGCTGGCCGGGGCCACGCTGTTTATTATCGGCTCGCTATGGTCGGCGCTTTCGCCGGATGTGGAATCGCTGATATTTTCCCGCGTTCTGCTTGGGCTGGCAGTGGGCGTGGCATCTTATACCGCGCCTCTGTATCTTGCTGAAATTGCGCCGGAACGCATTCGCGGCTCTATGATCTCCATGTATCAACTAATGCTGACCACCGGCATCGTGGTGGCTTATCTTTCCGATACCGCCTTTAGCTATAGCGGCAGCTGGCGCTGGATGCTGGGCGTTATCGCTATCCCGGCGGTGATCCTGTTTATCGGTGTGCTGTTTCTGCCTAACAGCCCACGCTGGCTGGCTTCGCACGGGCGTTTTAACGAGGCGCAGCGCGTGCTGGATCGTCTGCGTAATACCAGCGAGCAGGCGAAGCAGGAGCTGGACGACATCCGGGAAAGCCTGAAGGTTAAACAGCACGGCTGGTCGTTGTTCAGAAACAACGGCAATTTTCGCCGTGCAGTATGGCTGGGGATGCTGTTGCAGCTGATGCAGCAATTTACCGGCATGAACGTGGTGATGTACTACGCGCCGAAAATTTTCGGCATCGCCGGTTTTTCCAGTACCGGCGAGCAAATGTGGGGAACGGTGATCGTCGGCATGGTCAACGTGCTGGCAACCTTAATCGCTATTGGTCTGGTCGACCGTTGGGGACGCAAGCCGATGCTTACGACCAGCTTCCTGGTGATGGCCATCGGTATGGGCGTGCTGGGCACGCTGCTGCATCTGGGCGTTGAAACCGATTTTCGTAAGTACTTTGCAATTGCGATGCTGCTGATCTTTATCGTCGGCTTTGCGATGGCAGCCGGCCCGGTGGTGTGGCTGCTGTGTTCGGAAATCCAGCCGCTGAAAGGCCGCGACTTTGGCATTACCGCCTCCACGACCACTAACTGGGTAGGTAATATGATCGTCGGCGCGACGTTTCTGACCATGCTGGAGAAGTTTGGTAATGCCAATACGTTCTGGTTCTACGCCGCGCTTAACCTGGCGTTTATCCTGCTGACGATATGGCTGGTGCCGGAAACCAAACACGTTACGCTGGAGCATATTGAACGTAACCTGATGAAAGGCAAAGCGCTGCGGGATATCGGCGCCTGAAAAAGACGGTATCAAAGCCAGCTACGTGAATTCTGCAAGGCTCTGGCCCTGTAGATTTTACGTAGCGCGAGCGATTCAATGGGCAAATAAGCGTTTTTATGGATAAATAATGAGATATCAAGCCCGCTTTATGGAGCAAGCGATAACGGCCGGTGAAGTTAACATAGTTCATATCAATCCGTTTGCCGGACAGGGAAAAAAAGACAGAAGGGTGCTTATTAGTGATAATGGCGTGCCAGTCCTGGTTTTACAGCTTTATATCCGCGCTGATGAAGAAGGATTTTTGGTTTCCAGCGCGTTCTGCGACTTTCTGTGTAATGACCACTCTATAGCGATAATCTGCGGCGACCATCTACACATTATCCCAGGCCATTTCCGTAGTTTCCCGCTTGATGACTACGTTGGACACATTTATGCTGTTCCTGATATTAATTCTGTCAGGCTGCATGAGCATTTCCTTGTCGCTACCTACAGCTATGTTTTTCTGGTTCACCTGACTGAAGGCATTCTCTGGCAATCCGCACGATGCGCAATTGATGGCGTGACGCTGTCAGCAATTGAAAATGATGTGATTGAAGGCGAGGGCGACTGGGATCCGCCGGGAGGCTGGCAGCCGTTCCGGCTTTCACTTAAAACCGGTGAGCCGGTTTGCATGGACTAATAGCAAGGAGCGCACATTGAGAATTCATCACGACAATAAAGCCCAAAGACTTTACCGCCGGGTCAACACGACCACGCGGCATCGCTCGAACCACCCGGGCGCCGAGTATCGCCACGAAAGGAATAAAAAAAAGCTGCCTGCTGAAATGCTGCCGCAGCGCGAATCTATGCACGGCAGGCATCAGCGCGGGCTGGATTATTCCCCGTTGTTTTACTTTCTGCTCAGCAAGCTTGGGCAATGCTGGGATGAGGTGTACAGCGAGGCAAAAAGCCGGTTAGATAAACCCGAGCCCATATTCTGGATGGTGGCGCAGCATGAGCACCAGCAGCGCGAGTATGTTTGCTGCGGCGAGTTTAGCTTTTTCCCTGGCTTGTTTATTGATGAACAGGGAATGCTCCAACAGGTTAATCCGCAAATTTCAGCAGAGGATATCCCGGTAACGTGCCGTTGCTGCACGCATACTTTTCTTGGGGAAGTCGTGCCGTGGCGAGAAGAGTGAGCATTGAATTAAAACGGGTCAGCGTGAAGCGCCTTGCCCGGTAACGTAGCCCGTGTTGCCCCATGATGAAACGCTGCATACGGGCGGCGGATTTGCTCAAAGCCGCGCGGGAACGTCAACTGGGGAACAGGGTACAAAGAGCCGCCTTACGGCGACGATCCACATGACCAGTTTTGGATAAAAGCAGGGAATTGATTACGCGAGGAAAGGTAGCCGGACTGTCTGGTACGTCGTTAATTTAACATAATATACATTATGCGCACCGGGATAACGCTACGTGAAAACTATGACTTACCGGCGGTTCATCAATACGTTTTGGAAAAATACGATGAAAACCAGCTTGTCGCAAAGCTTAGCTCGCTGCATCAGCCCTGGCGGCTGAAGTCTATCAAATCGTTGCCGATAACCTCTACAGTGCTGTTTAACCCTTGATGGTGTTTGCATGAATAAAATTCTTCCACTGTTCGCTTTAGGCTTTTCCTTTTGCAGTTCCGCTGCTGTAGATCCCGGACCGGGAACATATGTGTGTGATATCCGCATAACCAGTTCCCGAACTGAAACGCTGGTATTGCCGGAAGCGGCGCTTGTTCAGGATCATGGCAGTGACTATCAGGTGAAAATGCTTGGTAACGAAGTGGCGTCGCCAGAACTGGCAAGCGTGATGGGCGGAGTCAAACAGCAGGCCACCGTTAACGGGGTGACATTTTTCAGGCGAGCTAAATATGACGATCGCTTTATCATTGAAAACACCAACACGGGCTTCTTTTATCGCCTGAGGCACTGCAAAAAAATGTAGGGCGCCGCCAAAAACAGATAGCGGCGCCCTTTTCTTTCATTAATATCACCACGTTCATGCCGGTATATTGCTACATCAGCCGCAACAACATTCCCGGCCATACCGCACGGCGAATGTTCAGGGAGCGAAAATCGCTCTGACGCAGCCGTCTTCCTTGTGCTTGAACATTTCATAGCCGCGCGGCGCGTCTTCCAGCGAGAAACGGTGCGTCGCCATAAACGCCGGATTCAGCTCGTTTTTTGCCACGTGATCCAGCAGCCGATGCATATAACGCTGCCCATGCTGCTGCGCGGTACGGATGGTCAGGCTTTTATTGATCATCAGCCCCAGCGGAAATTTATCCATCACGCCATATACGCCAAGAATGGCGATATTGCCGCCTTTGCGACAGGCATAGAGCGCCTGACGCAGCGCCGCGCCGACGTCCGTTTCCAGATGCAGCAGCTGTTTGGTTTTGTCGTATACCTGGCTTAAACCTTCACCTCGCGCCTCCATACCGACCGCATCGATGCAGCTGTCCGGGCCGCGTCCGCCGGTAAGTTCCAGCAGCGCCTCGTTGATATCCACCTGGGTATAATCCAGCGTGATGCTGCCGGCATAGTCGCGCGCCATCGCCAGCCGCTCCGGATAGCGATCGATGCCGATAACCTGATGCGCACCCATCAGCCATGCGCTCTGCTGCGCCATCAGGCCAACGCCGCCACAGCCCCAGACCACCACGGTGTCGCCAGGATGGATATTACAAAAATCCGCGCCCATATAGCCCGTGGGCGCGGCGTCGGACAGAAACAGCGCCTGCTCATCGGTTACGCCATCCGGGATCACAAAGCAGTCGTTATCGGCAAAAGGTACGCGGACGTATTCGGCATGGGAACCTGCGTAGCCGCCAAAAGCGTGGCTGTAGGCATAAATGCCGCCGGTCGGATGGCCCAGCACCGTCTCGCCTTTTTCCCATTGGGGATGGGTGTTATCGCAGCAGGAAGGCAGCTCATGCTGGCAATACCAGCAGGAACCGCAGGAAATAAAGGAAGGAACCACCACCCGATCGCCACGGCGGATATTTTTCACCGCGCTGCCTACTTCAACCACCTCGCCCATAAATTCATGACCAAGGATATCGCCCTCGCGCATGCTGGGGATCAGCCCGTCGATAACATGCAAATCGGAGCCGCAGGTGGTGGTCAGGATAACGCGAATAATGGCATCGTGAGGATTAAGCAGACCGGGATCCGCCACTGTTTCAACGCTGAGATCGTTAACGCCATTCCAGCAAAGTGCGCGCATTTATTTCTCCTTATCCTGACGTTCGGCATGGCGGCCAGCGGGCTGACCGTTAATTGTAGGGATCTCTCCGGTTTCGGCGAGGCTTTTAAAGCGATGCAGCGCGATGCTGGCAATCTCTTTAGGCAGCAGATCGAAAAAGGTGGTCACTTTTTTACCCAGGGTGCCGCCAGGCGGCGTGAAAGTCAGGGTTAATGCCAGCTCGGTTCCCCATTCGCCGGGCGCCGGCGTCAGCATCAGCTTGCCCTCGTTAGGGATATCAGCGCCTTCCAGCGACTGCCAGGCAATAATCTCACCCGGCTGCGCCTCTACGATACGGCTTTCCCAGGCATATTTTTTCCCGAGCGGGCCATCGATCTGCCAGTGCGCATCGCTTTTATTGATCGGCGTGACCTTTGCGAAATGGCTCATAATGCGCGGTAAGGTATCCGGCGCCAGCCAGAGAGCAAAAAGATCGGTGGCGGGAAGTCCTATGGATATCCAGCGGCGGAGCGTCAGTTCTTTAGCGGATTCAGGTAGCGGTTTTCTGGCCAAATGTTCCCCCTGTAAGGTACAAAAAGCGGTGTTCGATGTAGTTGAGTTAAGTTCAGAAAGGCGAATGCTGCGAGCGAAATTGCGCTGTGCAGACGCAACAGGCGCCGGGCTATCCCCGGCAGGATTTATTGCTGGCTATTTTGCCAGTGCTGCTCGCAGTGCTCCCTGGCTTCGGCAGGCAGATCGCGCAGGTCCGGCAGGCTGTCGCCAGAGCCGTAACCCATCGCTTCGGTGGCTTCTTTCTGTTCATCCTCTGCGGCAAAGCTGAGCGTCTCATCCAGCTTTTGCCAGCCAGCGTCGTCTTTGCGGTAAATTACCGCATGGGTTGGCATGCTCTCGTCATCGCCATAAATTTCATATTTCTGCACCGGCGCGTCTTCCGGGCCAAACTGTAGCGTGTCGATCAGAACTGAATCAGCCATCTTGCTTCTCCTCTGTAATTGAAAAGTAAGGGTAGTCTAAAGATTCAGGTGCTGTCAGGCGGATAGCGAAGCGAGGATGGTGGCCAGGCCCTGAGGATAGATAATCTCAGCGGTGGTCTGTAACTCAGCCATGTGCCACCAGCGGTGGTCGCTGATAACACGCTTTTCATTACGACTCCAGCCGTGAGTGCTGATAGCGTGGCTTTGTACCCACACCACGTAAAATTTTTCCAGCGCCCTGACCTTCTCGCCATCCGGCAGCGTCATGACAAAACTTTGTTGCGCGATGCTACTGCCAATATCGGCACAAACAATCCCGGTTTCTTCCCTCAGTTCTCTGATAGCGGCCTGAGCAAATGATTCGCCCTGCTCAACGCCGCCGCCGGGCGTTGCCCAATAGGTCTGTCCCGCCAGCGCATCCGTTGTATGGCGATATCTGAACAGCAATATCCGTTGGCCTTCATCAAGGATCAAAAGCCGGGCTGCCGGACGAACACGCATTTTTATTTCCTTTCAGATTGGTAAGTCAGGCCGTGGCTGTCCGCAAGTAATTCAAAGACTTCTGATGATGATAAAGGGCCGGCAAGGATCACGCTGATCCAGTGTCCTTTATTCATATGATAAGCGGGCAGAATGCCCTCTTTCAGACGCAGCGAACCGATGTGCTCCGGCCTGACTTTTACATTAAGGATATCTACCCTCTCTTCATGCTCCAGCCCCAGTTTTGTACCGGGCACATTCATAACGATAGCGAACAATTTCTTGCCATTGGCATGACGAAGTACGGCATAACCCGGCTGGTTGCGCCAAAGGTATTCCGGTTCTGACTGAAAGTTTTCCCGAACGTAGCTGAATAATGTCTCTCTTTCCATGACGTCTCCTGCCGCAAGAAAAATCGCCTTTGGATTATGCCCCTGCTGCGGCGGAATGGCGAAGAACTTTGCCATACAAAAGGCCGCTTTCGACAAGACCTTGTCACTGATTTATGCAGTATTTTTAATGCCGAGCAGCACCAGGATGCCACCGGCAACAAGCCCTGCCGCAGCCAGCAACAGCGCCGGTTCCAGCGAATGAAACAGCGTCACGCTTAACGACGAAATCAGCGGGCCAATCAGCTGCCCCGTTGCGTAACCGGAAGTCAGTACCGCTACCGTCCGCGCCACGGCACCCTGCGTAACTTCACGCGCCAGCCGCATCGAAAGCTGCATGATGGAAAGAAAACCCAGCCCGGTTAACAGCGTGGCGATAAGCAGCCCTTTCGCGTCGTGGAAAAAAACCACGCTGGCGACGCCCGCGCCCTGCACTATCATGGCCGTAGCCAGCGCAGGCTGCGTACGGATACGCGCGGCAAAGGCAATAACCAGCAGCACGCCCGCTACCGCCGCCAGCCCAAACAGTGGCCAGAAAAAGGCGGCCTGGTTGCAGGTAGCGGCGGAGAGCAGCGTAACCAGCACCGTCGCCATCAGGCCCGTTTTTAAATAAAAGGTATGATGGCGTTTTAATTTACTGACGTGGATGGCGCCCAGCAAATAGCCGATGTAGTTCATCGCCGCCAGGATCCCCGCGCTGGAAAGCGTAAGAAAGCCATCCTCAATCATTAAAGGGATTTGTGGCGTTAAAGAAAAACGGCCAATGCCCATCACGGCGACAAGGGTAATGATCCCCTTAAGGAGGCGTAAGTATTCCGTATTTTCTTTGCCAGTGGACAATGCTTATTTAAATAAAATTGCGCTATTCTGCGCTTTTATGAATTATACAAATCAGACAGGGAGTCAGCATGATAATCAGTCCACCGTTTGTCCGTCCCCGGAACGCCGGAGAAAGCGATCCGTCATGGGTCAACAGAATGATGCCCGTGGATATAAACCGGGATTTCCCGCTCAACCGGCATGCGTCATGGCACGGTGGTGTGCATGTTCTCCACACCGACCGCCGCGAGGAAGGCTACGACCGCATTGAGTTCGTCCGCGCCATTGCGGACGGGGAGGTTGTTTCTTTTCGTTCTCCGTCTTCCACAGACAAACGCGATGCATTCCCGCTGAATTATGATGGCAGAACCAATGACGGGTACGTGCTGCTGAAGCATCAGACCGATATCGGTGAAAACTGTAGCGTCGTGTATTACTCCCTGTACATGCATCTCATGGACCGGCTGGACCCGTCAATCAGGGCCGGCGCAAGAGTCTGGCGCAAGGACCGCATCGGGCAGAGCGGTACGGTGGATAACGTGAATGCTTTTCACTTTGAGGTGTTCTGTGACAACGAAAACATGCTGAAACTGACCGGGCGCACCATGCCTGAACTCGATATCACCCGTGACGACAGAACCGATACCCTATACGGCGATATCCATTTTTATCTGCCACCCGGTACACACTTTTATGAATCGGTGTCTGACGCGGCCTCACCGGACACGAACCGCCTGAATACAGTTCATACCACCACGGAACCACTCTTCGTCAGCATGACTTTCGGAAAAGGCGACTGCTCGATGATTACCCGCAGGCAGAACACCACCACCGAGGCACGTTTCGACATGGTGGGGGAGCCGCTGATGAATGCCGATGCTGACCAGCTTGATAATGGCCAGGTTACTGTGCTGAAGTATGAGTACAACCTGTACAATACGGCTAAACGTCTGTACCCCCAGAACCCATCAGCTGGGTTTGAATTGCTTCGTTTCGGGCGGGTCATCAGTACTGAACATGAAACCCTGACGCCCGCTGATGCCCCGCTGTGGCGTACCGTCAGCTTCCCCGGCGGAACGGGCATAGTCAATCTGGCCTCCCCTGACATCAAAAAATTCAGCGATGCCGACTTCCCGCACTGGATGGGGTGGCGGATGGTGGACGATGACACGGACAACAACAGCCAGTGTAATTCTCCCCTTATCGCCGGATTACAGGACAGCGGGCATTTCAGTGACCTGAGTAGCCATCTGGTCTGCCGTTTTCCGCTGGAGTGGAATGCCGCCACCTTTGACCCGCGCTATGTTTGGTTGAAAATGGGGGCTGACGATACCCCTGCCATGTCAGAAGAAGACTTTGACCGGCTGAAAAGTCATGCTTCGGCGCTGTGTTTTGACACGGGCGAACTCGGTACAAGCAGGATGTGGCATTTTCATCCGACGGCTTTTATTGCCCATTTCCGCAAGTGCTGTTGGATAAGTAAGCAGGAGCTAAAACAACTTATCCCCCTGAACGTGATAAGAATGGCTCGTCGTAATAGTTATCTCTGGGAACCAATAGTCTATAGAGATGCGACTGGAAGTATGGCTGATAGTATTCGTATTCACCTGAATAAGGGAATGCAAAAATATCTGATCAATACACCTCTGCGTATTGCCTGCTTCCTTGGGAATGCTATACAGGAAACGCAGTGGTTAACCCAAAGAGAAGAGGCTGGAAGCCGACAAATTTGGTATTATCCATGGCATGGGCGAGGGTTATTGCAACTAACAAGCCCAAGTAACTACTTTGACTACTTTAGTTTTCGTGGCCTCATATACACTAATGATATAAAAAGTAGATTATCTACAGAATACAATCGTCTGTATACAAACAGAAATATCAGACAAACAGACAATCATCTGTCAGATACAGAAAATGATATTCCTCATAATGTTATTACGTGGAGAAATAACGTCAGTAGTAACGATTATGACGTCGTTGGCAGTGCTGGTTTTTATTGGGTTTCGGCTTATATGGCTTATCATTCAGATGCAGAGCATGAGCTTGAAAGATGTAGCTTAAATACAAACTCCAGACTAAAAATATACTACCGTAGTCCTGCCTTCTGGAAGGCCAGTGCTTCAGTTAATCTACCTGGAAGAATAAACACTCTATACTCAACAGCCCTCAATGGATTCAATGATCGCTGCTGCGTATACGGCAGTGCTATTTCAGTACTCACTGAGCAAAAATTCCCAGACAACAATGGCAATGCAATAGTCGAAAAACCTGAATCAAACCAGTTAAGGAGAGGGTGATGAACAGAGTTCTATTATTTCCAATTTTAATTTTCTTTATCGCATCTCCACTTTTCGCTGCTCAACTACGCAGCCAGCATGATGTAGAGCCTGACAATTCTGCATTAACATTACTTCATAATACCATGGCAGAGATGCTTCAAAACGAACCAAGACAAGGGCTGGAAAAAATAGCAGATAAATTTCCATTAACAAACTACACTGAATTTACAATCAACACTGAAGCATCAATAAAAACAATCAAAAAGCCCTCCACTAAGATTAGTAATGATGAATGGCAGGCTTTTATCAACACAACTTTCAGTGCTGACTCGGAAAATGGAGAGGTTAATTGCAAACTTGTTGATCTTGATGGTGATGGAGAGCGAGATCTCATTATTAGTAACTACTCAGGAGGGACTGGGTTATTTAGTTACACAGGGGTTCTAAAACGGGTTGGTAATAAATTCGTCGATATAAATAACAATGCTGAAAATGACACTCAGGTTATAACAGGTGCTCTATATTCAGAAAATGGGCGCGGAGCCAATCAGTGGGGGCAGTGGGTTCGCATTAATGAACGAGTCTATGCACTTTGGTTTAATGGTGAATATGATGAAGACACCTTTTATTTATTGCGGCCATTTAATACAAACAATAAAATTCCAGGTATAACCATTTATTATCAGTACGAATACGATAACTCCTCGATTGAACCGCAAGACGAAGGAGAGCAGTTAAATCCAGCATTAAACGATCACGACAAAAATCAGTTAATTAAATCACTCAATACTAAGAAGTATTATTTCAATAAGCAAAAAGAAGAACAAGAGACTATTTGCCCAATCCCAGCAGGTACATCATCTGAAGATGCAGCGAATTATAGGACTGAAATTGCTGGAAGTTATGTCACTCAACCTGTCGCAGTTATCCCTGTTTGGTTGAACGGGACGTGTTTCATCGGTTCTGTTGAAAGCTATTTTGGTCGTGGTGAGCTAATGACTATTAGTTCACCGAAAGATTTGAATATCATTGGCACTTACTCGATTACGGGGTTACGCCATATAAAATCAATAAAAAGTGGATGGAAATCCAGAGAGGAAAACATTCCCTTATAATCGGAACTTTTGAAGATTCAGAGGAACCGGCTGAGCATAACATTCTCTGTCAGCGACAGTAGTAAGATACTGCGGCGTTGATGGAGGCCCGCTGGCCAAATTTAAAATAAATATAAACAATGAATTATCGTCTTACCGTACATTTCCTTTCCATTGGACCTCAAATCCCTAAACAGCTAAGGTTCTCGCAAGCAAAAGGATCTAATAAGGATCTTTTTGCTTGCCTTGGCTTACCATAATCTCTTAGCGTGAGTTTTCGTTCCACTGAGCGTCAGACCCCAATATAGATATTCTCTACTGGAACGAAGCGGCCAGAAGCCAGATTTTTGACTGGTCGACTATCCCCGAAGACGATCGTAACTCGCTGAAGCTGATGTTTATCAGCGACGACTATAAGCAAAAAATCCATCACTGGGAGCTGGCCGCGCAGCATACTATTGCCGCCTTTCGCACCTATTACGCTGCCAGCAACTATGCAGAAGATTTCGGGCGGGTGATTGACGATCTTACCGCCCGCAGCGAGGCGTTCCGGGAGATGTGGCATCGTCAGGACGTCAGCAAGTTCGGCACGGGCAACAAGGCTATTATCGATAGCCAGGGAAAAATCAGTCATTACACCTATAGCGCGCTGGAAGTGGAAAGCGCGCCGGGTATCTTTCTTATCTTTTATCTTTGCCGCGCTTCAGAACAGCCATAACCCTTATTTACAGGGCGTACGCGCCCTCTTCTTTTTCAGTTTTATTGATTAAGAATGGCAAAACTATCGGCTTTCAAACCCGCACCAACGCGCTTATCATTCCTTACATCAAGGCGACATGCCTTTAAATCTGATAATTAAAGTAAGGAACCTTCCATGAAAGCCATCAAAAAATTAGTTGTTTTTACCGCCCTTTCACTGATCTCTTCCGTGAGCTTCGCCCAAAGCGTCACCGCCTGTGCTTCCACCCTGGACGCCGCCGAAGCGCAGATTTCAGCTCAGGCAAAAGCGGCCAACGCCTCTTACCGCATTACCGAAGCCAATTATAACAACGGCGTTCATATGACCGCGGTTCTTTCTGCTAAAGAGTAATAGCCAGCTATGGCCTCCGTTACTGGCGGCGCAACTTCATTGCTGCCCGCCCAAATGTTATGTTATAACATTTAAAAATTACGGGACGGAGGATGGTATGTTGGCGGCAAAAGTAAAAAACGTGGGCCTGGCGCTGGGCGCCCTGCTGATGTGCGGACAGGTTTTTGCACATGGTGCCCACTCGCACGGTAAGCCATTGAGCGAAACCGAACAGAAAGCGGCGGAAGGCGTTTTTAATAACCAGGACGTTAAGGAAAGAAGCCTGACGGACTGGGACGGCGTCTGGCAGTCGGTCTACCCTCTGCTGGACAGCGGCGAGCTTGATCCCGTGCTGCAAAAGAAAGCCGAAAAAGATAAAAGCAAAACCGTTGAGCAACTTAAAGCGTATTACCGCAAGGGCTATGCCACCGATATCGATACGCTGGCGATTGAAAACGATGTTATCGAGTTTCGTCGCGGCGACCAGGCCAGCAGCTGTCACTATCACTACAAGGGTCATCAGATCCTGACGTATGCTTCGGGAAAAAAAGGCGTTCGCTATCTGTTTGAATGCCGCGACGCCAACAGCAAGGCACCAAAATACGTGCAGTTCAGCGATCACACCATTGCGCCCCGCAAATCGGCTCACTTCCATATTTTTATGGGCAACACCTCTCAGGAAGCGTTGCTAAAGGAAATGGACAACTGGCCTACTTTTTATCCGTGGCAGCTGACCAACGCTCAGGTGGTTGATGAGATGCTGCATCACTAAAAAAACGGCCCGGTTAATACCGGGCCGGATAAATAGTTAGCCGCGAAAAACAGGCAGCCAGCCAAGCCAGCTCAGTGTCCACGCCAGCACGTTCAGCCCGCCAAACAGCATTACAACGACAATGGCTACATTTTGCCTGCCGGCGAGCGTGGTCGCTTCCGGAAACTTCTGCTGCGCTTTTCGCGCCAGCAGCGCAGGCACAATCACCGCCCACAGCGTGGCGAACAGACCGGCAAAGCCAATCGCGGCGATAAAGCCGTTCGGAAACCACAGGGAAGCGCACAGCGCCGGTAAAAACGTCAGACAGGCCGTTTTTAATCGGCCCAGCCGCGTATCCGCCATCTGCAATCGGTCGGCAATAAAATCAAACAGCCCTGCCGTCACGCCAAGAAACGAGCAGATCACCGCGAAGTGCGAGAAGACATCCATCAGCAGCGCCAGCGCGCTGACGTGCAGATAGCGCCGTAAGGCCGCCATCAGCGCCTCGATATCCCCGCCCGCATCGATAATGGCAGGGAAAGAGGCGCGCGGAAGATTGCCCATCGTGCCGGTCAGCCAGAACAGATAGATCACCAGCGACATAAAAGTCCCCAGCATCAGCGCTCGATTTACCTGTTTTTTATCGCCCGCATAGTAGCCGATCAGGCCGCTGATATTGCCGTGATAGCCGAAGGAGGCAAGGCAGAACGGCAGCACCGCCAGCGTATAAGGCCAGTAGGCCTGCCCGGAGGCGCCGCTGTTAGCCAGCGTGGCAATATCCAGCTGCGTCAACAGCCCGCCAAACAGCGTCACCAGCAGCAGGATTTTCGCCAGCACGCAGAAGGTCATCAGTCGGCTGACGCCTTTGGTGCCCAGCCAGACCACTGCCGCCACGCACAGCGTGAGCATGATTTTGGCGTCCGCCACGGAAAGATGCAGACCCGCGCGATTTAAAGAGCTCTGGTAGACCGGCCCGCTGGCGGAGATATAGGCATAGGTAAGAATGCCCAGCACAAACAGAATGCTCAGCCCGTTTACGGCCGCCCAGCCGCGTCCGAGCAAATCGCGCGTGATGGTATCAAAACCGGCGCCCAGCGGAAAATGCTGGCTGGCCTGCACAAACAGTAATCCTGTCAACAACATGCAGACCCAGCTGACCATCAGGATCAGCAATGACCAGCCGTACCAGGCGCCGGCCATGACCACGGGAAGCGTAAACATACCGGCGCCAACCACGGTTCCGCAGATGATCATCGCGCCCCACCATACCGAAGGCCGATGGCGGGCTAACGAACTCTCCCTCATAAGTTTCCTGCTAAATAAATGACGTTAAGCCCGCAATTCTACTGCAAATGCCCCGCTATAACTGTACATAATTCCGCCCGACGGCGAAAAACCGCACGCGGCTGAATTGAGGGGACGGTTTTGCCGAGTTTCAGGAACGTTTTGCAAAGGGAGTTGTTATACTGCGGCGCACTATTTGCTTGTGGAAACGGGTTATGAAACGGAAAGAAACAAAGCGGTTTATCGCCGCGCTGGCTGTTGTGCTGGTTATCGCACTTACCGTGATGTCGAAAGTAATGATCGGCGGCGCGATTGACGAATACCATATTCCTTTACACGACTGGTCAGCGGGCATGCTGGCGCCACAGCTGTTTATGATCGCCGTCTATTCGCTGGTCTTTACCGGCCTGCTGGCTATTCCGCTCTGGTACTGGTTTTTGGGCGAAAATGTTGACTCAAAGCGTCATTGAATCGCATTCAACCAAAATAAGATGTTGATTTAAAATATTTTATTTGAGAAGCCAGCGACAACGCGCCATTGAACGTGCGCAGGCTGCCCGCGTCCCGCTTTTTTGCTGCTACGGTTAAAAGACCGCTAACGCAGAATATAAAAAGAGGATCGGGCATGAATAAAATTGCATTGATTACCGGGGCTTCCAACGGGATCGGGCTGGAACTGGCCAGAATTTTTGCGAAAAATGGTTATGACATTGTGGCCGTAGCGCGTAATGAGGAAAAACTGCACAAGGCCTGCGAGGATCTGCGCGGCTACGGCACAAAGATCCACGCACTAAGCGTGGATTTAAGCCGCTATGATGAGATCGAAAAGCTGAAGCAGCGCGTCGATAACGACGGGCTGGCGCTGGATGCGCTGGTTATTAATGCCGGTCAGGGGCTGGGCGGCCGCTTTATTGGCGGCACGGCGCTGGAAAAAGAGCTACAGCTAATCCGCCTTAACGTCGATTCTTACGTTCATATGGCTAAAATTTTCCTGCCTGCGATGATCGAACGTCAAAGCGGCCACGTCCTGATGACCTCTTCCATCTCCGGCACCTCGCCCATCCCTTTTGAGGCGATTTATGGCGCGAGCAAAGCCTTCGTCAATTCCTTCTTCTGGGCCATTCGCAACGAGCTGAAAGGCTCGGGCCTGAATATGACGCTGCTGATGCCCGGCGCGACGGAAACCAACTTCTTTAAGAACGCAGGCCAGGCCAATACCAAAGTTGGTGCCAGTCAGCCGACCAAACCGGCGGAAGTGGCCGAACGCGCCTGGTATGCACTGATGAGCGGTCATGAATATGTTTACGGCAGCGATGAGGCGGAACATGAGGGCGACGTGCTGAACCGCATTCAGAGCGAATCGCAAAAGGCGCAGCGCCACCGCATTATTTCAGAGCCGGATTCGGCGTCACGCTAATCCTTCTGCCTGCCGGTAAAATCGGCAGGCAATGCTTATTTAATAAGCTATGCCTTTGTCTTTGTTGAATAAAATTAAATTATGCCGTTATATATCCCCGGTAATTTTCTGACCAAGGGCTTTATCGTTTAATCCGTCTCAACATCAGTATTTCATTCACTTCCCACATTGATACGAGCCGGAAACGTCTCTGTTAACCAGTCGATAAAAACGCGCAGGCGGTGCGTGACGTGGCGATTTTGCGGGTAAACTACATGAAAAGGATAAGGCGCTGGCCGCCACGCCTGCAGGATTTCCTGGAGCTGGCCGGTTCTCAACGCTTCGCAGGCCGCGTAGGTAAACGTCTGTACGATACCCAAGCCGGCCAGCGCTGCCGCAAGATGCGCGTTGCTTTCGTTTACGCCGAGCCGGTACGGCGCTTTGATTTCCATTTTTTCTCCCTGCCGTGCGAAGCGAAACGGAAAAGCCCTGCCGCTGTCCGACGAGAGATAGCTAACCAGCCGATGGCCATTGTTCAGCTCCTGCGGGCTGGCAGGCAAGCCGTAGCGCTTCAGATAGCCCGGCGTGGCGCAGGTAATCAGCGTGGCAAAACCAATCTGCCTGGCAACCAGCGATGAATCCGCAAGCGGGCCGCCGCGAATAACGCAGTCCACGCTGTCGCCGATGAGATCGACTGCGCGATCCGACACCCCCAGATCGATACGGATATCCGGATAGCAGGCCATAAATTCAGGCAACGCCGGGATCAGCACGTCACGGGCCGTAGAGCCGCCAATATCAATACGCAACTGCCCGTGCGGCTGGCCGCGAATAGCGGTAAAAGCGCCGTCAATATCTTCCAAATCCTTCAGGATCCGGGCGGTTTTTTCATAATACTCGCGTCCTTCGGGCGTGACGGTAACGCGACGGGTGGTGCGCTGTAACAGCCTGATACCCAGATGCGCCTCCAGCTGCTGCACCAGTTTACTTAGCGTCGCGTTGGGCATCGAAAGCGAATCCGCCGCGCGGGTAAAATTTCCCGTTTCCACTACGCGGGCAAAAGCCCGTATCGCCATAAGCTGATCCATCTCTTTTGTCCTGATTATTTCCGTACAGGGATAGTTATTTTCATTTTACAGGATTTATCAACAAAAGGCGGAAGGCTACAGTGCGTTCTCACCCGGACAAGCCGGGCCATTATCTGTCCACAGCGGAGAAGAAGATGAATGCACTGAATGGCAAGATCGCATTAGTTACCGGCGGCACATCGGGAATTGGCCTGGCGGCCGCGCATGAACTGGCAGCTCAGGGTGCACGCGTGTTTATTACCGGAAGGCGTCAACCCGAGCTGGACGCGGCCGTCGCCGCCATCGGTACGGCGGCAACGGGCATTCGCGCCGATGCCGCCGTGCTGGCCGATCTGGATAGGGTTTACGCCACTATCGCGGAAAAAGCGGGCCGTCTGGATATTCTGTTCGCCAATGCGGGCGGCGGCGATATGCTGCCGCTGGGCGCCATCACCGAGGCGCATTTTGATCGGATATTTGGCACCAACGTGCGCGGCGTGCTGTTTACCGTGCAAAAAGCGCTGCCGCTGCTGAGCGATGGCGCTTCGGTGATCCTGACCGCCTCCACCACTTCCGTTCAGGGGACGGCCGGCTTCAGCGTCTACAGCGCCAGCAAAGCGGCGGTACGCAACTTTGCACGATCCTGGTCGCTGGATCTGAAAGAACGCGGTATTCGGGTTAACGCCATCAGCCCCGGCCCGGTAAAAACGCCTGGCCTGGGTGGATTAGTCAGTGAAGAGGAGCGCCAGGGATTGTTTGATTATCTGGCGGCTCAGGTGCCGCTGGGGCGCCTGGGCGAAGCGGAAGAGATTGCTAAAGCGGTCGCTTTTCTGGCTTCCGATGCGGCCAGCTTTATCAACGCGAGCGAACTGTTTGTCGATGGCGGTATGGCGCAGGTGTGATAATCAGGCGGCCCGCAGGCCGCCTCTTTCTTATTTCAGCGCGATACGCACTACGCTGTCCTTGCCTTTAGTCGAATCATCTTTGTTGAAATCCTGCTTGAGCGTGACGTAAAGCGTCTGCCCGTCCGGCGAAACCAGCAGGCTGTTCGGGCTGCTGTCGAACGACCAGCTGTTTTTCACCGCATAGCTGGTGGCGTCCAGCTGCAACACCTTTCTGGATTCGCGCTGGCTGATATACAGCTCGTTGCGCTTCGCGTTGAACTTGATGCCCAGCGCGTCGCCTTCGATGCGTTTGATCACTTTGCCGCTGCGCTCGTCGAACACCAGCGTGGTATTCGCCTTTGAGTTGTCGGTGACGAACAGGCGGCCGGTGGCCGGATCTTCCGCCAGGTTCAGCAGCAGATAAGCTTTGCCATCGCCCGCCGTCCAGCGTTTTTCAATTTTCTGCGTGCGCGGGTTGATCACCAGCACTTCGCCGCCGCCGTTAGCCGCATAAAGACGATCGGTCACCGGCGAATAAATAATGCCCGTCACCCACTTGCCGGCGTTCCTGATGGTCTTGCTTAGCTTCAGCGTTTTGGCATCCACCACCCAAATGACGCCCGGATCGCCCACGCCGCCCACGTAAAGCTTCCCTTCGTGCCAGAAAATTTCACGCGCACCGTAAGGCGAACCGTCTTTGCCCTTCTCGCTGAATGCCAGACGTTTCAGCACTTTGCCGCTCTCTGCATCCACCTTAGAAATAGTACCGTCGAGCGAGTTAGTGGTGTAGAACACGCTGCCGTCCGGCTCGACCGCCATACCAAAGTTTTTCAGATCGGTGTGGGTTTCACCGGTGGTTGCCAGCGTGGCGGGATCCAGACGATACAGAATGCCGCCGTTAACGTTTTTAAAAGATTGCGCGCTGGCGACGTAAAGCGCTTTCGGCGTCCAGGCCATTTCATACAGTCCATCGCCCAGCGCGCGCTCGGCAGGCTGCGCTTGCGCTTTGGCCGTCGCGGCAGAATTAACGGGCGCTTCTGGTTTTTTTGCCGGGGTCTGACAGGCGGCCAGACTGAATGCAGCAACGACCGCAAGGGCTACTTTACGCGGGCTAAAAGATTTCATGCAGGACTCCATCAATGGATAAACGGCCTGATAGCCGATAAAAAGAATGAGAAGCATACGCATTAGCAAAGGAGATGTAAATCTGCGCCATGCGTCAGACGGGATGAAGCGGCACGGCTAATGAGTTTTCCCTGTAAAAATAACAAGTTGTTACACTTTGCCGACAGGTTGTTTAGAGACTACTTAAAAGCAAATACTTATCATTAACATTCTCACTGCGATCTCCCCGCTGCGTGGCGCAGCCGGAGCGCCGTGAACGCACGTCCCACCGGACAATAAAAAGCAGTGGCCTATTGTGAGAATTTTATGTCTTTAAACCTCAGGGGAAACGGTGCGCGAGCGCCGGTATTTACCGTCTCGTTGCTGGCGCTGGCTATCCACGCCCTGCTCACTCCGGCCCTGGCCGAAGAGTCTGCTATGGTCGTTAACGCGGCTTCTGACGACGGCAGCGCCAGCGAACAGCAGGATTACAGCGTTAAAACCACGCGCGCCGGCACAAAAATGCTGATAACGCCGCGCGACGTGCCGCAGTCGCTCAGCGTGGTAACGAAGCAGCGTATGGCGGATCAAAATTTGCAGTCGGTCGGCGACGTACTGGATAACACCACCGGCATCGCCAGCGAGGTTATCGACAGCGAACGCTCCGCTTATTTTTCACGCGGCTTCCAGATCACTAATTTTACCTACGACGATATTCCGACCTCCGTCAGCGATACCTGGAACTTTGGCGATGCGGCGGAAGATACCGCCATCTATGAGCGTATTGAAGTGGTGCGCGGCGCGACTGGCCTGATGACGGGCGCAGGCAGCCCTGCCGCTTCGGTTAATATGGTGCGCAAACATGCCGACAGCAAAACCTTTACCGGCAACGTGTCGGCCAGCTACGGCAGCTGGAACAAGCAGCGCTACGTGGTTGACGCTTCCGGCCCGCTGAGCGAATCCGGCAACGTGCGTGGCCGCGTGGTGGCGGGCTATCAGGATGGCGACAGCTGGCTGGATCGCTACCATAAAACTAAAAAATTTATCTACGGGGTTATCGATGCCGATGTGACCGACAGCACCACGGTTTCGCTCGGCTATGACTATCAGCAGACCCATACCGGCAATCCAACCTGGGGCGGCCTGCCGACCTGGTATAGCAACGGCACGCGCACGCATTACGATCGCAGCACCAGTACGGCGGCGGACTGGACGCGCTATAGCGTAGACTCGCGCAAAGTGTTCGCTAATCTCAGCCATCAGTTCGACAACGGCTGGATCTTCCGCGCCGACGGCACCCATGCGGAAGAAACCTTTAACGACAAGCTGCTTTATTTGCAGCAGTGGCCGGATGAACAAACGGGCGAAGGCACGACTGGCTTCGGCAGCAAGGACAGAGGCAAGCGCAAGCTGGATGCTTTCGATACCTATGCCAGCGGCCCGTTCAGGCTGTTTGGCCGCCAGCACGAGCTGGTGGTGGGCGGAAGCTACAGCCGTCAGCATAATGCGACCTACAGCGCCGACGGCCCTTACGACGAAGGCCAGATCGGCAGCTTCCACGACGGCTGGAACGGCGATGCGGACGAGCCTGCCTGGGGCGACTGGTATCAGAACGCGGACGATATGGTCAGGCAGAAAGCGCTGTACAGCGCCGCCCGCTTCTCGCTGGCCGATCCGCTGTCGCTGATTGTCGGCGCGCGCTATACCCAGTGGAGCACCACCGGCAGCAGCGGCGATGTGAAAAAGAACAACATCACGCCGTACGGCGGGCTGGTGTATGACATTAATGATACCTGGTCAGCCTATGCCAGCTATACCTCGATCTTCCAGCCGCAAACGTATCGCAGCAAAGACGGCGGCTATCTTTCGCCTGTGACCGGTAAAAATTACGAAGCGGGCCTGAAATCCGCCTGGGACGATGGTCGCCTGACCGCCACTTTTGCCCTGTTCCGTATTGAACAGGAGAACGCTGCCGAAGCGGATGGCGACAATTATGTGAACGGCTCCAGCGAACAGGCTTATGTTGCGACCAAAGGCGCAGTGAGCAGAGGCGCGGAATTCGAGCTGAACGGCGCGGTAACGGATAATCTGCAAATGACGTTCGGCGCGACGCGCTTTGTCGCGACGGACTCCACCGGGCGCTACAGCAGCCAGATGCCGCAAACCCAGCTGAAGCTGTTTACCCGCTACCGTTTGCCGATGCTGCAGCAGCTGACCGTCGGCGGCGGCGTAAACTGGCAGAACCGCACTTTCCAGGACGCAACCGGCCCGGACGGCGAAACCAAACGGCTTTATCAGGGCAGCTATCCGCTGGCTAACCTGTTTGCCCGCTACCAGGTAACGAAGCAGCTGGCCGTGCAGGCCAACGTCAATAATCTGTTTGATCGCACCGAGTATACCTGGCTAAGCGACTCCGCCGTTTACGGCCAGCCGCGCAACTATGAGGTTAATCTCTCTTATACGTTCTGATTTTTTGGCATATACCCGGCGCGAAGCCGGGTTTTCATAATATGCCCCACAAATTGTGGCGCTGTCCGGCCCTCACCCTTTTTCGACCAGCTCAAAGGTGGCCATAAAGGAGGATCTGTTTAGCGGCAGCTTCTCAATGCTGTCCAACTGTCCCAGCGTCACAAGCCCGGCGGCATAGCCAGAATCCTTGTAGAAGATAGCCAGATTGCCCCAGGGCGCATAAAAAGCGATATCGCCTTTTAAGGCACGGGTGCCCTCAGGCGATCCCTCTACTGAGAGTTTTGCAGGAAGATCGCTGATTTTTTCAGTCGCTGCGTAGTCGTTTAATTCCAGCGTTAGCGGCAGCATAGCCGCAAAATCCCTGGCCGCCTCGCTGTCATTCAGCGAGGCCAACAGAATAACGTTATCAATAACCATATTTATTTTCATGTTTTTCTCCCTGAGCGCGCACGCAGCCTCAGATAGCGAAGGATCAGCCGTTCCCGACTAACGTGTAGCGGTTTTTAAAGGGAACTAGTTTTAGCAGAGGCGCCAAGAAGGTTGAATGACTGTTTTAAGCATGCAGTAATGAGGATCGTTCATTAATGACCGCCGAGTATAAAGAGAAAGTTCCCCGCATTGACTTACCGGCAAAAAAATAGCTCCCGCAGGAGCTATCTTTATCTGTGCCGCATCAGAACTTATAGCTGGCCGTTAATGAGAAATTACGCGGTTCGCCGTAAACGATATATTGGTTCACGCTGGTGTCATATTCTTTATCAAACAGGTTATTGATGTTGGCCTGTAGCGTCAGCTGCTTAGTCACCTCATAGCGGCTGAACAGGTTTACCAGCGCATAGCTGCCCTGCTCCGCGTGCCAGGTGCCGTTGCCTTCCGGCGCGGGCACATCCTGCCAGACGTGCGTCTGCCAGTTTACGCCGCCGCCGACCGTCAGCGCCTGGAGCGACGGCAGACGATAGCTGGTGAACAGCTTCAGCGACGTGCGCGGCAGCTGAGGGTTAACCGCTTCGTCTTCGCTGTCTTCCGCTACATAACGGGTACCGCCCACGGTCATTTGCCAGTTATCGGTCAGCGCGCCGTTCACTTCAAATTCAATCCCGCGGCTCACGGTGCCCGATTTGCCTACGTAGGCGGTATCGGTCGATCCGGCAATGATCTGTCCGGTGCTCTGGGCTACGTTGTCCTGTTCGATGCGGAACACCGACAGCGAGGTCGTGAGGCGGCTGTTCATCCAGTCAGACTTCAGGCCTGCCTCGTAGTTTTTACCAACCACCGGCGACAGGTAGCTGCCGTTGATATCACGATAGGTCTGCGGCTGGAATACCGAGGTATAGCTGCCGTAGGCTGACCAGTTTTCGTTGATGTCATACACCAGGCCGCCGTACGGCGTGATGTTGTTTTTCTCCATATCCTGGGTCAGCGTATTGGTGCTCCAGCGCGTATAGCGCGCGCCGAGGATCAAATGCAGCGGATCGGCCAGGGTAATGCGGGTTGCCATATAGGCGGATTTCTGACGCGTCACGTCTTCCTGCGCGAGCGTTCGCTCGCTCCATTCTGTTTCCGGGTATTGGCCGTTATAGCTGTTGAAATCGCCCAGCATCTCTGAGGAAATGTTGTCAAAAGCGCTGTAATAAGTGTTCTTCTGCTTACTGTAGCTGACGCCCGCCATCAGCTCGTGCTGGCGACCAAACAGCTCATAAGGGCCGCTGGCGAAGGTATCGACCGAGTCGACCTTGCGTTTACCGGTGTTATAACCGGTGCCGCCGACGACCGGGTAATCCGCGTAGGAAGAGACGCCCGCGCCGGTGTTCTTATCGAAGAAACCGTCGATATAGAGCTGACGGCTGTCAAGGAAGGTTTCGTTATGGGTGCCGTTTAGCGTCAGCATCCAGCCGTTGTCAAAACGCTGCTTCAGGTTAACAAAAACCTTTTTGCTTTCTTTATCGTTATAGGCCCACTCTGGCGCCGTGTTATAGCCACGACGATAGTCGGTGGACGATCCATCGCTATGCCAGCGAGGCACGCCGCTCCAGGTTGGGCTGTCCGCGTTGGTTTGCTGGTATTCATAGCCAACGGAAAGCGTGGTGTAATCGGTCAGATCGGCATCCACCACGCCGTAGATAAATTTCTTTTCGGCGCCGTAGCGCTCAACGAAGCTGTTGTTGTCCTGATAACCGGCAACTACACGGCCTCGTACGTTGCCGGATTCGCTCAGCGGCGAAGAGAGATCGGCTACGTAACGCTGCTTGTCCCAGCTGCCGTAAGTGGCGGAAAGCTCGCCCGTCGCGGTTTTGCTGTCCGCATGTTTGCGCACCATATTGACCGCGGCGGAAGGGTTGCCCGCGCCGGTCATCAGGCCGGTTGCGCCACGTACGACTTCGATACGCTCGTACAGTGCCGTATCAGACTGGGCGTCGCCCAGATTCCAGCGCCCTTCAAATACGGTCGGGATGCCATCGACCATATAGTTGTCAATCAGGAAGCCACGCGAGTAATAGGTGCGGCGATCCATATCCGCTACGGACTGCATCACGCCCGTTGTATTGTTCAACACATCGCCCAGCGATTGCAGCTGCTGATCTTCCATGCGCTGCTTGCTGATAATACTGACTGACTGGGGAATATCGCGCGCAATCATCGGCATTTTGGTGCCCGAAGAGGTGACGGGAACGCTGTAATCGGTAGCGGAGGTATCGGTGACATTATCTGACGCGGCGCTCACCGTAAGCGTTTGTTCTGCGGTTTCCGCCGCTGCTGCCTGAGGCATCTGTAACGCCACGGCGACCAGCGCGGCGACGATGGAGTAAGAAGTGGCTACGCCGCCGTGCCGGCGGATTTCCCTGTTAATGTGCTGAGCAAAAAACATCACTACCTCGATCTTGTCATTAACGGCCTGAGCCGTTTAGCCACTGTGATTTTTGTTTTATGGAACGCTTTTACCGACGCTGCTACCCCGGCGATCGCCGAATGATACGGCCATCTACAAATGCGAATGAGAACTATAATTTTTTTTATTTCTTATGTAAAAGACTATTAATGAACTTTTCAGGATTTTGTAAGACGTAAGCCATGACGGGTAAACCGGCTACATAAGGGCATTCTGAAAAGGTTTACAACGGCGCTTTTTAGCCGTTAACATAGCGCCCAGACAGCCGGGCCAGCTCGGTTGCGTAAGCGTTAACGTCAACCAACGCATAATCAGCGGGCCGCGCCTGCTCTTTTTGCGATGTCGATAATGTCCCCAATTTTTACCCGTTCCGGTTTTTTCCTTACTGTTTTACTGCTTACCGCAGCCTGTTTGCGCGCCCCCCTGACGTCGATTGGCCCGGTGCTGGAAGATATTCGCCTGACCTTTAGCCTGACGGCTACCGACGCTGGCCTGCTTAATTTTATTCCGCTGATGATGTTTGCCCTGCTCGCGCCACCTGCAGCGTGGTCAGGCAATCGCTTTGGACTGGAGAAAACGCTGTGGCTCGCGGTCTGGCTGATCTTATCCGGTTCCGCTCTGCGCATTGCCGGCAGCAGCGCTGCGCTATGGCTGGGCACGGCGATCCTGAGCGGTGGTATTGCCGCCGCCAACGTGCTGCTGCCGCCGCTGATTAAGCGTGATTTCGCCCGGCATTCCGCCCGCTATATCGGTCTTTATGCCTGTGTCATGTCGATTACCGCCAGCCTGGCTTCCGGTATCGCGGTGCCGCTGGCATCGTTAACGAATGCGGGCTGGTTTTTTTCGCTGGCCGTCTGGCTGATCCCGGCGGCCATCGCGCTGGCGGCCTGGCTACCGCTGCTGAAACGCGCCCGGCAACGACAAACGACGCGCACACCGCTGGCGGTTTCTACGCTGCGCTCGCCGTGGCGTGCCGCATTAGGCTGGCAGGTTTCGCTGTTTATGGGATTGCAGTCGCTGGCCTTTTACACGCTGATTGCGTGGTTTACGCCCTGGGCTGAGGCGCAAGGATTCAGCCAGTTTGCCGCCGGCTGGCTGCTGTTTCTCTATCAGATTGTGGCAATCGTCGCCAATCTTGCCTGTATGCGGGCGCTGAAACGCCTGGCCGATCAGCGCGCTATCGCCCTGCTGGCTTCGCTGGCAATTTTTACCGGGCTGTGCGGCCTTTATCTGTTCCCTGCCCTGGCCGTGTTTTGGTTGATTATTGCCGGACTGGGCGCGGGCGCCTCTTTGGTGATAAGCCTTTCTCTGTTTGGTCTGCGTTCGGGCGATCATCATCAGGCTTCGCGCTTATCAGGCATGGCACAATGCGTAGGTTACGGTCTGGCCGCGCTGGGCCCGCTGGTTTTCGGCGTGCTGCACGAGCATTTTGACAGCTGGTCGGCCCCGCTGCTGTTTATGATTGCGTTAAGCCTGTTACAGGTGGCGATTGCGCCGCTGGCGGGAAGAAATAAGGTGATAGGTTAAGCCATTTGCCGCTTCGTTCCTGATTCGAAGCGGCACTTTACCCGCAAAAAATGCCTTTCTTACTGATAGTTTGTATCTGATTTAGCTGCGTTTTAGCCTGTACGAATGCGTGTTATCTCTGGAGTTTAGGTATGGAATTATTATCAGTACCTTTAGTATGATGTAACTAAAGTGCGATCATGACTCCCGTTAGCCGGTTTTTATCCATCACGATTATCGGAAAACTGAGATCTTGCCTGCTCAGGCGCGTCAGGTCTTTGTCTGCGCCGGTTAAAAAATGCGATAAGGCACATTTTAAGAAGAGACCTGACTGTTTTCAGACGCGGCCAGGCGCTAAAATAGCGCCTTAAAAGCCGTAGAGGATAGTGAGGTATAATGATCTGTCGTTTCACCCTGGCCGTAGCGATGGCCGCCATAACCCTGACCGGCTGCACCAGCCACAAGAAAGATGAACCGGCCACAACATCGATAACGGCATCGGCTAAAGATTTCTTTAAAGGCCCGGCCGTGGTTTCGGCCGAAGATTTCTCCACGGGGCCAACTCAGGTTGACGTTTCCCACGTGACCAGCCGTACCGATGACGGCTCTGCCGTTTATGTCACAGTGGACGGTAAAGATGCCGGCGCGCTGATCCGCGGTCAGAGCCTGCAACTGCATTTGCCCGCAGGCGAGCACCAGGTTGGCGGCTATGTCCCTACCCTGCTCGGCTTTGGGCGTGTCACTATCCCGGCGGTAAAAGTGACC
The DNA here is from genome assembly GCF_043420595.1 of Erwinia plantamica. NCBI lineage: Bacteria > Pseudomonadati > Pseudomonadota > Gammaproteobacteria > Enterobacterales > Erwiniaceae > Erwinia > Erwinia plantamica. The sequence continues at coordinate 280,892 of NZ_JBGCUC010000004.1, forward strand.
ACCACGCCGGAAAAAGTAAAAAAGGTAGCCTACTCCACCGGCCTGAAGACCCCTGCTTTTACTGAAACGGACGCAGGCCAGGGCTAAGTACACATCATGGTTGTATCCGGCCAGAGCAGGCTAAAAAAAACGGCGACCGCAGGGTCGCCGTTCAGCATATCAGCAGCTAAAAGACCGCATCAGAAATCCGCTTTCAGCACCACACGATAGTTCGCCTTACCGGCGCGCACGTGATCCAGCGCTTCATTGATTTTTGACATCGGGAAATACTCCACGCGCGGCGCGATATCGCGGCGTGACGCCAGCTTCAGCAGCGAGCGCAGCTGGCCCGGAGAACCGGTAGACGAGCCGGTCAACGCTTTATCGCCCATAATTAGCTGGAAAGCGGAGACTTCAAACGGTTTCAGCACGGCGCCCACGGTGTGGAATTTGCCCTGCGGCGCCAGCGCGTCGAAGTAAGGTTTCCAGTCCAGATCCACTGCTACAGTGCTGATAATCAGATCGAAACGGCCCGCCTGGCTTTTCAGCGCTTCCGGATCGCGGCTGTTGATGACCTCGTCAGCGCCCATTTCCAGGATGGACTGCTTTTTATCTGGCGTGGAGCTGAACGCCACCACTTCCGCGCCCATCGCGCGCAGGATCTTGATAGCGATATGGCCCAGGCCACCAATGCCGATGACGCCCACGCGGCTGGTCGCCGTGACGTTGCTCATCAGCAGCGGTTTAAAGACGGTGATGCCGCCGCACAGCAGCGGGCCAGCGGTCGCCGCGTCCAGGTTTTCCGGCAGCGGAATAACCCATTGCCAGTCGGCGCGAAGCTTCTCGGCAAAGCCGCCGTTGTTCAGAATGGTAGGGATTGAACCCTGCTCGCAGTTAACCTGCTCGCCATTGATACAGGCGTCGCAGTGCTGACAGCTTTTCGCCGTCCAGCCAATGCCCACGCGCTGGCCAACGGAAAGCCCTTTGGACTTCGCTGCTTCGCCCATGGCGGACACGCGACCAATCACTTCATGGCCGGCAATAGTCGGATAGCGTGAGATGCCCCACTCGTTATCGATCATTGAGAGATCGGAATGGCAGACGCCGCAATATTCCACTTCGACTTCCACTTCCTCGGCGCTCAGCTCCGGCGCATCATACTCATACAGCTCCAGGGCCTTACCGGCTTCCATCGCTGCATAGCTTTTGATTTTCATGCTCTCTTCCTCTGTTTCGTTAACGGACTGAGTTTAGCAAAGCTCGCCGGATGGTCAGGGAGCGAAACGAGTCATTAGCGGCAGGGAGTGTATCAGGATGTAAAAATTGACGATCTGCGCCGCAATATGTCCACTATTGCGGCAGCCCGCCGGAAGATGAAGCCGCTATTTGGTCAGATGCTGCGTCACGTTGCCGATGGCATCCACCACCTGCTCGGAGTTGTTCTGAATATTTACGATAACGTCGCCCGCTTCTTTTACCAGCGCCACGCCGCTGTCGGCCCGCGCCAGGTTTGCGGTAATATTTTTTTGCGCCAGCTGTGCCAGCTGCTGGTTACGATCGACCACGCTCGCGATCTCCTGGCTGGCGCTATTGATATTGGCCGCCAGGCTGCGCACCTCGTTAGCCACGACCGCAAAGCTGCGTCCATGCGTGCCCGCTCTGGCCGCTTCAACGGCGGCGTTTAACGCCAGCAGGTTGGTCTGATTGGCAATAGAACGGATCGTTTCCACTATCTCGCCAATTTGCGCGGACTGGGAGCTAAGGCCGTTGATGTCTCCTGAGACTTTATGCATCTCGCTGGCGACTTCGTTCATGCGCGCCACGCTGTTTTCAATCACGCTGACGCCGAGCCGCGTGTTTTGACTGGTTTCCACCGCCGCTTTATACGCGTGATCGACCGCTTCGCGCTCCTGCTGGTTTTTCTCTACCTGTGCCGTTACGTCGGTAGCGAATTTGACCACCTCATAAAGCTCGTTGTTAGCATCGAAAATCGGGTTATAGGTGGCGCGTAGCCAAATCGTTTCGCCCTTGCTGTTAACGCGGGGGAATTGCCCGGCGACAAAGTCGCCCTTTTGCAGCTTGTGCCAGAACTCGCTGTATTCACGGCTGTTATACACTTCCGGCGCGCAAAACATGCGGTGATGACGCCCGATAATTTGCTCATGGCTATAGCCGGTGGTTTTTAAAAAGTTCTGGTTGGCGCGTAATACTTCACCCTTCAGGTTAAAAGCAATCACCGCCATTGAGCGGCTGATAGCAGTCGTCATCGCCCGCTGCTCCTGCGCATCCTGAATATGGCGAGTAATATCGGAGGCTAGCTTAACGATTTTAATCACCCGGCCGTGGCGATCCTGTACCGGCACATAGTTAGCTTCAAGCCAGATCGGGCGCTGATGTTTTGCCAGCCGCAGGAACTTATCACTGAAGCTTTCGCCACGCGCAAGGCGCTGCCAGAACTGACCATATTCCGGCGAGTGGATCAGCTCGTCGGTACAGAAGAGCCGATGATGCTTGCCAACGATTTCGCTCAGTTTGTAGCCCATTGTCTCTAAAAAAAGCGCATTTGCCGTCAGGATATGACCCTGTGGCGTAAATTCGATCATGGCGATGGCGTTGTTCAGCGAGCTGAGCGTTGCGCGTAAATGGCTGGCGTTGGATTTCAGCCAGGATAATATCCCCGATTTGGTAGAGCCGATCATGTTGTAACCTTTTGTCATATTTATGGTATTCGTCACAAAATCGTTATCGGCACTTTGGGTAAAAAATTAACCTCGGCCGCGCCTGTTATTGCGATAGGCGCTGCTTTTTCCAGCTATTTTCCTTAAAAATTAACCTGTTCCTGACTTTTTTTTGCGTCATGAGCTGAGTAAAACACGCTTTACCCTCTTATTTCTGCATTTGATTTAAGTCCACTCGACTACAGTAAATAGAAATTTGGATTAAAACTTATTGAATCCTGACTAAAAAAGGTCTTTGCGTGGCTAAACTATTTTTACGCAGCGGAAGCCTGGACGCGGTTCTGCCTCTTGGCGAAAACGGTCAGCCCGTTTATTTATCAGCCCTGCAGCTGCGCGAGACGCTGCGCCTGCGGAAACAGCAGCAGATAGCTGACTGCCTGGCTATCCCTCAACCCAACGATGCCGGTGACCGTCTGGACTGGTATTCGCCCATTTCCGGCAAAGTTATCTCCTGGGCTGCGGCCAGCGACAGCGCACGCGCGCACGCGTTAAATCAGCTGGTTGCCTGTCAGCAAACGGTGGCCGACCTGTGCCAGCGTGCGCTGCAGTCGGATAAAAACAGTCAGAAACTTTTTGGCGCGCTGCTGGCTAAAGCGATTCAGTTTCCCGATCAAAACTTTGTCTATCTGGTCGGCGGCAAACCCGTTCTGACCTTCTGGGGATTTGTCAGCCTTGAGAAAAAAGGCCAGCTGGATCCGCTGGATTGTCTGCGCGCCGTCGAAGAAGAAGTGCCGTTGACGCTGTCGAAAATGACGGCGGCCGCGCCGGTGGTTGCCGTCGCGCCTGCGGTAAGCGCGCCGCCTGTCGCTGCCGCCGTCGCGCCTGTCGTTACGCCTGTCGTTACACCTGCCATTGCGGCTTATCAGACCTCCGCCGAGCCGGAAAATGCGCCTGAGCCGCCGCCCGCTGCATCAGCGCCCGTTAAACCCGAGCCTGTGAAAAATACGGCTAAGCAAAACCTGCTGCGCTATGGCTGGATACTGCCTGCTGCCGCGCTGCTGGTTGTGTTTGGCGTGCAGATGAAAAACTATTTTTCCGCCATGCGTCAGGAAGTGACAGCGTCACAAGCCGCGAACGTAAATGAGCCGAAACCTGCGGTTGCGCCCGAGAAAACCGCTGCTGATATCAAGCAATCTGCTGCCGAACCGGCTAAACAAACCGCTGAGACGAAGCCGGCTGCCGATGCGGCTAAACAACCTGCCGAAACGCAGCCTGCTGCTGATGCGGTTAAGCAGTCTGCCGTTGCGCTGCCGGTAGCACCCGCCAGCGTCGCGGCCGTTACGGTGACGCCGACGCAGTCCGCTGCTGAGACCACGCCAGCCCCGGTTGAACAGCCGCCTGCCGTGCCTGCGGGTAAAGATGATTTAGTGCTGCCTGCGGACGCGGTCAAGCTAGGCTCTACCCGTTTCCTTAACGGCAACTGGCGCGTGATTGTCGGCATTAAAACCCCGCTCACCGGCAAGCCGCCCGTGCTGCGCTATCAGCTGCGCAACGGCAAAGGCCAGGCGCAGATGACCCAGGGCGACGGCACGGTTTGTCGCGTGGAGGTCTACGCGGGCGTGATGAAATCCGGCAACCTGGTAATTAATAGCCGCACCCGAGCAAAATGCAGCGACGGTTCGCGCTACCACATGCCCGAGCTGACCTGTGTACAGGGCGCCGAAGGCACCGCCGCCGCCTGTAGCGGCCAATATGATGCCGATACCGTATTACCGATGACGATGAAGCGCGAGAGTAAATAATGATGCTGGCGACCGCAGATTTTAAACCGAACATGACGCTGATTCAGAACAGCGGCATCCAGTTCCTGGATTTTGCCCTGACGCCGGATCCGGAAAACGATTTGCCGGGCAAATTTGTCCGCCAGACGGCCAACGGCCCGCTGCTGCGTCTGAACTTTAACGCGCAGAGCGGCAAATATTTGCTGCCGATCGCGGTGGGCGGCATGCCGGAAGTGGTGAAGCCCGAGTTTAGTTTCCCGCTGGCGCAGTCGCTGGCGCTGCTGGACGGCGTGTGGCTGCCGCTGCCCTTCTTTCGCTTTAATCCGCCCCGCACTTTTATCGGCGGGCCTGATAACTGGGCGCGCGTGCAGATTGTCGCGCTGGATAAGCCCGATCAAAACGGCAAGACGCATCGCATTTGCCTGGCTTTCGAAACCCGCACCTGGCAGGAAGGCGAAGACGAGTCGCTGGCGCTGGTGGAGAGCGACGTCAAAAACGGCGTCAGCTTCGCGCTGGCTTATCGCAGCAACGAGCTGGGCGAGTTTCTGGATCATACCTGGATCGACGGCTGGCTGCGCGAGGTCTTCAGCCAGCAGGCCGCCGCCGTCGAGCAGCGTCCGCAGGTTAATATCCGCACCGCGCTGCGCGAATTCGAATACCAGGCCCATTACCTGAATATTCTGCATATGCTCGGCCACCAGCTGGCGATGCCGGAGCTGAAGATCAGCGCCGCCACGCTACAGGAGCCGGCCATCCCGGTCGATTTGATCCTGGACGTTGGCAACTCGCATACCTGCGGCATTATGGTGGAAGATCACGTTGACGATCATCACGGCCTCAAGCACACCTATGAGCTGCATCTGCGGGATCTGGGCACGCCGCACCGCGTCTATAACGAGCTGTTCGAGAGCCGCGTTGAATTTGCCCAGGCCAGCTTTGGCAAGCAGAACTTCTCGATGGAAAGCGGACGCGATGACGCCTTTATCTGGCCTTCGATTACCCGCGTAGGCCGCGAGGCGAGCAACCTGGCGCTGCAGCGTTTAGGCACGGAAGGCGCAACCGGCATTTCCAGCCCGCGCCGCTATCTTTGGGATGAGGATGCCTACACGCCAGGCTGGCGCTTCAGCCGCACGCCGGGCAACGCCGCGCTGGAGCCGCTGGCAACCGCCGCGCCGCTGACTAATCTGGTTAATGACGAAGGCGAGCCGCTGTTCAGCCAGCCGCTGGAGGAGCGCCTGCCGGTCTTTACGCCGCAGTACAGCCGTAGTTCCGTAATGACGTTTATGCTTGGCGAACTGCTGGCGCAGGCGCTGCTGCAAATGAACAGCGCGCTGCAGCGCCAGAAGATGCTGCACAGCAGCGCGCCGCGCCAGCTGCGTAATATTATCCTGACGCTGCCTTCCGCTATGCCTAAACCGGAGCGCGAGATTTTCCGTCGTCGGATGCAGGAAGCGATCGCGCTGATCTGGAAAGCGATGGGCTGGCATCCGGCGGATGACGACTTTACCAGCGCCAAAGACAAGGCAAAAAGCAGCGTGCCGGTACCGGAAGTCCAGATGGAATGGGACGAAGCGACCTGCGGCCAGATGGTTTATCTCTATAACGAAACGCAGGTGAACTTCGGCGGTCGCGCCGAGGCGTTCTTTGTCAGCATGGCGCGCCCCGATCGCGTTCGCGCGCCCGACGAGCCGGTGGGCAAAACGCTGCGTATCGCCTCCATTGATATCGGCGGCGGCACCACCGATCTGGCGATCACCCAGTATCGCCTGGATGACGGCGTCGGTAACAACGTGAAGATTATGCCGCGCCTGCTGTTCCGCGAAGGCTTTAAGCAGGCCGGCGACGACATTCTGCTGGATGTGATCCAGCTTTACGTGCTGCCCGCCTTGCAGCACGCGTTCAAAGAAGCCGGTATGGTGAACCCGGAAGGCGTAATGACGCGGCTTTTCGGCCATGAAGGTCGTCTGGACGGACATTCCACGCTGCGTCAGCAGGTTACGCTGCAAATTTTCATTCCGGTAGGCCAGGCGATTCTGGAAGCCTATGAAAAATTCGATCCGCTGGAGCTGAACGCCGAGCTGGATGCCCGCTTTGGCGAGCTGCTGGCCCAGGCGCCGACGCAAAAGCTGCTCGACTATATCAACCGCGAGATCCAGCGCGAGCTGCCGAACGAGGCGGAAGCTTTCGATCTGCTGCGTGTCCCGCTGGTGGTCAGGCTGAGCAAGCTTCATGCGGAGTTCCTGTCGCCGCGTATGAATATTACCCAGAGCCTGCGCTCGATGTCGGAAGTGGTCGCCGTGTATGACTGCGATGTGCTGCTGCTGACGGGTCGCCCTTCGCGCTTCCCTGGCGTGCAGGCGCTGTTCCGCCATCTCCAGCCGCTGCCGGTCAGCCGTATTCTGTCGCTGGACGGCTACCACACCAACGACTGGTATCCCTTTAACAAACAGGGCCGGATTGAGAACCCGAAATCCACGGCGGCGGTCGGCGCTATGCTGTGCCTGCTGTCGCTGGATTTAAGGCTGGCGAACTTCTGGTTTAAGGCAGGTGATTTTCAGCCGTACTCCACTATTCGCTATCTGGGCATGCTGGACGGTAACGGCAGCCTGAGCGCCGAGAACGTCTGGTATGCCGATATCGATCTGGATGACGATAATTTCCGGCTCGACCCACGCGAGCGTTTTCAGGTTCGCGGCGCGCTGACGCTGGGATTCCGGCAGCTGGATAACGATCGCTGGCCCGCTTCGCCGCTTTACACCCTGTCGATCGCCGATCCGCAGCTGGCCCGCAGCGTGGCAGGCGACAAGGTGCTGAAGATCAAGCTGGCGGTGGCGGAAACCAAAGGCGAATTCGGCCCGGAAAGATTTGCTATTGCCGAGGCAACGCTGGACGACGGCAGCCGCGTGCCGCTGGAACATCTGCGGCTCAGGCTGAATACGCTGGCCAGCAGCGGCTCAGGATTAACCCATTACTGGATTGACAGTGGGAGCGTATATAAAAAATGAAAGCGTTGACGCCTAAGCCATCGGGGCAGTTCGGCAAAAAACTGGAAAACGTGACCAAGGGTATCGATCGCGCGCTGATTTGGCTGGAAAGCGCCCGTACCACCGCCCCACGTCTTAATATGGAAGCGGATCGCCTTGGCGTCCGGCTGCGGCATCAGCATAACAAGGCAACCCGGCTGAATGAGGCCGCGAGCAATGAGTGCGCGGTCGGCTTTTTCGGCCTGGCGCAGGCGGGCAAAGCCTGGCTGATCGCCGCGCTGGCCGCCAGTGAAAAAGGCCGGATGGAGCTGGCGCTGGGCAATACCACCTTTGACTATGCGCAGCTTAATCCGCAGCAGCAGAGCGCCACCATGGTGATGCGCTTCAGCGGCCGGCAGACCAGCACCGATAACGAATGGCCGGTGCAGCTGTCGCTGATGAGCGAAGAAGAGATCGCCGGCGTGCTGGCGCAAATCTGGGCCAAACGCAGCGGCAGCGAAACCATCGCGCTGGATGAGCAGCAGATTGCCGAGCGCATGAAAAGCGTCGCCGTTTATCGCCAGGCGCAGAGCGTGGAAGGCATGAGCAGCAATAACGTGGTGGCGCTGTGGCACCGTCTGAACGCCGCCCAGATTTGCCGCAGCAAGGCGCTGGAAAGTCATTTCTGGCCGCAGGCCGTGGAGCTGGCGCCGATGCTGGGCGTGGACGATCGCGCCCGCCTCTTTTCCCTGCTGTGGAATGAAGACCGCGATCTTTCCGCGCTTTATCGCCAGCTGGCGCACGTGCTGCATCATCTTTCCGGCGCGCGACGCGTGCTGGCGCCCATCAGCACGGTGGACGATCCCGGCCTGAGCGTATTAAACAGCAGCGGCCTGCGCTATTTTAACGCCTCATCGGATCGCGTTATTCAGGTAGTGCCGCAGCATAACGGCCGCAGCCTGAGGCCGGTTAACCTGGCGCTGGGCGAGCTGAACCTGCTGAGCCGCGAAGTGCTGCTGCCGTTCTACAGCGCGCCGCGTGAAAACCTGTTTGAACAGGTCGATCTGCTGGACTTTCCCGGTTTTGAAGAACCGTCAGTTCTGCCGGATGACAGCGCGCACGAACTGGCGCTGGCCTTTACCACCGCCAAGCGTCCTTTCCTGTTAACCCGCGCCGCAGAACGGCAGGATGTCGACTTGCTGATGGTCTGTAACGCTTCCAGCCAGCGCGCGGATACCCGCATCGTGGGCCGTGTGCTGGACAACTGGGTGAAGCAGACCCAGGGCCAGCCGCACAGCGGCCGCAAACCTGCGCTAATCTGGGCGCTGACGCCTTTTGACCAGCGTATTACGCACGGTCAGAACCACGACGCCGCCGTACAGCGCTACGTGGGCAATCCCGGCGATGCCTGGGGCACCATGCTGACGATGGACGATAAGGGCGTGAAGCGGATGGCGGGCTGGCTGACCAGCGAAGTCAGCCGCGAAAACAAAATGACGCGCTTGCAGGAACAGCTCAGCGAGATCCGTCGCGAGCTGAGCGATAACCTGCTGGGCCGCTGGTATCTGGCGGCGGAAAAAGAGGAGCCGGAGGCCCGCCTGCGCGTTGCCGAATCGCTGCTGAAGGCGTTGCAAACCAGAACCGGCGTGCACGGCGAGCTGCTGGAGCGGCTGCTGCCGACGCGCGAAACGCTGCGTCACCTGTTTATGCAGCAGCAACACCCCGCCGAGCGCCGCAGCAACGAAGAGTATGCCCTGACGGAAGAGGATCCCTTCGGCATTGGAATGAGTATCGATCTGTTGAGCAACGATCCTTTACCGCTGCCGCTGGATGCGCAGCAAACGGGCGAGAAGAGCGAAGCGGAAAATGGCTTTGCGCAACAGGTCTACCGTTACTGGATCAACCTGCTGGGACAGCTGCCCGAACAGGACGCGCTGCTGGAGCTGCTGGGCGTGACGCGCCCCACGCTGGAGATGCTGACCGAAGAGCTGACCACGGCCAGTATTCGTCTGGATATTGAAGGCGCGCTGGTGAAAATCCTGACGGATAAAGATGCGGCGAATACCCCGGCCGAGATGCTGGCCGATCGCCAGGTCTCCCGCGCGCTGAGCGTGCTGGGCGATTTCGTCGCCTGGCTCGGCTTCCAGCATCTGCCAGAGTCGGCGCGCCCCGACAGTAAAATCAATCGTGGCCAGAAGATCTTCGCCCGTCCGGAAACCCAGGCCGCCAGCCTGGGGCCGGGCCAGCGGCTGACAAAGCTGGCGCTGAAGCCTAATAACCATGCCGCCTACTATATCTATGACTGGCTGGTGGGGCTGAATGAAACCATTCTGCTGAACGCCGGTTATTCCGCCGCTCGGGAGATTGACGGCGAGCACCGCGCGCAGCTGGCTGAGATTTTGAAGCAGACAGGTAAGTAGCAGGCACGGGAGAAAGCCGTTGCAGGATGGCGGCGGTTTAGTTGAACCGCTGGTTACTTTCAATAAAGGTAAAAAACGCAGAGTACCCTTCCCATGTGCTCTGCGTTGCCATTTAACAGCAGCCCGAAATGAATACTTTTCAGGCTGCCTGACTCAGACCTGGGTTAGATCTCTGTCCATGGACGGCCGTCGCCGTCTGCCGCCCCGGTCGTGCTCTCCAGGCCGGGTTCGGTGCCCTGCCCAATCCACCATTTAGCCAGATAGTTTCGTCCTTTGTGCGTCACCCTGTCGCCTCCGACGTATATGCGACCGGCTTCCCAAAGCGGATAAAGCGGCGGAGCCGGCGCCACCGGTTCTTCAGGCACTTCAGGCACTTCAGGCACTTCAGGCACTTCAGGCACTTCAGGCACTTCAGGCACTTCAGGCACTTCAGGCACTTCA